>CAJYAD010000040.1 GCA_913064775.1 uncultured Albidovulum sp. | reverse complement strand
TGCTGGCCCGTGGATCCGGAACCTCGTCGAAGGCGGACAGGAAGATATGCATGGCGGCGAAGGGCTCCCAGAGATGAATCCTCCATCCAGAATCCATCTCGCCGGCAGCCGCAATGGGCGCCCCTCATGCTCTCAGCTCCAAATGCGATTCCCCTGCCATAGGAGTTGCTATCGCTCTTGTGGATTTGCTCACCAAGCGGACGGAGAGAGACCAGTTCGCACACGAGTGGCATGTTCATCCCATAGGAACGATACTGGACGTCCTGCTGATGCTCTGCGTGCTGCCATTCTTTGTCGCGCTGGTGCTGAGAATTGTTGGCGTCCTGGCCGTAGCGCCGATCTTGGAGTTCTTGGGGCCACCAACATGGGTCGCCTTACTGATCGCCAAATTCATCGCGAGCCGCTGGACGCGCGTCTGAAAGTGAGCCCGGCCTGCGAAGCACGAAAACTCACTCGGTTGCAGTGCCGAGGTAAGGCAGCCGCGTCGGCAGCGGGCTGGTGCTGGGCCACCACTCGCCCTGCCCGTAGACCTTGGTGCGGTGCCGGGCGGCCTTCTCGATCGCCTTCACGGCCTCGGGGTCGAGCGACATCCAGAGCTGATCCCACACGAGCCGGTCCATCGCTGCGCCGCCGGCTAAGAGCGGCGTCTGGCCCATCGGGGTATAGCGCATGCCGAGGTGCGTCATCTCCTTCACCAGCGCGCTGCGCTGCTTGCTGATGCCGCCGCCCATGGCATAGGCCGCAAGGAAGGACGAGGACTTGAGCGCAAGCCCGTAGGCGTCCTGCGCAGCCTGCGGCAGGGGTCCGGCGACGTAGGACGAGATGCCGCCGCCCCAGTCGGTCGCGCCCGTGGTCAGGAGGTCCCCGATCGGCCCCAGCGCGCCGCCCTTCACGAAGGCCCTGACCAGGAACATCGGATGTGTCTGCGGATCCATTGCCTGCGGATCGCGCCCCATCAGGACATCGTTGATCTGCAGAGCGATCGCCCCCACCAGTGTATCGGTCGCGGCGGCCTGGGCGACGAAGACCGCCCGCGCCCAGCCGCCCGGCCGCGCCATCATCATGTGGTATTGGCCAATCAGCATTGAGCCGATCACACTCTTGAACATGCCGGCCGACTTCATCGCCTCGTAGCTGATCGAGCCCGGCGTCATGCCGTAGGCCTTCGGATCCAGGAACCCTGAAACCCACAGATTGCGCCCGGGGACACCCACCTCGGTCCACTTCTCCATGAAGCTCTGGAATTTGAGGAAGGTTCGGTCGACCACATCGGGCGCTGCATCGACGGCATGGCGCCACCAGAAGGGCGTCAGGAACTTGGCGCCGTTCGCCGCGGTGTAGATGCCGGCCGGCTGCCGGAAGGTATCCCAATCCTTCGCCGTGATGCCGTGCGTCTGCATGGCGCCGCGCAGGCGAGGGTCCAGCTCGCCAAAGGACTTCTCGGCCGCTGCGCCCCAGGTGCCGGAAATCTCATGCTGCAACGCCATCTGCAGGTTGTCGGTATGCGCGAGGTGGCCCTGGATCTGCATCGAGGCGTTCGAGAGCAGCTTGGCTACCGTGTGCGCAGGATACTCGCTGTTGTAGCGGTCCATCGCGACATGAGGGTTGGCCAGCGCCTGCCCGATCCAGCCCTGCTGCAGGAGCTCTTCGTGGGTCAGGCCGCCGCCCTTCACACTTTCGGCCATCAGCTTGCCGTAGGTCGTGAGCATGTTCGTGGCGTTCATGCCCATGGTCTGCATCCCGAGCCGCGACAGGTTCGTGTCGGACAGCGACGAGATAATTACTGACCGATCAAGGAAGGCGGCGTTCATCAGCTCGCGCGTGGTGGCGAAGAAGCCGGCCGCCCAGCGGGCATATTGGCCTTTCGGGCCGACGCCGGGCCGCAGTACCTTCAGCATCCGGCCCGCGTGGACGATGTTGTCCTCCATCGTGTGCGCGATGTCCGGGGGCATGTCGTTGTCGCGGGCATGCTTGGCAAGCATCTGGCGCACCGCGTCGAGGCCCGCATCGCCATTGATCGACAGCATCCGCGCCTCGGCCACCCGGCGGGACATGCTGTTCATCTGGCTGACCAGCGCGTTGAAGGGCGTGCCGGTTCCGTAGGCTTTGTTGTAGGCGATCCAGTCGTCCGCGTTCTTGAAGTGCAGCACCCGGGCATTCTCGATCGACATGCCGGATCCGCGGTTGCGCCCATAGGCGACTTCCTTGGAGCCCTTGCCATAGTCGATGTTGCCCTTGATCTCCTTGAGGAAGCGCCGCTGGATTGCCTCGCTTGGCTCCGGGCCGCCGGGCGCTTGCAGCGGGCGCCCGGTCAGCTCATCCTCGATATGGGTCCAGTCAATCCGCGACGATCCATCGGGGCGCTTGAGCGCGGCGCGCCATTGCTCGAAGCTGGACTGGCTGACCTTCACCCGGTCGTGCGAGTGGGTCAGGCCCCAATTTTCCAGCTTCCCAATGTCGCCGCCGGCCGCGTTGTACATCAGCCGCTGCTCCTCGCGCGCCGCGTGGATCGAGCCCGCAAGCGCCTTGGCCGCCTCATCATCCGTCACCTGGCCATGCAGCTCGCGCAGGATGTTCATCCACTGCGCCGGCTTCGTGATCTGGCCGAGGATATTGGCGTGGTGCTCGTTCAGGAACTGCCCTATGCGCCCCATGAAATAACGCGAAAGGGACCGTTCCTCGTAGCCAAGCTGTTCGACCAGATGGGTGCCGTGCTTCGCCACCTGATCCGGCTTGAGCCGGGACACCTCAATCTGCCGGGCATGCAGCGTCGAAAGGGTCGCAAGGTAGCGATGCCGCTTCGCCCCCGCCTCGCGCTTGAGGCCTTCCTTCAGATCGTCGGCCGCCATCGCCTCAGCCTGGTGCCGGTTGTAGCCCTGGCCCTCGTACCGATCAGCCATCTCGCGCCAGAGCCGCTGTGCGTCCTCGCCGCGCTTCTTGTCGATGTGGCCATCATTAATCGCGTCTTGGATGCAGTCAGAAATTGTCATGCCGGGTCCTTTCGATTGCCACTCAAGCTGGCGCCAGGTGTCGAGATGGGATCTGAGAAATCAGGCTCGTCCGTCCAGCGTTCGACCCGAAGCCACGTCGTGGGGGCCGCGATCCACTCTGGATCGACGTTCGCCGTTGCACCAGCGTAGCGCTCAGCCGCCGCGATGATGGTTTCGGGATCGACTCCGGCCTCGATCGCGGCGCGAAATGCTTCTCGCACAAGATCGACACTGTGGCGCCGCGGGAAGGCCTTGAGAAAGCGCCGGAACGCATCTCGGTCCCGCACAGTGAGGAACGGAGGGTGCGCATCCACCTCTTTGCACTCTTGAGACGGAGACCGCAAAAGCGAAGCGTCAGCGGAGCGGCCCGGCGAAGCCGGAAACCGCAAGACGTTCGGGCCTGGTGCCGTGGTGGTATCTTTATAAGAACCGGCGGAAGTCACTTCCGGGTTTTCTTCCGGGTTTCGCGGCACCAGTTGGCTTTGATCCGGCCGAGTCCCATAAACGGCACTTAACGCTTGTTCCGAAAGCTTTTTCTTCGATCCAACTTCCGGGTTTTTATTGCCCGCCGGGGAAGCGGGCTTGAGGTCGTATTTCGACAGTCCCTCGCGGAGCTCGGGCGATGGGTTGCAGCCGCGTGCAACGAGCCCCCGGAACAGCATTTCGCCGCTAAGCTGGTAGCGAGTGGCGCGGCGGCCGCCCTGCGCGTATTTGACCCGACGAACGGCTTTCCACTCGTCCCCTAGGAACCGCATGTGTGTTCGCGCGTGGCGCTCGGAGCACTCGCCCCAAGCCGCAAGCTTTTCCATGCCCGGATAGATGACTTGATCACCCCGGACTCGCCATTGCATCCAATGTCTGACCAACTTCGGCAGCATCGCCCGCAAGCTGCGGGGTAGGGGTTCCGGCTTCGCTCTCCGCATCGTCTCGCGGAGAAGCGCAACCGATTTGTTGATGCCACGAATGGCCTCAGTAGGGTGTCGACTGCCGCTCATGTGCCAGTCCCGGGATTTGGTGTCGGGGACGGTCAGGCCGCATCGCTGGTAGAGCTGAGTGCGGCGCCCAGGCGCTCCTTCGCCCAGCGATCGAGCTCAGCGCGATCATACAGCGCGCAGCGGGCTCCGGCTTTGAAGAACGCGGGGCCGCCGCCGACAGAGGCGTACTTGGCAAGAGTGGCCGGGGCGCACGGAATGCCATAGCAAGCCCGGAGGTATTCCGAGGCTTCACGGCGGCGAAGAGGGCGGGACAGGACTTCTTGCATTCGAACTCTCCATGTCAAAAACAAGAATATTTTAGAATGAAGCAGGCAGATCGCTCATGCACGCGCATACTTTGCGAAAACAGTAGGTTAGGTGATCGCCTAGAGTTCTGCCCTTCTGGCTTACCCCTCCGCGGCGCTTCCAAAGAGCCGAATGATCTCTGACGGGTCCACTGGTTCGACTGCATGCTCGAGCATCGGGTCGTTCATCAGAAGCCCTTTGATATGGTCGGCGAGCCTGTTCGCTTCGCCGAAGAGCACCGCGTCTATCCTGCCAATGTAGCCCTCCGTCACCGTGCCGCCAGCGTGGCCCAGAATGGCTTTGATCGTGGGAACGGTCAGGCCCAGACGATTGCCAACCGTTGCGGCCGCGTGACGCAGCTTATGGGGGGTGAAAGTGCGAAGGATCTCTTGGTCCTGCGGGATCAGATCCTCAGACTTCGCAATCCGTCGCACCGCGTTTGGAAGTCCGCCAAACGGTTTGTTCGACTGTCGGATGCCGGGGAAGACAAAGTTCGACTGGCTGCCGTACCGTTCATGCAAACGCCGAAGTCTCGCTGCAACGGGCCTCGAAAGAGGGCGCAGCTCGACATCAGTCTTGCTGCGGCTCAGCCGGATTAGCCGATCTTTCCACCCGATGTCCTTCCATTGGAGCCACACGGCTTCTTGGCGCCGCATGCCCGTCATGGCTAAGATCCATAGCAGTTCAACTGCCTGCCAGGGTTCTCCAGCCTCGTCTGCTCGCCTAAGTGCTCGACCCAGCGCCCACAACAGTTCTTCTGGGTTGTTGACTTCGCGCTTGCCATCGCGGGGTAGCCGAATGCCGCGCGCTACATTGCCTTCAATGATGTTCTGCTCGACGCCATAGGTTAGGACGGCCGAGATCAGGGTGACGGCTTTCCGGGCTGTGCCCGTCCCGCCAGTGACAATGGCCTTGCCTCGAAGCTTCTCGGTGCGTTCGACGGTTGCGGTCTTGCCGGCGCGGACTGCCGCGAGAAGCCCTCGAACATCAGCAGTGGTAAGATCACGGGCAAGCTTCTTTCCGAGCAAGGGGAGAATGTGGCGCTCTATGCGCCCGCGGTCGATCGACAAGGTTGAAGCTGTCTTCGGCTTTCCGCGCCGCGTGATGACGTTCCCAGCCTCGGCCTCCCTCAGATACTCTTCGCAGAGAGCGCGAACGGTCCATGCAGCGCGAAGTTCATCGCGCTCGGCGCGGAGATCATTCCCGAGGGCAACCCTTGCGAGTTCGCGCTTGGCCGCCTTGCGGGCCTGTTCGGCTGTGAGCGGTCCATACTGACCAAGGGTAACGCGCTTCGATTTGCCGGCGAGGTTTCGGTACTGGACGAGAAAGGACTTTGTGCCGCTGGGCTTCACGCGCAGGCCGAAGCCTTTCAGATCTGTGTCCCAAATGAAGATGTCCCGGTCGCCGGGCTCGATCTTGTCGACAACGGTTTTCGATAGCTTCGGCATGGCTGGCGCGCCCTCGGGTAAGCAATGGGTAAGCTGAGGTAAGCAAGAAAGGGAAAATTCCCATGTTTGACATTGTATTCTGAAGCTATACAAAAGAAAGGGAAATCTGTGGGATATGGGTGTCGGAAAGATCGATCTGGGACGGGAATGGCATTGGCCGCTGCCCTCCGAAGGCAGAGGCCACAGGTTCGAATCCTGTCGGGTGCACCAATCGTAAAGTCCCGTGTTTGCAATGGCTTGGGCCACCAACGCCGATTGCCGCGATAACGTCCCCCAAAAGCAGCTTGCCGCTCTCTGGTCACACCAGGGGCGTCTTGACATGGCCGCTTTCGGGAAAGTCCGTATTTCGCGCCCCTGCCGCCCCCCCCCGCTGGCGGGATCGGCATGGCCCCGCTCTGCCACGGGCCGCATCACCGCTTCCGGCAGGCCGGGTTTTTCGCAAGTGCATCTCGCAGCGCATTTTTCAGCCGGCCGCAGCGCAGACCGGACGCCCTTGGGCGGCGCAAAACCGATGGAAACCATGCCGCATATACGGTAGCTGTTGGCCGGAATCAAAGAGGCCACGACATGAAGGCAGTCATTCTGGCGGGTGGGCTGGGCACGCGCATCAGTGAAGAGTCGCACATGCGGCCCAAGCCGATGATCGAGATCGGCGGGCGCCCCATCCTGTGGCACATCATGAAGATATTCGGTGCCCATGGCATCACCGATTTCGTGATCTGCTGTGGCTACAAAGGCTACATGATCAAGGAATATTTCGCCAATTACTTCCTGCACATGTCGGATGTCACGATCGACCTGTCGGACAACTCGATGCAGGTGCACCAGAAATATTCCGAGCCGTGGAAGGTCACGCTGGTCGACACCGGCGAGCTGACGCAGACCGGCGGTCGGCTGCAGCGGGTGCATGCCTATCTCGACGACACCTTCTGCCTGACCTATGGCGATGGCGTCGCCGACATCGACCTGACCGGCCTGATCGCCCATCACCGGGCCGAAGGCGTGCAGGCCACGATCACCGCCGTGCAGCCCGCCGGGCGCTTCGGCGCGCTGGACATCCAGGACGGCCGCGTGCGGCAGTTCCTCGAGAAGCCGCAGGGGGACGGGCGCTGGGTCTCGGGCGGGTTCTTCGTGATGGAGCCGGCGATCATCGACCGCATCGCCGGGGACGAAACCTCGCTGGAGGCCGCGCCGCTGGAAGGGCTTGCCGCCGATGGGCAACTGGCCCACTGGCAGCACGCGGGCTTCTGGGCGGCGATGGATACCATGCGCGACAAGCAGGCGTTGGAGCGGCTTTGGACCTCGGGCAAGGCGCCCTGGAAGGTCTGGGAATGAGCGGATACTGGTCCGGCCGGCGGGTTCTCGTCACCGGGCATACCGGGTTCAAGGGCGGGTGGCTGTCGCTGTGGCTGGCGCAGATGGGCGCGCAGGTTTCGGGTCTGGCACTGGCGCCCGACACGCGGCCCGCGCTGTTCGACCAACTGGACCTTGCCGCCATCACCGACCACGCCCTGGGCGACATCCGCGACGCGCAGGCGGTGCAGGCCCGGGTCGCCGACACCGCGCCCGAGGTGGTCTTTCACCTTGCCGCCCAGCCGCTGGTGCTGCGCGGCTACGAGGCGCCGGTCGAGACCTGGGAGACCAATGTTTCCGGCACGCTGCACCTGCTGGATGCGCTAAGCCGGGCGCGCCGGCCCGTGACCCTGGTGATCGTGACCACCGACAAGGTCTACGAGAACCGCGAATGGGAGCACCCCTACCGCGAGCAGGATCGCCTGGGCGGGCACGACCCCTACAGCGCCTCCAAGGCGGCCTGCGAGTTGCTGGCCGCCAGCTGGCGCGACTCCTTCGGCGGCGATCTGCGCATCGCGACCGCGCGGGCGGGCAACGTGATCGGCGGCGGCGACTGGGCCGAGAACCGCATAGTGCCCGACATCATGCGCGCCCTGCAGGCCGGCGAGCCGGTGGCGCTGCGCAACCCGCAGGCCGTGCGCCCCTGGCAGCATGTGCTAGAGCCGCTTTCGGGTTATCTGCGGCTGGCGCAGATGCTGGCCGAAGACGCAAGCCTTGCGCGGGCATGGAATTTCGGCCCCGCGACCGGGGATTTCCGCACCGTGCAGGAGCTGACCGAAACCGCGCTGGCGCGTTGGCCGGGCGCCTGGCGCGACGCCTCGCGCGGCGACGCCCCGCATGAGGCCGGGCTGCTAGCGGTGGCCAGCGACCTTGCCCGCGACCGGCTGGGCTGGGTGCCACGCTGGGATTTCCCCCAAGCCGTGGCGCGCACCGTGGACTGGTATCGCGGCGTGGCGGACGGCGCCGACGCCCTTGGCCTTGCCCGCGCGCAGATCGCGGATTACGGCGCGCCATGATCTTCACCGAACTGACCATCCCGGGCGCCTTCCGCGTCGATCCCGAACCGCGCGGCGACGCGCGCGGCCTTTTCGCCCGGGTCTTCTGCGCCGAGGAGTTCGCCGCACAGGGGCTGGCCTCGCATTGGGTGCAGATGAACGTCTCGCTCAGCCGTGACAGCGGCACGCTGCGCGGCCTGCATTTCCAGCGCCCGCCGGCGGCCGAGGCCAAGCTGGTGCGCTGCACCGCCGGCGCGATGTATGACGTGCTGGTCGATCTGCGCGCCGGCGCGGCCAGCTTCGGGCGCTGGTGCGCGGTCAGGCTTTCGCACGACAGCCGCAGCGCTGTCTATGTGCCCGAGGGCGTCGCGCATGGCTTCCAGACACTGGCGCCGAACACCGAAGTTACCTATTGCCATTCGGTCGCCTATGCCCCGGCGCATGAAGGCGGCCTGCGCTTTGACGACCCCGCCGTCGGGATCGACTGGCCGCTGCCGCCCACGACCCTGTCGCCCCGCGATCAGGCGCATCCCCTGCTGCACGAGCTGGAGCCCATCGACATATGAACTGCCGCCACTGCCACACGCCGCTGACGCGGCAATTTCTTGACCTGGGCAGCGCGCCGCCGTCGAACGCCTATCTGGCGACCGAGGACCTGCGCCGCCCCGAGATGCACTATCCGCTGCGGCTTTTCGTGTGCGAGGCCTGCCGGCTGGTCCAGACCGAGGATTTCGCCAGCGCCGACACTTTCTTCAGCGCCGACTACGCCTATTTCTCGTCCACCTCCAAGGGGTGGCTGGCCCATGCCCGGGCCTATTCCGAGACCATGACGCATCGCTTCGGGCTGGGCGCCGACAGCTTCGTGGTCGAGGTCGCCTCGAACGACGGCTACCTGCTGCGCAATTTCGTCGCCGCCGCCATCCCCTGCCTGGGGATCGAGCCGACCGACAGCACCGCCGACGCCGCCGAAGCGCAGGGCGTGCCGACGCTGCGGGCCTTCTTCGGGCGCGAGCTGGGCGAACGGCTGGCCGCCGAGGGGCGCGCCGCCGACCTGATCGCCGGCAACAACGTCTATGCCCATGTGCCCGACATCAACGATTTCACCGCCGGGCTGGCCGCGGCGCTGAAACCGCAGGGCGTGGTCACGCTGGAATTTCCGCACCTGATGCGGCTGGTCGAGTTCCACCAGTTCGACACCGTCTATCATGAGCATTTCTCCTATCTCTCGCTGCTGGTGGTGGCGCGCATCTTCGCCGCCCACGGGCTGCGCGTTTTCGACGTCGAGGAGCTGCCCACCCATGGCGGCAGCCTGCGGGTCTTCGGCTGCCGCACTGATGCCGCGCATCAAGAAACCCCCGCCGTCACCGCCTTGCTGGCCGAGGAACACCGGCGCGGCATGGCGGAAGATGCGTTTTATGCCGGCTTCCAGACGCAGGCCGACGCGGTCAAGGACGGGTTGCTGCGCTTCTTGCTGGACTGCAAGGCAAGGGGGCGCCGCGTGGCGGGCTACGGCGCGGCGGCCAAGGGCAACACCTTGCTGAATTACGCCGGCGTGCGGCCCGACCTGCTGCCCTTCGTCTGCGATGCGGCGCCGGCCAAGATCGGCCGCTACCTGCCCGGCAGCCGCATCCCCGTGCTGGCGCCGCAGGCGCTGCGCGACCACCGGCCCGACGTGGTGCTGATCCTGCCCTGGAACATCGCCGCCGAGGTGCGTGCGCAACTTGACGATCTGGCGCGCAAGGGCACCCGCTTCGCCGCGGCCGTGCCAGAGATGCACGAGACATGAGCGGCACCGTCAGCCTTACCGGCGCCGCAGGCTTTGTCGGCCGCCATGTTCTGGCGGCGCTGGCCGGCAGCCGCCCGTTGCGCGCCATCAGCCGCCCGGGACAAAGGGACAGCCTGCCCGATGGCGTGACCCCGGTCCTCACCCCCGCATGGTTCGCCGAGGCCGAGGATTGGTGGGCCCGCGCGCTGGAGGGCACCGACACGCTTATCCACCTCGCCTGGATCACGACGCCGGGGGAATACCTTGCCTCGCCGCTCAACCACGACTGCCTTTGCGGCACGCTGGCGATGGCACGGGGGGCGTTGCGTGCGCGCGTGCGTCGGGTGATCGGCATCGGCACCTGTTTTGAGTATGCCATGACCGGGCGGCCGCTGGCGGTGACCGACCCGCTTGACCCGAAAACCCCCTATGCCGGCGCCAAGGCCGCCGCGTCGCACGCGCTGTCGGGCTGGTTCGCGGGTACTGACACCGCCTTTGCCTGGTGCCGCCTTTTCCATCTGCACGGCGCGGGCGAGGACGCGCGGCGCCTTGTCCCCTTCCTGCACGCGCGCCTTGCCGCAGGCATGCCGGTCGAGATGACCGAAGGCCGGCAGGTGCGCGACTTCATCGACGTGGCCGAGGCCGGCCGGATGATCGCCGATGTCGCCTTGGGCGAGATGACCGGGGCGGTCAATATCTGCTCGGGCCGTCCGGTGACGGTGCGGGCGCTGGCCGAGCAGATCGCCGACGGCTACGGGCGGCGCGACCTGTTGCGCTTCGGCGCGCGGCCCGAGAACCTTTTCGATCCGCCCCATGTGGTGGGCATCCCGCTGCAAGGCAGCGCGCCGCCCTGACCGCCTTCTCACTTCCCCGCCGCAGGGCAGGGGCCAACCCGCATTCCCACCGAACGGACCAGAGCATGACTGACTTCAAGGACGAAATCCCCGGCCGTATCGCCGCCATCGCCGCCGACCGCCCGTTGAACGAGGCCGCGATGACCTTCCTGCAGGCCTCGACCGGGCCGCAATATTCCTACAATTTCAGCTGGCTCGGCCGCCCGATCATCCAATACCCGCAGGATGTCGTCGCGATGCAAGAGCTGATCTGGCAGATCCGCCCCGACCTGATCATCGAGACCGGCATCGCCCACGGCGGCTCGTTGATCTTGTCGGCCTCGATGCTGGCGCTGATGGACATGGCCGAGGCGATCGAAGCCGGCACCACGTTTGATCCCGTGAAATCGGACCGCTGGGTGCTGGGGATCGACATCGACATCCGCGCCCACAACCGCGCCGCGATCGAGGTCCATCCGATGGCCTCGCGCATCGACATGATCGAGGGGTCGAGCATCGCCCCGGAGGTGATCGAACAGGTCAGGGCCGCCGCAAAGGGGAAAAAGCGGGTGCTGGTCTGCCTCGACTCGATGCACACCCATGCCCATGTGCTGGCCGAGCTGGAGGCCTATGCGCCGCTGGTCAGCCCCGGCAGCTATTGCGTGGTCTTCGACACGCTGATCGAGGATATGCCCGCCGATGCCTATCCCGACCGTCCCTGGGGCCCCGGCGACAACCCCAAGACGGCGCTGCACGCCTATCTGCGCGACCACCCCGAATTCGAGATCGACAAGGACATCGCGCAGAAGCTGATGATCACCGTCGCCCACGACGGCTTCCTGCGACGGAAGGGCTGAGCCGGGGCGGCGCCGGGGGCGGGCCAGCCCCTGGCGCGGACGGGTCATTCCTTGGTGCGGGGGTGGGTCAACCCTTGGCGCGGGCGCGCAGGGCGGCCCAGGCGTCGCGCTGCGACATCCGGCCGTCCAGCACGGCGCCGTAATCCTGCCCCAGCAGCCGGTCCGAGGTGCGCGCCGCCGTCAGGATGGTGTTCTCATCGTCGATGCCGACGGAGATGCGGAAGCTGCCCACTTTCTCGCGCAGCCGGGCAAGCCGCTTGGCAAGCTTGGTGAAACGCCCCCCGGGCGCGCGGCCCGAGGTTTTGGCCGCGGCTTCGGCCGCCGCGAACTGCGCCTCGGTGCCGGTGCGCGCCGCATGGGCGGACAGAAGCTCTTGCAGCCGCGCGACAAGGGCGGTGTCGCTGGGCCGTGCAGAGGTCAGCACATGGCGATACCAGGCAGTGTAATCCGGCGTGGCCGTCGCGGTTTCGGGAAAGGTGGCGCGGATGGTTTCAAGCGTCGAGAAAAGGACCAGCGGCACCGACAGGTTAAGCTGCAACACATCGCGCACCGGGTCGGCGTCGCTTTCGGCCATGAACCGACGCGCCGGTTCGCTGCGGGCATCGGTCGAGGCATAGGCGTGCTGGGCGTTGCCGGTGCTGGCCGGGCTGAACCCGTTGATCGAGAACGGATGGCGCACATGCATCAGCCGTCCGCCCCGCAACAGCGCCCGATAGGCGATGTGGACATCGGGGATGCCGCTGTTGAACACCTCGCCCGTGGGGCCGCGCAGCCCCTCCAGATAGGCACGCGAGACGCAGCCGTGGTAAAGCGCGGGCATCGGCGCCATCCTGTCCTGGCGGCAGGCAAGCATGTGGCCGCGCAGCGCCTCGGTGTCGAGTTCCGTGACCGGGCCGAAGCTGCGGTTGCGCTCATAGCGCATCGTCCCGGTGCGCGCGCCGAAGCCCTCGATCGGCCAGCCATAGGTCGGCAGGCTCCAGCTCAGCACATCGGGCGCCTCGGTCTCGAGGATCCGGCGCAGGAAGGGGAACTGTCCGGGCAGGATGCCGTCATCATCGCCGAAGTAGATGATGTAATCGCCGCTGGCGTGGCGCAGGCCGTTCTCGAAGTTCTGGCGCATCGAGACGCGGGCCTCGGTGCGGACGTATTTCAGGCGCGGGTCGTCGACTTCGGCCACGATGGACTCGGTGTTGTCGGTGCTCTGGTTGTCGGTGACGATGACTTCCAGGTCGGGATCATCGATCGCCAGCGCGGTGCGCAGGCTGTGGCGCAGGTAGGCGCCGCGCTCTCTCGAGGGGATGACGATGCTCAGTTTCATACAGGAGCTTGCCTTAATGGAAGCCTGTCAGCTTTACAACTCGGGAACTGCCCTCGGGGCCGCGTGAACCGCCGTGTCGGGCGGGGCCGATATCGCCCCGGCCAGGCAGCGCGCGTTGGCGCGGCGGATCGAGATGCGCTTGGGCCAGCCGCCCCCCGGTGGGTGGGGCGATCTGGGCGTGGCGCATTTCGACCACCCCTCGCTGGCCTTCAGGGTTTCGCCAAGGATTGCAGGCGTTTGGCATGGCGGCGGCGTTCAGATCTATGCGAAGGACAACTCGATCGTCGCGTCGCCCACCGCGGCCCGCACGCGCGCCGGGTGGCTGATCGTCACTGGGCCAAGCCGGGCGCCCGTGATGATGATCTGTCCAGCCTGCAGGGGCGTGCCCTGATCTTCGGCCTGCGCCGCGACAAAGCCGAGGAAGGCAAGCGTCTCTTGCATCGACATGCCCCGGGGGCGGCCATCGGGGGAGGCATTGCTCATGGCGGCGATCGGCAGGCTTGCCAGATCGCGCGAATCCCAGTTGGGGATCTCGTCGCCGATCACCAGCGCATGGTTCGAGAAGCGGTCGGCCATCACTTCCAGCGGGGTGCGCTCCGCCGGGGCGGCGAAGCGCGGCCCGAGGCATTCGAAGGCCAGATGCATGGCGCCGATCGCCGCGCGGATCTGCGTCTTGTCGGCCCCTGAACGCAGCGGCGCGGCAAGACGGACGGCGGTTTCGATCTCGATCTTCAGCCCGGTGGCAAGTGGCAGGGTCACCCCGCTTTCATGGATTGCATCCCGCAGGATCGGCGCGCAGGACAGGGTGCGACCGTCCAGAAGCCCGTGCTTCCAGCCACCGACTGGGCCCAGAAGCGCGATCGTGCGGGCCTGGATGCGGTAGGCCTGGGCCATCGTGGCCGGCGGCGGGGTCAGCGCGGAAAGGGGGGGCGCGCCATGGGCCTCGGCCAATTGCCGCGCGGCGGTTTCGATCCGGTCAGCCAGCATGCTGGGTCATCTCCTCGGGCGTCTCCGTGGGCATCGCCTCTTTGGGGATGATCGCGCCGGGGTACTGGACGACGCGCGCCGAAAGACGGGCGCCCGCCAGCACCGCTTCGCGCGGCGGGGCGCCGCCAAGACGCGCGGCAAGGAAGCCCGCGTTGAAGCTGTCGCCCGCCGCGGTGGTGTCGCATGCGGTGACCGGCGGCGGCAGGTCAACCTGTTGCAGCAGGCCCGAGGCCGCGCGGTGCAGCACCGGCGCGCCACCATCGGTCAGCGCGATCTCGCCCGCGGCATGGCGGGCGCAGAGTGCCATGGCGGATTGCGCACCACTGGTGCCGAAGATGGCCGAGAGGTCCTCGGTCGAGGGCAGCGCCAGAGTGGTGACGGCAAGCGCCCGCGCGGTCCAGTCCGCAGCTTCCGACGGTGACGGCCAAAGCCGGGCGCGGTAATTCGTGTCATAGGCCACCGTGCCGCCCGCGTCGCGGTGCCGTGCAAGGGCCGCAAGCAGGCGGGCGCGGGCCGCCTCGGGCAGGATCGCCAGCGTGATGCCCGAGAAGAGGACGCAACCGGCCTGAGCCAGCGCCGTTTCCTCCGCCGCGGCGCCGGCGCCTGACAACAGGCGGCGTGCTGCGGCCTGATCGCGCCAGTAGATGAAGCTGCGCTCGCCTGCCGCGTCGGTGCGGATGAAGCTGAGCCCCGGGCTGGCGCCGGCCTCCAGCGCGATGGCAGAGGTATCGACCCCTTCGGCGGCGATCCTGTCGCGCATCCACAGGCTCATCCAGTCGTCGCCCAGCCGGGTCAGATAGCCCACGCGCAGATCCGGGCGCAGCCGGGCGAGGTAGATCGCGGCGTTCAGCGTATCGCCGCCCAAGCGCCGCGCGAAGGCGTCGGGGCTGGCGGCATCGCTGGTGAACTCGGCGAGCGGCTCACCGATCATCAGAACGTCCATTTTGGGCTCCGTTTCAGGCGGGGGACAGGGAGGCGGGGTGAGCGGCGGGGGGCAGGGCGGAGGGCAGCGGCGCGCCGGACAGATGCGCGTCGATATTGGCGATCACCAGCTCGGCCATCGCGCGGCGCGCCTCATCGGTGGCAGAGGCGATATGCGGGGTGAAAAGCGTGTTTGGCGCGCGCAGCAGGCCGCCGTCGCTTGCGTCCGGACCGGCGGGCTCGGTCTCGAACACATCCAGCGCGGCGGACCCGAGGCGCCCGCGATGCAGGGCGTCGGCCAGCGCCGCGCTGTCGACGACAGAGCCGCGCGCGACATTGACCAGCGTGCCCTCGGGGCCCAGCAGTTCCAGCACCTGTGCGTCGACGATATGGCGCGTGGCGGGGGTGGCGGCGAGCGTGACAAACAGGGTCTCGCAATCGTGCGCCAGGGTGGCGGCGTCGGGGCGGAAGGCGTCGGGCGCGTCGGGATGCGGGGCGCGGGCGCAATACAGCACCTCGACGCCCAGCCCGCGCAGCATGTCCGCCAGCCGCCGACCGATCCGGCCATAGCCAAGGATGCCGGCGCGTGCGCCCAGCAGCGACTGGCCCAGACGCGCCTTGCGGCCCGCGGCCCAATCGCCCGAGCGCACCAGCCGCTCGCCCTCGCCGATGCGCCGCCGCACGCCGATGGCAAGGCCGAGGGCCAGCTCGGCCACGCTTTCCGACAGCACGTCCGGCGTGGTGGTGACGGCAATGCCGCGCGCGGCGGCGGCCCCCAGATCGACCGCGTCGACGCCGACGCCGTTAACCGCGATCAGCCGCAGGTCGGGCAGGGCGGCCATCTCGTCGCGCGACAGGCCGCGCGTGCCGCTGGTCAGCACGACGCCGATCCCCGCGCCATCGCCGGCCGCGTGCACGACATGGTGGCGGGTGCATAGCTGCGCCATCATCTCGGGCGGCTTCAGGTCGATCAGCGCAAGGATATTCGGCGCCCGGCCGCTGCCGCCGGTCATGCGATCTGCCCCAGGAAATTGCGCAGACGCGCGCTTTTGGGGGCGCCGAAGAAATCCTCGGGGGGGGCCTCTTCGATGATGGCGCCCGATTCCATGAAGATCACCCGGTCGGCCACTGCACGGGCGAACCCCATCTCATGCGTGACGCAGAGCATGGTCATCCCTTCGCGCGCCAGGTCGATCATCGTGTCCAGCACCTCCTTCACCATCTCGGGGTCCAGCGCCGAGGTGGGCTCGTCGAACAGCATGATGCGCGGCTCCATGCACAGCGCCCGGGCGATCGCCACGCGCTGCTGCTGGCCGCCGGAAAGCTGGGCGGGGTATTTGTCGGCCTGCTCGGGGATCTTCACCCGTTCCAGGTATTTGCGCGCCGTCGCCTCGGCCTCGGCCTTGGTGGCGCGGCCGGTCTTGAGCGGCGCGAGCATGCAGTTGCGCAGCACCGTGAGATGCGGAAACAGATTGAATTGCTGAAACACCATCCCGACCTCGCGCCGCACCTTGGCGACATTGTCGCCGCCCGCGGTCAGCTCGGTCCCGTCGACCTTGATCGTGCCTTGCTGGATCGTCTCAAGCTGGTTGATGGTGCGGATCAATGTCGACTTGCCCGACCCCGAGGGGCCGCAGATGACGATCCGCTCGCCCTCGGCGACGGTCAGGTCGATCGCGTTGAGCGCCTGGAAAGCGCCGAAAAACTTCGAGACGCCCCGCATCTCGACGGCGGCCTTGGGGGAATGTGTCATGCCGGGTGCCTTTCGCCTGTGTCCCCGGCGCCGTGGCGGCGCCGGGGATCGTGCTGCCTTATTTCTTCGCCGCCAGGGCCGCCTTGACCGAGCCGTTGCGCACGAAGGGCTGGATCTTGGTGCCCAGCCATTTTTCAGAGATCTTGTCCATCGTGCCGTCCTTCATCGCGTGGGCGATGAAGTCGTTGATCTTGGCCAGAAGCTTGGTCGAGCCGGGCACCACCGCAATGCCCTGCACCTGGGTCGCGAGTGCGAATTTCTCGTTGAATTCGCCCGGCTTGGCCTTGTTGATCTGCGCGGCGACCACGTTCGAGACGCCCATCAGCGGGGTCTGACCCGACATCAGCGCCTGAACCGCGGCGGCGTCATCATCGAAGCGGCGGATGATGGTGCTTTTCGGCGCGATCTTGGTCACCGCCTGATCCTGGGTCGAGGCGCGCACCACCGCAAGGCTCTTGCCGGCCAGATCCTTGGCGTCGGTCACTTTGACGCTCTTCTTGCCGTAGACCATGATCTCGATCCCGGCATAGGGGCGCGAAAAGTCGACCCGCTTGGCGCGGTCCGGCGTGATCCCCAGCGAGGCGACCAGCACATCGACCTGCCCCGACAGCAGGTAGGGAATGCGGTTCGGCCCGGTCACCGGCACCAGCTGCACCTTGACGCCCATGTATTTTGCCAGCGCCTTGGCGGTGTCGGCGTCATAGCCTTCGGGCTTGCCTGCGGTGCTCATCAGGCCGAAGGGCGGGAAATCGACCAGCATGCCGACCTTCAGCACGCCATGCGCCTCGACCTGCTTCAGGGTCGAGGCCTGCGCCTGCGGCACGGCCAGGGCCGCTGTGGCCAGGGCCGCCGCGACCAGGGTTTTCAGGATGTTCATAGTCTCCTCCTCCGAGATTTATGGTGGGTGTTGCGTGACGGATCAGCGGGCATAGGCGCGCCGCATCCGCCCTTCGAGCCAGCGCGCGTAAAGCGAAAGCGGCCAGCAGATGACGAAGTAGATGACGGCCACGAGCCCGAAGACGGTGAAGGGATCGAAGGTCGCGTTGTTGACGATCTGACCTGCTCGCGTCAGCTCGGTAAAGCCGATGATAGAGGTAAGGGAGGTGCCCTTGATCAGTTGCACAAGGAAGCCAACGGTCGGCGCCACGGCGATCCGCGCGGCCTGCGGCAGGATCACCCAGCGCATGCGGCTGCGGTAGGTCAGCGACAGCGCGGTGGCGGCCTCGGACTGGCCCGAGGGCACCGCCTCGATCGAGCCGCGCCAGATCTCGCCCAGATAGGCGCTGGCATGGAAGGTCAGTGCGATCGCGGCGGCAAGCAGCGGGTTGATCGGCAGGTTCAGCACGGTCAGGCCGAAGTAGAACAGGAACAGCTGCATCAGCAGCGGCGTGCCCTGAAAGACGCGGATGAAGCCGGTGCTGAGCACGCGCAGCAGCGTCACCTGCGAGCTGCGCGCCAGCGCCACCGCCAGCCCGCCGATGGCGCCGCCGGTGAAGGCGATCGCCGAAAGGATCAGCGTCCAGCGGGCGGCTTCGAGGATGTACAGGACGTCGGCGGGGCCGAATTGGCGGAACATGTCAGCGGCTCGCGGGATAGTTGAAGAGGGCGCCCTGCAGCGCTCGGAACAGGCCCGAGAACAGCAGCGACAGGGCGAGGTAAAGCGCGGTCACGACCAGGTAGATCTCGAAGCTGGCGAAGGTCTTGGCGTTCAGGTCGGCGCCGGCCGAGGCCAGATCATTGGCCGAGATCGTCGAGACCACCGACGAGGTCAGCATCAGGTAGATGAACTGGCTTGTCAGCGCCGGGTAGACGTTGCGCAGCGCCGGCCTGAAGATGATGTAGCGGAAGATCTGCAGCGGCCCGAGGCCGAGCGCCCGGCCGGCCTCGACCTGGCCGCGCGGAACGGATTCGATGCCTGCGCGGGCGATTTCGGTGCCATAGGCGCCGACATTGACCACCAGCGCGATCAGCGCCGCAAGGTTGGGGCCAAGCGAGATGCCGATCGCGGGCAGGCCGAAATAGAGAAAGAATATCTGCACGAGGAAGGGGGTGTTGCGGATCACCTCGACATAGGCGCCGACGATCCAGTGCAGCCCCCGAAAGCGCGAGGTCCGCGCCACCGCGCCCAGCACCGAGACGACCAGCCCCAGCACCATCGCCGCGAAGGACAGGCGCACCGTCAGCCAGGCCCCGTAAAGGAGCAGATCGAAGTTGTCGAACACCGGCGTGAAGTTGAAGTGGTACAAGGCTCCCCCCTTGGCGTAACCACCTTGGGCAGGCGCTCCCTGGCCGCTCGCCCTATTTTGGATCGATCCAAAGACTGATAAGGCGAATTTAGATCGATCTAAACAAGCAACAGCAAGTCACGATTTCGTGATGCCGCCGATGGCGGCTAGTCGCAGCGTCCGGTGGTTTCGCGCACCCTGAGGAGGGGCGGTACGATTTCCGCGCGCGGCGCGGCGCCGGGGTCGGCGAGGCGGCGGATCAGCAGTTCCGCGGCCTTCATCCCGATCTGGCGCGGGAAGACCTGCACCGTGGTTAGCCGCGGCGGGGCGCCCAGATCGATGAACGACAGGTTGTCATGCCCCACCACCGACAGATCGCGCCCCGGTGTCAGCCCGCGGTCGTAAAGCCCGCGCAACAGGCCCGAGGCGAGGATGTCGTTGAAGCAGATCGCCGCCGTCGGCCGCGGATCGAGATCCAGCAGCAACCCCGCCGATTGCGGAGAGCCGTCCCAGGCCAGCGGCACCTCGACGATGCCGACATTTTCCAGCCCCATGGCCTGCATGTGGTGATCGAACGAGGTCAGTCGTTCGGTCCGGGTCGAGGTGTCGCCCGCAAGCGAGACATAGGCGATCCGGCGATGACCCAGATCGCTGAGGTGGCGCACGCTTTCGCGCACCGCGCGCACCGGATCGGAGCCGGCGAAATCGGTCAGCCCCTTGCCGACGTGCCGCATCGCCTGCACCACGGGCAGATTGCTGCGCGCAAGCTGCAAGACGGTCTCGGGCGGGGTGCCGTCCGCGGGGAACAGGATCAGCCCCTCGGCGTCGTGTTCGCGCAGACGCCGGATCAGCCCTGCCTGACGCTCGGGATCGTCGCGGCTGCTGGCGAGCATCACGAGGTGGCCGGTTGTATCCAGCGTGGCCTCGATCCCCTCGACGAATTCCGAGAAGAAGGTGTTCACGAGGTTGGGGATGATCACCCCGATGGTGCGGCTTTTCTGGCCGCGCAACCGTGCGGCGCCGCTATGGGGGACATAGTCGAGCTCGGCGATGACCTGTTCGACCTTCTTGCGGGTCTGCTCGGCCACCAGTTCCGATCCGCGCACCACAAGCGAGGCCGTCGCGCGCGACACCCCGGCCGCGCGGGCCACATCCTTCAGCGTGACGCGCCTTTCCATCATGGGCAGAGCAGTAGCGCCTCGTCGTTGGCGGGGCAACTGTGCGATCACATGAGATGCGCGGGGCGGGGGCAGGTGGCGGGGCTTTCAGACCAATGCGAACTCGTCCCCATTGCCGAGCGTTGGCAATATGTTACGCCGCGAAGGCAGATGATGTTGGGGCTGGTGCGAAGGTACCAAAGGGGCGGCGATCGGTCATCCACAGATGCTGGACCGCCGCCGTGCCCGGCTCAAGTCCCATCCAACTGACAACACCCGCGCAGATCTTCAGGGCGCAACGGGGCTTGGCGCTGCGAAACACGATCAGCTCCGCGCCGGACCCCGTTGCACAACCACCCAACTGGGCAAACCAACTGGGCAAACTGAAACTCGAAGTCTCGCTCAAGGCGGAGAATTTTTGTGGCCGGGCGCAGTGCCCGGCCACTTTGCCGAAGTTCGACCGCTGGTCGGTTAGCCTGTCTCGCCGACCGCCCGTTCAGCGGCTGCGATCGCAGCCTCGCGCTTGGCGATTGCCGCTTCGCCAATCGGGGGGCCTTCAAAACGGCGGTTTTCCACGACGACCCAGATGATCAGCGCCAGAATGACAAAGGCGACAGTAATATGCAGGACGTAGTCATTTGGCGGCTGGATTGCGATGTAGAAGATCAGCACCATCCCGGCCAGAGCCAGAATCGAGACAAGCCTGTAGAGGCCTGCACTCATCGCCCAGGGCCCGGGCGATGGCCATTTCTTGCCGCCATAGGCGATCATTCCGAGCGTGAGAGGGATCGAGAATGAAAGGAACAGGAAGACCAGGGTCGAGTTGACCACGATCGTATAAAGGCTTGTTCCAGCGATTGAGACGAATTGAGCAGCGAACACATATCCAACCTCGAAAACTGCAGCCGTCCAGATTGCAGCGACAGGTGTACGGTATCTTGGGGACACCCTGGCAAGGGCAGGTGAGCCAATCGGCATGCCGCCGTCACGGGAAAAGGCAAACAGCATGCGGCTGGCTGAAGTAACCGTCGCAAGTCCGCATAGAAATTGTGCAATCAGGATCAGCACGTACAGGGCAAACTTTATGCCCGCCGGCATGATCGAATCCATGGTCCAGAAGAAGACGTTCCACCCCTGCGCCGCGCCGGCCTTCAGGTCAGGAATTGCGAGCATGATGGCAGAAACCATGACCCAGCCCACCAGAGACGACCACATAACCGAGGATATGATTGCCCTCGGCACCGAATGGGCCGCATTCTTGGTTTCTTCCGATGTATGGGCCGAAGCGTCATACCCGGTTATGGTATAGACAGGCAATTGCAGGCAAAGCAGGAACAGATATCCGATGTTCGTGGAATGCGGAAAGACCCCGCCACCCGCATCGCCGGAGAAGTTGGAAAAGGTCCACAGACGCGAGATGTCGATATGCGGCGCAAAAGTCAGACACAGCACGATCAACAGCGCCGCCGTGCCTAGGATCAGGTAACCTGATACGTCGGTCAGCTTGGTGGTGACGCGGATGCCGAGATGGTTGAACAGCGCCTGCACGATGGTCAGACCAGCAACGATTGCAACGGTGACTCCGGGCGTCAGCGCCCCGGTCTTGTCGGCTATACCAAGCTGAAAGCCGAACGTTCCGCCGAGATAGCTCGCTGTGCCGATGTTGATTGCGCCAAGAACCGTTACGAGACCCAGCAGATTCAACCAGGCGGTCAGCCAGCCGGTGAATCGTGTCCCGAGAATCGACCCCCAATGGTAAAGGCCTCCTGCGGTCGGGAACGCCGAGGCGATCTGCGCCATGGCGAGCGCGAAGACGCCCGACACCATACAACCAAAAATCCAGCCGATCCCCGCTCCGGCGCCACCAATCGAACCGATCGCTTGCGCGAAGGAATTGATCCCGCCCGAAAGGATGCAGATAATCGAAAAGGAAATCGCGAAGTTGGAAAAGCGACTCATGCTTCGCGAAAGTTCCTGAGCATAACCCATACCGTGGAGGGTCTTGATGTCCTCCTTCCGGTGTTCCTCCCTGTAGTCGTCCATCGCCATCATCTTCACTCCCACAAGTATTACATTTTGTGCATCCGTGATTGACACGAAAGCTCCCTCACGCGCCGCAAGGCTAGGCACAATTCCTACATTATGGCAATATTTGTAATTATTGCTTCAAAAAAGAGTTATTCCGGCTCTGTCGGGCAAGCGCAAACTCGCGTCAGTTTTCCATTAGTCCCGGTATATTCGCCGAGCTCTAACTTGTTTGATCAGGATGCCTGAAAGTGCTTTTGCTTCAAGCCGCTATGCCTCGCCTTCCAGCTGGTGAATCGGGGCAGAACGGGGCGCCATTTGCGGACCGTGCGCCGAGAGGAAAACATGGCCGGGCGGATCGCCGCGCTGCACCAACTGCAGGGCCAGACGATGCACCATACGCGCGCAGTAGCTATGCGCGCGTATGACATGGGGTCTTAGCCTCCATGAAGTGGAAGCTGTGTGGTTGGAAGCAAAACTGGCCGCCGCGCAAGCAAGGGTGGCGGAATACAGGGCCAAGTGGCGTGTCCGCTGCGGCGCCAAAACGCGCAAGGGTTCGCCCTGTCGGTGCCTATCTGAGCCGGGCAAGAGGCGGTGCAAGTTTCACGGGGGCAAGAGCGCCGGGGCGAAGACACCCGAGCGCCGGGAACGGATTGCCGAAGCGCAGAGAAGGCGCTGGGCGAAGTGGCGGGCCGAACGGGACCGGGTTTCCCGTCTATAAAAGGGGCAAGCGTTGCCGGATTTCCGCACCGCGGCAACGCGCGGGCGCGCACGCACTTCTTGGGGTTTGATACCGTCTTGGGTAGACACAGCTTGCATCGACGCAGGCGTGCCCCCGGCGCGCGCGACGGACCGGACGCGGCGGGGCAAACACCCTTGGAACCGGAGGTTGGTCAGTAGCAGGTTGTGTAGAGGGTGTTTCCCAAGCCTCTCGAAGTGCAGTTTGTCGGCCTCTGGGGCGTGGTCATTGGGTAGTTTGGCATTGGAATTCGGTATGGCTGGGGGCTGATTGACCCTGCTAGGGATACTGCAAGTGCGTCACGCTGAATCTGCGCGTTCGTCTCTTGTTGATCGAGTGCAAGCATGCACTGCGTGAAATTGGGTGTTCCCGGCTTAGCCTTGTAATCGTTCGCGCATGTGCTGGCATTTGCCGCGACCTGTCGCTGTCGCGCCGCCGCAATCTGTTGAGGCGTTGGGGTTGGAAGTGCTCCCAGACAACCTGACAACGCGCCGCAGGCAAACAAGTAACCAAAAACCTTCTTCATTGACCCCACCGTTAAATTGTCTGCGGGTCCAGCTAATCGGCGCCGCCCATGCGAGGTCAAGTGCGGAATGCTTGTGCAGATTTTCAGTCACGAACGCAAAGCGCCGAACGTCCCGCATTCTTGGCGGTAAGGCTTCGGCACATCCGAATCCAATCTTGCCGATCGCCACCGAGTCGCGCGCGCAGATTGCGCCACCTGAATGTCGCGGGGATGCGATACGGCCAAAAGATGGTTCTGCCTCCACGCGCAAATTCTTTGGCGGGTTTTTTGGCGGCTATGAGCGTCGCTCGCAAATATTATTCAATAATATCAATGATGTATGGCGGAGACGAAGCCCGCCATGAAGGCAAAACAATCAAATGCAATCAATAGCTTAAACCGTTTCTTTTCAAGCGGACTGAGCGGCTACCCCACATAAAACGGTATGCAATCTTGTGCAACAACATGCATCCGACTACAGTATCTATGTTGGGTGGTATGTTGGGTAGCTGGATGCCGAAAATCTCGAGTGAACTGTCTGCCATAGACGTGAAGCGCCTCGCGCATCCGGGCGGCAAACGGAACGTGCTGTTTTCGGTCGGTGGCGTTCCTGGCCTTCATCTGCAACTAACCCCGAAGGATGGCCGCTCTTGGGTGCTGCGGGTGAAAGTCGGCTTGGCGCGGCGCGATATCGGCTTGGGGGGCTTCCCGGCGGTCACGCTGTCACAGGCGCGCGACAAGGCGCGAGAGGCGCGCGACAAGATCGAACGCGGCATTGACCCCATAGAAGAACGCAAATTCGCCAAGGCCGCACTGACGGCCGCCCAACGCCGTGGCCTGACCTTTGCCGATGCAACCGAAAAATACCTTGCTGCCAAGCTGGACGCCTTCAAGAACGCCAAACACCGCCAACAGTGGCAGAATACGCTGGAAACCTATGCCAAGCCCGACCTTGGCAAGATGCTGGTGCAAGATATCACGGTGCAAGACGTGCTGCGCGTGCTGCAACCCCTTTGGGCGGACAAGACCGAAACCGCGTCACGCCTTCGGGGCCGGATCGAGGCGGTGCTGTCATGGGCAACCGTGGCGGGGCATCGCACGGGCGACAATCCGGCGCGCTGGGCGGGCAACCTGAAAGAACTGCTGCCCGCCCCGTCCAAGGTGGCGAAAGAGGGCAATCAACCCGCCCTGACCCTTGATGATGCCCCGCGTTGGTTTGCAGCCCTCAAGACCCGTGAAGGCTATGGCGCGCGGGCTTTGGAATTCCTGACCATGACGGCAACCCGGTCGCAAGAGATACGCGGTGCGCTGTGGGAGGAAATAGACCTCGACAAGGCGCTGTGGATCATCCCGGCGGCGCGGATGAAGATGGATCGGGAACACCGCATCCCGCTGTCCGACGGGGCAGTGGCGCTGCTGAAATCCCTGCCACGACTTGCGGACAACCCGCTGGTGTTTCCGGCGGCGCGTGGCGGGCAACTGTCTGACATGACGCTTTCCGCAGCCATGAAGCGGATGCATGAGGCCGATATCGCCGCTGGTGGTGCCGGTTTCGTGGACCGGGCATCAAAGCGCCCCGCCGTGCCGCATGGCCTGCGCAGCACGTTCCGAGATTGGGTGGCAGAGCGCACAACCTATCCCGGCGACATGGCAGAGGTGGCGCTGGCCCATCGCATCAGCAACGCGGTGGAGGCATCCTATCGGCGCGGCGACATGGTGGAAAAGCGCCGCAAGATGATGGACGACTGGGCGGGGTATCTGACCGGGGTGGCACGGTCAGGCAACGTTGTGCGTTTGGGAGGTATTGTGTGAACGAGAAAATTCGCTTGGAAATGACACAAACCTATTTCGACGGGGGCGTTAGTTTGCATCAAGTCGCGGCGCTGGGAAGTCAGCGACCTGACATTTCTGAATTTCTGCGATTTTCCTCGGAATACGAAGGTGTGCCGTTTCGAGCGCTGTGGACGTTTGGTGGGCTGGAGTTTGTCGAGAGTTATTCTGAAGATTTCCAAAAAATTGGCGTGGACGACCTCACGTTAGCTAGCTGCATGGATGCAGATTCTGAATCCATCCGGTTGGTTTCCAGAAAAATCTTAAAATCTCTAGCAGAGGCGCGATCCCTTAAAAAGGTAGGGGAAACGCAGATAGTTAGCAGAGGCATGACCATCAGCTTAGCGGCAGCTAAAGCGTTTATTCTTGCAGCGCTTGATGCAAAAGAGCGCTATCAAGTCGATGAGGTAATACCCGATTTTTATTTCCTATTTTCCTTAATTCTTTTTCCAGGAGTTCCAGAAGTGGAGGCCTTGCGGGAGAGTGAAGAGCTAAAAATAAATTCGACCTACATCGCTTGGGCCTATCATCACAAATATAAGATTTATCCGTCATACAGGCAGATAGCAAAGCTGTTCAATGTCGCGCCTTCCACAATTTCGAGACTATTTGAGAGTCGCGATGAATTTGAAAATATGGTGAATCTACATTATCATTTTGGGGAAGATCCAAGCATCGCTCCATCTTTGAAAGATATCTATCCGGCTTTATAGCTTCCTGGGCGTTGCGGTCAAATTGACGTGCGCAACACACGGTTTTGATAGGACGTTGCAATCCGATACTTGCGTATGGAGATGCAAATGCCTGCAACCTATCTCACTGACCGCCAGATCGGCGCGCGGTATAACGTCCACCACTTGACCCCGCGCCGCTGGCTCAAGACCGATCCCACATTCCCGAAACCGATCCGCTTGACCCCTGGCTGCACTCGCTGGAAGCTGTCGGATATCGAGGCTTGGGAAGCTGCGAAAGCAAACGCCGCATAATGAAAACCGCCACCCACGGAACGGGCGGCGGCGTTATTCAGTGCGGCTGTGGCAAGCGTGAGAATACCCCCAACCCGTTCTGGTTTCAATCAAGGAAACTAGAACTTGAAGATCGAAGCGAAGATCGAAACGGGCGAAACACCCATCGCGCTGCACCTGAAAGGCCGTCTGGCCTGGACGCTGCTGGAACTGGTGAAGGCGGGCGATAGCGGCATCACGCCGCTGCACAACCCCGCGCCGCGCGTCTCGCATTATGTGATGTGCCTGCGCCGCAAGGGCGTTGCCATCGAAACCGACATGCAGCCGCACGGTGGGGCGTTTCCCGGTGAACATGGCGTCTATCGCTTGAGATGCGCCGTGACGATTGAACAGGTGGAGGGCCGCACATGATGGCCCTTCGCATTGCCCGCCTGTGCCGCGAACTTGGGGTTTCCCGGTCGGTGGCACGATCCATCGCTGCCTGTTGCGCGACATCGCTCTTGAAGGGTTAGCGACATCGAAGATGACGAGTTGGGGGAAGCGGAGGTTGGGCGTAGCCCGGCCGTAGCTTCCCCCAACTCGTGTGCGGGTTTTCCCGTGGTGTTGGCG
>CAJYAD010000039.1 GCA_913064775.1 uncultured Albidovulum sp. | reverse complement strand
CGCAAACCAATCCGAAAGTGACACCCCAAACTGAGGATGTACGACGCAAAAACCACACAACCACAGCGACGGCGAGGAAAACAGGCAATGTCAGAAAAATCAGCCCAAAAATGCCCGGGAATAGCAGCGCAGCCAAGGCTGAAACGGGTTCCAATGACGGCTTCACGCCCCGTCGCCGAGATCTGCAAGAAGGCGCGGCGAAGACCACAGCGCCTTCCCGGCGGCCCTCAGGATATGAGAACGGCCCCCGAAGTCCGCTTCGGGGGCCGTCGGTCGCATGCAGAGCCTGGCGTTCAGAGCTTCTCGATCAGTTCCGGCACGGCGGTGAAGAGGTCAGCGACCAGGCCGTAATCGGCGACCTGAAAGATCGGCGCCTCTTCGTCCTTGTTGATCGCGACGATCACCTTCGAATCCTTCATCCCCGCAAGGTGCTGGATCGCGCCCGAGATGCCGACGGCGATGTAAAGATCGGGTGCCACGACCTTGCCGGTCTGGCCCACCTGCCAGTCATTCGGCGCGAAGCCCGAGTCGACCGCCGCGCGCGAGGCGCCGACAGCGGCGCCCAGCTTGTCGGCCAGCTTCTCGATCAGCGCGAAATCAGCTTCAGAGCCGACGCCGCGGCCGCCCGAGACCACGATCCCCGCCGAGGTCAGCTCCGGCCGGTCCGAAGCCGCCACCTTGTCCTCGACCCATTCCGACAGGCCCGGATCCGCCGCAGCACCGATCGTCTCGATAGGGGCCGCGCCGCCCTGACCGGCGACATCGAAGGTCGAGGTGCGGATCGAAAGCACCTTCACCTTGTCCGAGGATTTCACCGTCTGGATCGCGTTGCCCGCGTAGATCGGGCGCTCGAACGTGTCGGCATCGATGACGCCCGAGACATCCGAGATCACCATCACGTCCAGCAGCGCCGCCACCCGCGGCAGCACGTTCTTCGCATCCGTCGTCGCCGGCGCCACGATATGGCTGTAATCGCCCGCGAGGCTGACGATCAGCGCCGCCGTGGCCTCGGCCAGACGGTGGCCCAGGCTGGCGTCTTCGGCGACCAGCACCTTGGCCACGCCGTCGATCTTGGCGGCCTCGGCGCCCGCATCCGCGGCATGCGCCCCGGCGCACAGCACCGTGACATCGCCCAGCGCCTTGGCGGCCGTCACCGCCTTCGCCGTCGCATCCAGCGCCAGCGCGCCGTCGTTCACTTCGCCCAGCAGAAGAACAGCCATCAGATCACCCCCGCTTCGTCTTTCAGTTTCGCGATCAGCTCGTCCACCGAGGCGACCTTGACCCCGGCCTTGCGGCCCGCCGGCTCGGCGGTCTTCACCACCGTCAGCCGCGGCGTCACGTCGACGCCCAGATCAGCCGCGGTCTTTTCGTCCAGCGGCTTCTTCTTCGCCTTCATGATGTTGGGCAGGCTGGCATAGCGCGGCTCGTTCAGGCGCAGGTCCACGGTGACGACGCAGGGCATCTTGACCTTGATGGTCTGCAAGCCGCCGTCGACCTCACGCGTGACCACGGCGTGATCGCCCTCCAGGTCCAGCTTCGAGGCGAAGGTCGCTTGGCTCCAACCCAGCAGGGCGGCAAGCATCTGCCCGGTCGCGTTCATGTCGTTGTCGATCGCCTGCTTGCCGGCTAGCACCAGGCCCGGCTGCTCTTCCTCGACGATCTTGGCGAGGATCTTGGCGACCGCCAGCGGTTCGATATCGTTGTGCACGTCGTCCGCCGCGACCACCAGGATCGCCCGGTCGGCACCCATGGCCAGCGCGGTGCGCAGGGTTTCCTGGGCCTGCTTGACGCCGATCGAGACGACGATGACTTCCTCGGCCTTGCCAGCCTCCTTCAGGCGGATCGCCTCTTCCACGGCGATCTCGTCGAAGGGGTTCATCGACATCTTCACATTGGCCAGATCAACACCCGATCCGTCCGCCTTGACGCGAACCTTCACGTTGTAGTCGATCACCCGCTTCACAGGTACCAGTACCTTCATCGGCCTGTCACTCCCATCTGCAGCGCCCGGCGATGCGGGCCTTCCATCTCTCTCGGGGTTGTTAGCCTCTTCGGCCTTCCGAAAACAGGCCAAAATCGACGCAACGCGGCTTTGCGACGTCGCGTTTATTTGACCTGGCGGGTCGCACCCGGAACCCAGAGCACATCGTCGAGGCCCTCGTCATTGGCGATCCGCGCGGCGACGAAGAACCAGTCCGACAGGCGGTTGAGGTATTTCACCGCCTCGGGGTTCACGTCTTCTTCCGCCGCCAGCTCCACCGTCAGCCGCTCGGCCCGGCGGGCGACGGTGCGGCACAGGTGCAGATGCGCTGCCAGCGCGCTGCCGCCGGGCAGGATGAAGCTGCGCAGCGGCGTGAGGCGGATGTTCATCGCGTCGATCTCGGCTTCCAGCCGGTCGACCTGGGACGCGATGATGCGCAGCGGCGGGTAATCTGCCTGATCGTCCTTGTCGCGGCCCGGACGGCATAGATCGGCGCCCAGATCAAAAAGGTCGTTCTGGATCCGGGCAAGGGCCGCGTCGGCGTCGCCCGTCGCATGCAGGCGCGCAAGCCCGACGGTGGAATTTGTCTCATCCACCGTGCCATAGGCCGTGACCCGGGCCGAGGGTTTGGGCACCCTCGTGCCATCGCCCAGGGCGGTCAGCCCCTTGTCGCCGGTGCGGGTGTAGATTTTCGACAGAACCACCATTGTCAGCCCCCCGAGCGGCGCAGCAGCACGAAGACCAGGATCAGCAGCACGGCGATCGCCTGGGCGATGATGCGCCAGCGCATGATCTTGTTGGAATGTTTGCGGTTGAATTCGCCGCCCTTGGCGAAGGTGCCGATGCCGAACATCAGGATGGCCAGCACGGCCAGCACGGCGATGGCGACGACGATGAACAGCGGATCACTTGACATGGGGGCTCCTCTGACCGTGGCGCAAATGTAGCGCGGGCACGGGGGAAATGCGACGGCAAATCCAGCCCGCGCCAGCCTAGCCCTTCGAGATCACCCAGTCGATGAAGCGCGACGAGCCGAATCGCCGCAGCGCCCCCATCAGATAGGTCGGCGTGGTGACATAATAGCGTGGCCGCGGGCGCTTTGCCTCCAGCGCGCGGGCCAGCTTGGTTGTCACCGCGGAAGGCGGCAATTCGAACGTGTCGGGGGTGTCGCGCGCCTCGTACAGGCGTTTGAGCAGGCCTTCCTCATATTGCGCGCGCCGGGCCGAGGCGCGCCAATCCACCCAGCGTTCGAAATGCGGGATCGAATTGGCGCGGATCTTCGAGGTGATCGGCCCCGGCTCTATCAGGATCACCTTTATGGCGGTTTCGCGCATCTCCAGCCGCAGGGTGTCGGTCAGGCCTTCCAGCGCGAATTTGGTGGCGACATAGGCGCCGCGCCATTTCATCGGCACAAGGCCCAGCACGGAAGAGCAGTTCACGATCCGCCCGTGGCCCTGGGCGCGCATCACCGGGATCACCCGGCGGGTCAGGTCATGCAGGCCGAAGAGGTTGACCTCGAAGATCTCGCGCAGCGCGGCGCGGGGCAGATCCTCGACCGCGCCGGGGCAGGCGAAGGCACCATTGTTGTAGAGCGCGTCAAGCGTGCCGCCGGTGCGCGCAAGCGCCTCGTCCAGGGCCTTCGCGATGCTGTCTTCGGAGGCATAGTCGAGCGCGAAGCTTTCCAGCCCTTCGGCGCGCAGGCGGGCGCAATCGGCCTCTTGCCGGCAGGTGGCGAAGACGCGCCACCCACGGGATTTCAGCCCGTGGGCCGCGTCGTAACCGATGCCCGAGGAACAGCCGGTGATCAGGATGGATTTTTGCATTTTGCCGTTTCCAAGTCTTGTCCCAAGGGGTGATCCCCCGGATCGGCGCGGGATTCCAGCCCCAATTGGCACCCGGGCGTTCCGCCAGCGGCCCATCCCGGCGCAACCGCGTCTTCAACGGCCCGGATTTGAGTATTTTCGCCAAGGTGAAGCCAGGATGCGTTCTTTGCCCTTCACCTTGGGGCGAATGCGCAAGGCGTTGTCGCCGTTGCACTACCGGTCCAAGCGACGATGACGACAGGGTGTGAAACACTCGGCGCCGGTGCAGTCAAAACGCCCCTTGATTTCGGGGCTGGGGTGGCTTAGCACCTCGCGCAGGCATAGGGGTATAGCTCAGTTGGTAGAGCATCGGTCTCCAAAACCGAGGGTCGTGGGTTCGAGTCCCCCTGCCCCTGCCATTGAAATCAAACGATAATCTGGATTTCGATGACCTAGCCGGACGCGCAGTTGGGCGTTCAGTTGGGAATTTTCGCGCCAGGAACCCGCCCGGTGAGGACGGATTCGACAGGAGAACCGCGACGGTTTCACGCGTGGATCGCCACCCGTGTTCGCACGGAAGATCGTCGCCGACGGCGTCGCCGTCAGCGTGCCAGGTTATACCGCCTTGCAGTTCCCGCTGACGCTGCTGTCGGAACCGCCGCTCGCCCCGGCCCTGTCAGCCCGATGGCGCGGCATCCGCCCGCGGTGGCATCGGCGGCGCGTCGCAGACGACCCGACCGTTCGATTTCACCCGCGGCGCCATGAACGCCCCGGTGCCCTCGATGAAATACCAGCTTTCACAGCCTTCCGGGCTGACCCAGACGCCCACATTCTCGCTTTTCGGATGGCTCAACGGAACGTCGAAGCTGCTGCAGGCTGACATGGCGGTGACACTGGCCAGGGCAAGCGCGATTTTCATTTTCATCTACCTAACCCCTTCGCTCAGTTGCTGCACATGACGTCGACGCGGCGGTTCCGCGCCCGTCCGGCAGCGGTCGCATTCGACGCGACCGGCCTAGTATAGCCGAAGCCCTGCACCTTGGTCACATCGGCGCCCATGCTGCGGGCGATGGCCGCCACCGCCTCGGCGCGGCCCTGCGACAGGCGGATGTTGTAGCGATAGCCGCCGACATTGTCGGTATTGCCGTCGATCACATAGGAGGCCGAGCCGTTGGTGCGGAAAAAATTCACCAGCCGGCGGCGGCCCTCGGCGTTGATCCGGGCCGAGCCGGTCGCGAAGAACTGGTCATTCGACGCCACCAGGCAGGGAGTCGGATGGGCACAGACCACCGAGCCGTTCTTTTCGAACCGCGGCGTCATGAAGCCCTGCAGGCCGTTGTAGATCGCATAGTATTCGCAGCCGTCGGGCGAAACCCAGACCGACGGCTTGGCATTGTCGAGAAAGGTCGCCTCGGCCTTCGCGGCCCCGGCGGAAATGCCGAATGCGAGAAACGCGGCAGTGCCGATCACTATGGAAATAAGTCTGGCTTTCGCCGGCATTGAATCAATGGTCATACACCACCCCCTACTTGCATCCATGACAATGGACGTCACTTGTCTTGCGCCTTAACCTGAACCCCATGAGATCCGATAAGAAATCAGATTTTTAAAGAATATAGGATAATGATCACGGCAGTATTGCACTTATAAGTGAGCAGGATTCACCTATTGAATTCAGAATGTTACCATGTGGCGCATGCCGAAACTGTTTGCCGCCCGCTACTGCAGGGCGAGCTATTCTGAGGATACCGCGTCGCAGCATCGCGGGGATCATTTCCGGTCTGGTTCGATCCGGACATGATGTGGCGCGCGGGAGGAGCGGCTAGCGTGGCGATCCCGAGGCGTTTTCCGATTGAGGAGAGTCAGAAACAGTCCGGGGGGGGATTCGACCCTCTGCCGACGTCAGGCAAAGACCATGTTTCAGGCGCATGGGGCTGACGGCACAGGCTGAGCGGTTCTGCGCAAGAAGCTGAGGCAGGTTCGAGTCCCACCGCCCCTGCCATTGAAATAACACGGCAATTCCGGTGTCGATGCCGCGTGGGTGTCTCGCACAGATTGGGCCACCGCAATCCTGTAGGCGTCACAGCGCCCAGTTCGGCTGATCGGGATCGGGCAGCGGAATAGCGTCCAGCAGTGATCGGGTCTGGCCGTTCTTGCAGCTTTACCTTTTGGGGGGCTTGCGGCGCTGGCGCCGGGGCAACCTGCGCCATGCGCAGGAGATGGCGCATCTGCAGGCCTGGCTGAACGCAGCCCTGGCGCATCTGCCGGGGCATTACGATCTGGCGGTCGAGGTGATCCGCATGCGCCGGCTGATCAAGGGCTATTCCGACACCCATGCGCGCGGCCTGTCGAAATATGACCGGGTCATGGCGGGGGTCGCGCTGGTGGCCGGCCGCGACGACGCCGCCGACTGGGCCCGCCGCCTGCGCGAGGCCGCGCTAAGTGACGAGAAGGGGCTTGGGCTGGACGGCGCGCTGGACACCATCCGCAGCTTTGCCGGATAGCTGCTGCCCGCTCCAGCCGTCCGGCCCTTGTGCTGCGCGGCGGTTTCGCCAAGGCTGCGGCGATGACCGATCGCATCGCTGAAACCTCCGGACCCGAGGCGCTGACCCTGCGCCAGTTCCGCTATTTCCTGATGGTGGCCGAGACCGGCTCGGTCTCACGCGCGGCGGGGGAGGTGGGGATCTCGCAATCGGCGATCACCGCCGCGATCCAGGCGCTGGAGGAGGAGCTGGGATCGAAGCTGTTCCTGCGCCATCAGAAGGGAATGCGGCTGACCTCGGAAGGCCACCGGATGTTGCGGCACGCGCGCTTCGTGCTGAACGCCGTGGCCGATGCTCGCGCCGCGATGCGCGAGCGCCCGGAAGAGATGGAGGGCGCGCTGAACATCGGCGTGACCCGGCTGGTCGCGGGCTATTACCTGGCCGATGTGCTGTCACGGTTCCAACATATCTTCCGCAAGGTGAAGATCCGTCTGGTCGAGGACGAGCGCAGCTATCTGGAGCATCTGCTGGTCGGCGGAGAGCTGGACATCGGGTTGATGATCGTCTCGAATCTGGCCGACCGGCAGGCCCTGCAAAGCGAGATCCTGCAGCGCTCGCCCTGGCGGGTCTGGCTGCCGGCGCAGCACCCGCTGCTGGCGCGGTCGGTGCTGGAATTCGGCGATTTCCGCGAACGGCCCTTCGTGATGCTGGCGACGGATGAATTGGCCGATACCTCGGCGCGGCTGTCGTCGGACGGCATCTTCCGGCCGCCGATCGTGATGAAGACCAACTCGGTCGAGGCGGTGCGCAGCCTGGTGGGCAACGGCCTTGGTCTGGCGCTGCTGCCGGATCTGGCCTACCGGCCGTGGTCGCTGGAGGGCGACCGGATCGAGGCCCGCCATGTCGCCGGATCGCTGCCCACGGTGGACATCGGCCTTGCCTGGCGGCGGGGGGCGCCGCTAAGCCCGGCGATGGGCCAGTTCATCGAGCTTTGCCGCGACTATTCGCAAGGACGCGGCGGGCGTTTGACGATCTGAAAAACAGAAACCTGATCCCTTAATTTCTGATTTTCCTTTTTTCGGGACGCATCCTAGGCTGCCCGGATCGGATCGGAGGCGGAGGGGCGAATGCTGATCGGTGGCAAGCTGGTGGCGGGCGAGGGCGCCGCGATGATTGTGGTCGATCCAGCCACGGGCGAGACGATCCGGACCCTGGCCGAGGCCAGCTCGGCGCAGCTGGACGCGGCTGTCGCGGCGGCGGATGCGGCCTTTCCGGCCTGGGCGGCGCTGCCGCCGGGCGAGCGGGCGGGGTTTCTGTTGCGGCTGGCCGACCGGATCGAGGCCGAGGCGGCGGAATTCGGTCGTCTGGAGAGCCTGAACTGCGGCAAACCCTTGGTGCGGGCGGTCGAGGACGAGATCCCCGCCATCGTCGATTGTTTTCGCTTCTTTGCCGGTGCCGCGCGGGTTCTGCCGGGAAGTGCCGCGGGCGAATATATGGCTGGCCACACCAGCATGATCCGGCGCGATCCCTTGGGGGTGGTGGGGTCCATCGCGCCCTGGAACTATCCGCTTCTGATGCTGGCCTGGAAGGTTTGCCCGGCGTTGGCGGCGGGCAACACGGTGGTGCTGAAGCCGTCCGAGCAGACCCCGTTGACGGCGCTGAAATTCGCCGAGATCGCCGCCGAGGTGCTGCCCGACGGCGTATTCAATCTGGTGCTGGGCTATGGCGAGTCGGTGGGCGCGGGGCTGGTGTCCAGCCCGAGGGTGCGGATGGTGTCGCTGACCGGCGACATCGCCACCGGCCGCAAGGTGCTGGAAAGCGCGGCGCGCACGATCAAGCGCACGCATCTGGAGCTGGGTGGCAAGGCGCCGGTGATCGTCTTCGACGATGCCGATCTGGCCGAGGTGGTCGAGGGCGTGCGCACCTTCGGCTTCTACAATTCGGGTCAGGATTGCACCGCCGCCTGCCGGATCTACGCCGGTGCCAAGATCTACGACAAGCTGGTGGCCGAACTGACCTCGGCGGTGGCCTCCATCCGCTACGGCGGCCCGCAGGACGACGGGGTCGAGATCGGCCCGCTGATCACCGAGCGCCAGCGCGGCCGGGTGGCAAGCTTCGTCGAGCGGGCGCGCGCCCAGCGCCATATCGAGGTGACGACCGGCGGCCGTCAGGCCGAGGGCGCGGGCTATTTCTATGAGCCGACGGTGATCGCCGGCGCCCGCCAGACCGACGAGATCGTCCAGCGTGAGGTGTTTGGCCCGGTGGTCTCGGTCACCCGCTTCAGCGATCCGGAAGAGGCGATCACGTGGGCCAATGACAGCGAATACGGGCTGGCCAGTTCGGTCTGGACCCGCGACATCGGGCTTGCGATGCGGGCGGCGGCGCGGCTTCAATACGGCTGCACCTGGATCAACACGCATTTCGCGCTGGTCAACGAGATGCCGCACGGTGGGATGAAGGCCTCGGGCTATGGCAAGGACATGTCGGTCTATGCGCTCGAGGATTACACCGTCGCGCGGCATGTGATGATCCGGCACTGAGGGAGTAACGGGAGGGATGGAGTGTTGAAGGCGGTCACGCCCGAAGTGGAACGGACAGCGGATGCGGCGAAGGACGAGACGCTGGTGTCGATCCGCGGGCTGCGCAAGGCGTTCAAGGGCACCGTCGCGGTGCATGATCTCGATCTCGACATCCGCCGGGGTGAGTTCTTCACCATGCTCGGGCCGTCCGGGTCGGGCAAGACCACGACGCTGCGTCTGATCGCCGGGTTTGAGCGGCCCGACAGCGGGACGATTTCACTGGACGGTCAGGACATGGCCCGCCGCGCCCCGTTCGAGCGCGACGTGAACACCGTGTTCCAGGATTACGCGCTGTTTCCCCATATGAGCGTGGCCGAGAACATCGCCTATGGCCTCAAGGCCCGCCGCCTGCCCCGGGCCGAGGTCGAGGCCCGGGTGGTCGAGGCGCTGCGCATGGTGCAGCTGGAGGCGCTGGGCGCGCGCCGCCCGGATCAGCTGTCGGGTGGTCAGCGCCAGCGCGTCGGACTGGCGCGCGCCATCGTCAACCGGCCGCGCCTGCTGCTTTTGGATGAGCCGCTGGGCGCGCTGGACCTGAAGCTGCGCCAGGACATGCAGATGGAGCTGAAGCAGATCCAGGAACGCCTTGGCATCACCTTCCTCTATGTCACCCACGATCAGGAAGAAGCCTTGTCGATGTCCGACCGCGTCGCGGTGTTCAACGACGGCCGCATCGAACAGATCGCCCCCCCGGCCGAGATCTACGAGCGCCCGGCGACTGACTTTGTCGCGGGTTTCGTCGGCACCTCGACGATCCTGACGCGCGGCGGGCGGCGGCTGGTGCTGCGCCCCGAGAAACTGCAGCTTTCGTATGCGCCCGGGGTCTTCGACGGCCCCGAATGGCATGCCGAGAGGGGCGTGATCCGAGAGTCGGTCTATGCCGGGATTTTCACCCGCCATATCATCGCGCTTGATACCGGGGAAACGGTCGTCGCCGTCCAGCAAAACCATCGCCCCTATGCGCCCGATGCGCGGCGCGGGGCGCTGGTCTGGGTGGGTTGGCGGAAGGACGAAGTCTTTGCACTGACAGGGTAGGCCAACAAGGAGATAAGCAATGAAGACCAACAGGATGCGTAAGGCGATGGTCGCCGCGATGGCGGTGGCTCTGACGTCGCCGCAATTCGCGATGGCGGCCCCCGCCAAGCCGAATTATCCCGCCAAGATCGGCAAGAGCGAAGGCCAGCTGAACATCGTCGCCTGGGAGGGCTATGCCCAGGACGACTGGATCAAGCCCTTCGAGAAGGAAACCGGCTGCCATGTGAACCGCAAATACGCGGGCTCGTCGGACGAGATGGTGGCGCTGATGCGCTCGGGCGGGGGCGGGCAGTATGACCTGGTCTCGGCCTCGGGGGATGCGACGCTGCGGCTGATCTACGGCGGCGACGTGCAGCCGCTGGACATGAAGCTGCTGACCCACTGGAACGACTTCCTGCCCAACATGAAATCGCCGCCCTACAACACGGTCGGCGGGCTGCATTACGGCATGTCCTATGAGTGGGGCCCCAACGTGCTGATGTGGAACGCCGACAAGATCAAGGAAGCGCCGAAATCCTGGGCGGCGATCTACAGCGACGAATACAAGGGCAAGATCACGGTTCCCGACAACCCGATCCAGATCGCCGACGCGGCGCTCTACCTGATGAAGACCCAGCCCGCGCTTGGCATCAAGAACCCCTATGAGTTGACCAAGACGCAGCTTGAAGCGGCGGTGGTCTTGCTGAAGAAGCAGCGCCCGCTGATCAAGAAATACTGGGCGCTCGCCTCGGACGAGATCGAGCTGTTCAAGAACGGCGACGCGATCATCGGTGCGGCCTGGCCCTACCAGACCAACGCGCTGAAGGCGGCGGGGATGAACGTGAAGGACACGGTCCCGGTCGAGGGCGCCACGGGTTGGGCCGACAGCTGGATGCTGTCCACCAAGTCGAAGCATGTGAACTGCGCCTACAAGTTCCTCAACTACGTGTCCTCGCCCAAGGTCCAGGCCGAGCAGGCGATCTATTTCGGTGAGACCCCGGCCAACCCCAAGGCCTGTTCGGCGATGGACAAGATCGAGGCCGGATCGTGCGAGAAATACCATCTGAACGCGCCGGCCAGCTACTACAAGCAGATCCACTTCTGGCAGACGCCGCTGCCGACCTGCACCAACGGCAAGCGTGACTGCACCAGCTATGGCGACTGGCAAAAGGCCTGGCAGCGGGTGAAGGGCTGAAATGAGCGCGGCGATGGACAACAGCGCCGTCGGGCCAAGGCCGGGCAACCGGCTTTCGGCCCTGTTCTGGCGGCGGCCCGGGCTTTCCCTTGCGGGGCTCGTGCTGCCGCCGGTGCTGTGGATGGTGCTGATCTACATCGCCGCGCTTGCCGTGCTGTTCGTCGCGGCCTTCTGGTCGGTGGATGATTTCACCGGCGAGATCGTGCGCAAATGGACGCTTGCGAATTTCCAGGAGATCGTGACCTCTCCGACCTATCGCAGGATCGCGTTTCGCACGATCGGCATGGCTGCGCTGGTCACCCTGACCGACGCGGTGCTGGCCTTTCCGGTGGCCTATTTCATGGCCCGGGTCGCCGGTCCGCGCCTGCGGCTTGCGCTAATCACCGCGGTCGTGCTGCCGCTGTGGTCCAGCTATCTGGCCCGGGTCTACGCCTGGCGGCTGATCCTGTCGCATGATGGCGCGCTGAACTGGGGGCTGAAGGCGCTGGGCCTGCCGCCGGCCGACATCGGCTATACCAATGTCGCGATGTGGATCGTGTTCAGCTACATCTGGCTGCCGTTCATGATCATGCCGGTCTATGCCGCGCTGGAACGCATTCCGCGCAATTATTTCGAGGCCTCGCAAGACCTTGGCGCGCGTGGCGGGCGCACCTTCCTGAAGGTGGTGCTGCCGCTGGCGATGCCGGGGCTGGTGGCGGGGTCGATCTTCAGCTTCTCGCTGACGCTGGGCGATTACATCACCCCGGTGCTGGTCGGCGGGCCCGGGTCGGATTTCATCGGCAATGTGGTCTATTCCAACGTCGGTGTGGCCAACAACATCCCCTTCGCCGCCGCCTATGCCACGGTGCCGCTGGTGCTGATGGCGGGCTATCTTTGGCTTGCGCGCCGCATCGGCGCCTTCGACGTGATGTGAGGCGCCCGATGGAAAGCATTTCCACCCGCATCTTCCTGGCCCTCTGGACGATCCTGGTGATCGCCTTCCTGTTCGGCCCGATCCTTCTGATCGCGGTCTATGCCTTCAACGTCTCGAACGTGCAAAGCTGGCCGATCGCGGGGCTAACCCTGAAATGGTTCCCCAAGACCTGGGCCAACCAGGAGGTCCGCACAGCGCTGTGGCTGTCGATCCGCGCGGGGCTTCTGGCCACCACGATCGCCGTCGTGCTGGGCACATTCGCGGCCTTCGCCGTCAACCGGGCGCGCTGGCGCGGGCGCGAGGCGCTGTCCTTCGCCGTGGTCCTGCCGATCGCGCTGCCGGGGATCATCACCGGGATGGCGCTGAATTCGTTCTTCGTGTTCTGGCACATTCCGCTGAGCTACTGGACCATCGTGATCGGCCACGCGACCTTCTGCATCGTCATCGTCTACAACAACGTGCTGGCCCGCCTGCGCCGGGTGCCCGGCTCGCTGGCCGAGGCCTCGATGGACCTGGGCGCGGGCGCCTGGATGACCTTCCAGCGGGTGACCTTCCCGGCGATCTCGACCGCGCTGATCGCCGGCGCGCTGCTGGCCTTCGCGCTGTCCTTCGACGAGGTGATCGTGACCACCTTCACGGCGGGGGCGCAAAACACCTTGCCGCTGTGGATATTCGGCGCGATCCGGCTGGGGCAGGAGCTGCCCGAGGTCAACGTGATCGTGCTGGCGGTGCTGGTGGTGACGGCGGTGCCGGTCTTTCTGGCATACCGCGTGACGCAGGATCGCTAGGGCGCGGGATCCGGCCGTCGCCGATCCAGAGATTTCCGCCATTGCGCCGCATTGATGCCGGATTGCCCCCGCAGTGTAGGGCTGTTGATCGCCGCGCTACGCAAAGAGGATCCCTTGTCCCGGTTACTGAGTTCCATCTCGCGCGGCCCGCTTTGGGTTCTGGTTCTTCCAGCCCTGCTGCTGCTCGCGATTTCCGTGGGCCTGCGGTTCGAATACGTGCGGGATGCCGCGCTATACACCCGCCTTGCTCAGCAGCCACTGCCGCCTGCGGTTTCGCTGGATCGTTACCGGGTTCCAGCCGGCGAGGCGCCGCACGAAGCGGTGCTGCGGGTCGATGTGATGATCCGTCACCAGCTTCTTCTTGGCGTGATGTCCGGCGACACCTCAGGCGAGGGTTTGTATTTCCTGCCGTTCACCGCGCCTCCGGGCGGGGCCGATGAGGGCAAGGTGCTGGGCGGCATGGTTGTGTCGCGAAAGGCGCGCGACGCCTTCGTGCAATGGGCCGTGACGCGGGCCCATCCGCAACTGGCGAACGCGGGGGTCGAGCTGACCGTGGCCGGGCTGATCGAACGCCCGAAGGGGGCGGATCTGGCACAGGCGGCGCTGCGGGCGCAGGGCATGACCGCCGCGCCCGAGCTGCTGTTCCTGACCCCCTATCTCGGCCACAGGGCCGAGGTTCTGGCTGATCGAGCGGCCTGGGTGCGCGGCAATCCGCTGCAGAGGATTCTGTTGATCGCCGCCGCGGCGATGCTGCTTTTTGCGGTCAACCGCTATGTCCATCTGCGCAAGGAGCGCGGCCAGGACCCCGAGCCGCTGTCGCCCGCCAAGGTCCGCGACACCGCGTTTGAGCGCCTGTCACAGCTTGCCGGACCGGAATCCGCGGCAGTTCCCTTGCGGGCGCCGCCGACGGTCTTCGCGCGGCGCCCCGTGCGCCGGCGACCGCGGGCTCGATCCCTCTAGCCGGTTGCAGAAGAGTGCCACCCGGAAATTGTTGCGCGCAGCCCAGGGCAGGCGCCCTTGAATTCGGGTTCCGATCCGCGTATCTGGCGCCCGAGACCTGAAACAGGACGTAAATGATGGCCAAGGCAAACCCCCTTCAGTTTATGCAGCAGGTGCGGGCCGAGGTGAGCAAGGTCGCCTGGCCGACCCGCCGCGAAGTCGGGCTGACGACCGTCATGGTCTTCGTCATGGCGGGGCTGACCTCGCTGTTCTTCTTCGCCATTGATCTGCTGATCCGCACCGGCCTGACGACGCTGCTGACCTACATCCACTAAGCTGGCGGCGGCCGACGCCGGGGCGCAGATTTTCATCCCCCGCACTTGAATTCAGGCGGCTGCGGGGGTAAACGCTGGCCCAACTGACGGAACATGGCGCGCGGCGATTCGCTTAGCGCGCCGTTTCATGTTCGGGGGATGCGGAACAACCGCATGAAATAACAGGATTTCCGGGGCCACGGTCGCCGGTCAGGTCTAAAGTGAGGAAGCAATGGCGAAGCGCTGGTATTCGGTGAGCGTTCTCTCGAACTTCGAGAAGAAGGTGGCCGAGCAGATCCGCACCGCGGTCGCTGAGGCTGGTCTCGAGGAAGAGATCGAAGAGGTGCTGGTGCCGACCGAAGAGGTGCTCGAGGTCCGGCGCGGCAAGAAGGTGACGTCCGAGCGGCGCTTCATGCCCGGCTATGTGCTGGTGCGGATGGAGATGTCGAATCGCGGCTATCACGTGATCTCGTCGATCAACCGGGTGACCGGGTTCCTGGGCCCCCAGGGCCGGCCGATGCCGATGCGCGACGATGAGGTGAACCAGATCCTCAACCGCGTGGAAGAGGGCGAGGCCGCGCCGCGCAACCTGATCCGCTTCGAGGTGGGTGAGAAGGTGCAGGTCACCGACGGGCCGTTTGAGGGTTTCGACGGCATGGTCGAGGATGTCGACGAGGACAACGCGCGCCTGAAGGTGACAGTGTCGATCTTTGGCCGGGCCACCCCGGTCGAGTTGGAATTCACCCAGGTGTCCAAGGGCAGCTGAGTGATCTTCGTGGGAGGCGAGCGCCCCGTTTCGGGGTGACGGACCGGACCACTAAACCGATGCCCCTGATGGGGGCGGTGACAGAAGGAGAGGCCGAATGGCCAAGAAGGTAATCGGGCAGCTCAAGCTGCAAGTGAAGGCGGGGCAAGCCAACCCGTCCCCGCCGGTCGGTCCGGCGCTGGGTCAGCGCGGGCTGAACATCATGCAGTTCTGCAAGGACTTCAACGCCCGCACCCAGGAGATGGAGCCCGGCGCGCCGGTGCCGACCATCATCACCTACTATCAGGACAAGTCCTTCAGCCTTGAGCTGAAGACCGCGCCGGCGTCCTACTACCTGAAGAAGGCGGCGAAGCTGCAATCCGGCTCGAAGACGCCGGGCCGCGCTTCTGCGGGCACCGTGACGGCGGCCCAGGTGAAGGAGATCGCCGAGGCCAAGATGAAGGATCTCAGCGCCAAGGATATCGAGGGCGCGATGCAGATCATCCTCGGCTCGGCTCGGTCGATGGGTATCGAGGTGAAGGGGTAAATCATGGCAAAGCTTGGAAAACGTATCCGCTCCGCCCGTGACGCCTTCGCCGGCAAGAGCAACCTGACCGTCGAAGATGCGGTCGCGCTGATCAAGGCGAATTCGAACACGAAATTCGACGAGACCGTCGAGATCGCGATGAACTTGGGCGTCGATCCGCGTCACGCCGACCAGATGGTCCGCGGCGTTGTGTCCCTGCCGAACGGCACCGGCAAGACGGTGCGCGTGGCGGTCTTCGCCCGTGGTCCGAAGGCTGATGAGGCCACCGCGGCCGGGGCCGACATCGTCGGTGCCGAAGACCTGATGGAGACGATCCAGTCGGGCAAGATCGAGTTCGATCGTTGCATCGCGACGCCGGACATGATGCCGATCGTCGGCCGCCTGGGCAAGATCCTGGGCCCGCGCAACCTGATGCCGAACCCCAAGGTCGGCACCGTGACGATGGACGTGAAAACGGCCGTCGAGGCGGCGAAGGGCGGCGAGGTCCAGTTCAAGGCCGAGAAGGCCGGCGTCGTGCACGCCGGTGTCGGCAAGGCCTCGTTCGACGCCGAGAAGCTGGCGCAGAACGTGCGCGCCTTCGTCGATGCGGTGTCGAAAGCCAAGCCCACGGGCGCCAAGGGCACCTACATGCAGAAGGTGTCGCTGAGCTCGTCGATGGGCCCCGGCGTGACGGTCGATCTGGTTTCGGCCAGCGGGAACTAAGAAATTTGCCCTGTTCGCGGGGCGAATGGCGGGGCGGCCCGCAAGGAACCGCCCTGTCCTGTCCGAGACGGAGGGTGCCTGATCCCGCAAGGGGGATGGCTTAATTTCCTTCCTGAGATGGGGATCGAGACGGATTTTCGGGCGCTGCCCGCGATCTTGGCCTCGGGACCCTTACGGACCCGAACGCTCCGGTTCGCCGGAGCATTTTAGAGCCGGGGGGAAACCCCCAAACTTGGAGTGAAACTGTGGATAGAGCCCAGAAAGAAAAACTGGTCGAGGAACTCGGCCAGATCTTCGAAAGCTCTGGCGTCGTTGTGGTTGCCCACTACGAAGGTCTCACGGTTGCCGAGATGCAGGACCTGCGCGCGCAGATGCGTGAAGTTGGTGGGTCCGTCCGCGTCGCTAAGAACAGGCTCGCCAAGATCGCCCTTCAGGGGAAGCCGTGCGAAAGCATCGGTGCCCTTCTGACGGGCATGACCGTACTCGCCTATTCCGAAGATCCCGTCGCTGCGGCGAAGGTGGTCGACGGCTACGCCAAGAAGAACGAGAAACTCGTGATTCTGGGCGGTGCCATGGGCGAGACGGCCTTGGACCAGGCCGGTGTGAAAGCCGTGGCCGCCATGCCTTCGCGCGAGGAGCTTATTGCTTCGATCGTGTCGTGCATCGGTGCGCCCGCCTCGAACATCGCTGGTGCGATTGGCGCTCCTGCTTCGAATATCGCGGGCATCCTCTCCACCTTGGAAGAGCGCGAAGCCGCGTAAGCAACCCGAGACCGACGGACTGGACTTCCGGACGTTGGACCCCATCTTAGAGAACGGAACTGAAAAATGGCTGATCTGAAAAAACTCGCCGAAGAGATCGTGAACCTCACGCTTCTCGAAGCTCAGGAACTGAAAACCATCCTCAAGGACGAATACGGCATCGAGCCCGCTGCTGGCGGCGCGGTGATGATGGCCGGTCCGGCTGCCGGTGGCGATGCCGCCGCCGTCGAGGAAAAGACCGAATTCGATGTCGTGCTCATCGAAGCCGGTGCACAGAAGATCAACGTGATCAAGGAAGTGCGCACCATCACCGGTCTGGGCCTGAAAGAAGCCAAGGACCTCGTCGAGGCCGGCGGCAAGGTGAAGGAAGCTGCTCCGAAGGGCGAGGCCGAGGAAATCAAGGCCAAGCTCGAGGCGGCTGGCGCCAAGGTCGAGTTGAAGTAATTCGCGCGCGGTGCCTGGCACCGCAGCGTTGAAAATCGCGGCTGGGTCCGAATTTTCGGGCCCAGCCATGCCTGTCTTGGAGAGCCTCGGCGCGCCGGGTCTGCCCAAGGGAGGCCAAGGGTTCGGGAGCTTGTCATTGGGACGGCAGGCATGAATGGAACCCTCCCCCTGTTTCGCAAGCGGCGTGCTGCCGAAGCCCCGGCGGCTGGCGCGCCCGCGAAAACGACGAAAGGTGACGACGAGCATGGCTCAAGCTGCGATCGGTCAGAAGCGCATCCGCCGCTATTATGGCAAAATCCGCGAAGTCCTGGAGATGCCGAACCTCATTGAGGTTCAGAAATCCTCTTACGATCTGTTCCTGAGGTCAGGTGACGCCCCGCAGCCCTCTGATGGCGAGGGCATTCAAGGCGTTTTCCAGTCGGTCTTCCCGATCAAGGATTTCAACGAGACGGCGGTGCTGGAGTTCGTGAAATACGAGCTGGAAAAGCCCAAGTACGACGTCGATGAATGCATGCAGCGCGACATGACCTATGCCGCGCCGCTGAAGGTCACCCTGCGTCTGATCGTGTTCGATTTCGACGAAGACACCGGCGCCAAGTCCGTGAAGGACATCAAGGAGCAGGACGTCTTCATGGGCGACATGCCGCTGATGACGCCGAACGGCACCTTCATCGTCAATGGCACCGAGCGGGTGATCGTTTCCCAGATGCACCGCAGCCCGGGCGTGTTCTTCGACCACGACAAGGGCAAGACCCATTCCTCGGGCAAGCTGCTGTTCGCCTGCCGGATCATTCCCTACCGCGGCTCCTGGCTCGACTTCGAATTCGACGCGAAGGACAACGTCTTCGCCCGCATTGACCGCCGCCGGAAGCTGCCGGTGACGACCCTGCTTTATGCCCTGGGCATGAGCCAGGACCAGATCATGCAGGCCTATTACGAAACGGTCAGCTACCGCTACGAGAAGAACAAGGGCTGGGTGACCAGGTTCTTCCCCGAGCGCGTGCGCGGAACCCGTCCGACCCATGACCTGGTCGACGCCGCCACCGGCGAGGTGATCTGCAACTCCGGCGACAAGATGACCCCGCGGATGGTCAAGCAGCTGATCGATGACGCCAAGGTCACCGAGCTTCTGCTGCCCTTCGACCGCATTGTCGGCCGCTTTGTCTCGAAGGACATCATCAACGAAGAGACCGGCGAGATCTGGGTCGAGGCCGGGGATGAGCTGACCTGGGAGGTCGACAAGGACGGCGAAGTCAAGGGTGGCACGCTGAAGGTGCTGATGGATCAGGGCATCACCGACATTCCGGTGCTCGACATCGACAACGTCAACGTCGGCCCCTACATCCGCAACACCATGGCCGCGGACAAGAACTGGAACCGCGACTCGGCGCTGATGGACATCTACCGCGTCATGCGCCCGGGCGAGCCGCCGACCGTGGAAGCGGCCTCGTCGCTGTTCGACAGCCTGTTCTTCGACGGCGAGCGCTATGATCTTTCGGCCGTCGGCCGGGTCAAGATGAACATGCGCCTCGCGCTCGACAAGCCCGACACCCAGCGCACGCTGGACCGCGAGGACATCGTCGCCTGCATCAAGGCGCTGACCGAACTGCGCGACGGCAAGGGCGAGATCGACGACATCGACCACCTCGGCAACCGCCGGGTGCGCTCGGTCGGCGAGCTGATGGAGAACCAGTACCGCGTCGGCCTGCTGCGCATGGAGCGCGCGATCAAGGAGCGCATGTCCTCGGTCGAGATCGACACGGTGATGCCGCAGGATCTGATCAACGCCAAGCCAGCGGCGGCGGCGGTGCGTGAATTCTTTGGCTCTTCGCAGCTGTCGCAGTTCATGGACCAGACCAACCCGCTGTCGGAAGTCACCCACAAACGCCGTCTTTCGGCGCTTGGGCCGGGCGGTCTGACGCGGGAACGTGCGGGCTTTGAAGTGCGCGACGTTCACCCGACCCACTATGGCCGGATGTGCCCGATCGAGACGCCGGAAGGCCAGAACATCGGCCTGATCAACTCGCTCGCCACCTTCGCGCGGGTGAACAAGTACGGCTTCATCGAGACCCCCTACCGCAGGGTTGTGAACAGCCAGGTGACCGATGAGGTCGTCTACATGTCGGCGACCGAGGAAATGCGGCACACGGTGGCCCAGGCCAACGCGCATCTCGACGCCGACGGCCGGTTCGAGAATGACCTCGTCTCGACGCGCAAGTCGGGCGAATTCATGCTCAACCCGCCCGAGAACGTCGACCTGATCGACGTGTCGCCGAAACAGCTGGTTTCGGTTGCGGCCTCGCTGATTCCGTTCCTGGAAAACGACGACGCCAACCGCGCGCTGATGGGCTCGAACATGCAGCGTCAGGCGGTTCCGCTGCTGCAATCCGAGGCGCCGCTGGTCGGCACCGGCATTGAAAGCATCGTGGCCCGGGATTCCGGCGCCGCGATCATGGCGCGGCGCTCGGGCGTGGTCGATCAGGTGGATGCCACCCGGATCGTCGTGCGCGCCACCGAGTTGCTGGAGCCGGGCGAGCCGGGGGTGGACATCTACCGCCTGCGCAAGTTCGCGCGCTCGAACCAGTCGTCCTGCATCAACCAGCGCCCGCTGGTGAAGGTGGGCGATACGGTGACCCGCAGCGAAGTGATCGCCGACGGCCCCTGCACCGACATGGGTGAACTGGCGCTTGGCCGGAACATCATCGTCGCGTTCATGCCGTGGAACGGCTACAACTACGAGGACTCGATCCTGATCTCGGAGCGCATTCTGCGCGACGACGTCTACACCTCGATCCACATCGAGGAATACGAGGTCGCGGCCCGCGATACCAAGCTCGGGCCGGAAGAGATCACCCGTGACATCCCGAACGTCGGCGAGGAAGCCCTGCGCAACCTCGACGAGGCCGGCATCGTCTATATCGGGGCCGAGGTTCAGCCGGGCGACATCCTGGTGGGCAAGATCACCCCCAAGGGCGAAAGCCCGATGACCCCGGAAGAAAAGCTGCTGCGCGCCATCTTCGGCGAAAAGGCCAGCGACGTGCGTGACACGTCCCTGCGTCTGCCGCCGGGGGCCTACGGCACCATCGTCGACGTGCGGGTCTTCAACCGCCACGGCGTCGACAAGGACGAGCGTGCGCTGCAGATCGAGCGCGAGGAAGTCGAAAGCCTTGCCCGCGACCGTGACGACGAGATGGAAATTCTCGAGCGCAACATCTACACGCGTCTGAAGACCCTGATCCTCGGCAAGACCGCGGTGAAGGGGCCGAAGGGCGTCAAGTCCGGCTCCGAGATCAACGAGGAGCTTCTGGAAACCCTGAGCCGCGGCCAGTGGTGGCAGCTTGCCCTGGGCGAAGAAGCCGAGGCCAAGGATGTCGAGGCCCTGCACGACCAGTTCGAAGCGTCGAAGCGCGCGCTTGAGGCGCGGTTCGAGGACAAGGTCGAGAAGGTCCGTCGTGGCGACGATCTGCCTCCGGGCGTGATGAAGTCGGTCAAGGTGTTCGTCGCGGTGAAGCGCAAGCTGCAGCCGGGCGACAAGATGGCCGGCCGTCACGGCAACAAGGGTGTCATCTCGAAGGTCGTGCCGATGGAGGACATGCCGTTCCTCGCCGATGGCACGCCGGTCGATTTCGTGCTGAACCCGCTGGGGGTGCCGTCGCGGATGAACGTCGGTCAGATCCTGGAAACCCACATGGGTTGGGCCGCGCGTGGCCTGGGGCTGAAGATCGACGATGCGCTTGCGGGCTACCGCCGCTCGGGCGATCTGACCGAGGTGAAGGAAGCGATGCGTCTGGCTTACGGCGACGAGGTCTACGACGAAGCGATCGAAGGTCGTGACGACGCAAGCCTGGTCGAGGCGGCCTCGAACGTGACGCGCGGCGTGCCGATCGCGACGCCGGTCTTCGACGGTGCGAAAGAGGCCGACGTGAACGACGCGCTGGTGCGGGCTGGTTTCAGCCAGTCCGGTCAGTCGATCGTTTTCGACGGGCGCTCGGGCGAGCAATTCGCGCGGCCGGTGACGGTGGGCGTGAAGTACATGCTCAAGCTGCACCACCTGGTCGACGACAAGCTGCACGCGCGTTCCACCGGTCCGTACAGCCTGGTCACCCAGCAGCCGCTGGGCGGTAAGGCGCAGTTCGGCGGTCAGCGTCTGGGTGAGATGGAGGTCTGGGCGCTGGAAGCCTATGGCGCCGCCTACACCCTGCAGGAGATGCTGACGGTGAAGTCGGACGACGTCGCGGGCCGCACCAAGGTCTACGAGAGCATCGTCAAGGGCGAGGACAATTTCGAGGCGGGCGTTCCCGAGAGCTTCAACGTGCTCGTCAAGGAAGTCCGCGGCCTCGGCCTGAACATGGAACTCCTGGATGCGGAGGAAGAGGAATAGGGGCGCCTTAGCGGGGTGCTTCGGCACCCCCGCGCCTTCCGCTTTCCCCGCCCGAATTCAAGGATTTGAAGATGAACCAGGAACTGACGACCAACCCGTTCAACCCGGTGGCTCCGGTCAAGACCTTCGACGAAATCAAGATCTCTCTGGCCTCGCCCGAGCGGATCCTGTCGTGGTCCTATGGCGAGATCAAGAAGCCGGAAACCATCAACTACCGCACGTTCAAGCCCGAGCGTGACGGCCTGTTCTGCGCCCGTATCTTTGGCCCGATCAAGGATTACGAATGCCTGTGCGGTAAATACAAGCGCATGAAGTATCGCGGCGTCGTCTGCGAGAAATGCGGTGTCGAGGTGACGCTTCAGAAGGTCCGGCGCGAGCGCATGGGCCATATCGAGCTGGCCTCGCCCGTCGCGCATATCTGGTTCCTCAAGTCGCTGCCCTCGCGCATCGGCCTGATGCTGGACATGACGCTGCGCGATCTGGAGCGCATTCTCTACTTCGAGAACTACGTCGTGATCGAGCCGGGCCTGACCGACCTGAGCTACGGCCAGCTGATGACCGAGGAAGATTACCTCGACGCGCAGGACCAGTATGGCGCTGACGCTTTCACCGCCAATATCGGTGCCGAGGCGATCCGCGAGATGCTGTCGGCGATCGATCTTGACTCGACGGCGATTCAGCTGCGCGAGGATCTCAAGGAAGCCACCGGCGAGTTGAAGCCGAAGAAGATCATCAAGCGGCTGAAGATCGTCGAGCATTTCCAGGAATCGGGCAACCGTCCGGAATGGATGATCCTGACGGTTCTGCCGGTCATCCCGCCGGAACTGCGCCCGCTGGTGCCGCTGGATGGTGGCCGCTTCGCGACGTCGGACCTCAACGACCTGTATCGCCGGGTCATCAACCGCAACAACCGCCTCAAGCGGCTGATCGAGCTGCGCGCGCCCGACATCATCGTGCGCAACGAAAAGCGCATGCTGCAGGAAGCTGTCGATGCACTGTTCGACAACGGCCGTCGTGGCCGCGTCATCACCGGCACCAACAAGCGCCCGCTGAAGTCGCTGTCGGACATGCTGAAGGGCAAGCAGGGCCGCTTCCGCCAGAACCTTCTGGGCAAGCGCGTCGACTTCTCGGGTCGTTCGGTCATCGTGACCGGGCCCGAGCTGAAGCTGCATCAATGCGGTCTGCCCAAGAAGATGGCGCTGGAGCTGTTCAAGCCGTTCATCTATTCGCGGCTTGAGGCCAAGGGTCTGTCTTCGACCGTCAAGCAGGCCAAGAAGCTGGTCGAGAAAGAGCGTCCCGAGGTTTGGGACATTCTGGACGAGGTGATCCGCGAGCATCCGGTGCTGCTGAACCGCGCGCCGACGCTACACCGTCTGGGCATCCAGGCCTTCGAGCCGATCCTGATCGAAGGCAAGGCGATCCAGCTGCATCCGCTGGTCTGCTCGGCCTTCAACGCCGACTTCGACGGTGACCAGATGGCCGTTCACGTGCCGCTTTCGCTGGAAGCACAGCTTGAAGCGCGCGTGTTGATGATGTCGACCAACAACGTGCTGTCGCCTGCCAACGGCGCGCCGATCATCGTGCCGTCACAGGACATGATTCTGGGGCTGTACTATGTGACGATGGAACGAAAAGGGATGCCCGGCGAGGGCATGGCCCTTGCCGATGTCGAAGAGGTCGAGCACGCGCTGGCCGCCGGCGCGGTGCATATGCACACCAAGATCACCGCGCGGATCAAGCAGATCGACGACGAAGGCAACGAGGTGATGAAGCGCTACGAGACCACGCCGGGCCGTGTCCGGCTGGGCGCGATGCTGCCGCTGAACGCCAAGGCGCCGTTCGAACTGGTCAACCGTCTGCTGCGCAAGAAGGACGTCCAGAAAGTCATCGACACCGTCTACCGCTACTGCGGCCAGAAGGAATCGGTGATCTTCTGCGACCAGATCATGGGCATGGGCTTCCGCGAGGCGTTCAAGGCCGGCATCTCGTTCGGCAAGGACGACATGCTGATCCCGGACAGCAAGTGGACCATCGTCGGCGAAGTCCGCGATCAGGTGAAGGAATTCGAACAGCAGTACATGGACGGCCTGATCACCCAGGGTGAGAAGTACAACAAGGTCGTCGATGCCTGGTCGAAATGTTCCGACGCCGTGGCCGCCGAGATGATGAAGGAAATCTCGGCCGTGCGCTACGACGACGCCGGCGCCGAGATGGAGCCGAACTCGGTCTACATGATGTCGCACTCGGGTGCGCGGGGTTCGCCTGCCCAGATGAAGCAGCTGGGCGGGATGCGCGGCCTGATGGCCAAGCCCTCGGGCGAGATCATCGAGACGCCGATCATCTCGAACTTCAAGGAAGGTCTGACCGTTCTTGAATACTTCAACTCGACCCACGGCGCCCGGAAGGGTCTGGCCGATACCGCGCTGAAGACGGCGAACTCGGGCTACCTGACCCGCCGTCTGGTGGACGTGGCGCAGGATTGCATCGTGCGCAGCCACGATTGTGGCACCGAACGCTCGATCACCGCGGAAGCGGCGGTCAACGACGGTGAAGTCGTCGCCTCGCTGGCCGAGCGCATCCTGGGCCGTGTCGCGGCCGAGGACGTGCTGGTGCCGGGGACGGACGAGGTTCTGCTCAAGGCCGGAGAGCTGATCGACGAACGCAAGGCCGATCAGATCGAGGCGGCGGGCGTGCCCGCGATGCGGATCCGCAGCCCCTTGACCTGCGAGGCGGACGAAGGCGTTTGCGCGATGTGCTACGGGCGCGACCTTGCCCGCGGCACGATGGTCAACACCGGCGAAGCGGTGGGTATCATCGCCGCGCAGTCGATCGGCGAGCCGGGCACCCAGCTGACGATGCGGACCTTCCACATCGGCGGCATCGCCCAGGGTGGTCAGCAGTCGTTCCTGGAAGCCAGCCAGGAAGGCAAGATCGAGTTCCGCAACGCGAACCTGCTTGAGAATGTCGCCGGCGAACAGATCGTGATGGGCCGCAACATGCAGATCGCGATCATCGACGACAACGGGATCGAGCGGGCCAGCCACAAGCTGGGCTATGGCACCAAGCTGTTCGTCAAGGACGGCGAGGCCGTGAAGCGCGGCGCCAAGCTGTTCGAATGGGACCCCTACACACTGCCGATCATCGCCGAAAAGGGCGGTGTGGCGCGGTTCGTGGATCTCGTCTCGGGCCTCTCGGTGCGCGAGGACACGGACGAAGCCACGGGCATGACCCAGAAGATCGTCTCGGATTGGCGCTCTGCCCCGAAAAGCAACGAGCTGAAGCCCGAGATCATCGTGATGGATCCGGACTCTGGCGAGCCGATGCGCAACGATCAGGGGACGCCGATTTCCTATACGATGTCGGTTGACGCTATTCTGTCGGTCGAGGACGGGCAGGACATCAAGCCCGGCGACGTCGTCGCCCGGATCCCGCGCGAAGGTGCCAAGACGAAGGACATCACCGGGGGTCTTCCCCGCGTGGCGGAACTTTTCGAGGCCCGTCGTCCGAAAGACCACGCCATCATCGCCGAACACGACGGCTATGTGCGCTTTGGCAAGGACTACAAAAACAAGCGTCGGATCACGATCGAACCGACCGACGACACCATGAACACCGTCGAGTACATGGTGCCGAAGGGCAAGCACATCCCGGTGCAGGAAGGCGACTTCGTGCAGAAGGGCGACTACATCATGGACGGCAATCCTGCGCCGCATGACATCCTGCGTATCCTGGGTGTCGAGGCGCTGGCGAACTACATGATCGACGAAGTGCAGGATGTCTACCGGCTGCAGGGCGTGAAGATCAACGACAAGCATATCGAAGTGATCGTGCGCCAGATGCTGCAGAAGTGGGAGATCCTCGACAGTGGGGAAACCACGCTTCTGAAGGGCGAGCATGTCGACAAGGCCGAACTGGAAGAGATGAACGCCAAGGCCGAAAAGGCAGGGCTGCGCCCGGCTCAGGCCGAGCCGATCCTGCTGGGCATCACCAAGGCCAGCTTGCAGACGCGCAGCTTCATCTCTGCGGCTTCGTTCCAGGAGACCACGCGGGTGCTGACCGAGGCCTCGGTCATGGGCAAGCGCGACAAGCTTGTGGGTCTGAAGGAGAACGTCATCGTTGGCCGGCTGATCCCGGCGGGCACCGGCGGGGCGACGGCACGGGTGCGCAAGATCGCAGCTGACCGCGACCAGAAGGTCATCGACGCCGCGCGGGCTGCGGCGGAAGCCGCGGCGGCACTGGCCGCGCCCATCGATGAGGGCGTGTCGGATGACGAGGTGATGGGCGAAGAGGCCGATCTGGGTCTCGTCGAGACGCCGGAAAGCCGCGAAGAGTAAAATCGCGCAGACAAGCAAAGCGAAGGCCCCTACCGGAAACGGTGGGGGCCTTTTGCATTTGCGGGGTAGGGGCGCGCCCGCAGGCGGGGCAAGGCGCGCATTCAGCCTGAACGACGGGACCGCGCATCAGCAGGATTCAGCATAAGCAAAGTGTTTTTGTCGTCTATTATTGACCTGAGTGTTTTTGTCGGATACCCATAAGCCAACGCAGATGGAAAAGGACGAATCCATGCCCGCTACCAAACGCCTTGCAGCCGCGACCGTATTCAGCATCGCGACCTTTCTTGCCGCCGGTGCCGTCAGCGCGGAGCAGGCGCTAAGCGTCACTTTGCACGACGGCGTCATCACCCCGCAGAAGATCGAGGTGCCCGCCGGCAAGAAGCAGATGCTGAAGGTGACGAACACCGGCAAGTCGGCGGCGGAATTCGAAAGCAAGCGCCTGCGCATCGAAAAGATCATCGCGCCGGGCAAGACAGTCGAGATAGAGCTGCGGCCGCTGCCCGCCGGGACCTACCCGTTCGTCGAGGAATTCCACGAAGATCAGCCGACTGCGCGCGGCGAGATCATCGCCAAATAGGCCGCGACGGGGCAGGGGACGCGACAGGATTACGCCATGAACGGACAAATCATCTTCATCCTCTGGCGCGAAAGCGTCGAGGCGCTCTTGGTCATCGGCATCCTGGCCGGCTGGCTGGCGCATGAGCGGGCCGGGCGCCGCGCCGCGCTGTTCCTGTGGGGCGGCGTTGCCGCCGGGCTGGCGGTGGCCGTGGCCTTCGGGCTGACCCTTCTGGGTTTCTCACAACTGCTGCCCGCTGGTTTGCGGCAGGATCTGATGACCGCGATGGTCTTCCTGGCTGCCGGCTTGATCGTGCAGATGGTTCTTTGGATGCGCGCCCACGGCCGGACCCTCAAGAAGGATCTGGAGGCCGGCCTGCATGAGGCGGCGGTACAGCGCAGCTGGTGGGCGGTGTTCTTCCTGGCGCTCGCTGCCGTCGCGCGTGAGGGCAGCGAGACGGTGGTGTTCCTTTATGGATCGGTCGCGGCCGCTCAGGGGGCGGCCATGGCGATGGTGCTGGCCTCGATCGTGGTGGGATTTTCTGCGGCGCTGGTCACTTATGCGCTGCTGCGCGCAGGGGCGCGGTTCCTGCCCTGGCGCGGGTTCTTCCGGATCTCCGAGGTCATGCTGCTGCTGCTTGCCTGCGCGCTGTTCGTCACCGGCGTCGGCGATCTGGTGGCGGTCGGCATTCTGCCCTTCGGCGCACCGCTGTGGGACATGAGCGCGGTGCTGAACGACAGCACCCGCGTCGGCGGACTGGTCGCGGCGCTGACCGGCTACCGCGCGGCACCCGATGCGGTGACCGTGGCGGCCTGGGTGGTCTATTGGGGCGCCGTGTTCGGGCTGCTGCGGCTGCAGGCGCGCAGCCAGCGCCGCCGTCAGGCCGGGCTTGGCCGCCACCTGGCCTGAGGGATCGCATCCCGCGGGGGTCACGTGCTGTTGACAACCCCCGCGACTCCCCCTATACGCCCGCCATCCCGTACTGCGGCTAGCGCCTTCTGTGCAGGATTCAAAAACTGAAGTGGTCATGATCCGGGCCTTCACGCCCCGATCCTCTGGAATTCCACCGCGTCGCTCCCGCGCAATGGGAGCGTATGCGGTTTTGGCGTTTTGCATACGGCAAGGCGCCGTCGAGAAGCAGCGCACCCGGGTCTGGGTGCGAGTATTGACAGACACCGGACCAAGAGAGGAACCGGAATGCCGACGATCCAACAGCTCATCCGCAAACCGCGGGAGCCGAAAGTCAAACGCTCCAAGTCGATGCATCTGGAGCAATGCCCCCAGAAGCGTGGCGTTTGCACCCGCGTCTACACCACCACCCCGAAGAAGCCGAACTCGGCCATGCGGAAGGTTGCCAAAGTGCGCCTGACCAATGGCTATGAGGTGATCAGCTACATCCCGGGCGAAAAGCACAACCTGCAAGAGCACTCGGTCGTGCTGATCCGCGGCGGTCGCGTAAAAGACCTTCCCGGTGTGCGTTACCACATCCTGCGCGGTGTTCTGGATACCCAGGGCGTCAAAGATCGTCGTCAGCGCCGTTCGAAATACGGCGCGAAGCGTCCGAAGTGAGGAGCTGAGATATGTCGCGTCGTCACGCAGCCGAAAAGCGCGAAGTCCTTCCCGATGCCAAGTTTGGCGATCGGGTTCTGACCAAGTTCATGAACAACCTGATGGTCGACGGCAAGAAGTCCGTCGCCGAGCGCATCGTCTATGACGCGCTCGACCGGGTTCAGGACCGTCTCAAGCGCGAACCGATCGAGTGCTTCCACGAAGCCCTCGAGAACGCCAAGCCCTCGGTCGAGGTCCGCTCTCGCCGGGTTGGCGGTGCGACCTACCAGGTCCCCGTCGAAGTGCGCCCCGAGCGCCGCGAAGCGCTGGCTATCCGCTGGCTCATCATCGCCGCGCGCAACCGCAACGAAAACACCATGGAAGAGCGCCTCGCAGGCGAGCTTTCTGACGCGGTCAACGGCCGCGGCACCGCGGTGAAGAAGCGCGAAGACACCCACAAGATGGCCGACGCGAACAAAGCGTTCAGCCATTACCGCTGGTAAACCCTTTCAGCCTGAGGCGATCCAATGGCACGCGACTACCCCCTCCAACGCTACCGTAACTTCGGGATCATGGCCCATATCGACGCGGGCAAGACCACGACGACGGAGCGGATCCTTTTCTACACCGGCAAAAGCCACAAGATCGGCGAGGTGCATGATGGCGCCGCGACGATGGACTGGATGGAGCAGGAGCAGGAGCGTGGCATCACGATCACCTCGGCTGCGACTACCACCTTCTGGCAACGCCAGGAGGAGCCGTCGCTAGAGGGCATCTCGGACACCAAATACCGTTTCAACATCATCGACACCCCCGGCCACGTCGACTTCACCATCGAAGTCGAGCGTTCGCTGGCGGTGCTCGACGGTGCGGTGGCGCTGCTTGACGGCAACGCCGGTGTCGAGCCGCAGACCGAGACGGTTTGGCGTCAGGCCGACCGCTACAAGGTTCCGCGGATGGTGTTCGTCAACAAGATGGACAAGATCGGCGCGGACTACTTCAAGTGCGTGGCGATGATCAAAGAGCGCACCGGTGCCACCGCGGTTCCGGTCAACTTCCCGATCGGCGCCGAGGATACCCTTGAGGGCATCGTCGACCTGATCACCATGGAAGAATGGGTCTGGAAGGGCGAGGATCTGGGCGCTGCCTGGGTTCGTCAGCCGATCCGCGACGAGTTGAAGGCGACCGCCGACGAGTGGCGCAACAACATGATCGAGAACGCCGTCGAAATGGACGACGTCGCGATGGAGGCCTACCTCGAGGGCAACGAGCCCGACGAGGCGACCCTGCGCGCGCTGATCCGCAAGGGTACGCTGTCGCTGTCCTTCGTTCCGGTTCTGGGTGGCTCGGCCTTCAAGAACAAGGGCGTGCAGCCGCTGCTGAACGCGGTCATCGACTTCCTGCCGTCGCCGCTCGACGTGCCGCCCTACATGGGCTTCTCGCCGGACGACGAGACCGAGACCCGCAACATCGCGCGTCATGCTGATGACAGCGAGCCCTTCTCGGCGCTGGCGTTCAAGATCATGAACGACCCGTTCGTCGGTTCGCTGACCTTCACGCGCGTCTATTCGGGTGTGCTGAAGAAGGGCGACGGGATCCTGAACGCGACCAAGGGCAAGAAAGAGCGCATCGGTCGCATGATGATGATGCACTCGATCAACCGCGAAGAGATCGAAGAGGCTTTCGCCGGTGACATCATCGCGCTGGCCGGTCTGAAGGAAACCACCACGGGTGACACGCTCTGTGCCACCAGCAGCCCGGTGGTTCTGGAAACCATGAGCTTCCCCGATCCGGTCATCGAGATCGCGGTCGAGCCCAAGTCGAAGGCCGACCAGGAAAAGATGGGCCTCGCCCTGCAGCGCCTGGCCGCCGAAGATCCGTCCTTCCGCGTCGAGACCGACTTCGAGTCGGGCCAGACGATCATGAAGGGCATGGGCGAACTTCACCTCGACATTCTGGTCGACCGGATGAAGCGCGAGTTCAAGGTCGAGGCCAACATCGGTGCGCCGCAGGTGGCCTACCGTGAGACCATCTCGAAGCCGACCGAGATCGACTACACCCACAAGAAACAGACTGGTGGTACCGGTCAGTTCGCGCGGATCAAGCTTGAGATCACCCCGACCGAACCGGGCGAGGGCTACTCGTTCGAAAGCCGGATCGTCGGTGGCTCGGTGCCGAAGGAATACATCCCCGGCGTCGAGAAAGGCATCAAGTCCGTGATGGACTCGGGCCCGCTCGCCGGCTTCCCGGTGATCGACTTCAAGGTGGCGCTGGTTGACGGTGCGTTCCACGACGTCGACTCCTCGGTGCTGGCGTTCGAGATCGCGACCCGGGCTGCGATGCGCGAGGGCCTCAAGAAGGCCGGCGCGAAGCTGCTTGAGCCGGTGATGAAGGTCGAAGTGGTGACCCCGGAAGAATACACCGGCGGCATCATCGGCGACCTGACCAGCCGTCGTGGCATGGTGCAGGGGCAGGACACTCGCGGCAACGCGAACGTCATCAATGCCTTCGTGCCGCTGGCCAACATGTTCGGCTACATCAACACGCTGCGCTCGATGTCCTCGGGCCGGGCGAACTTCTCGATGCAGTTCGACCATTACGAAGCGGTCCCGCAGAACATCTCGGAAGAGATCCAGAAGAAATACGCGTAAGCGCCCCTTACGCTCCGAAATGACAGGAGGCCATCATGGCAAAGGCAAAGTTTGAACGGAACAAACCGCACGTTAACATTGGCACGATCGGCCACGTTGACCACGGCAAGACGACGTTGACGGCGGCGATCACGAAGTATTTCGGTGATTTCAAGGCCTACG
>CAJYAD010000038.1 GCA_913064775.1 uncultured Albidovulum sp. | reverse complement strand
TCTACAACCAACAACTCCCGCAATCAGCACTGGGCAGCAAGTCGCCCTTGCTGGCGATGAAGGAATGGCACAAACTCAAGCCGAAGCTGTTCAAGAAACAGCCATACTACCTTCCGGGATGTGACAGTTACTTAGGACAAAGGCGATTGCCCTTCTGTGCCGGGGAGCTCCTGTAATTACGCGACACTCTTCCATTTTAGCGGGGTAACGTAAACGATGCTATCACCAGCACTGACCATCAAATCGCCGTCCTGAATATTAATCTGGAGCCTCATCGCGCGGCTTGCCAGTTTTGCCAGTTCTCCAGTGTCTTTCTCGGAAAAATTTGTCACTTGAAGATTCTCAAAACGGGTGGTGCTATTTTTGATCTTATCCCACCACATCTCGGCTGTCCTGCCGCCGTAAGGATAGACAACCACCTTGTCGGCTTTGCCACAGGATTGACGCATCACCTTCTCGCTGGGAAGCCCTAAGGCCACCCACACATCAAGCTCTCCGCTGAGGCTCTTCTGCCAAATGTCGGGTTCGCCATCCGTTGAAATGCCCTTCGTCATTTCCAAATTCTCATGGGCATTTAGCGCAAAAGCGACAATGCGCACCATCAGCCGTTCAACCGTCTCCGATGGATGCTTCGCAACGGTCAGTTTATGGGTCTCATAATAGTGGCGATCCATGTCGGAGACTGAAAGCTCAACTTTGTAAATGGTGGCATTTTGCGCCATGATCTGTCCCAAAACCTCAAAGATTTGGATCTTTACGGGATCTGGTGACCTTATGAAAGCAGATATAAAGGCCGCTACTATTGAGAGCGAAGTGCCGCGCCTGCGAAGGGCGGCTTCCGGTCGGCAGCCTCGGATGCAAGCCCCTCCATCATCCGTGCGAAGAACCTGATGATGGAACTGCAGGCCGACCTCGGGCTGTCGTTCCTGTTCATCAGCCACGACATGGCGGTGGTTGAGCGCGTCTCGCATCATGTGGCGGTGATGTATATGGGCCGGATCGTCGAAATCGGAACCCGCAGGGCAGTTTTCGACGATCCCCAACATCCCTATACCCGCAAGCTGATGGTTGCGGTTCCGCTGCCCGATCCGCGCAACCGCCGCCCGCATGAGGACCGCCGTGCGCGCATCTTGCCATCGGCGACCTTTCCGGTCGGCCACTCGCCGGCCCCCTCGGTCTACAAGGATCTGGGCGACGGGCATTTCGTCATCTTGGACTGATGCGGCGCGGGAAGGGTGCAGCCCTTGTCCGGATCGGTTCTGCTGATGCCCGCCCGCTCGTTGCGCTCCGGCGCCCTCCTGCACCTCCGCCGCGGGCCCAGCCCGTTAGGGCTGGACCTTGGCCAGAAAGGGCGGGTTCGCAGCGTCTTACCCATGCGTGCGTCCGAAGCTGCCAAGAAATCCTTGCTTAACACATTGATTTCAAAGCACGCTCAGACGCACGCAACAGTGCCGGCAGATTTGGGCGAATAAGCCGGTTCGTGGCGGATCCCCGGGGGGTGCTACATCATCGAGTCCATGCCCGCCATGTCGGAGCTGCTGCCAGATCCGTGCTTCGCGGGCTTGTCGGCGATCATGACTTCCGTGGTGATGATCAGGCCAGCGATGGAAGCGGCGTTCTCAAGGGCGATGCGGACCACCTTGGTCGGGTCGATAATGCCCGCCGCCAGCATGTCACCATAGACTTCGGTCTGCGCGTCAAAGCCGAAGCTGCGGTTGTCGTTCTCGAGCACCCTGCCCACGACCACCGAGCCGTCGACCCCGGCATTCTCGGCGATCCGCCGCAGCGGCGCCTGCAACGCACGGCGGACGATCCGGATACCGGTGTCCTGATCGTCGTTCTCGCCGGTCAGCGATGCCAGCGCCTTGCCGGCATGGATCAGGGCCACGCCGCCACCGGGCACAACACCCTCCTGGACTGCGGCCCGGGTCGCGTTCAGCGCGTCGTCGACGCGGTCCTTGCGCTCCTTGACCTCGATCTCGGTGGCACCGCCGACGCGGATCACCGCAATGCCGCCGGCAAGCTTGGCCAGCCGTTCCTGCAGCTTCTCCTTGTCATAATCCGAGTCCGTGTCGGCGATCTGTGCACGGATCTGCCCGACCCGAGAGGCGATCGCCGCCTTCTCGCCGTCGCCGTCGATGATCGTGGTATCTTCCTTCGAGATCAGGACCTTGCGGGCGCTGCCCAGCATGTCCAGCGTGACATTCTCAAGCTTCACACCCAGATCGGGCGAGATCACCTGACCGCCGGTGATGATGGCGATATCCTCCATCATCGCCTTGCGGCGATCGCCGAAGCCCGGCGCCTTGACCGCAGCGACCTTCAGCCCGCCGCGCAGCTTGTTGACCACCAGCGTTGCCAGAGCCTCGCCCTCGATGTCCTCGGCGATGATCAGAAGCTGCTTGTTGGCCCCGATCACTGCTTCCAGCAGCGGCACCAGCTGCTGCAGCGACGAAAGCTTCTTCTCGTGCAGCAGGATCACGCAATCCTCAAGCTCGACGGTCATCTTGGGCGGGTTGGTGACGAAATAGGCGCTGAGATAGCCGCGGTCGAACTGCATGCCCTCGACCACTTCGGTCTCGGTCTCCAGTCCCTTGTTCTCCTCGACGGTGATGACACCCTCGTTGCCGACCCTCTGCATCGCCTCGGCGATCTGCCGACCGATGGCGGCCTCGCCGTTGGCAGAGATCGCGCCGACCTTGGCGATTTCGTCGGTGTCGCCGACGGGGCGGGACATCGCCTTGATCTCGGCGACGACGGTCGCGACCGCCTTGTCGATGCCGCGTTTGACATCCATCGGGTTCATGCCCGCGGCGACCGATTTCATGCCCTCCTTGACGATGGCATGGGCCAGCACCGTGGCCGTCGTGGTGCCGTCACCGGCTTCGTCATTGGTGCGCGAGGCGACTTCGCGGACCATTTGCGCGCCCATGTTCTCGAATGGGTTCGAGAGCTCGATGTCCTTGGCGACGGTCACGCCGTCCTTGGTGATGCGCGGCGCGCCCCAGGACATGTCGAGGATGACGTTGCGGCCCTTCGGGCCGAGGGTGATCTTCACCGCGTTGGCGAGCGTATCGATGCCTTTCAGCATGCGGTCGCGGGCGTCGGTGCCGAACTTGACTTCTTTAGAAGACATATGGAGCGCTCCTGGATCAAGATCGTTTCAGATTGGCTCAACCTGAAAAGGGATCTTGATCTGATTCAATGAGTTGCACGAAATCCCAAGATCAGATCGTTTCCGTCTGACCGGGTTTCGCACTCGGGGGAATGCGAGTCTCGGCGAGGGTCAGGCCATGACGCCGAGGATGTCGCTCTCCTTCATGATCAGCAGGTCTTCGCCCTCAAGCTTGATCTCGGAGCCGGACCATTTGCCGAACAGGATCCGGTCGCCGGCCTTGACATCCATCTCGATGCGGTTGCCGTCCTCGTTCCGGGCGCCGGCGCCGATTGCGACGACCTCGCCTTCCTGCGGTTTCTCCTTGGCGGTGTCGGGGATGATGAGCCCGCCAGAGGTCTTTTCGTCGCCTTCGATGCGACGGACGAGGACCCGGTCATGCAGGGGTGTGAACATCACGGAAGCGCTCCTTAGAATGGGTTACAGGGAGCATGGCGGTGTTCGGGAAGCTTTTGGCACTCGCCATACAGGAGTGCCAGATTGAACATGGTCACTGCCGGGGTCGGCAGCAATGGCCTGCGAGAAACTATTCCGCAAGGGCGGGCGGGCCGACATGGCGCGCAGAGGGATGCGCAGGATTTCCCCTTGTCGTCATCGGGATCTGGCGGATCACCCAAGGCCGAAGGTCAGGCGCCGCCGATCCGATCAGGGCCGGTCTTGCGGTCGCAGCGCCGGGTTCGGCATATCACCCAATGCGGCGCCCGAAACAGCACTGGCCACCAGCGCGCGGCGGCGGCCACGCAAGAAGCCCACGATCTGCATCGCCGCGAAGTGGGTCAGGAACAGCCCCAGCTTGCTGGCGACGCCATAGACCGACATCACCAGCGCCCAGTGCGCGGGCGCCAGCGTCAGCGCCAGCGCCACGTTCAGCACCGCCGAGAAGAACATCAGCCCGGCCCAGAGGTAGCCGAAGATCACGGTGACGTCGCCCAGCAGATCCTGCACGCCGGGCGGCATGTAGCGCAGCATCCAGCCGCGTTTCAGCATCACCGAGCCGACGATGAGGTAGATCAGGCTGGGCTTGAGCATGACGATGCGCGGATCCCCCGTCATCAGCGCCACCCCGCCCGACCCCAGCACCAGCCCGAGGCTGAGCCATTGCATCGTCTCGACCCGCCGCCCGCCCCGCCGCAGCCAGACGATCTGCACCACCCCCAGAACCATGCCCGAAAGGATCGCCATCGGCATGTCATGGCTGGCCAGCAGCACCGCGAGAAAGAGGAAGGTCGAGGCCAGATCGGACAGCAGAAGGCTGACGGCGCGCAGGAAGGATTTCATCGGCAACGACCCCCGAGATCAGGTTTCCAGGAATGCACGCACGCGCGCCAGGGCGTCGGGCGCCCCGATCAGCCCGAGGTGTCCTACGCCGGGAAGGACCGCATAGGTGCCATGCGGATTCGCGCCCGACAGCAGCGGCTTGAACTGCGCGGCATCGAAGGCCTCGTCCTCGGCCCCCGCCAGCAGCAGGAACGGCGGCAACTTCGCCACATCGGCCAGGTAATCGCCGCGCGGCGCGTAGGAGGTGTTCAGACGATAGCTGTAATGCGTCGTGGCCGTGTCACCGCGCGGGCCGTTCAGCACCTCGGGCGGAAAGCGGAACTGGATCACCGTCAACCCGTTAAAGACCCGGATGCCCAGGGCGTTGAGCATTGCCAGCCCGATCGTCCGCCGCACCAGCGGGTGGCTCCAGCCCCCCGCATTGGTGCGCATCGTCGGGGCGTCGTGCTTCAGGAAGGGCGACAACAGCACCGCCTTGTCCAGAACCCCGCAATGGCGCCCGGCGGCGAAGCGGATGACGAGGCCACCGCCACTGGAATGACCGATCATGAAGACGGGCTGACCGGGCGTTCGATGGGCGGCGATCAGATCGGCAAGATCATCCTCGAACGCGCCGATATAGCCGACATCGCCCCGCCGTTCCGGGGCCACGCCATGGCCGCGCAGGTCGGGCAGAAGCACCTCGAAATTGCCATGCTGCGACAGGTGGCGGGCGATCGGAACATAGGCCTCGCCATGCCAGCCAGAGCCATGCACGATCACCACCAAAGGCGCGCCCGGCCCACGGGCCGCAAACCGGCGCAGGCCCAGATCGGCCCCGTCGCGCGTACGATAGCTGCGCAAGGGCACGTCTGTGGCGCCGCCACCCTCCGCGTCTTGCGGCGCCAAGAAGGTCAGGGTCCTGCCAGAGGCGATCCGCCCGGGCCATTGCGACAGGATCAGCCCGGCGGCAATGGCAAGGTAGCCGGCGAGCGACAAGGCCGCGACCGTCAATGCCATTTGCAGAAGGACTCCCATAACCTCCACGTCACCCCGGCACCGGCCCCGGGTCAATTCACGTTGGCGGGAAATGCGCGGGTGGTGAACCGCTGTGGCGGGCGTGCAGTGCCACGAAGACCGCTCAGAACGAACCCGATCTTCTGTTCGGACGCATGCAGCTTGCGCGATCGCTCGCAAAGGTCTGCTGCTCACTGCGGCCCCCAATCGCGCCACAGGTCCTCGGCATCGCGACGGGCATCCTGGGTAAGGTCGTCTCGTCCCAGAAACTCTTTCACCCGGGACATCATTCGATCCAGCCCCGCTGCCTGCTTGTCGGTCTCGTCGATCAGTCGGACAAGGCGGATCATGGACGGCATCAACCCGTCGAGCAATGTCTTCGGCATCGCATGCAGGGGCGCATGGTTGTTCAGTATGATCTTTCCGTTCTCATTCACCCGCATCGTGCCGGCGTCGATCTCGCCAACCACGCTCTCGAGACCCGCCCGCGCTGTCTCGAACGCCACGTGCTTCCTTTCCGCGGCTTCCAGCCTTTCGCGTGCCAATCGGGTCATCTTCTCCGCTTCCGATCGCTGCCGCGCCGTTTCCTCTTCCCTCTTCGCAAGCCGGGCCTCGTAAGCCCGCAACCTCTTCTCTTCCCTTTCGAAGAGGTCGACGCGCGCCTGCAATTTGGCCAAGTGGGCTATTTCCGCCTCGTTCGAAGCGACAAGTTCGGCCTTCTCGGCCTGCAGTTCCCTCACCTCGATCTGCCGTGCCTCGATCTCGGCAGGCAGGTCTTGGTGCAACTGCCGCACGCTGCGGTGGAGCGTGTCGGAATACGCAGCACCTGCCGCCAGACGGTCGCGCTTGCGGTGGCCGCGCTCGATCCCCGGATGAAAACGCGCCATCACCTCCGCCGCGATATTCTGCAACTCCGAGGTCGTTCCGGCCTTCATCGTGTCACTCAGCGCCAACCCCGTCTCGGTGTAACCGCGCAGGATGAAATGGGCGTGCAGGGCGGTTTCGTCGCGGTGAACCACCAGAGATTCAAGTGCCGTATCCAGCCGGGCGGCGATGGCCTGAGCCAGGGCAAGAAAAGCGGCATCCTGCGTCTCGGGCGGCAGCGTCTCAAAAAGCTTCGCCGCCTCGGTCCCGAAGGCGATGAGCGCCGCGGAAACCACGGCGGCGTTCGACTTCATCGCCCGTTGCCGTCCGGACCGCTCGCGCAGCCTCGCGTTCTCGTCCCGGATCTGGAACAGGGGGCGCAGGGGTATGAGCGTGCGGTTCAGATGGCTCCGGCTCCGGTCGACATATTTCGGGATCTTGTTGCCCAACCGGAAATCATGGGCGCGCGTCCCTTTCGCCTTCGACATGCTGCGGGCTTCCAGGCGCACCAGCACCGCCCGAGGGTTTGCCGCTGAGGACAGATGCGCACCGACCGTAAGGGGGGCGTGAGTATCGAGGGTCAGATCTTTCATGCCATCAGAGTCGGCGATACCCGTGAAAATCCAAAACGGAAATCCAGCCGATCGGACAGCGGCGGGCGCAGTGTCCTGACAGCCTATGGCAAAAACCTACTAGGGATAACCTCACCCTGGCGGGCAAGTTGTCCGCCAACACTGCCATCGGAACGGCTTGGCTTGATGACATGATAGGGGGTTTTGGGCTTTTTTCAACGCCGCATGGCGCTGAAGATGACGAAGACGGCCCCCGGCGCCGGGCGGCGGCGGGAACCGGCAGGCGTGGCCCCGGCTAGAGTGAACTGCTCAGGCGCCGCATCATCCGCGTCACGAACCCGGCAGGATGGGCGGCGCTCAGGGTGACCGCCGGCTCCGTCGCCAGCACCGTGCCGGCAAGGCTGTAGGTGATCGTCCCGACCGGTGTGCCCTTGGGCAGCATCTGCGGCGGGTTGGGCGCAAGATGCAGGCTCGTCTTGATCGATTTCAGCGAATCCGACGGCACCGTCAGCACCAGATCCTTCGCCGCTCCAACAGCGATCCTTTCGGGGGTGACATGCGTATCCGTCATCTCGCCCAGCGGCGCCCCGGCCTTCGCAATCTGCGCGTCCTGGAAGAACTGATAGCCGTAATCCAGAAGCACCTCGATCGCCGAGGTGCCCGAGGCCCAGCTTGGCCCCCCCAGTTCCACCGCGATCAGACGGCTGCCATTGCGCAGCGAGGTCGCGTCGATACTGTGCCCGGCGGCATCGGTAAGCCCGGTCTTCAGCCCGTCCACCGACGGATCCCGGAACAATACGGGGTTCCAGCTACGCTGACGTATCTTGTTGAACGTATAGTGCTTCTGCGCTGAGATCTGCAGGATCCCCGGGTATTCCAGAAGGATCGCGCGCGACAGTTTCGCGACGTCTAGCGCGGTCGTCTGCAGGCCCGGATCCGGCAGCCCCGAGACATTGCTGTAATGCGTCCCGGTGAGGCCCAGCTTCACCGCCGCGGCATTCATGCGCTGGACGAAGGCGTCCTGTGTGCCAGCCACCGCCTGGGCGAGTGCGACCGCCGAGTCGTTGCCCGAATCGATGACCAGCCCATGCAGCAACTGGTCGACCGTCACCGTCATGCCGGGGGCGATGAACATGCGCGAGCCGCCGGCCTTCCAGGCGGCGACGCTGACCGGCACGTCCTGATCCTGTTTCAGCTTTCCATCCGCGATGGCCTGATAGGTCAGATAGGCCGTCATCAGCTTGGTCAGGCTGGCGGGGGCGCGCGGCAGCATCGCCCCCTTCTCGGCGATGACGGTGCCGGTTTGCATGTCCATCAGCACATAGCTTGCCACATCCGGCAAGACGGGCGCCGAGGGCGCACCGGGAAGGCCGTGCGGCGTGACCTGAGCGGCAGGTTGCGCCTGACCCGCCGCACCGGAAGCCGTGGACGCGACCCCGGCCCGCGCCGGTGGCGCCGCGAAACCGCCCGCCAGAACAAGCCCGCAAAGGGCCAGTGAAACGGGAAGGCGGCGCATCATGCTTGGCATCGGGTTTTCCGGATCCTCATCGTTCTGATTGCAGACCGGCCCTGCGGCCATCGCGCCTGCCAGGGGGGGTCTTGCACGCGGTCAGCGATAAAGCGGGCCGCGACCCGCCGTCAATCAACCTTGCCTATCCCACGCTCGCGGCGCGATCACAATCGGGTTGGACAGCCGGCGCCGGTCCGGCATCAACCCGCCGTCACCCCCGCAGGGCGAAGGCGGTTGCCGCGCGCGGCCGTGGCATGCGATCATCGGCACGCCGTCCACGGGATCGATCAAGATCAGGGGCGCGCACGGCACTGGAGGATACCAACATGCCCAAAGCCACCGCACATCCCGGCGATCCGCATTACATCACGCGCAGCGGCTGGCTGCGCGCGGCGGTCCTTGGGGCGAATGACGGGGTGGTCTCGGTCTCTTCGCTGATCGTCGGGGTCGCCGCCGCCCATTCAAGCCCCGCCAGCGTCGTCGTCGCAGGCATCGCGGGCCTTACGGCGGGGGCGATGTCGATGGCGGCGGGCGAATATGTGTCGGTCTCCTCGCAATCCGATACGGAACGTGCGGATATCGCCCGGGAATCCAGCGCATTGCAGGAGCTGCCGAAGGCGGAACTCGCCGAACTTGCCGCCATCTACCGCGAGCGCGGGCTGAGCGACGCGACCGCCAATCTGGTCGCCAGGGAATTGACCGAGAAAGACGCCCTCGGGGCGCATGTGCGCGACGAACTCGGGCTGTCGAAGCTGCATCAGGCCAATCCGCTGCAGGCCGCGTTCGCCTCCGGCCTGACCTTCAGCGTCGCGGCGGCGGTTCCCCTTGTGGCGGCCTTCGCGGCGCCCGCCGGCATGATCATCCCGGTGGTCCTTGTGGTCACCATCCTCACTCTGGCCGCGCTCGGCGCTCTGGGCGCGAAGGCGGGCGCGGCGCCGATGCTGCGGGCAACCGTCCGTGTGGTCGTCTGGGGGGTGTTTGCGATGGCGATCACCGCGGGCGTGGGTCGGCTGTTCGGGGTCAACCCGTGACCGATGACCCTGCCGCAGGGGCATCCGGCCCCCGGCCATTGCGTTGACGCGAGCGTCAAAGCCCGCCCCGCCGACCTTACAGCAATGAGCTGACCAGCAATCCGGCGCTGGTGAGAAACCCGCAAATCGGCACCAGAACCGGCACCGAAAAATGGCCGCCCACAGGCTGCGGCCTGCGTTTGAGCGCGATCAATGCCAGATTGACGCAGATGAAGACCACCAGCACGATCTGCGACGTCCATTCGGCCAGACGCGCGATCGGCAGAAAGAGGCTCAGGCAAAGGATGCCAAGGGCGACGATCGCAGTGGCAACGGACGGCGTGCGGGTGCGCGGCGAAAGTTGCGCGACAAAGCTGGGCAACAGGCCCCGATCCGCCATGCCGTATATCACCCGCGAGACCATGATCATCTGGATCAACACCCCGTTGAGCGTGGCCACCACGGCGATTGCCGCGAACCCGGCCTGCACCCAGTCGGGGGCGCCCGCGAACACCAGCGTCAGGGGCGCCGAAGATCCCGCCAGCGCCGACAGCGGGACGCTCACCAGAACTGCGATGCAGGTGGCGACATAGAGGGCCGTTGCCAAGGTAATCGTGTAGATGATGGCCCGTGGAAAGGTCCGGCGCGGGTTCTCGACCTCTTCGGCGACATTCACCATGTCCTCGAAGCCGATGAAGGCGAAGAAGGCCAGCACTGTCGCTCCGACGATGCCCGCCCAATGTCCGCCCAGCAAAGGCGGCACAAGCGCCGCCGCCGGGACGCCAAGCCGCTCTGACACGGCGAACCCCCAGACGATCACGAAGACCAGCCCGAGGATCTCGATCACCGTGACGATGGCCGCCGCCGTGACCGATTGCGTGATCCCCCAGCACGCCAGCAACCCCATCGCGGCAACGATGCCCACGATCAGGGCCGGTGCGGGCGCCCCGGTCAGCCCGCCCAGATAGGCCGAGGCCCCGATCGTGATCGCCGAGGCCGAAACCAGCCCTGACGCCGCGACCAGCGCCCCCACCGCCGTGGCAAGGTCGGCGCGGCCGAAGCCGGCCTCGACATAGGCGGATTCCCCGGCACTGACCGGATAGCGCGTGGCCAGTTCGGCATAGGAAAAGGCGGTGAACGCCGCAACGATCGCGGCAAGCAGGAATGCGGCCCAGGCATAGGGTCCGGCATCCGCAGCGGTCGCGCCGATCAGAACGTATATCCCGGCGCCAACCGTGACCCCCAGCCCGTAAAGCGTAAGCAGCGGAAGCGTCAGTGCGCGGCGCAATGACGGGTCCGCAGGCGCCTTGCCGCGCGCGGCCGGGATCGGGTCCGGCGTCATGGAATGGCCCTCCGGTCTTGGCGAAGTCGCCTGATGCGCTGCGGTGGTCGGGATGTCATCCGGGACGAGGATTGGGGTTTGCGACCCCCTTCCCTTAGCACAGAGCGCGGCGGCGGCACAGCGGGCGCTGGCGGTTCGGGGCACACAGCCAGCACCAGATCAAGCAGCCCTAAGGGCCGAACGAGGCGAACCGCCGGATCATCCTGCACCGCATCACCGAACTTCTGCCGCCGGCGGCGAAATAGGGCAGGGGGGGCAACCCCCCGGTCGTTCGTACGGCCTCGCGGCACCGGCCCGTTGCCATAGCCTCGACGGGCCATACCCCGCCGCACCGCCCTGCGATTGAAACTATTTGGGGCCGCCAGACGTTGATGAGACATACATTTGGTCGAACTCCCATTCAGGAAGGTCTTTTCGTGCCCGTATATCTTCATGCGACCGCCACGGCGGTTCCCCCCCATACGCTGGAGCAGAAGGAAGTCGCCCGCAACGCCCGGCGCCTGCTTTCCCCCCGGTTCCAGCAGTTCGACCGCGTGGCCGGGGCATTCGAAACCTCCGGCATCGAGCGGCGCCATTCCGTTGTGCCGCTAAGCTGGTTCGACAGCCCGCACGGTTGGGCCGAACGCAATGCCTGCTACATGGCGGGGGCGACAGAGATGTTCGTCGACGCCGCGCAAAAGGCGCTGGCTGGCGCGGGCTGGCTGGCGGCCGAGGTCGATTGCGTGGTCACGGTGTCTTCGACCGGCGTCGCGACCCCGACCCTTGAGGCCCAGGCGCTGGGACGGGTGGGCTTTCGCGACGATGTGCTGCGCGTGCCGCTTTTCGGGCTTGGCTGCGCGGGCGGGGTGTCGGGCGCCATCGTCGCGCGGCGGCTGGCGCTGTCGCAGCCGGGCGCGAACGTGCTGATGGTCGTGGTCGAGGCATGCACCCTGTCCTTCAAGACCGAAAACCTGCGCAAGGCCGACATCATCGCCACCGTGCTGTTCGGCGACGGCGCCGCCGCGCTCTGCCTGTCCACCGAAACGCCCGCGGGTCCCGCCATAACACTTGGCACGCCACATCAGCACACCTGGCCCGACACCTTGCCGATCATGGGATGGGAGGTCCAGGATAACGGCCTTGGCGTGGTGTTCGACCGCTCGATCCCGGCCTTCGTGCGCAGCGAATTCGCGCAGGTGGCCGAGGTGGCGCAGGACCGGGCCGGGCTGGCGCGCGACGGGGTCGACCGTTTCGTCTGCCACCCGGGCGGCACGCGGGTGGTCGAGGCGCTTGAGCAAGTCTTGCACTTGGAGCAGGGCAGTCTCGACGCCGAACGCGCGGTCCTGCGCGATCACGGCAACATGTCGGCCCCGACGGTGATCTTCGTGCTCGATCAGGTGCTGCGCAGCGGCCAGAGCGGGCAGATGATGGCCTGCGCCCTCGGGCCCGGCTTCAGTGCGGCCTTTCTGCCTTTGAACGTGCCGGCTGCTGCGCAGGTCGCGGCATGACCGCCGCGATGACCCCCGCGCTGGCCCCGGGCCTGAACCCGGGCGCGCTGCTTTTCATCGCGGTGGTCATCGCGCAGCGGCTGGCGGAACTGGCCCTGGCAAGGCGCAACACCGCCCGGCTGTTGGCCCGGGGTGCGCGGGAATATGGCGCGGGCCATTACCCGCTGATGGTCGCGCAGCATACGCTTTGGATCCTCTGCCTCGCCTGGTTCGGCCGGGATGCGGCGGTCGCGCCGGGCTGGCTGGCGGTCTGGCTCGGGCTTCAGGCGCTGCGCGTCTGGATCCTTGCAAGCCTGGGCGCGCGATGGACCACGCGGATCATCGTGCTGGACGCGCCCCTCGTGCGCCGCGGGCCCTACCGGCTGATGCGGCATCCGAATTATGTGCTGGTGGTGGCGGAAATCGCGGTCACGCCGCTGGTGCTTGGTCTGTGGCAGATCGCACTTGTGTTCAGCCTGCTCAACGCGGCGATGATCTGGTGGCGCGTTCGGATCGAGAATGCAGCGCTCGACCATCTGCGCCAGCCATCCGGACCTGCCGGGCAACTCTGAAGGGGCGGGTCATGGCCCGGCCGTGCGGGCCTCGGCCGGCCCCAAGGTGCTGGGCGCCAGCATGCAGGCAGGCAGTTGCGCCGCCGCTCACCGCACCACCCGCTTGATCACCGCACGCAGGCTCAGCCCCTGAACGATCAGGGTGAACAGGACCACGGCATATGTTGCGGCCAGCAGCGCGGATTTCTCCCCGACCTCTGGCAGCGAAAGCGCCAGCGCCACCGAGATGCCACCCCGCAAACCGCCCCAGGTCAGCACCGGAATGGTTCCGCGCGAGAATTTGCGGAACCTCCCGAGCAGCAGAACCGGGCCGCTGACGGCCGCCAGCCGGGCGATGAGGACCAATGGGATCGCCAGCGCCATCAGCCAGCCGAAGGCCGGCACGAATCGCAACACCAGAACCTCCAGCCCGATCAGCAGGAACAGGACCGAGTTCAGAATTTCATCGATCAGCGTCCAGAAGCCGAACAGGTAGCGCTGGGTCTGATCGCTCATGGCGTCGCGCGGCCCCCGGCTTCCGACCAGCAGCCCCGAGACGACAACGGCCAGCGGACCGCTCACCCCCAATCGGGTTGCGATCGCGTAAGTGCCCACGACCAGCGCCAGCGAGATCATCACCTCGATCGAATAATCGTCGATCGAGCGCATGGCGCGATAGGCGACATAGCCCGTGACCGCGCCGAGGGCCGCACCGCCCAGGGCCTCGACCGCAAACATCCGGCCAATCTGAAGCGCGTCCAGGCTGCCGCCAACAGCCGCCTGGACCAGGACCGCAAAAAGCACCACGCCGACACCGTCGTTGAACAGCGTCTCGCCGGTCATCACGATCTGCAGGTCTTCGGCGACATTGACATCTTTCAGCGTCGCCAGCACCGCGACGGGGTCCGTCGGGCTGATCAGCGCCCCGAACACCAGCGCCCAGGGCAATGAGATCGCAACGCCCAGCAGGCCCGCCGCCAACCACACCCCAAGTCCAATGATGGCGGTCGAGACGACAACACCCACGGTCGCCATCGCGCCGATGGTGAAGGCGCGGCTGCGCAGGCCGACGACATCGACATGAAGCGCGCCCGCGAACAGCAGAAAGGCCAGCATGCCATCCAGCACCGTTTTCTGGAAATTGACCTGGCGCAGGAGCTTGGCCAGACCCTGGTAATTGAACAACCCTGGCGCCGCGACCTCGGCCCCGATGACCACAAGCGAGGCGCAAAGCCCCATGACAAGCAGCCCGATGGTGTGCGGCAGCAGGGCCAGCCGGAAATTGACCCAACTGAACGTGGCCGTCAGCACCAGCAGGATCGCGACAAGCTCGAACTGCGACATCGTGCTCACCTCTGTCGCCTGTTGAACAGTTTCACCCGCGCGCGGCTGTTAACGGTGGTTAACGGCGGTCAACCTTGTCCGTCACGCGCTCGAAGGGCCCGAGGGCCGCGTCAGTCCAGGCCATATTCCAGCATCTTCTCCAGACCTTCGGTCAGAAACTCGCCGGCATCAGGTTGCCCAAGCAGGTAGCGGCTGACCAGCCCCTCGTGCTGTTGCCGGGCAAGGGCCTTGGTGGGCTCCCATGCCTCGGGATCCGCGTCGCCGCGGCCGATCCAGAACAAGGCGACCAGCGCGTCCTTCTGCTCGTCGTTCATGCTTTCGATCTCTTGGGTGATCTCGTCGCGGCTCAGGTCTCCATCGGATTCCTGCAGCGTATCGGCCACTTCGTCGTCCGAAGCATTTCCGCCGGGGTCGGAAATATCCGTCGCTTCCTTCGCCATCACGGCGTTAAACCGCAACACCAGTTCCTCGATCTTCGCATTGTCAAAGGGAAGAGCAACCATCGGCATCTCTTGTTCATCAAGTCTTCCGGATACCATGCCAGCCCGGCACCGCACTGATTTCGATCATGTCGTATCCGCCCGGCCACACCTCAAAGGCTGATAATCCATCTTATGTAACGTTAGCCGATACCGGACCCGCGCCGGAGCTGATCGCCTTCGACGGAAGGATGCGCCGCCGGCGAAGCCAGATGACCGGCATCGATCGCGGCAACGACCTGATTCAGAGCATGCACGCTGGCGACGACATCATGACTGCGGCGGGCTACCTGAGATCTCTGGCGGCGGTCCTTCCTTTCGAACCGGATCCCCCTCAAGGAGAGCTTCAGAAGCTTTCGTCAACACTTGCCCTGCCGCGCTGATTGTGCCGAACAGCAGTTGCATTGGGCATCTGAAGTGTGGTTTGCGAAGGTCTGGGACTGGCAGGGAGTGAAGCGCGTGGTTAACCCATATCTGAGAACGCGAAACGCCATACTGAAGGCGGTAACGGGCGCACCTCACACTTTCACCTATGCGGGTGACGGCTTCGCGGTTCGGAAGAAGTACTTACCTTTTGGAAATGACCCGGATTTCGACAGCGCGTGGCGAGATGTCAGCGCGATCAATGCGCCGGTCTTTGGCGGCACGATGCCAGATATCCGCTGGCGGGCGCATGTCTGCATATGGGCCGCCTCGAACTGCGCGCGTCTCGATGGAGACTTCGCGGAATTCGGGGTCAACACCGGCGTGCTGAGTTACATGGTCCAGCGGGTGCTCGGTGAGGAAATAGCCCACAAGAAATTCTACCTGTTCGATACCTTCCACGGCATCCCGCCGGAAACGGCGTCTACGGCCGAGGCCGATCATGTTCGTGCGCTCAACGATACGCTCTATGCGCAGGACGTCTACGAGTTCACCAAAGCGCAGTTCTCCGACTATCCGAATGTCGAACTCGTCCGTGGGTTTCTACCCGCGACGATCCAGGCGATCACCGACCGAAAGCTCTCCTATGTCTCGATCGACCTGAACGCCGCATCGACGGAAATCGCGGTCATCTCGGAAATCTGGGAACAGCTTGTCGGAGGGGCGCATATCGTCCTGGATGACTATGGCTTTGGTGGTCACGAAGATCAGAACGCGGCATGGAACGAGTATGCTGCCCGTGTCGGAAGAAGGATCCTGGCTCTTCCCACCGGACAGGGATTGCTCATCAAGTGAAGACTTGGGGGGCCGCGACGCCGGTAGGTTGGCATGAAGCGCGCCTTGACGGCGAGGGTGACGGATGCGGGTGCTCTCGGTCGAAGACGGCGCGCGGATCGCGACGGTTCTAACCACGGGCTGTTGCCGCCCGGGCGCCAAGTCCGGCAGCCTCAGCCCCCCTCATGCGGCGGCTCCGGGCGTCCGGAGGTGGCAGAGGTGGTTCTGCTCAAGGTAGCCGAAGATGGGCCTTGCCAGCCTCTCTGCCAGCCCGGATCCGACGGATCCTCGCAGGCTCAGGCCCGGTCCTGCGCGCTTTCGGAGGGGGCCACAGGATCGACGGGGCGGATGCCTTCGCGCGCCAGCGCCGCGATCAGGTCGGTGCGCGTCACGATGCCGGCCAGACGCGACTGGTCCAGCACCGGGACCGCGTCGACCCCGCCATCGGCCATCATCGGCAGCAGGGCCGCGATCGGCGTCGCGGGCGTCGCGCGGGGCACGGCGACCGCCATGATGTCGCCAGCGCGGCGCGTGACATCCGGCGCGCGCTCGACCAGCCGGCGCATGCCCTTCCCGAAGGGCCAGCCCCGGCGCCGCGCCTCAGCGCGCGCCAGATCGATCAGGTGGATCTGAAAGATCAGCCCGACAAAGCGCCCCTCCCCGCTCGCCACCGGCAACGAGGTGAAGCGGTGGCGGCGGAACAGATCGGCCACCTCGGCCAGCGGGGTCTCGGGCGCCACGGTCACCAGGTTGCGCGACATGATGTCGGCGGCGGTCAGCGGCCCGGTCCGGTGGGTGGCGGCCTGCAACTCGGCCGCGCCGATCAGCCGGGCGAGATCCTCGACGCCAAGGTTCAGCGATTGCCGATAGCGGTCCAGCAGGCCCGTAAGCTCTGCCTCCGTCAGGCCCAGCCGCTCGGGCGGGGCCGCGTCGCTTGTGCCGTGGCGGTTGGGGGCGTCGAACTGGCGGAACGGATAGTGCCGGCCCGTCAGCCGTGCATAGAGCGTCGCGACCACGACCAGCGACACCGTTCCCAAGGCGATCGGTGACAGGGCAAACCAGAATCCCAGCCGATGCACGGCGTCCGGGCTCATCGCCGCGGTCATCGCGACGGCGCCAGCGGGCGGGTGCACGGCGCGGCACAGGATCATGGCGCTGATCGCAAGGCCGACGGCCAGCGCGATGCGCAGCACCGGGTCGCGGATCGTCAGGCAGACGGCGACGCCGACCAGCGCCGCCATCACATTGCCGACCACCGCCGACCAAGGCTGCGCCAACGGGCTGTTGGGCACCGCGAAAAGCAGCACCGATGTCGCCCCGAAGGGCGCGACGAGATAGAGGCCAAGGTGCAGGTCGACCGCAGGCGACAGCACGAAAAGCCCGGTCAGCCCCAGCCCCACGAGGGCGCCGATCCCGGCGCGCAGCGCCTCGGCCGGATGGACATGGGCAACGGCCGGCCCGAGGGCCCGAAGAAAACTCATCGTCATCTGGCGCTCCGGCCTTCGCAGGGGGCACCCCTGGCGAGGTGGGGATTGGGGACGCTGGCGGCCATCCGGTCAGGACGCGGTCAGGCCGAATTCGGCGGGGGCAAGGGCGATGTCGGCGACCGAATAGCGGTCGAGCGCGGCCAGAAAGGCGGCCCGCGCCTCGGCCAGCGGCGCGATCAGGCGGCAGCTGCGGGTGATCGCGCAGCCATTGCCGGCGCGCAGGCATTCGACCAGCGCGAAATCGGTCTCCATATGCCGCACGATGGCGCCGACGCCGATCTCTTCCGCGCCGCGCGCAAGGTTCAGCCCGCCCGAGCGCCCCCTTTGCGCGGTCAGGAAGCCTCCCTGCGTCAGCGCGTTGACCACCTTCATCACCGTGCTGCGCGGCACGCCATAGGCCGCGACGACCTGGTCGATGGTGAAGCGCTGCGCGCCGAGGCTGGCCGCGTAGATCATGACGCGCAAGGCGACATCGGTGGTGTCGTTCAGCCGCATCCCCGCACCTTTCCCTGTGAAGGCCAACCTGCCCCAGTGGCGCACCGATGACAGGATGCGGCCGTTCTGGCAACAAAGATGCGGCACACATGCATGTTTTGGCAAGGCCTGAGGCGTCCACGTCGAAACCCCACGGCGCGCCGTCAACCTTCTGGACCCGGTCTTGCCATCGCACGCTGCCCGATCAGGCTTCACGGCCATTGCATCCGGCAGCGGGGTCGGGCGCGCTTGGGACCATCGGGGACAGCCACAGCGCGCCCCCGGATATCGACACGGCGCCCGCGGCGCACCCCCGGGCCGTAGACCTCAGGCCTCGCCCCAGATCTCCTGCGCCGTCTGCACCACCAGCTCCAGCTTGCGCTTCTCCTCGTCCTCGGTGATCGCATTGCCATGCTCGGTCGAGGCGAAGCCGCATTGCGGCGCGATGCCCAGCTGATCGAGATCGACATAGCGCGTGGCCTCGTCGAACTTGGCGCGCAGCCAGTCGAGCGGTTCCAGCTTGCCCGTCTTGGTGGTGATGAACCCCGCCATGACCCGCTTGTGCCCCTTCGGCAGCAGCTTCAAAGGCTCCAGCCCGCCGGCGCGCTCGGTGTCGTATTCCATGAAATAGACATCGACCGAGGTGCGGTTGAAGATCGCGTCCGCCGACGCGTCATAGCCGCCCTCGGCGACATGGGACGAGCGGAAGTTGCCCCGGCACATATGCATGCCGATCACCATGTCGGCGGGGCGGTCCTTGATCGCCTCTTCCAGCATCCAGGCGTAGCGGTCGATCAGCCAGTCGGGATCCTGGCCCATCGCCCGGCGCTCGGCCCGCTGGGTCTGGTCGCCGAGATAGGCGAAGAAGATGTCATCAAGCTGCAGGTAGCGGCAGCCCACGTCATAGAAGGCCTGCACCGCAGTGCGATAGGTGGCCGCGATGGCGTGAAACAGCGCCTCGGGGTCGCGGTAGGGGGCGTGCTCGATATGGCCGGGTTCGGTGCGAAAATGGATCGCCGAGGGCCCGGGGATCGAGATTTTCGGCACCCCGCCCTCGGGGGTGATGCCCTTGAGGAAGGTGAAATGCCCCAGCATCGGGTGATCGGCCGGGAAGGACAGCGGTCCGGTCAGATAGGGGGTGATCGGCGGCGTCTTGTGGGCGGTCTTGAAAGGCAGGCTTTCGCCGGCGGTCTTCATCTCCAACCCATTGAGCATGCCCATGAAATCGTAATGCCAGAAGCTGCGCCGCGCCTCTCCGTCGGTGAAGACATGCAGGCCCGCCGCCTGTTGCAGGGCGACAAGCTGGTGGATGCCTTCGTCCTCGGCCTCGCGCAGGGCCTCGGGGGTGATGCCTTCGGTCTGGCGCGCCCGCCGCACGACCTCGGGTCGCAGGAGCGAGCCTACGTGATCGGCGCGAAAGGGCGCGGAGCGGATGGAACGGGTGCGGTCTGCAAGCGAGGTGGCGGTCATCGTGACAAGCCTTTCTGCTGGGCACTGGAAACCCCCTATAGCTTGTCCCGGGCCGCCCCCAAGTCAACGCGCCCGCCCCCGAGAAATATTCATAATGTTGGTGAAGCGGTGGCCGTCTCTCCGCCCCAGAGGCTGGCCGGCCAGAAGGACATGGCCGAGGCGCTGTTTCCCGACGGCGTGCAGGCCTCCGATCTTCGCCCCGCGCGGGAGCGGATCGAAATCCCGATCCGGATCCTCTGGCGGCTCCCCTACCCCTTTTGCAGGTTTTCCAGATAGGTCGCCATCGCCCGGCGGATGATCTCGGGCCGTGACGGCCGGTCCGGGGCCTTCTCGCGCAGAGCGTCGATCGCCTTGATCATCTCGTTGCTCATCCGAACCATGACCGGAGAGGTATCCTCCGGCGGGCGGCCCATCTTCTTCTTCACGTTCATGCGATGTTCTCTCTAAACGTATTTACTTTGCAGTATCGTTTAGTATTGTAAGCGGACGAAGGCAAGAGCGGCAACTCCTACCTTCGCCCTGACCACAACCGATCTCGCAACAGGAGACCGCCCATGGCTATCGCCACCGCTACCACGCGCATCCGCGCGACTGAAGACACATCCGTGCTTCCCCCCTCGCCCATCGTCCCCCTCTTCGCGGCCATGCTTGCCGCCTTCGCCGAGTTCATCGCCCGCGAACGCGACATCGCCGGGGTCGATGTCTGGGATCCGGCCTTTCGTGGCTGGCTTGCCGCCGCCGAGGCCGCGCAGGATCGCCTGACCGATCTGCAAAACGCCCTGCAGGCCACCCCGGTCGCGCATCCCGCCGATTGGCCGCTGAAGCGCGCCACCTTCCTGCTGCAGGCCACGCTGGGCGCCGACCGGCCCGAAGAGGTTGCCCAGCTGCGCCGGGCCGCGCGGCAGAACGCCTCCTCCTTCCTGCGTGACGACGGCACCCAAGCCAGCCAGCAGGCGCGCCAGATGCTCGCCCGGGCGCAGGCCCTTCATGAGGACTTCCTCGCCCTCGATCTCCTGGGTCAGGGCAGCGACGCGGACCTCAGCCCCGGCCTCTGACCCCCGCTGATCCCGGCCTCCCGCCCTCTCCCCGACCGCCCCGCGCGGTCGGGCGGCGCGAAGGCTACGCCCTGCCCCAACGGCGCCCGCCCGGCGGCGGCGCGCCCCGTCTTTCCCCATATCAACCCGGAGGGCCCATCATGCCCCAATCCAATCCCCGCGCCCTGACCATCGGTGGCCACCCCGAACCGATCGTCACCGGCACGCTTCACCCCCACTGGGCCGAGGCCGCCCGCGCCAAGGGCTTCACCCTGATCGCCCGGGTGCGCGACCGCTACAGCCTCGCGCTGCGCTGCAATGACTGCGGCACGCTGGTCTGCAAGGCGCTCTATGTGCTGATGACCTGCCAAAAGCCGCTCTGCCCCCACTGCATTGAGGCCGGCTGGCGCGCCAAGGCCAGGGCCGCGGGCCTGAGCTACCTGCGCCGCGATCCGGGCAACACCCACTACGCCCACTACCAGGCCCCCTGCGGCCATCAGATCCGCCGCCAGTTCGAGCTGATCGAGCGCATCGCCCGCGGCGCGGTCAAGCACCGCTGCGAGACCTGCCTTTCGGCACGCGAGCAGGGCGAAGCCGCCGCCCGGGGGTGGGATCTGATCGGGCCGGACCCCAAGGGCGACACCAACTACCGCCTCTACCGTCACGCGGACTGCGGCGCCCGCGCCCGCATCGCCCGCGCCAACATGCGGACCGGACGCTTCACCTGCCCCGGCTGCGGCGAAAGCTGGGCCACGGCGCCAAGCCACCTCTACGCCATGCGGTTCCAGATCGCCCCGGGGCGCTATGCGGTGAAGCTCGGGTTTTCGCGCGATCCGGGCTCGCGCCTCGACCACCAGCTACCGCGCGACAAGGGCGTGCCGCGAAAGCTGCTTTACAGCGTGCCCATCCCGTCCGGGCAGCTTGCCCTGCGGCTGGAAAAGCAGCTGCACAAACGCCTGCAGTCCGAGCATCCCGGCGGCTTGCTACCGCCCGAGGCCTTCGCCACCGCGCTGAAGGTCAAATCCGAAGTCTACCGCCCCGAGCTGCAGCGCCCGATCCTGCGCGAACTGCGCCGCATCGCCCGAAACCAGATCGGCGCGGCGCGGCGTCCCTCCTCCCGCCCGCGCAAACCCGCGCGCCATCCCCCGGCCCGCAAGCGCCGCCCCTGACGCCCCCTTCTTTCGCCAGGCCGCCTTCCGTGGCCCGGCGGCGCTTCCCGCATGACAGGTGATCCGATGACCCAAGCCAACACCCCCCGCCCCGCTTGGCGCGACCTTGCCGATCAGGCCCTCACGCAGCTTCGGCGGCGCTCCGCGACCGGCACGCCCGCCTTTCCCTTCGCGCCGCTGGACACGCCCGAACCCGGCGCCGCCCGCGCGGGCTTTGGCAGGATGTGCAAGGATTTCGACCCCGACGAGGATTTCGTCGTGTCGGGCCCGACCGCGATCGACCGGCTGGCCCCCCTGCCCGCCGCACTCGCCCCCTACCGGATGCGGCCCGACCCGCGCCACCTGCAGGCCGTGCTGCGCTTTGCCGCCGCGCTCGGCTCTGCCGAGGCCTGGGAGGCCTGCCTCATGCCGCGCCACCTCACCCTGGTGGAAACCGGCGAAAGCTGGCTGATCGAGCCGCTCGACAAGATCATCGAACAGGGCTTCGCCGCCGATCTGCAGGTCATCCGCCGCTCGGGGCAGCTTGGCGCCCTGGCGATCCATCGGCTGTTCCTGGGCCACACCGCGAGGTCGCTGGAGAAGGACAAGATCTACGCCAGCGACCTGGGACAGACGATCGAGGCCATGGCCATCAATCCCACCCCGGCAATCGCGCTGACCCCGAACGCTGCGCTGCTGGATGACGACCTGCGCGCGATGTTCGACCGGCATCTCACCCTGCCGCCGCTGTCGCGCGACATCCTGATCGCCCATCTCGAAAAAAGCCATCCGGGCACGGACCCCGGCGATGACGACAGCTTCCGCGACACGCTGCCCAAGGACCGCGTCCTCGCGCAGCAGGACATCCTGGGGCTGATCCGCGCCCTGCGCGCACCCACCGCCGCCGGGGTTGCCGCAAAGCTACCGCACAAGCTGCCCGCGAAAGCGGATGCACAGCCCACGCCACCGCCGCGCGTCAGCCCCGGCCCCAGCCTTGCCGCCTTGCCGATCCCCGCCGATCTGAAGCAGATGCTCACCCAGGTCAGCGAGGACCTGCTGGCCTGGAAGGCCGGAACCCTTGCGTGGTCCGAGATTAGCCGTGGCGCGCTGCTGGTCGGCCCCCCGGGCGTCGGCAAGACCGAGACCGGCCGCGCCCTCGCCCGCAGCGCCGAGATCGCCTTTGTCGAATGTTCCCTCAGCGCGGGCCTCGGGCAAGACGCGCATCTGGGCGAGAGCCTTGGCCGAATCCAGGCCCAGGTCGACCGGGCCAAGGCCGAGGCCCCGGCGATCCTGTTTCTCGATGAGCTGGACGCGGTCGGCGACCGGGCGACCACTCGCGGCTCCAATTCCGGGTATGAGCGCCGCTTCATCACCGGGCTGAACGAGATGCTCGACGGGTTCGAGGGGCGCGAGGGCGTCTTCGTCATCGGCACCGCGAACCACCCCGAGCTGATCGACCGGGCGCTGGTGCGCGCCGGGCGATTCGACCGGGTGATCCGGATTGACCTGCCCGACCGCAGGGCGCTGGCGCAGATCCTGCGCCTGCATCTGGGCGACGCCCTGCCCGGCGCCGATCTCGACCGGCTGGCGACGGCTGCCATCGGTGCCTCGGGGGCCGATGTGGCGGCGGCCATCCGCGCCGCGCGCGGTCTCGCCCGGGGCCGCCGAGAGACCTTCGCCGAGGCGCATCTGACCGAAGTGATCGGCGCGGCGCATCGGCAAGACCCCCCCGACCTCATCCGCCGGATCGCGGTTCACGAGGCCGGCCATGCGATTGTCGCAAGCTGTCTGGACCACCCGGCCCCAGTCCGCATTGCCTTCACCGCCGACGGGGCCGAAACGACCTATGCCGCGACCGCCAACCCCGGCACCCGGGCCGCGCGCGACGGGCGCCTTGCGGCAAAGATGGCCGGACGCGCGGCGGAACTGCTGATGCTGGGCGAGATCGCCGAGGGCAGCGGCGGCTCGGCCATGAGCGACCTCGCCCAAGCCACCGTGCTCGCGCTGCGAGAGGAACTAAGCTTCGGCCTCGGCGCCACCGGTGCGATCTGGTTCGACGAGATGCCCAACCCGGCCGTCTGGCTGGCGCGGGATCCGAAGCTGCGTGCAAGGGTCGAAGCGCGGCTGGCGCAGGCATCCTCCCACGCCAGACAGATCCTGACGCCGCGCCGGGCAAGTCTGGAGCGGCTGGCGCAGGCGCTCATCAACACGCGAGAGGTCGAGGGAGAGGCGCTGCGCGCGCTGCTTGCCGGTTAGATCCCGGCCCGCCCCGGTCCAGCACCACGGATGGCGATGGCGAAATCGTCCCGGGCGCGGGCCAGCAGGGCGGTGTCGGCCCCGGTGGCGACGGCGCGGATCGTCTTGCCGGCAAGCAGGGCCTGAAGGCGCAGCGCAGCGGCGCGGTGCGGCCCCCCCTGCCCCACCACCGCCAGAAGCCGCGACCAGGCGCGGTGCTGATCAACAAGCGCCGCCATCAACGCCGGACGCAGCGCCGGGGTCTGCGCGGCAGTCGCGCAGATGGCATAGAAGCCGATGTTTTCCTGCCCGTGCTCAAGAATTTCGCGAAAATACAGCGTCGTCGAAAGATCGGCCAGTCCGGCCTCATCCAGGCTTTCGGGGGGCAGGCTCTCTAGCGTCGCAAGATAGCGCCCGGTGGTTCGCGCCAGCAGCGCATGCTGCGCGACCTCCAGCAACGTGCCGATCGAGGGAAAATAATAGGCCGGGCCGCTGCGCACCAGACCGGCCCGCTCGGCCACGCTGCGATATGAGACCGCCATGCGCCCCCGCTCGACCAGCACGTCGATCGCGGCCGCGACGATGCGCGCCCGGGCCTCGCGATAGCGCGCGACCGCCGGCCCGGATGCGGAGCCGGAGGCGGCGGGCGCGCCCTCCCCTGCCAGCCCCGGCACGGCAAGGTCTTCGGGCACAAGCGCGCCCCGGAAAAGCTGAACCGCCGTCTCGCGGCCAAGGTCGAGCGGATGGAACAGCAGCGTCAACCCGATCGAGAGGTCCACCGCAGCGCTGGCCTCGCGCTGGGTGGCCGAGGGGTCAAGGTGGCGGCCGATGGAAAGCCAGATCTTGTCGAGTTCGGCATACCAATCCTGCGCAAGGATCCGCCCCTCGGCCTCACGCCCGCCATGCAAGATCAGTTCGCACCATGCCAGCGAGCGCGTGCGTTCGCGGCCGATCGCGTTCAGGACGACCCGCAGCACCAGATCGTCGAGCGCGCCAAGGCCGGTCTCGGTCCCGGCCACGACGCGCGCCTGCAGATGGCGGAAGGTTTCCAGATAGCCGCTGAGCAGCGTGCGCGACACATGGGTGAGGATTTCGGATTTCGAGTCGAAATGGTAGGTCGTCGCGGCAAGGCTGACGCCGCCCGTGTCGGCCACGGCCCGATGGGTCACCCCGGCGACCCCGCCACGGGCGAGAACCTCGATGGCGCCCTCGAAGATCTTCTGGCGGGTCTTGGTCGTCCGGTCCTGAACCGGCCGCGGCCGCGGGTTCATAGCGCGCAATGTCCTCTTTTCCGATCCGTCCAACCGGGCCGGTCCGGTCGTTCCACAGAAGGTCTCTGCCCCCCGGAAGGCCACGTCCCGCGCCTGGGGCCGGGCCATTCCGCGAAAACTAATTGAACGATTGTACACATTTCAAAGCATGAAGGTGAAGATATTCGGCAGCAGGCCTTTCAGGGCGCCTTCGAGGCGATGTTGATCTGAAAAAAGCATGAAAGACAGCCAAGGCTGGGTCGCCACGGCCCTTTTGCGTTGTCGAATCACGGGGCGGCAGTGGCATTGCCGTGAATTTGAACGAACGTGCTTTTTTGTTAACTTGACAGAATCCCCCGCGCCGTCGGACCCATAGGGACGTCTACCGGATTTGCCACGTTGTACAGCAACGGACGCGGCCGTTCCGAAGCCGGGCCTTTAAACCGATGCCCCACTTCGGATGCCAGCGTCGGACGACCGGACAGATGGACAAGAACGCCCCCGAACGGGGCGTGCGGCGCCGGAGGGGGGCCGCGCCCGTTTCGGGCACAAGGGGGAGGAGGAAAAGTCATGAAATTCGCTTCACTGGAATCCACGATGGGGGCCGTCGGGCGCTTTGGCGCGCGGCTTGGCCGTCTGGCGGGCGGGCGCAATACCGCGCTCGGCGTCCTTGGCGGCGCATTGCTCGGGCTAAGCGCGCTGGCGCCGGCCCATGCCGCCGCCACGAAGACGATCCGCATCGCCTTCATCGACCCGCTCTCGGGGCCGTTCGGCTCGGTCGGGATCATCGACGCCAAGGGCTTCGAGTTCATGATCGACAAGATCAACAAGTCGGGCGAGCTGGGCGATTACAAGCTCAAGCTCGTGCTGTTCGACAACAAGGTCAATCCGGCGATCTCTCAGGTCGATGCCGAGAAGGCCGCCGACGAAGGCATCCGCTACATCCTGCAGGGCAACGGATCGAACGTCGCCTTCGCGCTGGCGAACTGGGTCAAGAAGCACAACAAGCTGCACCCCGACGCGAAGATGCTCTACCTGAACTACGCCGCGATCGACCCAGGGCTGAGCAACAGCGACTGCGGCTTCTACCACTTCAATTTCGACGCCAACGTGAACATGAAGATGGCCGGGCTGGTCAGCTACATCGCCAAGCAGAAAGACATCAAGAAGGTCTTCCTGATCAACATGGATTACTCCTTCGGCCATTCGGTGGCGAATGCCGCGAAGATCATGCTGAAGGCAGAGCGGCCGGACATCCAGATCGTCGGTGACATGTTCACCCCGATCGGCCAGACCAAGGATTACACGCCGTTCATCTACAAGATCAAGCAATCGGGCGCGCAGGCCGTGGTCACCGGCAACTGGGGCGCGGACATGTCGCTGCTGGCGAAGGCGGCGGGTCAGGCCGGGCTACAGGGGGTGCAATTCTACACCTTCTACGCCGGCATTCCGGGCACCCCGCAGGCGATCGGCGATGCCGGTGCCGGGCGGGTCATGCAGATCACACCCTGGGTCGGCTCCGTGAAAAGCGCCGAGTCCGAAGATGCCACCGCCTTCCAGAAGGCCTATGACGACAACTGGTATTATGGCAGCCAGCTCTATCTGACCGGGATGCTGGCCAAGGCGATCAAGGAGGCCGGCAGTGCCGACCCGACCCAGGTCGCGCTGCATCTTGAAGGCATGCATTACCAGACCCCGGTGGGCGACGTTTACATGCGCGCCGACAACAACGCGATCGTCATGCCGATGTATCTGTCGATGCTGGAAAAGGGCACGCCGCCCGCCGGCACGCCGCCCGCCGGCACGCCGACGCAGAAGGGCACTGACCTCTACTGGAAGATGGTGAAGCGGATTCCGGCGATCAAGATGATGCTGCCGACGTCGTGCCAGATGGTGCGCCCGGCCGGCGCGGTTCTGGCCAACGCCTACTTCAACAATACCGGCAAGTGACGGATCGCCCGGCCGCGCGCCTCGTGGTGCGCGGCCGGGTCCGTCGATGACAGAATGAGGTTCCGGCGACCGCCCCGTCCAGGGCGCGCCGGGATGGCGGAGTCTCAACCGGATGCTGCATACGATTTTCTTCGTGCTGATGAACGGGCTGGTCTATGGCCTGTTGCTGTTTCTGCTCAGCAGCGGCCTGACGCTGATCTTCAGCATGATGGGCGTGCTGAATTTTGCGCAGGCCAGCTTTTACATGCTCGGCGCCTATTTCGGCTATCAGATCATGGCCTGGACGAATTTCTGGATCGCGCTGATCTGCGCGCCGGTGCTGGTCGGCCTGCTGGGCACGCTGGTGGAACGCTACGTCCTCAGCAAGGTGCATGCGCGCGGGCATGTGGCCGAGCTGCTGCTGACCTTCGGCGTCAGCTATCTGGTGATCGAGATGGTAAAGCTTGCCTGGGGGGTCAACGCGGTCAGCTACAACCAGCCGCCGGCGCTGAACTTTCCGCTGTTCACGGTCGATGGGGTTTCCTACCCCGCCTACAACATCTTCATGATGGTGGTGTCGGTGCTGATCTTCGTGCTGCTGTTCCTGCTGCTGAAGAAGACCCGGATCGGCATCATCATCCAGGCGGCGCTCAGCAATCGCGACATGGTGGGGATGCTGGGCCACAACATTCCCCGCATCTTCGCGCTGGTCTTCGGCATCGGCTGCGCGCTGGCCGGTGTCGCCGGGGTGGTCGGCGGCAACATCCTGGTGACCGAGCCGGGCATGGCGCTGTCGATCGGCCCGATCATCTTCGTCGTCGTCGTGGTTGGTGGCATGGGGTCGTTCGGTGGCGCGCTGGCGGCCTCACTGCTGATCGGCTTCTTGCAGAACTACATGACCACGCTGAACGTCTCGCTTGCGGGGCTTGTCGGGATCACCCCCGGCACGCAGTTTCCGCTGTATGAGCTGCTCAACCAGCCGCTGTCGCAGCTTGCGGCGATCATGCCGTATTTCCTGATGATCTTGATCCTGACGATCCGTCCCAAGGGTCTGATGGGGAGGGTGGAAATCTGACCCGCACCGTCACCAACCCCGCCGTCAACAACCCCTCTGGCCCGATGCGCGGCCGCACCCCCTGGGGGGTCTTCGCCCTTGGCCTGATCGCCGCGCCCTGGATCTTTTCCTCCAGCGCCGCGCTGACCGTGATCAGCCTGATGGCGGTCTCGATCGTCTTCGCGCTGTCCTACAACCTGCTGTTCGGCCAGACCGGGATGCTGTCCTTCGGCCACGCCGTCTACTACGGCCTTGGCGCCTATTTCTCGATGCATGCGATGACCTATTTCGCCACCACGCATCTGGCCTTCCCAGTCGAGCTGCTGCCACTGGTCGGCGGCGCGGCGGGGCTGGGGTTCGGCTTCCTCATCGGCGCCATCTCGGTGCGCCGCGCGGGGCTGAGTTTCGCGATGATCTCTTTCGGCATCGGCATCCTGATGGCCGCGCTCGCGCTGATCCTGCGCCACTGGTTCGGCGGCGACGGCGGCTTGTCGGGCGACCCCACCACCGGCACCCATCTGTTCGGGCTGACGCTGACCACGGGGCGGCAGGTCTATTACTTGATGGCGTTCTGGTGCCTGATCAGCGCCGCCGCGATGCGCTTTCTGGTCAGCACGCCGCTGGGCCATATGGCGGCCGCGGTGCGCGACAATCCCGAGCGCGTCGAATTCATGGGCTTCAGCCCCTACCAGATCCGCCTGCGCATGCATGCGATCGCCGGCGGCTTCGCGGGCATCGCCGGCGGCATGGCGGCAATCACCAACGGCATCGTCACCCCCGACGCGCTGGGGTTCACCCTGTCGGGCGACGTGCTGGTGATGGCCTATCTTGGCGGCGCCACCACGTTTTTCGGCCCCGTCGTCGGGGCGATCGTGCTTAGCTACATGCAGATTGAGCTAAGCAATTACACCAACGCCTGGCAGCTTTATGTCGGGCTGATCTTCGTCCTCGTCGTCATCTACGCGCCGGACGGGCTGTTGGGTCTGGTGCGGGTGCATGTGCCGGTGGCGCGGCATCGCCTGCTGCACCGGCTGCTGCCGGGCTATGCGATGGTGCTGGTGCCCGCCGCGATCTGCCTGCTGGCCGTCGTCTTTATCGTGCAGATGGCCTATGCGCTGCACGGCACGCAGATCTTCCTCAACCAGGGCTTCACGTTCGCCGGCATCGCCTTCGACGACCACAGCCCGGTGACCTGGGGCGTGGCCGGCGCGCTGGTCGCCGGGGGCTTCGCGCTTTGCCGTCCGGGGCTGACCCGCGCCCGCGCCGCCTGGGATGAGATCGCCGAGCAGATCAAGCCCCAGATCAGGCCCCAGACAAGCTCCACGCGCCCCGGCGCCGCCACGGAGGCCGCGCAATGACCACCCCGACGCTGCAACTCGACGGGCTGAACAAGCGCTTCGGCCATGCCCATATCATCCGCGACGTCAGCCTTGATGTGCCGCAGGGAGAGCGCCACGCGATCATCGGCCCGAACGGCGCCGGCAAGTCGACGCTGTTCAACCTGATCAGCGGGCGCTTCGCCCCCAGCGCGGGCCATGTCCGGCTTGGCGGGCGCGAGATCGGCGGCAAGGCCGCGCATCGGATCCGCCATGCCGGGCTGAGCCGCAGCTTTCAGGTCACCAACATCTTCCCGCGCCTGACCGTCTACCAGACGATGCAAAGCGCGGTGCTGTGGTCGCTGGGCTACCGCTACAATTTCTGGCGCCCGATCCACCGCATGGCCGAGGTCGCGCGCGCCGCCGAGGCCTTGATCCAGATGATCGGGCTTGAGGCACAGCGCGACATCAGCGGGGCCGAGCTGTCCTATGCCGACCAGCGCGCGCTGGAGATCGGCATCACCATCGCCGGCGACCCCGATGTCATCTTGCTGGATGAGCCCACCGCCGGCATGAGCCGCGGCGAGACCGAGCACGCGGTTGCCCTGATCCGGCGCGTCACCGATGGCAAGACCCTGCTGATGGTCGAGCATGACATGGACGTGGTCTTCGACCTTGCCGACCGCATTTCGGTGCTGGTCTACGGCCAGATCATCGCCACCGGCACGCCCGAGGAGATCCGCGCCAACCCTGATGTCCGCCGCGCCTATCTCGGCGCCACGCCCGAGGATGAGGCCGCCGCCACCACGATGCCCGAGGAGGCGTGACCATGCTCGACGTGACCGATCTGCACGCCTATTACGGCAAGAGCCACATCCTTCAGGGCGTCACGCTCTCGGTCGGCGACAATGAGGTCGTCAGCCTGCTCGGGCGCAACGGCGTCGGGCGCTCGACCACGACGATGGCGATCATGGGGATGGTGAGCGCGCATGGCTCGGTCCGGCTGCGCGGGCGAGAGCTGATCGGCCTGCCCCCGCATGAGGTGGCGCGGCAGGGGATCGGCATCGTGCCGGAATCGCGCGCCATCTTTCCGACGCTGACAGTGCGCGAGAACCTTCTGATCGGCACGAAAACGAAGGGCCAGATCGGGGGCCAGGCTGGCCGCTGGTCCGAGGAAGCAACCTTCGAGATGTTCCCTAACCTCAAGGAGCGCGCCGATACCGCGGCGGGCGTCCTCTCGGGCGGCGAGCAGCAGATGCTGTCGATCTGCCGCACGCTGATGGGCAATCCGGATCTGGTGATGATCGACGAGCCGACCGAGGGTCTGGCACCACAGATGGTCGAACAGGTCGGCCGGCTGCTGACGGCGATCGCGGCGCAGGGCGTGTCGATCCTGCTGGTCGAGCAGAAGCTGCAGATCGCGATGCGGGTGTCGCACCGGGTGCTGGTGATGGGGCACGGGCGCATCGTCTTCACCGGCACGCCAGCCGAATTGACCGCCGACGAGGCGATCCGGCGCGAATGGCTGGAGGTCTGAGCCGGATTGCGGCCTTCTTTCGGGCGCGCGCCGCTCTCCAAGGCGGGACGGTTGGCGCCTGAGGAAATCACGGTCCAGATCCCGCCAGACCGCCTCCATCGGAGGAATACTTACGTCCGCCGGTTACACTGCCTGAAGGATATGCTTGCGCGGGCTTGATCAGCGCGGTCTTCTGATGGCCTTGACCGGGAGCCGAGCCATCAGCACGGCATCCGCAATAGGAGAGCTGACCAGTAGAGGCTCTGCCTAGAGGCGCCGCCCCGTCCTACCTCCGCAGATCCTCGAGCTCGAGATACCCGACATCCTTGCTGATCCACTGGCGCGACTTGCGGATCTGGCCGCGCGGCTGGATCCAGTAGTCGTTGGTGAACTGCATCTTCGCGCCCGTGCAGGCCTCGCGCACATGCGTGGTCGCATAGCTCAGCCCGGCGATCTTCACCGTCTCGCGGCCGATGCGGCTTAGCTGGCAGGTGACCGGCACGCCGTAGCTCTGGTCGTCGCCGGTCAGGTAGTAA
>CAJYAD010000037.1 GCA_913064775.1 uncultured Albidovulum sp. | reverse complement strand
GAGCAACTCGATCTCTTTGACGCAATGAACCTGCCAAAGCCCGCCTGACGGGCGCCGTTGTCACATTTTTGGCCATCCGGCCATAACAATATCAATCACTTGCGCGATTAACTGATGAACTTGGGGGTGTTGCGCGCTTGGCAGGGGCGTAATGTCTGGGACTTAAAAATTTACCAGACACCTACGCCGGAGAAAACGCAGTTCGCTTCTCTTTTCGGAGAGTCATGCAAATACGCCGGGAGCGCTGTGTCAGGGCTCCCGGTAAAGCATATTCTGATCCGGCTTCCGCGAGAGCTCCGTCGCCTGGATTCTTGAAGCTTGGGTTGGTGATGATTCTACCGCGCTTTGATCCCGCACGGTTACGCCAGACAGCTTATTCCCCGGGCCGAGAATGACGCTAAAGCTCAGCTTTTATGGGATTATTTTCGGATCCGCGCGGCCGTCGTGGGCACTTAGGATAAGACCGTTGCGGCCAACAGAATCCGGGCCGAGAGCCCAAAGATAGGCACCAGCAACTGCTTCTGGGCCAGGATGGCTGCCGAGCCGTTCCGCAGGGTAATTCTGCCGCCGACCAAGGGTTTCGATCGGACCAGGGTCGATACCAAGCACGCGAACAGGATGGCCGCTCTCCGGGCCGTATTCGGCGGAGAGCATTTCAAGCAAGGCCCTCTGCCCGGCCTTGGCGAGAGCAAATGCACCGTGGTAGGCGCGGCTCGCATCGTGCAGCGAGAACAGCAGCACGGGATCGGGTGCGCGCCGTAGCAAGGGCATACACCACTGCGTCAGGAAGAATGGCGCGGCCATGTTGATATTCATGACCAGCCCCCAGGTCTGAGGAAGGTAGTGCTCGAACGGGGTGAGCGGCCCGACCCAGGCGGCGTTGTTCAGTAGCCCGTCAAGACGTCCGAACTGATTGCCGACCGCGTCCGCGATTTGGCGCAAGTGATCAATACCCACGCCGGCAAAATCCACCGGGCATAGCGTCGGCTCAGGCCAACCAGCACTGTTGCACTCGTCATAGAGGCTCTTCAGACCCTCCTCGTCATGGTCCAGAAGTACGAGTTGGGCGCCATGCCGCGCGCAGGAACGCGAGACCTCACGGCCGATGCCGCCGGCTGCGCCGGTAATCAGCAGGACACGCCCGTCCAGCAACCCCTCTTCGGCTTCATAATCCCATAGATTTTTCAGTTCTTCGTTCATTGCGCCTATCAGTCCATGAGGGGTGTAGATTCAATTCAGCTAGAGTCTTTTCGCGATTTAAGAGACAAATTGCCAGAGGCTCTCATTCTTGTGTAGACGGAGCGCGCCGGCGCGTCCGAAGCTTTCTTCGCCGCAAGTTTTTCTCGATAGCTTCAAATGTGCGCACGAAGGCAGTCCTGTAGGGCGATGATGGGCGCTGCCATACGAATCGTGTTGGAGGATTTTACAAGATCAGCGATATGGATAGGCCCTGCGAGCACACCAAAACAACCGGCAAAAAAACTCGGAGACACAGGTCCGGCGTCAACGCGCAGGTGTAGCGCCTTATGAGATGCGCTTCGGCCGTAAAGTCGAAAAGTTCAGGTATTTCTTGCTGTTCGCGCCGGTTGCAATGGTCTCGGGGTCTTCCGCATCGAGGTCGCAAGATAGATCTCCCCCTGGGTGCGGGAACGTCCAGCGTCTGATAACCCGCCCGACAAAGCAGTCGTGCAGCCATCACCACTTCAGATTTGGCGCGCACTTTATTAACGTTGAAATGAAAACTCCAGCAAATAAGATATATGTATCTGAGATGAATCTTTTATTTCCGGATTTACCCTGCCGCCACCCTAATATCTCGTTTTCGTGTATTAACGTGATGGGTATTGCCCCTTTCGGCAAGGAGATCATCCGAGTAAGCAGGAAATTAGAAGGCGAAGGACCCAAAGGCGGTCACCGCGCCTGCGATGAACTTCACTGAGCCGCTGACTGCGGAAATTTTCCTAATATCGAAGAGCAGATGAGGCAATGTCTGTATCAAAAATAGACTCGTTGCGTCCGGATGAGCCGGAATCCGCCGGAAGACGCAGATTTCTTATCGCTGCGACTGGCGTTCTTGGGGCCGGTGCGGCCGGTCTTTTCGTAGATGTTCTTGTGCAGAACATGAATCCGGGAAAGGCGGTCGCCGCACTGGGCGCCCCAATCGATATCGATGTCAGTAAGGTCGAACCTGGGCAGTTAATCGTCGCCGAGTGGAAAAAGAAACCAGTTTGGATTCTGCACCGCGAAGATTGGATGCTGAAGACGCTTTCCAAGCCGGGGCTGCTCGAGCGTCTGAAGGATCCGACGAGCAAGTACAATCAGCAGCCGACTCCTGCCTTCGTCAACGGTAACTACCGCGCGCTCAAGCCGAATATATTCGTTGCCGTTGCATTATGCACCCACGCCCAGTGCATTCCTGACTACCGGGCAACGCCGCATACCGTTACGTCGTGGTGGTATGGCGGGTTTCATTGCCCCTGCCATGGGTCAACCTATGACTTCTCGGCGCGGGTTATAGAAGGCTCTCCGGCCCCGATGAATATTCCCATACCACCGTACTACTGGAAGAGCAGCAGCGTTGTGCGGATCGGCGAAACTTCTGCGGACGGCGGTCACGAGAGTTGGACGCCGGATATCTGGTAATAGGGGCAAATGCATGTTTCAGGACACATCCCAGGCACTTCGGATCGCCATCTTTGCCAGTAGCGTTCTGATCGCCATATCGCCGGCCCATGCCGGCGCATCATACCTGGGGGTGGCGCCGCAGGGCAACGCGGCCAAGGGGGCTGACAACATCGCGGTCTGCTCCTCGTGTCATGGCGCGCATGGCAATAGCCTGAAGCCCGAGTTCCCGAACCTGGCTGGGCAAAACTACAATTATTTGCTCAAGCAAATGGAGAATTTCCGTAGCGGAGCTCGCCAGAACAACACGATGTCCGCAATGATACAAACCGTGCCCAAAGCTCCGGGCGACGCGAACCTTCAGGACATCGCGCGGTATTTTTCCTCGCAGCCGCTAGACCGCAAGGCAAATGCGAATGCCACTGCTGCAAAGGCGCCCCTGACGCTCGCCAACGAGGGATATCGCATCTATCAGCAGGGCATCCCGGCGCAGCGTGTGCCCTCATGCTCGGCCTGTCACATGCCGAGCGGCCTTGGCAACGCGCCGATGGCGATCCCGGCTCTCGCGGGGCAGCATGCGACATACATTGAAGCGCAGCTGAAGCTGTTCGCGACAGGCAAGCGGGACAACAGCCCGGGGCATGTGATGGAAATGATCGCCCGGCGCTTGCGTCCGGGACAACGGCACGCAGTGGCAGTCTACAGTGAGGCGTTGGATCCGTCGCTGATCAACGGAATCGGACCGCGCGACTATGCCGAATACATCAAGGCACTTGCATCGCAGAAGGTGCCGGGGGTTCCCACGGCCGCGCTCGCCACCGAGGCTGCGACTGACAGTAAGAAAACGGGCGCAGGCAACTAGGCCTAAGGCCGCGCGGAGGGGCAGGGGTATACCACAGTCCCCGCAAGAAAGGCGAAGACGCATGAAGACCGATCCTGCAGGCAAAGAGCACGGGGTGATGGGATGGATCAATCGGCGCCTGCCGGTTGTTGACATCTGGCGCGACCAACTTGCCGGCTATGCCGCGCCGAAGAATTTCAATATCTGGTATTTCTTCGGATCGCTGATGCTCCTGGTGCTGGTCCTTCAATTCGCGACAGGGTTGTTCCTGGCCATCCACTACCAGCCAAATCCGAACCTTGCCTTCTGGTCGGTGCTGCGCTCGATCGGGCGGGATTCGCGCTGGGGTTGGCTTATCCGCGACATGCACGTCACCGGCGCATCGCTCTTCTTCGTGCTGATCTACCTGCATATCTACAGAGGCATCATGTATGGCTCCTACAAGAAGCCGAGAGAGCTTCTGTGGCTTGTCGGGGTTGCCATCTACCTGATCCTCGCCGCCGAAGCCTTCCTTGGCTACCTGCTGCCCTGGGGGCAGATGTCCTACTGGGGATCAACGGTGGTCGTGAACTTCGTGACCGCCATTCCTGTCGTGGGCAAGGCGATCGCTGAATGGATGCGCGGATCCTTCGTCGTTGGTGCCCCCACGCTGAACCGCTTCTTCATCTTCCATGTTTTCCTTGTGCCTTTCTCGCTTCTCGCTCTGGTGCTGGTACACATGATCGCACTTCATCAGGTCGGCTCGAACAATCCTGACGGCATCGAGGTTCGTGATGATTGCAACGAAGATGGCTGGCCGCGCGAAGCTGTCCCTTTCCACCCCTATTACACGGTGAAGGATGTGTTCGGCGTGAGCATCTTCATGGTGATCTTCTTCTGGTTCGTTCTCTACAACCCGAGCGGATGGGGCTTTCTGCTGGACAAGCTGAACTATGTGCCCGCCAATGCGATCAAAACTCCGTCCGACATTCACCCGCTGTGGTTCTTTCTACCGTTCTACGCGATGCTGCGCGGCGTTCCGGACAAGCTTTACGGGGTTATCGCGTTCGCCGGTGCTTTCTTGGTCCTGGCCGGTCTGCCCCTGCTGGACCGCAATCCAGTACGCTCGATCCGATATCGTTCAACCCTCTATAAGATCAACCTGCTGGTGATGCCGGCAACCTTTCTGGCGCTGGGGTATATCGCCGGCGGCTCGGCGAGCGAAAGCAACATGGTGGTCGGGCTGCACGTCACCGAGATGTTCTACGCCACGTTCTTTCTGCTGCCCTACTTCAACCGCCAGCGATCGCGCGCCGCCACACTTGTCTGGCTCGTCGTGCTGGAGGCAGTCGTATGGATGGTAGATTACTGGATGTATGCCATCCACGCCCATAGCTGGAGCCTGATGTTGCAGACCGACTGGCTCCCGGCACTCTATATCGCAGTCGTCCTATTGCTTGCCCTGGTTGTTCCCAGGCTCAGCGCCGATGCGCGCGTGCCCGAACAGCTGACCATGGGCGGCCTGACACACTGATGGGGCTTCAAGTTATCTCCATGTTTATCGAGGACCGAAGGCCATGAACCGCCCACGCCGAACTGTCCAAGCCATCACCGCCGCGCTCTTTGTGTCGCTCGTGCCGGTGGCTTTCGCACCACCCGTCCTTGCGTCAACGCAGACCACGGTCGTACCGTTGCAGCACATGAAGCTCGACCTCACGGATCGCGAAGCCCTGCGTACCGGTGCGCTTTATGTCCTCCATCGCTGCAGCGCCTGCCATAGCATTCAGGGGACGCGCTTTTCCTCGATCGCCAGGCAACTGCAGATCAGCAACTCCCAGATTCAGCGCTATTTCAATCAGTCCGGCCGTTCCGTGCATGACACGGTCGTTTCGACGATGCCGGCAGATGTTATGAAGAAATTCGTCAATATGACGCCGCCAGATCTGACGGTCTTGGCAAAGCGGCGATCCCCAGACTGGATCTATACTTATCTCAAGTCGTTCTACATCGATCCCCACCGCCCAACGGGCGTCAACAATGTGGTGTTCCACAATGTGGCCATGCCTGACGTGCTGGCAAATCTGCAGGGCCTGCAGGTGCCCATCATGAAGAGTGGGTGGCTTTACGGTCAACGCAAGCCTGTCGCGATGGGGGTCAAACAACTGACGCAAGGAACCCTGACCCCTGCACAGTTCGATAGCACAACGCAGGACATCGTCGATTTTCTCACCCTTGTAGCGCATCCCCACGCCAAAGAACGGGCGATGCTCGGCCCCTGGATTCTGGGCCTCTTCGCGCTGATGTCGGTCCTGAGCTTCCTTCTCTACAAACTCTACTGGCGCCGCGTGATAATGCCGACCCGGCGCTGGTGGCACAAACAATGAGGGGCGTCGTGAAATAATGGAGACAGTGACACAATCCGCTTATTCTTCGGCTTCACCGAAGCGCACCCAGGTCAAACCAATCGGCTATGTCGCATATGCGGCGATGGCATCGGGTCTGATCTTCTACGTACTGACGCTCTGGATCCAGGTGTTCATCGATACGCGCCGGGCACGGACCGTGAGTATTGATGCGCTGAGCGAGGCACATCGCCACTGGAGGCTGCGCTCATCGCTTCTATTCCTGATCTGGAGCATTTTCGGCATCCTGACCCTTCCGCTCGGGGTAGGGTGGCTGATCCTGATCCCGTCGTGGCTGTGGTACGCCTACCGGATCGTGAGAGGCGCGCTTTGCTATCGTTTGGGTTTGCCGCCATCACGCAAAGCAACTAAGGGAGGGTAGGCTTCGGCGGTTGCGTGTCCCCGCAACCAAATATTCTAACCTTTACAAATAGTTAGAATCCGACAAAAATACTTGTGTATAGGCGCTCGCGTTTTACCTCAACGCCACCTCAACGTTTACCGAGTCCCCCTGTAACCCAGGGGGTGCTGTCAGAGCGATGAGAGTTGAGGTGGGGAGTGCGGTCACCTATCGTTCATGGATGACCAAGCGCAGCCCCTTCCGGTATTTCCGGACCAGCCCCGAAGTCATCCGTCTTGCGGTAATGATGTACGTCCGGTTTCCGCTTTCGCTGCGGAACGTCGAGGATCTCTTGCACGAGCGAGGGATTGATATCTGTCACGAGACGGTTCGGTTCTGGTGGAACAGGTTCGGGCCGATGTTCGCCGCAGAGATCCGCAAACGCCGCGTCGAGGGGATGCGGTCGAGCCGATGGAGGTGGCACCTCGACGAGGTTTTCGTGAAGATCAACGGCGAGCGACACTATCTCTGGCGAGCCGTCGACCACGAAGGCGAAGTGCTCGAAAGCTTCGTGACGAAGACGCGCGACAAGAAGGCGGCATTGAAATTCCTGAAGAAATCTCTGAAGCGCCATGGCCACGCCGATGAATTCGTTACCGACCGTCTGCGCTCCTACGGTGCCGCGCTTGGCGAGCTCGGCATTCGCGACCGGCAGCAAACTGGCCGCTGGATGAACAATCGTGCCGAGAATTCGCATCAGCCGTTCCGAAGACGCGAACGGGCGATGCTCCGCTTCCGGCGCATGCGAACATTGCAGAAATTCGCCGCAGTCCACGCCTCGGTCTTCAACCACTTCAACCAGGAACGCAGTCTCTATTCACGAGCCAATTTCAAACGGAACCGCGCTGCCGCTCTCGCCGAGTGGCGCGGTCTCTTCGCGGCCTAACAGATTGGTCGTCCGGGAAAACTGAGACGAGTTCGCATCGGTCTGACAGCACCTCGGCGGTCGCTTCTTTGTTTCCCGGCGGTCGTGTCGCGCAGGTGGTGGAAATTGGAAGGCGGCGTAAGAAGAAATTTCTGAGGCGGCGCGGCCACTCCCACGAATTCGTAACTGACCGTCTGCGTTCCAATGGTGCTGCGCTAACCTGAGACGGCAACACGCGGACGTCAATCCCGGCGGTGGCGGGTTCCAGGCCCATGCGCAGGCGCTCGACCGTAGAGACCCCATCGGGGATGATCCATAGCTGCACTTGCCGGCGCGGCGGGCGGATCAGCCCGCGACCGCCTCGGCCTGCTCATGCCGCAGGAGCCAGAGCGCGGCGAGGATCGCCAGAAGCGCCAGCGCGGCGAGGCCCAGATAGAGCGGCTGCAATCCTACATGCAACGCCAGTTCGATCCCTGCCGTGGGGCCGATCGTGCCGCCGACATCGCCGCACCACTGGAACACCGCCGCCGCCGGGCCGTGCTGACGCTCGGTCGTCGCATCGCCCAGCAGCGCCAGCATCGGCACGGAGATGCTGTTCGAGAACACCCCCGTCACCGCCGCGCCCAGGATCAGAAGCGGCAGGCCATGCGCCTCGGCCAGCAGAGCGAACCCCACAGCCAGCCCGACCAGCGAAGGGATCAAGGGGGCGGCGCGCGTCGGCACCTTGTCGATCACCCGCCCCGCCGCGCTGGCCGAGAGCGCGGAGGCGGCGATCACCATCGCCATCACCAGGCTCGACGTGCCCTGCGCGTTCATGCCGAACAGCACAAAGCCGCGATCCTGCACCAGCAGCACCAGGGTCGAGATCAGCGCCCCCTGCACGGTCAGGAAGACGAAGAAGTTGAAGATCCAGGCCGCGATCAGCTTCGTCCGCTTCGGGGTGCGCAGCAGCGCGCGGTAGCCGAAGGGCTCGGCCGCCGCATTATCCTCGCCCGGTTCGGGCCGCCGCAACGACGGAAGCAGCGCCGCAGCCAGGATCGCGCCGGCTAGGCTGATCGCTGCGGCGACGAGGAAGGCGATCGTGTCGGAATAGATGTCGGCCACCACGCCGCCCAGCACCATCCCGCCCGGCACGGCCGAGCTGAGCGCGATCCGCACCCCCGCCGTCCGCCGCCCGCGATTGCAGCGCTCGGTGCCCGCCAGCACCGCCGCCTGTGCGCCGACCAGCAGGAAGGCCATGCCGATCCCATAGACGAAGCGCCCGATGAACAGCCAGGCCGCCGGGTGCCCGGTGCTTTGCGCGAAGCTGAAGATCAGCATCCCGAGCGTCTCGATCATCAAGGCGCCGCTCAGCGCCAGCCGTGCCCCGAGCCGGGCGAAGAAATGCCCGGCCACGAGGTTGAAGCCCAGCCGGGCGATGCGGTTGGCCGACAGGATCAACCCGATCAGATAGCCAGGGATGCCCAGTTGAAGCCCCAGCGCGGGCAGGATCGGGAATGCCAACCCCGCGCCGATCCCGCCAATGAAGGTGATGACGGCGATCAGCGTGGTGGTGGGCGGGCGCCGGCGGGTGCCGGAGGCCATGATCCGTCCGCCGCTCAGCCCCGTGTCCGGTCCAGGAGGCCGATGATCTCGTCGGTGGTGCCGCGCTCGCCCAGCCGCGGGAAGATGTGCGAGATTGCGCGGTCATGCGCCTCGGGCTGGGTGTCGGTCATGGCGTCGGTTGCCAGCGTGACGTTGAAGCCGGCCTCGAAGGCCTGCCGCGCGGTCGATTCCACGCCCGCCGATGTCGAGACCCCGGTGACGATCACCTGGGTGACGCCCAGATCCTTCAGCGTCTTTTCCAGCCCGGTATTCACGAAGGCGCCCCAGGTCTTCTTGGTCACGCGGATGTCGCTCTTCTGCGCGCCAAGCTCCGGCACGATCTCGGCGAAATCGGCGGGCAGGTCACCCAGGTTCAGGCTGGGGCCCTCTGTCCGGCCCGGCGCGACGCCGTCGACATTGACCAGCACGACGGGCAGGCCGTGGCGCCGGCAGGTTTCTGACAGCTTGCGAGAGCGTTCGACGACCTCGGCGAAGGGGTGGACCGTCGGCATCCCCGCGATCAGCTTCTGCAGGTCGATGATGATCAGCGCGGTCTTCGGGTCAAGCGTGGTCAATGGCATGAGGAGGGTCCTTCTTCTGGCATTGGAAAGCCCCGGTACCGATGGCGCAGGGGGGCGGAAAGAAGCGGTCAGGGGCGCTCAGGTATCGACGAGGCGGCGCAGCAGGCGCAGGGCGGTCTCAAGCTCGCCCTGCTCGTCCGGCGTCAGCTTTTCGGCGATCCTGCGGGCCAGCCAGTCAGAGCGGGCCGCCCGCCCCGCGGCCAGCCAGTCGCGGCAGGCCTCCGTCAGCGAAAGAATTGTGCGGCGCCCATCCGCGGGGTCGGGCGCGCCGCTGACATAGCCTGCGGCCTGCAACTCGGCGATGGTCGCGCCCATGGATTGAGAGCGCACCCCCGCGGCGCGTGACAGCTCCGACACGCTGGCCGGGCCGTCGCGCTCAAGCTGCAGCAGCACTTCGGTCTGGCTGGGGGAGACGTCGCCCGCGTTCGACTGGTCGCGCAGGCAGCGCTTCAACTGGGCATAGATCGCCCGGATGTCGGCCGCGAGGGTCTGGGTAAGATCGGAAGGAGGGATTTGCGCATGCATGACGCGTAGGTAGATTTGCGAAGTTAGACTGGAAAGTCTTCCTTCGCAAATGTGATCGACACAGGAGTGCGATCACGGCCCTGAGCTATGTGGCAGACTCAGATCTGGGCGGAAAGCTTTTCTCGCTACAGCCGTCGAGCTCGGCGATCTCGCGGATCGTCAACAGGCGACGGCTCGGGCGGTTGGTCTTCTGGGGATCAGTCTTCATCGGCGGCCTCGTGGTCATTGGGACGTGCCGCATCCGCCTCACGCACCGCTTGGCGCGCGAGCAACGTGATCAGCGTGCTGATCGCGCGCTCGACACACGCATCAGCGGTTGGGACGAGCTCTTCGGGTTAGCCGTGGGATATGGCGGGGCGCTGCGGCATGCCATGACCATGGCGCAGGTGGCCGAATGGGCGAGATTACCCAGACCGCGACAGCGGGGGTGTCGTGGTTGTTACGCTAGCTGTAGGTTCTGCTTGTGAATTGAAAGCTATCGCCGGCTTCCAGCGTGAGGGTCAGATCGTCGATTTCCAAGGTTAGTTGACCTGAAATCAGCACTCCACCATCCTCGGATTGTCGCGCGGCGCGCAGCCCGCCACTGCTGGATTGCGGCGCGAAGGTAGATTTGATCATCTCGAAAGTGCCGCCAAGGGTGGGGGAGAGCAGCTCTTCGATCAAACCGGATTCGCTTGAGCCGATCGGGATGCGGTCGGCGGCGCGCAGGACGATCCCTTGCTCGTCGGGGTCGCGGTTCGCGGAGCGGAAAAACAAGCGGGTATTCGGGGCTTTGAGCCGATGCGGCGAGGGGATCGCCGCCTGTCCGTGGACGAGCTTCGCACCGGTGACGGCCGTGATTTGCCGACGCACGTCAAAGCCCATATTGCTCGGGAACTCGAGCGGCTTGAAATGGTGATCGCGCAGATCAAGGCCGTGGAGGCGGAACGCGACGCGCTGTTCGCATCGGCTCCTGCGGACACGACCGCTCCCGCGCCGCTGCTGGCGGCCCTCAAGGGCATTGGCCCCGAGTCTGCGGCGGTTTTCGCGGCGGAAGGCCTGTACCGGCACTTCGACAACCGACGGCAACTCGCGGCTTATGCTGGGCTGGCGGCCTCACCGTGGCAGAGCGGCTCGATCGACCACGAGCAGGGCGTCTCGCACGCTGGCAACCCCCGCCTGCGCACGGCGATGCTCCAGCTCGCCTGGCTCTGGCTGCAGCATCAGCCAACCTCGGCGCTCAGCCTGTGGTTCAAAACCCGGCTGCAGCAAAACAACGGACGCATGAAGAAGGTGCTGATCGTCGCGCTCGCCCGCAAGCTTCTCGTCGCGTTCTGGAAATACGTCACCGCCGGCGTCGTCATTGAGGGAGCCGTCATGACTGCTGCCTGAACTAACAGCTACCCACTCTTCCTCCCATCCCCGGGGCCCGATCAGCCTCGACGGATCCAGGCGAACGAACCGCTGTGGGCCATGGTCCTCAATCCCGATCTCAAGAATGGTCCCGTTCTCCTGAGTTGTCCCCGCCGGATGCGGGATCATGGTGCAGCCGTTCGAAGCGGCGACCGTATGTGAGGTGGTACAGGTCCGGCACCGGATCGGTACTTATCCAAGTGGCTCAGACCTCGGATCCAAACTCAACCGCCGGAGATGCTCCATGCCGTGATATCCGTCTTGACCACAAAATCCTCATGTGAGGCCCACAAGCAGCGGCCCATCCTCAAGGCTGCGCTTGAGAAGCACCGCCAAAAAGATCCCATGACCTCCGTTGACCCGATCGCTGAGGCCGCTTAACCATGAACCAAGCAGCGTCGCCCGCCGCGCTTTTCAACATCGAACGGGACATTCCGCGGATGCAGGACGACCAGATCGCGCATCTCTTGAAGGGCGTCGCCGGAGGCGATCGGATGGCGTTTCGAGCGCTTTATTCTGCGGCATCTGCGAAACTCTACGGGGTCTGCCTCCGTATCTTGAGGAACCGCGCAGATGCCGAGGAGGCCCTACAGGAAGTGTTTACACGGATCTGGATCAATGCCGGCCGGTTCGACGCAGACCAGGGTAGGGCGATGACATGGTTGATCTCGATCGCGAGAAATCATTCCATCGACCGGCTGCGGTCGCGGCGCGAGGAGACGATCGACAGCAGCGAAGGAGACCCTTTCGCGATGATCCCCGATCCCACGCCGGGGGCAGAGGCGCGCGCCGTCGCTCAAGGTGAGGCAGGTCGCATCTCGAAATGCTTCGAGATATTGCAGCCTGCCCAGGCCGCCGCGATCCGGGGGGCCTATCTCGATGGATTGAGCTATGCGGAACTGGCGGATCGGCATGCCATCCCGCTTAACACCGTGCGCACCTGGCTGCGCAGGGGACTTCTTCGGCTGAAGGAGTGTCTTGCAGGATGAGCACGCGTCCCCCTCCTCCGCCCGACGAAGGCGACGATTTCCTTGCCGCGGAATACGTTCTCGGGGTTCTTTCGTTGCCCGAGCGGCTGGCGGTTGAATCCCGGCTGCGCCGCGAACCCGCCTTTGCGGAAAAGGTTGCGGGCTGGGCCGCGCATTTCGCGCCTCTCGACGCGGAGTATCCAGAGGAACCGGCCCCCGATCTGATGCCCGCGATCGAGGCCAGGATCTTCGGACGGCCCCAGCCCGTCGCCGAACGCATCCCGCGCCGGCGCTGGGTCTTCGCCGCGCTCGGCGCCACGGCGGCGGTGGCCGCCTTCGGCGTCTACCTCACCCGATCCGACGCCCCCCGCATCCTGACCACACGGATCGCGGCGGCGGACGGCGCGTTGATCTTCCAGGCGCGCTACAGCACGGACCAGAACGTCGTGACGATAACCCGCACCAGCGGCCCGGGCCCTGCGGTCGCGCATGATTACGAGCTTTGGATCATCGCGCCCGGCAATCCGCCGACCCCGGCCGGCCTTGTCAGCGCGGCGACACGGACACTGATCGTGCCGAAGCTGTCTGCGGGCGATACGCTGGCTGTCAGTCTGGAACCTGCGGGCGGGTCGCCCGATGGCCGGCCCACCAAGGTTCTGGGCGCCGGGGTTCTGTCGCTGACCTGAGGCGGGCCGAACGGCTCGGCAACGGCCCGCGGTCGGCGCGCCATCCGGAATTCTTTTTCTCCACGTTGAAACTTTTCGGCGGCGCTGCCCGTAGCTGACACCATGGATCGGGGGTTCTCCCCGGCCCGCTCAACTGGGAGAAACACAGATGACTGCGACTTTCCGCACCCTTGCCACCGCGACCGCCGTGGCGCTGACCGCCGTTGCCGCGCAGGCAAATCCGATGGTCGGCGGCGCGCCGATGTATGCCAGCAAGAACATCATCCAGAATGCCGTGAACTCCAAGGACCACACGACCCTGGTCGCCGCCGTCAAGGCCGCGGGCCTGGTCAAGACCCTGGAGGGCAAGGGGCCGTTCACCGTCTTCGCGCCGACCAACGAGGCCTTCGCCAAGCTGCCCGAGGGCACGGTCCAGACGCTGCTCAAGCCCGAGAACAAGGCCAAGCTCCAGCAGATCCTCACCTGCCATGTGCTGGCGGGCAAAGAGACCGTGGCCGACATCGAGAAGGTGGCGATGCAGACCGGCAAGGCCACGCTCAACACCCTCGGCGGGTGCAAGCTGACCGCGTTCGAGAAGGACGGCAAGCTGATGATCGAGGATGAGAATGGCGGCACCGCGACGGTCACGATCCCCGATGTGATGCAGTCGAACGGCGTGATCCAGGTGATCGACACCGTCATGCTGCCGAAAAGCTGACCTTGGATCGGGGCTGTCCGCCGTCGGGCAGCCCCATATTCTAACGCGGAGGGTCTTGGGGTGCGAAACAGAGTTGACGGACCGACGCCGAAAGTGATCCGGCGGCACGGGCCCTGGACCCGGATCACCCACTGGATGTGGGCCGTCTGCGTCTTCTTCCTGCTGCTCTCGGGGTTGCAGATATTCAACGCGCACCCCGTGCTCTACATCGGGCAGCAATCCGGGATGACGCAGGGTTTCGACAATGCCGTGCTGCGGATCGGGGCCGAGGGCGGTCAGGGAGCGGGGCCGGCGAAGGGCGTCACCCAGATCCTCGGCCACCGTTTCGACACCACCGGCTTCCTGGGGCTGAGCGGTCCCGCCGATGCCCGCCAGCCCCGCGCCTTTCCGGCCTGGGCCACCATCCCTTCGTCGCAGGATCTCGCCACCGGGCGGGTGGTGCATATCTTCTTCGCCTGGGTGTTGGTGGGAACGCTGGCGGTCTGGGCGGTGGCGAGCCTGGTGAACGGGCATCTGCGCCGCGATATCCTGCCCGGGCGCCGCGACCTTCGGGGTCTTGGGCGCGACATCATCGCCCATCTTCGCGGCCCGCTGCGCCACGGGCGGCGTTACAGCCCCCTGCAGAAGCTGACCTATTTCGCGGTCTTCTTCGCGCTTTTCCCGCTGATGATCCTGACCGGGCTGACCATGTCGCCGGGGATGGACGCGGCCTGGCCCTTGCTGCTCGACCTGTTCGGAGGGCGGCAGACGGCGCGCAGCCTGCATTTCCTGGGGATGGTGCTGATCGTGGCCTTCTTCGTGGTCCATATCGCGATGGTGCTGGTCGCGGGGCCGCTGAACGAGCTGCGCTCGATCGTCACCGGGCGCTACAGGATCACCGGCAACGGCCAAGCGACCGAGGAGCACTGACATGGACCGCCGCACGATTCTGCGCCTTGGCGCCGGAACCCTCGCCGCGACAACGCTCTCGGGCTGCAAGACATTCGACTTCCTGTCGAACCCGGACGATCCGGCGCGGGGCGTCCTGCTTTCGGCCAACCGGCTGACGAAAGCGGCGCAGCGCCTGTTGCAGGGCCGCGATGCGCTGGCCCCGACCTATTCCGAGGCCGATATCCGCCAGCCGATGCGGCCGAATGGATCGACCGACCCGCAGGCGGCGGACTACCTGACGCTGAAGCAGGGCGGTTTTGCCGACTACCGGCTGACCCTTGGCGGAGAGGTCGCAACCCCGCTGAAGCTGTCGCTGGCCGATCTGAAGGCGATGCCACAGCAGAGCCAGATCACCCGCCACGATTGCGTCGAGGGCTGGAGCTGCATCGCGAAATGGCAAGGCGTGCGCCTGTCGCACCTGCTTGATCGGGCGGGGGCGGCCGCTTCGGCGCGCTATGTGGTCTTGCGGTGTTTCGATGCGCTGAGCACCGGGCTGGACGGGCCGCAATTCTACTATGAAAGCATCGACCTGCGCAGCGCACGCCACCCCCAGACCCTCCTGGCGCTGGCGATGAACGATGCGCCCCTGCCGGTCGCGAACGGGGCGCCGCTGCGACTGCGGGTCGAGCGGCAGCTGGGCTACAAGATGGCCAAATATGTCAAGTCGATCTCGCTGGTGTCCACGCTCTCGGACATTCGCGGCGGCAAGGGCGGCTATTGGGAGGACCGGGGCTATGAATGGTATGCCGGTGTCTGACGGCGCCCGCGATCTGCTCAATCTCACCGGGCGAGTGCTGCTCGCGTTCCTGTTTCTCGCGGGGGTGCTCCAGAAGGTGATAGACCCCGCGCCCGTGCGCAACATGATCGGCTGGCTTGGCCTGCCCGGATGGCTGGTCTGGCCGGTCGCGGCCTTCGATTTCGCAGCGGCCGTAGGCCTGACTCTGGGCCCCGGAGTTGGAGTCTGGGCGCTGGCAATGGCGGGCTACTTCTCAAGATGCAGGCCCGACCAGCTTTCCCAGAGATTTCTATGGTCGAATTGGAGTGCCGGTTTCCGCGCCGTTCAATACTCAGGGGCTGGCAAGGGCTTCAACTGATCGGTTGAGTCGTCAGCACTTACCGAACCGTAAACCACCGGCCAAGGCGCGGTGACCTCTGCTCCCCATGTACGAGTTGAGCGGGTCAGATCCGTTCCAACCCGAATGGAGAAAGCCATGTCAGCCAAACGCCTGATCTCGAAATCCGCATTCGCACTTCTGATCGCCGCCACCGCAGCGGTCGGTCCTCTCGCCCCAATGACCGCCCTGCCTGCACAGGCCGAGAAGGCCGTCGCGCCGGAGAAGAACCCGCCGGGCGACATTCCGGACACGCAGGTCTTCGTCACCTACCGTTCCACCGCAGGCTACGAGCTAAAGGTGCCGGAGGGCTGGGCGCGCAGCAAGAGCGGTGCCGACGTGCGCTTCGTCGACAAGCTCGACGCCGTTCAGGTCACGCTCTCGCGGGCCCCGGCCAAAGTTGACATGGCCTGGGTGAAGGACAGCTACCTTCCTGAACTTGAAAAAAGCGGGCGAGCGGTCAAGCTGGACACCGTGACCCTCGAGAAACTGCCGGGCGGTCGGACCTTCCGCATCGCCTATGCCGACAATTCGGAGCCGAGCCCGGTGACCGGCAAAAAGGTTAGGCTGGAGCACAACCTCTACCTCTTCGAACGGGGCGGTAAGCTGGCGGCGCTGAACCTCTCGGCCCCCTATGGTGCCGACAATGTCGATCAGTGGCGGCTGATGTCACGCTCCTTCGGTTGGCAGTAAGATGGATCGCCTCTCTGCGCACGAGCTCTACCGCTTTTACCACACCGGCGACGACGAGGTAGCGGCGCTGAGGGGCATCAGCCTTGCGCTTGCACCCGGCGAGATCGTCGCCGTCACCGGCCCCTCGGGCAGCGGCAAGTCTACGCTCCTGAACTGCCTCACCGGCCTCGATGAGCCCGACGCGGGATACGTCACCGCGGACGGCTCACGGATGACCCGCCGCCCCGAGGCCACGCGCGCCCGGCTGCGCGCCCGGGCCTTTGGCATCCTTATGCAATCGGGTAACCTGTTTCCCCATTTTACGGTCGCAGAGAACATCCGCTTCCAGATGCGCTTGGCGGGCCGTCCCGATGAGACACGGGTGGACGACCTCATCGTCGCGGTCGGGCTGAGCCACCGGCGCGACGCCCTGCCAGCGCATTTGTCTGGTGGCGAAACGGCGCGCGCGGGACTAGCCGTGGCGCTTGCTCTTGATCCCCCGATCCTCGTCGCCGATGAGCCCACTGCCGAAGTTGACAAGGCGACCGAGGAAGATCTTCTGGCGCTGTTCGATGCGCGACGATCTTCGGACAAGGCGACGCTGATTGCGACCCACAGTGAAGCGCTGGCGCACCACGCCGACCGGATTGTCCGGCTGAAGGACGGGAGGGTGGAATATGACTGACATTCTTGTTCGTGCGGAGGGGATCGGGATGCGCTATTCGGCCCCCGGAGCCTCCACCGTCGACGTCCTCGAAGGCATCGACTGCGACATCGCGGCGCGCGACCGGATTGCGATCATCGGTCCCTCGGGCAGCGGGAAGTCCACGCTGATGCACATCCTCGGTGGGCTTGTCACTCCGACGAGCGGTCACATCGAATGGCCCGCGCTGGGAGCGCGCGAGACGCTGATGCCCGAGCAGGTTCAATTCGTCTTCCAGAGCCCAAGCCTCTTTCCCGCGCTCGATGTGCTGGGCAACATCACCCTGCCGCTGTTGCTCGCGGGGGGCGCCCTTGATGCGCAGTACCGGGCGCGCGATTTGCTCGCGAAGTTCAATCTCGAGGACCTCGCAGACAAGCTGCCCGAGGAGCTTTCGGGCGGGCAGGCCCAGCGGGTCGCAATGCTGCGCGCCCTGACCACTGCGCCGCGGCTGATCCTCGCCGACGAGCCGACCGGACAACTCGACAGCTGCACCGCCGAGCATTTCCTCGAGGGCGTGCTCGACTTCGCCGAGGACGCCAGGATCGCGCTGGTGATCGCCACCCACGACGCGCAGGTCGCGGCCCGCATGGCCCGGCTCTGGTCGATGGATCACGGCAGGCTCGATAAGTCCGCCCAAGAGATGGAAGAGGCATGATGATCACGCTCTGGATTTCGAAACTCATGCGCCACCGGGTCTGGCGGCTTTCGGGCACCATTCTCGGGGTTGCACTGACCGTGGCGCTGGTCGCGGCGCTCGCGGGCTTCCTGACCGCCAGCACCCGAACGATGACGACGCGTGCCGTCGCCTCGGTGCCGATCGACTGGCAGATCGAGGCGGTGCCCGGCGCCAATCCCGCGAAGATCCAGTCCGACATCGCGAAATCCGCCAAGGTCGCGGCGGTACGAGAGGCGTTCTACGCTGCCACGACCGGTCTTCAGGCCAGCACTGGCGGCACGGTCCAGACCACTGGCCCCGGAAAGGTCATCGCCTTTGGCAAGGACTACCTGAAGACCTTCCCGCGCGAACTCCGTCTGCTGTCAGGTACGCTTGACGGCCCGCTGCTGGCGCAACAGACGGCGGCGAACCTGCACGCCCGGCCCGGCGATACCGTCACGATCAACCGCCCGGGCCTGGCGCCCGTGCAGGTGACGATCGCGGGCGTCGTCGATCTGCCCGACGCCGACGCGTTCTTCCAGGGCGTAGGGCTGCCGCAACAGGCTGCCCCGCAGGCGCCCCCCGACAACGTTGTGATCCTGCCTCAGGGTCAGTGGCACCAGGTCTTCGATCCGCAGGGCGCGATGCGGCCCGGCAGCACCCGAATGCAGTTTCACGTCCGTTTGGATCACAATGCGCTGCCAACGCAGCCGACTGCCGCCTATACCGCCGTGACCGGAGCCGCGCACAATCTCGAGGCGCGGGTCGCGGGGCAGGCGCTCGTTGCCAACAACCTCGGCGCGCGCCTTCTGGCCGTGCGTGGAGACGGCCTTTATGCCACCGTGCTCTTCTTGTTCCTTGGCCTGCCCGGGGTTGCGCTTGCTGCGCTCCTGACCTTTGCCGTCACGGCAAGCGGGGGCGATCGGCGGCGAACCGATCAGAGCTTGCTTCGCACCCGAGGCGCCACGCGCGGGCAGATCCTGTCGCTCGCAGGCGCCGAGGCCTTGGCCGTCGGAGCGGGTGGCACGATCCTTGGACTCGTGCTTGCAGCGCTCTCGGCCCGGCTTCTCGGACTGACTCTCGCAGGCTGGATGGGCGCGGGACTGTTCGCCGCGCTGGCCGGTGTCGCGCTTGCCCTCGGCGCGGTTCTCTGGCCCGCCTGGCGGGACCTGAGGGGGAGGACGGTCTCGTCGGCCCGCCGCGCGGTCAGGCGCGATCAGGCGCCGCTCTGGCGCCGACTGGGGCTGGACCTGATCCTTCTCGTTGGTGCCGGTTTTACCTTCTGGCAGAGCGCTAGCACCGGCTATCAAATCGTGCTCGCCCCCGAGGGCGTTCCCGCAACAGCGGTGGACTACAAGGCCTTCCTGGCGCCCGCCCTCTTCTGGATTGGCTCGGCGCTCCTGCTGCTGAGGCTTTCCGACCTTTTGATCGGAGGCGCGCCACGGATCGTCTCGCGCTTGCTCCGTCCCGCAGCTGGCCACCTCTCCCCACTGGTTGCCACGACCCTGTCGCGGCAGTCGCGGCGCCTGACCGGCGGCGTCGCGATGGCGGCGCTGGCGCTGGCCTTCGCGGTCTCTACCTCAATCTTCAACACAACATATAATGGCCAGTCCAGGGTGGACGCCGAGCTTACCAATGGCGCGGACGTGACCGTCTTCGGGACCACCGCCAACCCAGCGGGGCCGCATCTTGCCGCTTTGGCTAAGGTTCCGGGCGTTACCGCTGCAGTGCCCATGATGCATCGCTTCGCCTATGTCGGCGCCGACCTGCAAGACATCTACGGAATCCAACCCGGTCAGATCACAAAAGCGACCCGGCTCTCGAACGCCTTTTTCCCGGGCGCCAGCGCACAGTCGATCCTGGCCAAGCTCAAGGCCACGCCTGATGGTGTGCTGGTCTCGGAAGAGACGGTGAAGGACTTTCAGCTTCATCGTGGCGACCGGATCAACCTGCGCCTGATGAGTGGATCGGACCACCAATATCACGTCGTCCCCTTCCACTTCATCGGTGTCGCGCGCGAGTTTCCGACCGCACCCAAGGACAGCTTCCTGGTCGCAAACGCCTCCTATATCGCAAAGGCCACGGGGATCGCGCCTGCCGAATACGTGATGATGAAGACCTCCGGCCAGCCGGCAAAGGTGGCGCAGGCGGTGCGGGCCTCTCTGAATGGCGCACCGGGGATGCAGGTCAAGGACATCGGCAGCGTGACCCATATCATCGGTTCGAGCCTGACGTCGGTCGATCTCTCGGGCCTGACCCGGATCGAGCTGACCTTTGCCATCCTCATTGCCGCGGCTTCGGCGGGCCTGATGCTGGCGCTGGGGTTCGAAGACCGCAAACGCGCCTTCGCAATCCTGACGGCGGTCGGGGCCAAACCGGGCCAGCTTGCGGCTTTCCTGCGGTCCGAGGGCCTCCTGGTGGCTGCAGGTGGGATCATCTTCGGTGCTGGCTACGGGACACTCGCGGCCTGGATGCTGGTCAAGCTGCTGACCGGCGTCTTCGACCCGCCGCCAGAGACGCTGGCCGTACCATTCGCCTACCTCGGGGTGGTAATCTTCATGATCATCGTCTCGGTGGCTGGCGCGGTTCGTTTTGCCAGAAGGAGATCGGCGAGAAACACTGTTGAACTTCTTCGGGAGCTTTAGGTTGAAACTGGCGATCATCGCATGGAGGGCGATGATCGCATCCATCGGGAACACGTTTGCAGGCATTGAGTAAGAGGATCTGACTGCGCTCGTCGAGATCGGCGCTATCCCTTTCTCGGCTGAGAATTGACGGCGCGTGAACACCGCCATGATATGCCGTCCCTCGGCGAGCCCGGCGAGATCACCGAAGAAGGTGAGCTTGCCGGCACGATGGAGCGCGGCCAGCCCCTCCAGAAAGAGGCGCCGGAACAGGCGGGAGAGAACCCGGACATGCAGGAAGAAGCCGGGGCGGCAGGCGATCCAGCGGGCGCCATCGAGTGATAGCCCGCCGCTGGGGACAATCGTGTGGACATGGGGATGGTGGGTTGTCACGCCCAAGGCGTGCTTTCAGCACGACGCCGAGCCCCAGGTATGCAGGACCGCCGTCAGGCCGACCTTTGCGCCGAGGCGCATCGGATCGGCGGCGATGGTCAGCACCGTCTCAGCCGAGGCGCGGAACAGCAGGTTGTAGACCGCTCTCTTGTTCCAGTAGGCGATCCGGGCGATCTCTGCCGGCAGGGTGAAGACCAGGTGAAAGTATTCCACCGGCAAGAGGTCTGCAGCGCGGGCGGCCATCCAGTCCCGCGCCGCGTTCGCCAATGTCTCTCGGACCATTGGCGTTCCATTGGCTCACCCTGGCATTTGGGGCAGTGCCGGTTCTTGCAGGAATTGTAGGCGATGTGCTGGTGGCAGCAGCGGGGTGCAGGCCGCTACGTGCCCGCCGAGCGCCTCGGTCCGACAGGTCTCGATCGCCGACATCACCTTGAGCTAGCCGAGGCTGACATGCCCGGCATTGGCCCGCCGCCATGCGGGCCCATGGGCCCGGAAGATGTCAGCGATCTCCAGCCTCGGGCGGGACAACGCCCCCGCCCGTCACTCCAGGCTTCGCTTAACGGTCTGGTCCTGCAGCTTCCTCGCCCCGCCGATCATCAGCAGGCTGTCATGGAGGTGCAGCCCGTCGACCTGGAGCACCAGAAGATCATGCTGATTGGCCGTTGCCCGAAGCGCCACCCGCGGCGACGGCCCCGAATTTGCGGCTGCTCAGGTCGCTTGCCGAGGCCGGGGCAGGCTGGACGGTGCCGCCCGATTACCTGTGCGATACGGCCCTCGCATCGGGCAATCTGGTCGAGATCTCGGCCCGCAAGATGCGGCCCTCGAACGACTTCCATCTTGTCTGGGCGAAGGGGGCGCAGCGCCACCCGCGCGTCGCCTTCGCGCGGGATGAGCTGCTGGGGGTGCTGTCTGCGCTTCGCTGACGGGCGCGCCGCCCGGGCACGGTCGCCCCGGCCTGTCCACGACACCGGCGGCACGTCACAGCGGCACGGGCGCGGCGCCGTCGTTGCCCTGCGCCAGGTGGCAGCGACCGCGGGCCGTGCGCCATCATGAACGACCCGATCTCACCCAAGGCGTTTCAATTCCGACGCTCGGATCAGTCGCCGCGCTCGTAGCGGCGGTAGTCGTGGCCTTCATCACCATTGTTCTGCCAGCGCCGATCATCGTTGCGGCGGTAATATCCGCGGGACTGTTCCCGCTCTCGCCGCCTGTGCCACTGTTCATCACGCTGCTCCGCGCGCCGGTAAGTGTCGCCCTCGCGATTTCCAAACAGCACCTGCGGCAACACTTGCGCAAAGATCCCGTCCGCATGGGCCGGGGCGGCGACGGTGGACAGCCCGCCAAAGGAGATAAGCGCGGCCAGCGCCACCGCCGGAATCCTGACACGCATATTTCTGACTGAGGGTTTCATGGTCTGCTCCTGGTCTGCTAAGTCAAAAGCCTTCTGCAAGGCCGTTCCCAAGAGATCGGCGTTCAACTTGGCGATGAGGTGTCCGCTGCCATACGCTTCGGTAAGTATGTTCACGCAACGTCGATCCGAGCGCGAGGCGTTCCCGCGCTGAACGATATGCGCTCACAACTGGCCGGCATCTACGCCGTCGTTGCCAAGGTTGTGTTGGATCGTTGCCTGGCTTGATTTGACCGCGATCCCACGGCTTCCTAATTGCGCTCGATGGGTGCAAATCGCTTTTGGACATCGGTCCTCTCATTTCTGCTTATGTCTGGACCGTCGATGGCCTTCGCCGCCGGCTTCGACGTTGGCACGACCCTAACGCACAGCGCCCCATGGCAGCAGCAGGTCATCACGCTGGGTGAGGTGCGCAGCCTCGCAGGGGCGGTGCTGCACGCGCCGATCGCCGGCCGGCTGGCGGGGCCCTTCGCCGCGCAGGGGGCGCAGGTCGAGCGCGGCACAGTGCTCGCTCGGATCACGCCACCTGGCCAGGCGGCGCGGCTGGATGCGGACACGCACCGGCTGGCGCTCGCGCGCGAAACGCTCGCCCGCGCCCAGGTTCTGTCACGCTCTCATGCGGTATCCGTGGCACAGCTTCAAGATGCGGCGAGCCGCGTCGCCACCGCCGCCGATGCGCTCAGCGCCGCGCGCGCGGCGGCCACCGCGGCGACGCTCACCGCCCCGGTCTCGGGGACGGTGCATTACCTGCTGGCGTCGGGCACCGAGGTCGGTTCGGGCACCGCCGTATTACGCGTCGACGGCACCGGCCGGGTCTGGATTCGTGGCTACGTCTCTCCGGGTGAAGCCCGGCAGCTGCACACAGGCGCGGTGGCGCAGATCCATGGCGACGGATGGAAGGGCCCGGCCCGGATCAGCGCGATCGGCGAGGATGCGCGCCACGACGGGCTTGTCGCGGTGCTGCTGCAGCCGTCGCGCGCGGGGCTGCTACCGGGGGAATGGCTGCATGTCGCGCTGCCCGGCGCTAGCGGCCAGGCCTGGCGCCTGCCGGCCTCGGCGCTGGTGATGTCGGGCACGCGATCGCAGGTCTTCACCGTGGTGGCGGGGCGGGCCCGGGCGGTGCCGGTCCGGCTGGTCCACATGGCGCGTGGCCGGGTCTGGGTGACGGGCCCACTGCACGAGGGCGAGCCAATCATCGCGAAGGGCGCCGGCGCGGTGGCCGACGGCACCCGTGTTGACGCGAGCGCCGCGCGAGGATGAAGCGCTATCTCGGGTTCCTCTGGGTCAACCGGGCGACGCTGGCGCTGCTGGCGCTGCTGCTGCTGGTCGCCGGCTGGTTCGCCTTCGCCGCGCTGCCGCGCAGTGTCTTCCCCGATATCGAGTTTCCGCGCGTCACCGTGCTGGTCAGCGATGCCAACCTGCCCGTGAACTACATGCTGCTTCAGGCGACCGAGCCGCTGGAGCAGGCCGCGAAAGGTGTCGCCGGCGTGCGTCTGGTGAAATCGCAGACCGGCGTCGGGCTGTCCAAGCTGCATGTCTATTTCGACCGCAAGGTAAGCCCGGAAATCGCCTATCTGACCCTTCAGGCGCGGCTGGCGCAAATCGCGCTGCCGCCCGGTGCGCAGCTGAGCGTGACCTTGATGACCCCGAATATCCAGCCATTCGCGCAATACGCGCTGGTCTCGGACACGAAGGACAGTTCGGCAATGATGCCATTCTTCGCCTTCGATGTGCGCCCCGCGCTGCTGTCGGTGCGCGGTGTCTATCAGGTCAACGGCATCGGTCGCGGCTGGCCGGTGGTGACGCTGGCGCTGTCGCCGCGCCGGCTGGCCGAGCATCACGTCACCGCCACCCAGGTCATCACCGCGTTGCGCCGCGCCCAGGGGCCGTTCTACGCTGGTGTCGTTGAGGCCTTCCACCAGCGCTTCGTGCTGGTCGCCAAGCCGCGCCCGGCCGATGCGGCGGCGCTTGGCAAGGTGATGCTGCCGCTCGGTAAGAATACCATGGTGCCGCTGGACGCGCTCGGCCATGTCGAGACCGGGCCGCCGCCACTGATCGTCGGCGCGGCCGTCGCCGGCTATCGCCATGCTCTGCTGATCGACGTCTCGGCCCAGGCCGGGGCGAATGTGGTGGCCGTCGCCGGTCAAGTCCGGGCGCAGCTGGCCACCCTGCGGGCCGAGCTGCCGGTGGGGGTGCATCTGGTCCGGATCTACGATTTCAGCGGGCTGGTGCGCCACAGCCTGAACGACGTTTGGGCCGCGCTGCTGCTTGGCACTGCGATCGCCTGGTTGGTGGTGCTGCTGTTCCTGGGCCGGATGGACACCGCCCTGGCGACGCTGCTGGTGGTGCCCTCGGCGATCGCCGGCACTTTCCTGGTACTGCATGTGTTGGGCTTTGGCATCAACATCATGACACTGGGCGGACTGACCGCGGCGATCGGGGCGCTCGTCGACCATGCCATCGTGGTGATGGAGCGTGGGCTGCGCGACCTGCCCAAGGATGCCGACCCCGAGACCCGGCGCGCCGCGGTGCTGGCCGCGAGCGGCGAGATCCTGCCGCTGATGACGTTTGCGACGCTGACCTCGGCGGTGGTTTTCCTGCCGCTGATCTTCCTGTCGGGCACGTTGGGACTGCTGTTTCGGCAGATGGCGCTGACCATCGTCATTGCGCTGCTGGTCTCGCAGCTGGTCGCGCTGACGCTGACGCCGGTGCTTGCCGCGGGCCTTGCGTCGCGGCCGCAGCGCAGGCCGCGCCACTGGCGCTGGCCGCGCCGCTTCGGTGCCGCCTACCGGTGCGCGCTGCATGGCGGCATGCGCCGACCCTGGCTGGCGCTGCCGGGCGCCGCGCTGCTCGTCGCCGCGGGGCTGGGTGCCGGGCTGACCCTGCCGACCGCCTTTCTGCCGCATTGGGACGAGGGCGCGATCGCGGTGCCGTTTCGCACCCCGGTCGGCACCCCCACCGCCGAGACGCTGGCCACCGGTAGGCGGCTGGCCGCGGTGGCCAAGCAGGACAAGGCCGTCGCGCGGGTCTCGGTGGTTGTCGGGCGCAGCCTCGAGAATTCCCGCTCGACCTCGAACAAGGGCGATCTGGTGGTCATCCTCAGACGCCACCACCGACCATCGACCAATGCTGTGATTGCGCGACTGCGCAAGCGCTTCCGTGCCGCGCAGCCCAATCTGATCGAACTCAAGCTGCACCAGATCATGACCAACCGGCTTGAGAACCTCTCGGGCTCTCACGCGCCGCTGTCGCTTCTGCTGTTCGGCAAGGATCCCGCCGCACTGCAGCGCTACGGCGAGCGGCTGCGCGCGCAGGTGCAGGCCAGCGGGCATTTCGAGAATACCGTGTTCAAGTCGCCCTCGACGGGCCCGGATATCGTGCTTCATCCGCGTGACCGGGCCCGCCTGCTCGGGCTCGACGCGCAGAGCCTATCCGCGCAGGTCAAAGTCGCGGAATGGGGGCGCCACGCGGGTTTCTTGCTGCACGGCGAGCAGATCCTGCCGATCCGCGTGCGCGTCGACCAGCCCCACAGCACCCCGCAGACGCTCGGCCAATTGCCGCTGCGCCTGCCGGACGGCACTTATAGCCCGCTCAATCAGCTCGCCCGGATCGAGATGCAGGGCGCCGTGCCCTATGTGACGCATGACAATCTGGTGCCCTACGCCTATCTGCAGATGTCGCCGAAGCCGGGCGAGGGCTTGGCCAGCGCCGCGGCCGAGCTGCACCGCCTTGTCGCCAGGACGCATCTGCCGGCGGGGATCGTCGCGGTCGTGGGCGGCTACTACCGCCAGCAGGCGCAGAGCTTCGATCAGATGGGGTTGATCCTTGGCGGTGCGCTTCTGGTGCTGCTGATCCTGTTCGGTTTCCAGTTCTCCGGCCAGCGCCCGGCGGTGGCCGCGCTGGCGGCGCTGGCGCTGGCGGCGCCGGGGGCGTTCCTGGCGCTGCGCCTGAGCGGAACGCCCCTCGACAGCAGCGCCTTCCTGGGGCTGCTGCTGGTGTTCTCGATCACCGTCAACAACATGGTGCTGATATTCTCGATGGCGCGTCGTGGCGCCGGAGAGCTGCCGGGCGCGGCGGCGGTGGCGCGCTCGGCGCAGGCACGGCTGCGGCCAATCATGATGACCATGCTGACGGACGTGTTCGGCTTCGCGCCGATTGCCATCGGCGTCGGCCATGGCACCGACCTGCTGAAACCGCTGGCCGTCGCGGTGATGGGGGGGCTCAGCCTCGCCGTGCTCGCTTCGCTGTGGTTCGCGCCGGTGTTCTACGCCGCGCTTGCCCGCAAACGGCGCCGATGAGCCCGGCCTATTCGCCGGCTCTCATCCGAGGTCGGATCCGTTCGGTGTGCCGAACTCGCCGAACTCCTGGCCGAGAGGGGTGCCTCAGTCAACGAAATCATGTCTGTTCTTGGCTATTCCGAGCCCAAGACGACTGTGCGCCCTACCGTAAAGGCGGACTATCGCAGGTGCGCAACTGCCGCGTTCCGCAAGCGCATCCGAGTGGCGGTTGAGCAAGCTGGACTGCGGGCGAATGAGCCTGGCCCACAATCGGATTCCGGGGCTAATGAAACAGGGGTTTTCGGAGAAAACTGGCAGCCCGTACGGGGCTTGGTTCACCTGTCGAATTGGTATGATACCAAGCGGCGGTGCTGTTGACTCGAACGTGAGTTGCGCGTCTGTCGGGCGTCTGAATCGCTGTCTTCATGGCAGGAGGATCGGACATAACGATAGCGATCACACGAGCGGATGTTGATGCAGGTGGGTTTCGGAGGGCTGCGGGGCGCACCAGGGATGCGGCGGCGGCGCGTCGGATGTTGGCGCTGGTACTGGAAGGGCGGAACCGGATCGAGGCGGCACAGGCGGCGGGGATGGACAGGCAGACCCTGCGCGATTGGGTGCATCGCTATAACGCGCAAGGCTTGCAGGGGCTGACCAATCGGCCGAAGCGCGGTGCGCTGAAGCGCAAGCTGACCGCAGCGCAGGAGGCTGAGGTCGCCGATTGGGTTCGCGCCGGGCCAACGTGGCAGGTGCATAAGGTGGTACGCTGGCGGTGCTGTGACCTGCGCGACGAGATCGCACGGCGCTTCGATGTAACGATGCACGAGCGCACCGTCGGCAAGCTGCTGGTCCGACTGAACTTCTCGCGGGTCTCCGTTCGCCCTCACCATCCCGAACAGGATCTCGATGCCCAGGAGGCGCAAAAAAACTTCGCCGACCTGGTCGCCGCTGTCATCCCCGAGCACGCACGGCCCAAGCCGATCGAGCTCTTGTGGCAAGATGAAGCGCGCGTCGGCCAGCACGGCAGCCTGACCTATGTCTGGGCCGAACGCGGCAGCCGCCCGCGGGCGCCGCACGATCAGCGCTACACCTCCGCCTATCTGTTCGGTGCGGTCTGCCCCGCACGTGGCGTCGGTGCCGCCCTCGTGCTGCCGGGCGTCAATACCGCAGCAATGAATCTGCACCTCGCCGAGGTCAGCGCCCAGGTCACTCCGGGCGCACATGCCGTCATCACGCTCGATGGTGCGGGCTGGCATCGGCCGGGGGGCGCCCTCATCGTGCCCGACAACATTAGCCTGCTGGCCTTGCCGCCGTACTCGCCGGAGCTGAACCCCGTCGAAAACATCTGGCAGTATCTCCGACAGAACTATCTCGCCAACCGCATCTTCGACACCTACGACGCCATCCTCGATGCCTGCTGCGACGCCTGGAACGCCCTCGTCGCATTACCCGATACAATACGCTCAATCGTAACCTGAGAATGGGCAAAAGGGGTCAGCCCATAGGGCGATTGATAGACTCCACATTCCGCCAGGGGGGCAGGCGTTCGAGGGGACGCGGGGCGGCGGGGCGAGACCTTTGCCTGCGTGACAATCCGCCCTAGGTTTCAGGAATGAGGGAAGGAACGCGAGTTCTTGCGTGGGGTGATCCGAAGGAAACGATCCGAAGGAGGGGCGGTGTCAGAAGAACTTCACTTGAGGCGGGCAGGGCGTCTGCGTAGCTTTCAGTCATGACCCAACGCTCCCCATTCCGCTATTTCAAAACCTCGCCCGAGATCATCCGCCTGGCGGTAATGATGTATGTCCGGTTCCCGCTTTCGCTGCGCAGCGTCGAAGACCTGCTTCACGAGCGGGCTATCGACGTCAACCACGAGACGGTCCGGTTCTGGTGGAACAGGTTCGGGTCGATGTTGGCGCGGAAATCCGGAAACGCCGGGTGGCGGGCATGCGGTCCAGCGGCTGGCGCTGGCATCTCGACGAGGTTTTCGTGAAGATCAACGGCGAGAGGCATTCCCTCTGGCGTGCCGTCGACCACGAAGGCGAAGTGCTCGAGAGCTTCGTGACCAAGACGCGCGACAAGAAGGTGGCCTTGAAATTCTTGAGGAACACGCTGAAGCGGCACGGTCCCGCCGATGGTTTCGTCACCGACCTCCTCCGATCCTACGGTGCCGCGCTGAGCGATCTTGGCATGCGTGGCCGCCAGCAAACCGGCCGGTGGATGAACAGCCATGCGGAGAATTCGCATCAGCCATTCCGAAGATGGGAGCGGGCGATGCTCCGCTTCCGGCGCATGCGGACTTTGCAGAAATTCGCTGCCGTCCACGCCTCGGTCTACAATCTCTTCAATCAGGAGCGCCACCTCTACATCCGTCAGAATTTCAAGGTCAACCGCGCTGCCGCTCTCGCCGAGTGGCGTGGCCTTTGCGCCGGGTAAGGGAGGCATGTAGCCCTTGTGGACCCTGGCGTTCATCGCTTTGACAACGCCCTTTCGGGTTTTGACGTAGAGGCGGTATAACAGTCAAAATAGATACATTTTTAGCACATCTTCGGAAGGAATTCTATAAATGGCGAACCAACCCGCAGCGCATGTGAGCGACGGCAACGCTCATTCCATGATTGACCCCGAGACGGGTAAGACGATCTACAACCGAGTTCCACAGGTAACGTGGGACTTCTGGCTCGTAAAACTACTGGCGGTGACGGTGGGTGAAACTGCTGCGGACCTGATTGCAACGACACTGGGGCTGGGCCTACCGCTCACATCGGCAATCATGGGTGTTCTACTTGTCTTGGCTCTCTATTTTCAGTTTGCTCAACACAAATATATTCCATGGATTTACTGGGTCACCGTCGTGCTGGTCAGTGTCGTCGGGACATTGATTACTGACAATCTGGTCGATAATCTGGGTATTGCCCTCATGACAACGACGATCGTCTTTACCATCATTTTGGCCGCAGTGTTCGCGATTTGGTATGCTGTTGAGAAAACGCTGTCTATCCATTCGATCTACACGTTCCGCCGCGAGGCCTTTTATTGGGCTGCTATCCTGTTCACTTTCGCGCTCGGCACGTCCGCTGGGGATCAGACTGCCGAAGCCTTAGGACTGGGTTATCTTCTGTCCGGGGTCATGTACGCAGTCATCATCGGCGTTATCTCTGCTCTCTTCTATGGCGGGGTCATGAATGGTATCTTAGCCTTCTGGCTCGCTTACATTATCACACGCCCCATGGGGGCATCTTTCGGTGACTATCTCTCACAACCTGTCGCTAACGGCGGTCTCGGGCTGGGAACAATAATTACAAGCTTAATTTTCTTTGCGGCAATCGCTGCAACCGTAATCTATATGACAAAATCAAAAAACGGATTGGAACGCGCTTCCTAAATAAAGAGCGATCATTGGTCGTGACTTAACGGGGAAACTCGCGTTCTCTTGATCGCTTTCATGCGGAGGAAAGCGGAACGGTTGGCCTGAACCAGCGTTCCAAGGGCTGATGCAACTGAAAAGGAGGCTATCATGCCGGTCAGATCTTACTTTTTAGCCGCTCTCGGCGCCGCCGCTCTTACCATGGGTCCCGGGGCGCCCTTTCTGAGTAGCTTCGGGGTTGCTCCGGCCCATGCCCTCGGTGCTGGTGCTGGTGCTGGTGCTGGTGCTGGTGTCGGCGCCGGTGCTGGTCCATCGGGCGTCGGTGTGGGCGTCGGTGTCGGCGCGGCGGCCTCGTCCGACAATAGTCAATCGGGTTCGCATAGTGGCCAGGGAGTGACCGCCTCGCAGATGAAGGGGCTTAACGCCGTCAACGCGAACTCGCAGGCTGCCGCCAATGCGAGCGAGAATAGCGAAGTCAGAAAGTCAGCCGAGGCAACCAAAACGAAGACCGACGAACAGACGTCGGATTCCTCCGAGATAGGTCAGGTGGGGACTGTTGAAGCCGTGAATGCCAGCCAGCAATCTTCGGTGCGTCTGGAAAAGCGCTGACCGGCGATTTTTTGGCAGATCGCAGAGCGAACACCCAGTATGCCGGGTGTTCGCTCTGGGTGTGATAGGCAAAGCACAGGCTTATCTGGCCTTTGATCTGGATTTGCGGAATGCGCAACTGGGGGTCGTGCGGCCGGGCTTTCATGCTTGGCTCAGATGCCCCAACTGTGCCAAGGCGACTTCACGCAGGCGGTCTCCCAATCGCGCGGTTACGACGAACAGGACTGAAATGAGCCTGTGTCCTCTCGTGGCTGGAACCTTTGCCGCCGAAGCGCTGGCGGTCGCGGTGCTTCCCGTGATGGCGTATACTGGGCAGCAGCACGCGGGAGTTGCGAAGACCAGCATGCAACAGGCGCAGGCCGTGCCTGGCTGGCATATCACCGATCGTGAGCTTGAAAGGGAGCGGGGCGGAAGCGGGATGCGCTATTTCTTCGACGTCAAGACCCATGGAAAGACCAGGAAAATTGGCGTTGACACGAAGACCGGCAAGTTGCTTGAGAATTCGGCACAGGGTACGAACCCCGGCGAAGCTGAGTGAGACGCGCCGACCAAGGGTCGGTGGGCGTGTCGTCTGCCCCGGGGACCGGAAGTCGGGTTCCGATCCACCGCAAACACTACCCGATCCGCGCCGCGCTGATTCAAGCCGGGAGCTCCGGGAGCGGGGGCAAAAATGCCTAGTTTAACAATCCGTAAGGTCCCGGAGGACTGCCTGACAAGCGGAAAGCGCAACCTGTGCCTCTCGGATCAGGCGCTTGGGCGGAGAACGCCTCTTGCGCAGCTAGGAAAGGTTTACGGATGACGGCAATTCAAAGCGACCAACGGCAGGACATGCTTTGCAAGGTGCCCGAAATCACCCTGTATTTCTGGATCATCAAGGTCTTTGCGACCACGGTGGGCGAAACCGCCGCCGATTTCCTCAATATCAATCTCGGCTTCGGGCTGACCGGCACCTCCTGGGTGATGGGCCTGCTGCTGATCGGCGTGCTGGCCTACCAGATGGTCCAGCGGCGCTATATCCCTTGGGTCTACTGGCTGACGGTCATCCTGATCAGCATCGTCGGCACCCTGATCAGCGACAACCTGACCGACAATATCGGCGTGCCGCTGTGGATCTCGACCGTCGGCTTCTCGGCCCTGCTCGGGGTCACCTTCCTGGCATGGTATGCGCGTGAGAAGACGCTTTCGATCCACTCGATCTTCACCACCAGGCGCGAGCTTTTCTACTGGGCGGCGATCCTCTTCACTTTCGCGCTCGGCACGGCGGGGGGCGATTTCACGACCGAAAGCCTGCAGCTGGGCTACCTCGAAGGGGTGGTGATCTTCAGTATGCTGATCATGATGATCACGCTGGCCTATTACGCCCAACTCGTCGGCGCGGTGCTGGCCTTCTGGGTCGCCTATATCCTGACCCGCCCGCTGGGCGCTTCGATCGGCGACCTTCTGACCCAGGCGCCGAAGGACGGTGGGTTTGGCCTGAGCCATGCCCTGGTCAACCTCGTCTTCTTCGTCTGCATCCTCGGCCTTGTTGGCTACCTCACGATCAGCAAGGTCGACCAGCCGGCAGGGACCACGCCCGTCGCTGCCCGAACCTGACGACCGATCACGCCGATGCGCGTTTCGGTGAGAATATTGATTGGTGAGCGCAGTTTACGGATTTGTAAGCTCCAATATCTGGCGAAGCGGGATACAGGTTCGAGGATCTGGCCCACGCGACCGGATCGGGCACGCCGTCGCCCATAAGCGGCAGCGTCACCGCAGGCGGACCGGCCATGACAGACCCGGTGACCCGCGCAAACAAATGAGCAAACTGTCAGGCCGAGGGACCAATCATGAAATTG
>CAJYAD010000036.1 GCA_913064775.1 uncultured Albidovulum sp. | reverse complement strand
TGTTTCATCGCGGCTTCCAAATCTGCAAGGTTTTCAAAGAAATCATACGAAACCCTGCAGGTAAAAGCGAACAAAATGTCGCCATAGTCACGCAAAATCAATGCAGTAGGTGTTGTTCAGAGCGGACTAGCTAGTCGATCTGGAAAAGCGCATCCCCCTCAGGCGCTGCGCAGGGGCGGCGCGCCGTCGCCGGCCTGATCCTCCGGCGCGTCATCGGCACCGGCAAGGCTGCGCCATAGCTGCGCGTAAAGCCCGCCGTCGCGCAGCATTCTGGCGTGGCTGCCGCGCTGCACGATGCGGCCATGGTCGAGCACCAGAATCTCGTCCGCATCCACCACCGAGCGCAGGCGATGGGCGATCACCAGCGCCGTGCGCGTGGCGGTCAGCCGTTTGACCGCGCTCATCAGGCGCTGTTCGGTCACCGCGTCAAGATTGCTGCTCGGCTCGTCCAGGATCACCACCGGCGCCTCGCTCAGCATGGCGCGGGCCAGCGAGATGCATTGCCGCTGCCCGCCCGAAAGGGTCTGGCCGCGTTCGCTGACGATGCAATCATAGCCCCCGGGCAGATGCGCGATCACCTCGTCGACGCCAATCGCGGTGGCGGCGGCGATGGCGTCCTCGCGGCCGGTGCCTTCCAGCCCGTAGCAGATATTCTCCCAGATCGTGGCGTGGAAGATCACCGGCTCTTGCAGCACCAGCGCGATCTGGCGGCGCAGGTAGGTCAGGCTGAGGCTGCGCAGATCATGCCCGTCCAGCAGGATGCGCCCCCCAGTCGGGTCGTAAAAGCGCGAGATCAGCCCCGCGATGGTGCTTTTGCCCGCGCCGGTGGTACCGACCAGCGCCACCGTCGTGCCCGGCGTCAGGGTGAAGGAGACATCGGCCAGCACGTCGTCTTCCGCACCATAGCCGAAACGGACATTCTCAAACCGTATCAGCCCGGCGGAATGCGACGGCACAAGCGCCAGCGACGGCTCGCTGACCGCAGGTTGTTCCAGCAGGTAATCCCCGATCCGCTCAATCGCGACCGAGGCCCGCCCGATCACCCGCGCGATCTTGGCGATGCGTCGGGTCGGGGCGGTAAGCGACCGGAAATAGGCGAGAAACACGATCAACTCGCCCGCCGTGATACGCCCGTCCAGCACCCGCACCGCGCCGAACCAGGCGATCAGCCCGGTGGCGCCGGCCACCGCCAGCGTCATCGCCGGCGAGAATTGGGCCTGGATGTTGTTGGCATCGCGCCCGGCCTGAAAGATGCGCCGCGCCACGGTGGCAAAGCGGTGCTCTTCATGGCGTTCGCGGCCATAGGCCTGCACCAGTTGCACGCCGCCGAGAACCTCTTGGGTCTGGCTCCACAATTCGCCCTCGTGGTGGCGCACCTGTCGGACGGCGCGGCGCAGCAGGCGGGTGTAGATCTGGATGATGATGAACAGAAACGGCACCGTGCCCAGCACCACCAGCGCATAGCGCCAGTCCACGCTCAGCATCACCGCCGAGATGCCGATCATGGTCAGAATGCTCTGGATCAGGTCGCCGCCCACCGCCGTCACCAGATCCTGAAGCTTCTGCACATCGCCGCTGATGCGCGACATCAGATCGCCGCCGCGGTGGCGACGGTGAAAGCCCAGCGACAGGCGCTGAAGATGGGCGAACAGGTCGTGGCGCAGATTGAAGACAAGGCGCTGGCCGGCCTCAAGAAACAGCCGGCTGCCGGAATAATCCAGCACCGCATCCGCCAGCCCCAGCGCCAGTGTCAGCAGGCACAGAACCGCCAACAGCTCCAGCCGGTGGACCTGAACATCGGGCAGCAGCGGCTGAAGCGAGGCCGGCAATGGCTTGGTCCCGATCACGGTGTCGATGATGAATTTCAGCGGCCAGGGCACCAGTGCCAGCACCCCCGCGCGCAGCGCCATGGTGGCGCTGCCGGTCCCGAGCAGCCGCCAATGCGGCACAAGATACCCCCACAGCCAGCGTGGCCGGCCCGCCGGCGGCGCGGGCTGCGGGGCCTGATCTGGGTCCGGCACCGTCATGCCGCCCGACGCCGCGCGATCGCGCGCTGCGCCGTCTCCATCGCCAGCCGCACCGTGTGATCCCAGCTGAAATCACGCACCGCGCGCGCCCGCGCCTGGGCCCCCATTGCGCGGCAGCGGGCGCGGTCGGCCAGCAGATCGCCGGCCTTGCGGGTGAACTCGGCGCTATCGCCCGGGGTGAACAGAACGCCGGTGGTGCCATCATCGACCAGTTGTTCAAGCTGCCCGATCCGCGACGCGATCACCGGTGTGCCGGCGGCCAAAGATTCGACGACCTTGAGCGGCGAGAAATAGAAATCGGGCTGCGGCAGATAGGGCGCGGCGCTAAGGTCCATCGCGGCAAGATAGGCGGGGATATCGGCATGCGGCACCCGGCCGGTGAAGATCGCACGCTCGGCCAGACCCAGCGCGGCGATGCGGGCGCGGGCAGAGTCCAGCTCGGGGCCCTCGCCGATCATCAGCAGCCGCGCATCGGGGCGGCGCTGCGCGATCCCGGCGAAGGCCTCGATCAGAAAGCCGACGCCGTGCCAGGGCTTGAAACTGCCGATGAAGCCGAGCACCGGCGCGGTACCCAGAGGGAGTTCACGCCGTATCCGGGCGCCGTCGGCATCGGGGTGAAAACGGGCGGTGTCGACGCCATTGGGCAGGGTCAGGATCTTGGCGCGCGGAATGCCGGTCGAGGCGACGTAATCGGCGACCTCCTCGGACACGGTCACGATGACATCGGCGCCACGAAACGAGGCCTGTTCCGCCGCCTCGGCCCGCGAGCGCAGGGCGAGGCCGCGAAACTGCGCCTGCTCGGCGATCAGCGGCGCGTTGACCTCAAGCAGGCGGGGCACGCCGAGGCTGCGGGCAAGATCGGCGCCAGCGCAGTGAAACAGCGCATGGCGTTCATAGACGACTTCGGGCTGGAAGGCATGGGGGGCCAATCCGGCGGTCACCCGGGCGGCAAAATCGCGGTCATAGCGCAGCCGCGCCAGTTCGCGCCGGGTGATGCGGTCGTCCAGCGCCTCGACCGGCAGATCCTGCGCCACCTGTTCGGCGGCAAGGGCGGCATCCCCCGCTTCGGGGGCCAGCTCGATCAGCCGCGCCGGGGGCGGCGCATTACCGGCGCCCGCCGTGGCACAGGCCAGCGCGACCTTGTGGCCCTGCGCCGCCAGCGCGGTGATGAATTCGCGGACATGGACCGAGGCGCCCTTGTCGCCCAGAACGGGAATGCCGCGATCGGGATTGAGATAAAGCACCTGCATCGGCGTCACTCCGCAGCCAGGGCGGCGCCGGGGCCGCGGTCATCGTGGTTGTGGTCGTGCTCGGCGCCGCAGGCACAGCCCACCATCAGATCGCGCAGCGCCTTGGTGGTCTCGCGGCAGTTGAAGCCGCTTTCGATCCGCGCCCGCGCCTGCGCCGCCAGCCGCAGCCCGGCCTGCGGATCGCGCAGCAACCCGCGCAGGGCGGCGGCCAGCGCATCGGGGCTTTGCGGTGGCACCAGCATCCCGGTGACCGAATTCTGCACCAGTTCGGGAATGCCCGAGACTGCGGTCGACACCACCGGCACCCCGATCGCCATCGCCTCGGCGATGACATTGGGAATGCCGTCGCGATCACCATCGGCGACGATGCGCGGCGCGAGGGCAAAGATATCGGCGTCGCGGTAGAAGGCGATCAGATCGGCATGGGTCATCGCCCCCTTCAGGTGCACCTGCCCGGCAAGGCCGCGACGGGCGATATCCTGCTCCATCTCGTCGCGCAGCGGGCCTTCGCCCACGATCTCGCAGCGAAACGGGATGCCGCCGTCGCGCAGGATGGCGCAGGCGGCGATCAGGTCGTCAAAGCCCTTCTTGGGCACCAGCCGGCCCACCGACAGGATCAGCGGCTCGGGCTTTGGTGCGCGCGCCGCCGCCCGTACCGAGAACCGCGCCAGATCGATGCCGTGATAGACCAGCCGCAGCTTGGCGTGGTCGCGCTGCGGCGTGATGGTGCGCAGATGCTCGACATTATAGCGCGTGCAGGTAGTCACGAATTGCGCCCCCCGGATGCGCCGGCGCAGCACGCGCGGCGAGGTCAGGTACAGATCCTTGGCATGGGTGGTAAAGCTGTAGGGGATGCCCGACATCGTCGCCGCGAACCACGCCACGGCGGCGGGCGCATTGGCGAAATGGGCATGGATCAGGTCGATCCCCTGACGCTTGCAGCGGTCGGCGACAAAGCCCGCGCGCAGGAATTGCTTGACCACGCCCAGCGGCGCGCGCGATTGCGCGGCGGAATAGGCAAGCCGGCCAAGGGCGTGGGCATAGCGCAATGGCGCGCGCGCGGCGCAGGCGGCATGGGCCGCGCCCAGCGCCCGGATCTTGGCGCCCCGGTCCGGCGGCAGGTGGTGCAGCGGCGCCCTGATCGAGGCCACCAGCGGGTGATGCGGCGGCGGCTCGGGCTGCAGCAGCGAGAACAGGGCCAGTTCGGCGCCCAGCTCTTCCATCGTGGCGATTTCGGTCAGGATGAAGGTTTCGCTGAGGCGCGGATAGCGCTTCATGATATAGGCGATGCGGGTCGCGGCCGGGGTCAGTGTCCGGCTCGGGCTCGGGGTCGGGGTCATCACGAAGCCTCCAATGCGCGGCCATCGGCGCCGACGATGGCGTCGAACAGCGCCCCCACCCGGGCCGCACCGTCCAGATCAAGCCCGCCGGGGAGCGGGATCGGACGCTGACCGGCAAGCGCCGCCTCCAGCCGGGCGGCCAGACGCTGGGTCAGCCCTTCGCCGGGCTCTACCGCCCAGACCAGCCCCATCTTTTCCAGCATCGCGGCCCGCATGCGCTGTTCCGCACGCGGCGCCGCACGGGGCACCAGGATCGCGGCGGTACCGCTGGCCACGATCTCGACACTGGTATTGTAGCCGCCCATGGCGACGACCAGATCGGTCTCGGCCAGCATCGACGGCAGATCCGGGGTCGAGCGCAGGATCTCGACATCGCCGCGCCCTTCGGCCAGCCCGGCAAGGATTGCGCGATCAGGCGCCGACATCAGCGGGCCGGTGACGATGCGCGATTGCGTCATCCCCGGCGGCAGTTGCGCCAGCGCCCGCAGATAGGCCTCCATCAGGAATAACCCGTCTTCGCCGCCCCCGGCGGTCACCAGCACCCGGCGCGGATGGCCGGTGGTCGCCGTCGCGCGCTGGGTTGGCCGGGCGATATAGCCGCAATAGGTCACCCGGTCAGCGATATGGGGCGGGATGCCATAGCCCGCGACCACGTCCAGCAGCTCACGGCAGCCATAGACGAAGATGCGGTCATAGAGGTTGTCGAGCAGCGGGATGATGCCCTGTTCCTGCCATATCCGGCGCACGGTCTCGGGGCAGTCGAGAATATCGCGCATGCCGAGGACGACATGGGTATGGGGCAATTCGCGGCGGATGAAGGCCAGCGTCGACAGCAGCTCGGCATTCATGCCCGCCGGGGCGTGATCGACCAGAAAGATGTCCGGCGCCTCTTCGATCACCGCCTTGAGGATCAGCGCCTCGCGATAGGCCTTGACCAGACCGAAGGGCAGCGAGGATTCGCGCGGCGCATAGGTTTCGACCCCGGTCTTGACCACCGGCGGCAGCGCGGTCACGGCCAGCCCTTCGGGGATGTCCCAGCTGGCGATGACCGGCGATCCGGTCAACAGGCGCACCGAGAAGGACGGCGAGCGGTTCAGCAGATGCTCGGCAATCGCCAGATTGCGGCGCAGGTGGCCCAACCCGTAGGTGTCATGCGAGTATAGAAACACGCTGGGGCGGCGATCCTTGCGGACCCGGCGCCGGGCGGCATTCCAGATCGGCTCAATCTCGGCGCCATGGCCCTCGGGCTTGGCGATGCCGCCCTCTCTTGCCCAGTTCTGTATCATCCCGGCACCTCGCTTTTGCGTTGCGGGCCGCGTCTGCGCGCGGGCCATTCGGGCGGTCGGGAGGCTTGCGCTGGGTTTGGCGCCGCTCCTGGGATCGCCCAGCAAACGCATACCGGCCGAGCCTGACCGGAAGCTGACTGCGCCTTCACGAAAACGTTTTACACTGTTGCAAGCCGCCATCTGGCGCTGAAATAGGCGGAAAATCGCCGGAAAACAGGCGGAAAGCCGGCCACAGGGTCGCGCGGTCAGGCAGACAGCGCCCGCGCGCCTGCCCTGGGCGTAAAGTCCAGAATCATCCGCGTGCCGCCCGAGGGCGCTTCGGCGAGGCTGATCTCGCCGTCGTGAAGCTGGGCGATGCGGCGCACCAGCGACAGCCCGATTCCGGTGCCGTCGCCGTCGCCGGGCTGGCGGTTGGCGCGCCAGAAACGGTCAAAGATCGCCTGACGCTGATCGGCGGGAATGCCGGGGCCCTGATCCTCGATCTCGACCACCGGGCCGGGCCCGAGACGGACAAAGACCGTCGCACCGCGGGGAGAGTATTTCAGCGCATTCTCGACCAGATTGCGGATCGCGATCTCGATCAGCGCGCTGCTGCCGCGCAGGGTCAGCGAGGGCAGGGTGGTGTCGAATTCGATCATCTGACGCCGCCCCACGGCGCGTCCGGCGGCCTCTTCGCACACCTTGCGGGCACAGGCCACGACATCGACCGCGCTTTGCTCATTGGCCATCACATCCTCGGCCTGAGCAAAGCGCAGCAGGTCGTTGACCAGATCGCCCAGCGCCGCCAGATCCTTCTTGATCCGCTCGCGCGCGGCGCCGGGGGGCAATTGCGCGGCTTCCAGCAGCACCACGGCCAGCGGCGTTCGCAGCTCATGCGCGGCATCCGAGGCGAATTGCTTTTGCACCTCAAGCGATCGCTCCAGCTTGGACAGCATCGCGTTGATCGCGGCGGCGACATCGGCGAATTCGCGCGCCATGCCGGTCTCGGGGACCGGCACCAGCTTTTGCCCGCGCGCTACCCTGCCGGCGATCACATTGGCCTCGCCCGACAGCTTGCGCAGCGGCAGCAGCGCGGCGCGGGTGGCCAGAAAGATCGCCAGCGTCAGCGCCGGCACCAGCATCAGCGCCGGCACCAGTGCCCGGCGCGTGACCTCGCCGATCACGATCGACAGGCTGGCCCAGGCCGGATCGCCGATCATATAGACCTGAATCCAGTATTTGTGCCCGCCCAGCACGACACGGTGGATCAGCAGCGACACTGCATGGCCGCCAAGGCTGGTCTCTGATGGGTGGAAACGCTCGAATTCCTCGAACAGGTCGCTGCCGACGGCAGTGCTGTAATTGTCGCCCTTGGCCTTGGTTTTGTCGACTTCGACATGCTGGACGGCAGGCAGCCATTGGGTGTTGGCGGCGGCAAGGATATGGCGCCGGGCAAGCAGGCGGCGGTCGAACACCGGAAAGCCATAGGCATGGGGGAAATCGCGGTAGAGGCGCAGCTTGGCCGGGTTCTCGCCCTTGTTCAGCGCCAAGGCGATGTCCATTGCGCTGGATTTCAGCGTGCTCTCGCGCAGCTGCGCGATATCGGTGACGGTGCGGGCCGCGAAGAACAGCGTCAGCAAGAGCGAGACCAGAACCGCGACCGCGGCCATCCGCAGCGCCAGAATGCGGGTCAGCGACGGCGGGGCGGCGAGGGCGGTCATGTCTGGGTCCGTTCGGTCAGGATATAGCCAAGCCCGCGCATCGCGGTCAGATCGACGGTGGCGCCTTCGGCATCAAGCCTGCGCCGCAGCCGCGACACCGCCGCCTCGACGGCATTCTCGGTCACCTCGCTGTCCAGCGAATAGACCGCGCTTTCCAGCTTGTCCTTGCGCAAGACCCGCCCCATCTCACCCATCAGCGCCGACAGAACGCTGAGCTCGCGGCGCGGGATCGCGACGACGCGGTCGTCGATGGTCAGCACCATTGCTCCGGTATCAAGGCGCAGGTTACCGACGGCCAGAACCTCATCCCTCAGGCGGCGCGGGCGGCGGCCCACGGCCCGGATCCGGGCGATCAGCTCTTCGTCCGAGAAGGGTTTGACGACATAATCGTCGGCGCCGGCGTTCAGCGCCTCGACCCGGCTGATGACATCGCCGCGTGCGGTGACGACCAGAATGAACATGTCCGCGCGGCTTTGGCGGATCGTGCTTAGCACCGCATGCCCATCGCCATCGGGCAGCGAAAGATCAAGCAAGACGACATCGTAATCGACCAGCGCCAGCGCGGTTTGCGCAGCATCAACGCTATGGGCGACATCGGCGACAAGGCCACTGCCTTCCACCAGCCGGCACATCAATGCCGCGAGACGTGTGTTATCTTCGACGATCAATACCCGCATGAGTATTCCGGAATACGACCTTTTTGGATGCGCCGGGCGCAAGCGGCGCTCTGCAACCCGACGCGCTGACATTCCATCGAAATTCACCCAGGAACCGAGGCTTGCAAAGGCTTGGGGCGCCGCATGTCCCCGGGTTTTCCCGCAGGCCGCCACAATCAGACCGTCCGTCGGATCCTTCGTCCGGGGGATCCGAGCCGCCGGCCTGCCAGCGCCCCGTACGCGGCACAGCGAAACTTCGCCGGTTTCGCCGGGCGGATGCCTTCGCTTTCGCCTGCCGTGACCGCCGTTCTTCAAGCGCCGCACGAACTTTGCGCGCGGTCGCGGGATGCTGCGTATCGCTGTCATGCGCACGAAAATGTCGTGTTTCACGATTTGAACGCAATATAGTGCTTGACGTTATCTGGGCCCAATCCACCTGTCAACGGCGGCGCAGAAGGCGGCCAAGTTGGGATTGGGCGTGACGCGGGGCGCCTGATCGGCTTGGGGCACTTCAGGCGCGCTTTGCCGCAACCCCGGCCCCCGGCTACGCCCGCGCTTGATTCAGGTCAACGCGCCGGGCGCCGAACTGCTGCACTGAATGCAGAAGGACGGGAGGGTCGCGGATGGCGGGCTTTGAGAAGAGAAATCAGCAGTCGGACGCGCCGCCGCCCCTGCGCGGCAAGCTGCAGTATCTTCTGTCGCTGCTCGCGATCCTGGGGCTGGCCACGCTGCTGATGCTTCCGACCCAATCCAAGGTCGAGGTGCTGCCCTACAGCCAGGTCAAGCAGATGATCCGCGACGGCTCTGTCGGGCAGGCGGTTCTGGCGGAACACGAAATCACCGTGACCCGGCGCGATGCGTTGGGGACGACGGGGGGCGCCACGGGCACCGCCCCGGCGCCGACGAAATACCGCGCGATCACGCCGTCACAGGGCGACCCTGAACTGCTGCCGCTTCTGGAAAAACAGCATGTCACCGTGACCGCGCGCGAACCGGCGCAGACCTCGTTTCTTGCCTATCTGCTGCCTTGGGTGCTGATCATCGGCGTCTACATCTGGTTCCAGCGCCGGATGCTGGGCCAGATGGGGGGCGCCGCCGGTCCGGGCGGGCTTGGCGATCTGTTCCGGGGCCGTTTCTCGAAGCCGGCAGAGCAGAAGAAGCGCGTCACCTTCGCCGATGTCGCCGGGCAGGATCAGGCCAAGGAGGAAGTCGCCGAACTGGTCGAATTCCTGCGTGAGCCCGAGCGCTTTGCTCAGGTCGGCGCCGAGGTGCCCCATGGCGTGCTGCTGATGGGTCCGCCGGGCACCGGCAAGACGCTTTTGGCCAAGGCGCTGGCGGGCGAGGCCGACGTGCCGTTCTTCTCGACCTCCGGCTCGGAGTTCATCGAGGTCTTCGTCGGTGTCGGCGCGGGCCGCGTGCGGCGCATGTTCGAGGCCGCGCGCAAGGCCGCGCCTGCGGTGATCTTCATCGACGAGCTCGACAGTATCGGCCGGACCCGCGGCACCGGCCTTGGCGGCGGCCATGACGAGCGCGAGCAGACGCTGAACCAGATTCTGGCCGAGCTGGACGGTTTCGACGACAAGGCGGCGGTCGTGGTGCTGGCCGCGACCAACCGGCCCGACGTTCTGGACCCCGCGCTGCTGCGCCCGGGCCGGTTCGACCGCCACGTCACCCTGAACCTGCCCGACAAGAGCGCGCGCCGGGCGATCCTGGACATCCACGCCCGCGACCTTCCGCTTGCCGATCTTGGCGATCTGGACCCGATCTCGGCCGGGACGCCGGGCTTTTCCGGTGCCGATCTGAAGAACCTGCTGAACGAGGCGGCGATCGGCGCGGCCCGTCGCCATGCCCGCACCATCACCGGCGCCGATCTGCAAGAGGCCCGCGACAAGGTGATGATGGGCACCGTCCGCACCCTTGCGATCCAGCCCGAGGAACGCCACCGGCTGGCGGTGCATGAGGCCGGCCACACGGCGGCGGCCTTCTACACCCCCGGCGCCGACCCGCTGTACAAGGTGACGATCATCCCACGCGGGCGGGCGCTGGGCGGCACCCACATGCTGGAGAAGGAAGAGCGCCACACCCTGCCCGAGGATTACCTGCGCACCCAACTGATCATCCTGCTGGCCGGGCGCGCCGCCGAGAGGGCGCTGATCGGCACGGTCAGCTCGGGCGCCGACGACGACATCAAGCGCGCCACGGCGCTGGCGCGGTCGATGGTGGCGCGCTGGGGGATGGATGCCGATCTGGGCCCGGTCGACCTGCGCCAGAGCGACGACCACCCCTTCCTTGGCCAGAGCATCGCCCAGCCCCGCGCGCATTCCGACGGCACCGCCGCGCGGGTGGATCAGGCGGTGATCGCGCTGCTGAAGGATTCCGAGTCGGCGGCGGTGAAGATCATCAAGGACCATCGCGCGCAGCTCTTGCTGCTGGTGCAGGAGCTGGAGGCACGCGAGGTCCTGGATTTCGAGCAGATCACAAGCTGCCTCTCTGCCGACAGCAAGGTGAGCCCGCTGAAGCGCCCCGCCCCGGGGGATCTGACGCAGAAACCCGGGTAGCGGGCGGCCTCGCGGCGGCTTGTGCGCGGGGCCAAGCCGCTTTTGCCCCCTTGATCCCCACCGCGATCCGGGTCAAATCCGCTTCATGGCCAAGCTTTACTTCCACTACTCCACCATGAACGCGGGCAAGTCGACGCTGCTGCTGCAGGCCTCGCACAATTACCGCGAGCGCGGGATGCAGACCTATCTGGTCACCGCGCGGCTCGACAACCGGGCGGGGCCGGGCACCATCGCCTCGCGCATCGGAATCGGGGAAGAGGCCGACGTCTTCGACCCGCATGAGGATCTGTACATCAAGATCGAAAACCGCCTGAAGGCCGGGCCGGTCGATTGCATCTTCTTCGACGAGGCACAGTTCCTGAGCGAGGCGCAGGTCTGGCAGCTGGTGCGGGTGGTCGACGATCTGGGGGTGCCGGTGATGTGCTATGGCCTGCGGGTGGATTTCCAGGGCAAACTGTTCCCGGGGTCCGCCGCGCTGCTGGCGCTGGCCGACGAGATGCGCGAGGTGCGCACCATCTGCCATTGCGGCAAGAAGGCCACCATGGTGGTGCGCAAGGACTCTGATGGCCGGGTGGTCAAGGACGGCGCCCAGGTGCAGATCGGCGGAAATGAAAGCTATGTTGCGCTGTGTCGGCGCCACTGGCGCGCGGCGATCGAGGGCTAGAAAGCGGCGCCCGCCCCCCGTTGCGGCCCCCGTTGCGCCCTGGCTTCCCTCGCGCGGGCGCGCCTGCCTGTGGCGCGCGCGCCAAGCCGTTGCGCGGGCGCGCATGATCGCCTACATCCCCTGCATGAGCATCAAACCGATCATAATCCACCCCGATCCGCGCCTCAAGAAGGTGGCCGACCCGGTGGGAGTCATCACGCCGGAGCTGGGAAAGCTGGCCGAGGACATGTTGGAAACCATGTATGACGCGCCCGGCATCGGTCTGGCCGCGCCGCAGGTCGGCGTGCTCAGCCGGCTTCTGGTGATGGATTGCGTCAAGGACCCCGAGGCCGCCACCCGCCCGATGGTGCTGTTCAACCCCGAGGTCACCTGGTCCTCCGAGGCGCTGAACACATATGAGGAAGGGTGCCTTTCGATCCCCGAGCAATATGGCGAGGTCGAGCGCCCGGCCGAGGTGCGCGTGGCCTGGACCGGCCTTGACGGCAAGCGCCACGAGGAGGCGTTCGACGGCCTCTGGGCGACCTGCGTGCAGCACGAAATCGACCATCTTAACGGCAAGCTCTTCATCGATTACCTCAGGCCGCTGCGGCGCCAGATGATCACCCGCAAGATGATCAAGCTCAAGCGCGAGAAGGCCCGCGGGTGAGCCTCCTGCCGATCGTCATCTGGCCCGATCCCCGGCTGTCGCGGCGCTGCAGCCCGGTGTCCGCGGTCGATGCCGATCTGCGCTGCCTGGCCGAGGACATGCTGGAAACCATGTATGACGCGCCGGGCCGCGGTCTGGCCGGGCCGCAGGTCGGCGCCATGCTGCGGCTTTTCGTGATGGACGTGTCCTGGAAGGACGGCCGCCCGGCGCCGCGCATCCTGGTCAATCCCAGCGTCGTTGCCGCCTCGGAAGACACGGTCGCGTTGGACGAGGCCTGCCTGTCGATCCCCGGCGTCAGCGCCCGCATCACCCGCCCCGCACGGGTGCGGCTACGCTGGACCGGGATCGACGGCACGGCGCGCGACGAATGGTTCGACGGCCCTGCCGCGCGCATCGTCCAGCACGAATACGACCATCTCGATGGCATCGTCACCTTCCACCGCCTCGACCCCGAGGCCCGCGCCGCGGCCGAGGAGGCCTATCGCCCGTGATCCGCCCCTTCTTGCCCTGGCCCGACAAGCGCCTGCGCACCGCCGCCACCCCGGTGGCCGAGGTGACCGACGAGATCCGCCAAATCTGGAACGACATGGTCGAGACCATGGACGCCATGCCCGGCTATGGTCTGGCCGGGCCTCAGATCGGGGTGATGCAATGCCTTGCCGTGGTCGATTGCTCGCAAAAGCGTGGTCAGGCGGTGCGGATGGCCAACCCCGAGATCCTGCATGCCTCGGGCAAGTTGCGCGAACATGAGGAAGCCAGCCCCAACCTGCCCGGCGTCTCGGCGGTGGTTGAGCGGCCTCGGGCGGTGACTCTGCGGTTCCTGAATGCCGAGGGCGTGCTGGAAGAGCGCGATTTCGTCGACCTCTGGGCGACCAGCGTGCAGCACCAGATCGACCATCTTCAGGGCCGGATGTATTTCGACCGCCTGTCGCGGCTGAAACGCGAGCGCCTGATCAAGCGCGCCGGCAAGCCGGGGAGGGGCTGATGCGCATCATCTTCATGGGCACGCCCGATTTCTCGGTTCCCGTGCTGGATGCCTTGGCCGCGCGGCATGAGGTTCTCTGCGTCTATTGCCAACCGCCCCGCCCCGCCGGGCGCGGCAAGAAGGACCGCCCCAGCCCGGTGCAGGCGCGGGCCGAGGCGCTGGGCCTGCCCGTGCGTCACCCCAAAAGCCTGAAGGGCGCCGAGGCGCAGGCGGAGTTTGCGGCGCTGGGCGCCGATGTCGCGGTGGTGGTGGCTTACGGGCTGATCCTGCCGCAGCCGGTGCTGGATGCGCCGCAGCGGGGCTGCCTGAACATCCACGCCTCGCTGCTGCCGCGCTGGCGCGGGGCGGCGCCGATCCACCGCGCGATCATGGCGGGTGATGCCGAGACCGGCGTTTGCATCATGCAGATGGAGGCGGGGCTGGATACCGGCCCGGTGCTATTGCGCAAGGCCACCCCCATCGGCCCCGAGGAAACCACCGCCGATCTGCACGACCGGCTGTCAGCGCTGGGCGCCGAGGCGATCGTCGAGGCACTCGACCGGCTGGACAGCCTGACGCCCCGGCCGCAGCCCGAGGCCGGCGTGACCTATGCCGCCAAGATCGACAAGGCCGAGGCGCAGGTGGATTTCACCCGCCCCGCCGCAGAGGTCTGCCGCCTGATCCGCGGCCTGTCGCCCTTTCCGGGCGCTTGGGTCGCGGTGGGGGAAGAGCGGCTGAAGTTGCTGCGCTGCCACCCGGTCGCGGGGCAGGGGGGCGAACCCGGCACGGTGCTGGAGGGGCTGACAATCACCTGCGGCGAAGGCGCCGTCGAGGTGACGCTGGCGCAGCGTCAGGGCAAACGGCCGATGGCGGTGCAAGAACTGCTGCGCGGCTGGGATCTGCCGGCCCGTCTGGGTTAGGCCCATCTGGATTGGGGTGCGGTCGACGGCGCGCTTGACCTTGGCGCCGCCCACCCACATGTGACACCGGACAGGATTGGAACGGAGCAGCAGATGGGCCTGGTTTTTCTGATCGCGATCGGGGCGCTTGCCGGCTACATGGCGACCCGGATGATGGATGTGCATAGCAATCCGGCAGTGACCATCGTGATCGGCATCGTCGGCGCGCTGGTCGGCGTGGTGCTGCTGCGCGCGCTGTTGTTCGTGGTCGGGGCGCTGGCTGGCCTTCTGGGCGCGCTGATCGGCGCGCTGCTGTTGATCTGGATCTGGCAAAGCTACGCCGCGCGCTAGCCGGGCCGCCCAGCGGCCCCGGCGGTTCAGGCCAGGCCGCTGGCTTTCGCGGCCATCGCGGCGGTTGCCGGATCGGCGCCGTCGCCGTGTTCAGGGGCCGTGCCCTCGGGCGTGCCCTCCGCCGCCCTTTCGGGCGCTTTCGGGGCGACGCCACCGGCCGCCACCATCGCCCGGGTCGGGAACGGGATGTCGATGCCATGGGCGTCGAAGGCCTCTTTCATCTTGCGGGTGATGTCGTTTCGATAGGCGAAGTAATCGCCCCGCGCGACCCAGCCGCGCACCAGAAAATCGACCGAGCTGTCGTTCAGCGCCGCAACCTGCACGAAGGGCTCGGGGTCGGTCAGGCTGCGCTCGTCGGCGGCCAGAACCCCGCGGATCACCCCTTCGACCTTCGACAGATCCGAGGCATAGCCGACCCCGAAGGTCCATTCCGCCCGCCGCGTCGGGTAGACCGAGTAATTGGTGATCGTGTTGCCCCAGACGTTGGCGTTGGGCACGATGATTTGCAGATTGTCCGCCGTCGCAAGTTCGATGAAGTTCAGATTGATCGACTTCACCGTGCCCGAGGTCGAGGACACCTGCACGAAATCGCCCAGCTTGAAGGGCCTGAAGGCGATGATCATCACCCCGGCGGCGACATTCGACAGCGTGCCCTGCAGCGCCAGGCCCACGGCCAGGCCGGCGGCGCCGATCACCGCCACGATAGAGGTGGTCTGAATGCCGAAGGTGTTCAGCACGAAAAGCACGGTGAAGGTCAGCACCGCATAGCGGGTGATGTTGCCCAGGAAGGTGAACAGCGTGTCGTCAAACCGCGCGTAGCGCTGGCTAAGCCCGCTGATGCGCCGGTCGGCCCAGCCGCCCAGCAGGAAGCCCGCCGCCAGGATCGCGAAGGCCGAAAGCGTGCTGCCCGCGACCGAGGCGAGGAACGGGATCGTCACCACATCGGCGATGGATTTTCCCTGCAGAATCGGTGTGTTGAATATCTTGTCGAACAGATCGGTCATGTCGATAGCGCATCCATCTTCTTGGCCAGTTTCATATCCAGTTCGGTCAACCCGTCCGCGTCATGGGTGCTCAGCGTGACCTCGACCGTCGCATATACATTGCGCCACTCGGGGTGATGGTTCCATTTTTCGGCCCAGATCGCCACCCGGGTCATCCAGCCGAAGGCCTCGACGAAATTGGCGAAACGGAAGGTCTTGGCGATCGCGTCGCGGCCTGGCGTCTCGGCCCAGCCTTCGGGGGCGAGCTGCGCCAGCGCGGTCGCGCGCTCCTTGGGGGTAAGTTTCTCGGCCATGGTCAGTCTCTCTCCTGCGGGGCGCCTTTGCGGAAGGGGCCGTAATCGGTGAGCTCCTCGATCTCGTGCTCGATCGCGCGTTCCTCGGCCTCGAGGAAGCGGGCGATCGCCTGCCGCAGGCCGGCATCCGCGATCCAATGCAGCGAATGGGTCTGCACCGGCAGATAGCCGCGCGCCAGCTTGTGTTCGCCCTGCGCGCCAGCCTCGACCCGGGCCATGCCATGGGCGATCGCGTAGTCGATCGCCTGATAATAACACAGCTCGAAATGCAGGCAGGGGTGGTCTTCGGTGCAGCCCCAGTAGCGGCCGTAAAGCGTGTCGTGCCCGATCAGGTTCAACGCGCCCGCAACCCAGGCCCCATCGCGTTCGGCCAGCACCAGCAGGATGTCGTCGGCCATCGTCGCGTGGATCTCGTCGAAGAAGGCGCGGGTCAGGTAGGGCGTGCCCCATTTGCGGTTGCCGGTATCCTGGTAGAAGCGCCAGAAGGCGTCCCAATGCGCGGGCTCCAGGCTGTCGCCGGTGAAGGCGTGGATCGTGCCGCCGAAGTCCTGCGCGGTGCGGCGTTCCTTGCGCAGGGTCTTGCGCTTGCGCGAGGACAGCGCGGCCAGGAAGGTCTCAAAATCGGCGAAGCCGTCGTTTTCCCAGTGAAATTGCTGGGTGATGCGGTGCATCAGCCCCATCTCGGCGCCGGCCTTCGCCTCATCCTCGGTGCAGAAGGTGATGTGGAGGGAGCTGAGATCATTCCGATCGGCGATCTGCACCAGCCCCTGCACCAGCGCGGCGCGGCCGGTTTCCTCCATCCCCGGCAGGGTCAGCAGGCGCCGACCGGTGGCCGGGGTGAAGGGCACCGCGACCTGCAGCTTGGGGTAATAGCGCCCGCCCGCGCGTTCCCAGGCATGGGCCCAGTTGAAATCGAAGATATATTCGCCCTGGCTGTCGGATTTCACATAAAGCGGCGCCACCGCGATCACCCGCCCCTCGGCGCGCACCACCATCGGGCGCGGATCCCAGCCGGTGCCCGGGCCGACCGAACCCGACCGCTCGAGCGCCATGAGGAAGCGGTGAGTGGTGAACGGATCGCGCGGGCGGCCGCCACCCGCCGCCTCGGGGCAGGCGCAGGCATCCCACTCGACGGCGGAAATCTCGGCCACGCCGGAAAGTAGGGTGATCTCGATCGTGTCGCTCATCTTGCCGTCAGCCCTGTTCCTTGCCGATGACCAGCCTTGCCCGCCGGTTGCCCGGCGCGCGGTCCCCCTGCCGACCCTAACCGAACTGGGCCGGACCCGGTGCAGGTCAAGCCGGGATCTCGGCCGGGTATTTCTCGAAGGTGATGTTTTGCGCGATCTTGCGGGCTTGCGCCTCGTCGGCCGAGGAGCGGATCGTCCAGCACAGGATCTCTGCCCCCTGACCCTTCAGCGCGGTCACCCGCGCATGGTCGAGGTCTTGCCATTCGTGGCTGATGAAGCAGGCGCCGACCCGGTCGTAATCGGGAATATCGCTCAGCTCCTGCAGGCGGGCGGGGGCGATCAACTGCCAGTCGTCAGGGCGGAAGGCGCAGGTCGTCAGCCCGCGCGCCAGACCGGGTGCCAGCCGTGCCATCGCCGCCATCGAATGCGGGTTGAACGACATCACCGCAAGCGGCCCCTGATAGGCGGCCAGCAGCGGTGCTGCAGCGGCCTCCAGCGCGCCGACATCGGGGCCGAGCGCGCCGTCCTGATCCTTGATCTCGACCAGCAGCGGCACCCGGCCGGCGACCTCTGCCAGCACCTGGGCGAGGGTCGGGATCCCTTCTTCCCCGCCGATCAGCGGCAGGGCCTGCAATTCGGCGCTGCTGCGGCCCCGGATCGGGCCGGTCGCGCCCGTCAGGCGCTCTAGCGAGTAATCGTGGAACACCATCGGCACGCCCTCGGCCGAGGGCTGCAGGTCGATCTCGATCCCGTAGCCGGCGGCGACGGCGGCGCGGATGGCGGAAAGCGAGTTCTCGGGCCGGCCGGCATCGCGGTCGTGGTAGGCGCGATGGGCGATGGGAAGGCGCCGGAAAGGGAGGGGCAGGGACATCAGCGCAGCTCGTATTCGCCGTCGGTCACTTCGAAGACGCCGTCGATCTCGACCGCGACGCCCAGCGGCAGCGCGCCGGCGCTGACGGCCGAGCGGGCGTGGCGGCCGGTCTCGCCCAGAACTTCGACCATCAGGTCCGAGGCGCCGTTGATCACCTTGGGCTGCTCGGTGAAGTCGGGGGTGGAATTGACGAAGCCGGTCAGTTTCACCACCCGGGCCAGACGCCCCAGATCGCCGCCACAGGCCGCCTTGACCTGGGCCAGCAGGCTGAGCGCGCAGCGCCGCGCAGCGGCGGCGCCCTGTTCGGTGGTCAGATCGGCGCCGACCTTGCCGGTGATCAGGCCGTTTTCGTCCTGGCTGATCTGGCCCGAGACATGCAGCAGATTGCCCGAACGCACGAAGGGCACGTAATTCGCGGCGGGCGCCGGGGCGTCGGGCAGGGTCAGGCCCAGCTTGGCGAGGCGGGTTTCGATGGCACTCATTGCGGTCTCCGATCACTGTCGTTTGCGCGGACGCTAGCGCAGAGTCGCGGGGGCCGAAAGGGGCCTTGGGGCGGCGGGCTAGCCGTCGCGCAGGGCGCGGGCGAAGTAATCGGCGAAGGGTTTCAGCAGATAGGCCGCCGGGCTGTGCGCCCCGGTCGCGATGAACACCTCGACCGGCATGCCGGGGATCAGCGGGCTGTGCAGCCGCGCCGCCTGACCGGGGTCGAGGGCGATTTCCGCGCGGTAATACCCCTGTCCGGTGGCCGGGTCATGGAAGGCATCGGCCGAGACGCTGGTCAGATGCGCGGCCAGTTCCGGCGTGGTGCGCGCGTCGAGGGCGGTCAGGCGCAGGCGGACGGGCTGGCCGCTGTGGACCGCGTCGATGTCGCGTGGGGCGATGCGCGCGGTGACCACCGGCGGGCGATCCTGCGGCACGATCGACAAGAGTGGCTCGGCCGGGCGCAGCACCGCACGCGGCGTGGTCAGGGCCAGGCCGTGCACCACCCCGGCGGCGGGGGCGCGCAGATCCAGCGCTGTCAGGCGCTCGGCCAGCGCGCGGCGCCTTTCGGCCAGCTCGGTGATCTCGCCGTCCAGTGGGCGCAGCTCGGCCAGCGCGGTTTCGCGGGCCTGGGCGGCCAGCCGGATCCGCGCGATGTCCAGCTCGGCCAACTGCCCCTGGGCCCCGGCCCGCGCCGCCGCCAGCGCCGCGATTCGGCCGTCGATCCGCGCCGTCTCGCGCGCCAGGGCCGAGACCTGCACCGCCTGCGCCAGCCCGCGCGCCTTCAGCGCCCGCTGGGTGGCCAGATCCGCGGCGACCAGCGCGCGCTCGCGGCGCAGCGCCTCGGTCTGGGCGTCAAAGCCGGCGATCTGGGCCCGGATCTGGCGCTGCCGTTCGGCCAGTTGCGCGGCCTCCTGTCGGCGGGCGTCGCGGCGGGCCTCGAACAGGTGCTGCTGCCCGGCCAGCAGCGCGGCGAGGGCGGGGGCGGTCTGCGCGGCCGCCGCAAGATCCGGCGCGGCGACCGGGGCGGCGGCACCGTCGCGTTCCGCCACCAGACGGGCGCGGCGGGCAAGCAGGGCCCAGTAGCGGCCGTCGGCGATCGCCTGTTCCGAGGAAAGGCGCGTATCGTCGAGCCGCGCGAGGCGCTGGCCCTGGCGCACACGGCTGCCCTCGGTGACCTCAAGCCGGGCGATCACCCCGCCTTCGGGGTGCTGGATCACCAGCTGATTGCCAGCCGGGGCGACCTGCCCGGAGGCGATGACCGCCCCCGAAAGCCGGGCGAGAAGGGCCCAGCCCCCGACGCCCCCGACCAGCGCCAGCAGCGCCAGCCAGCCGGCCCGCTGCGCCGGGCGTGGCGACAGCGGCGCGCTCATGCGACACCCCCGGGGGCGGCGGCGCGCAGCACCTCGGCATGGTTGCCGACTTCGGCGCGCAGCACCTGATCGGGCGGACCCAAGGCGCGCATCTGGCCGCCGTCCAGCACCAGAAGCCGGTCGCAATCGCGAATCGCCGCCGGGCGGTGGGCCATCACCAGCACCGCCCGGCCCCGCGCCTTGGCGTCGCGGATCACCGCATTCAGCGCCGCCGATCCGGCATTGTCGAGATTGGCATTGGGTTCGTCGAGGATCAGCATCGCCGGATCGCCGTAAAGCGCCCGTGCCAGCCCGATCTGCTGGATCTGCCCGCCCGACAGGCCCGCGCCGCCCGGGCCGAGCGGCGTGTCATACCCCCCGGACAGCGACAGGATCATCTCATGCGCCCCGGCGCGGCGGGCGGCGGTGATCACTGCGGCCGCGTCGGGTGCCGTGTCGGGCGCCGGGTCGAGTCGGGCGATGTTTTCGGCCACCGTGCCCTCGAACAGGGCGACCTGCTGGGGCAGATAGCCCAGATGGCGCGCCAGATCCTCGGGGGGGTAAAGCCCGATCGGTGCCTCGCCCAGGCGGATGCAGCCGGTCGCCGCGGGCCAGATCCCGGCCAGCGCACGCGCCAGCGTGGATTTGCCCGCGCCAGAGGGGCCGATCACGCCCAGCGCCTGCCCGGGCGCCAGAGTGAAGGACAGCATCCGCAGGCTGGCGGCGCGCGCCCCGGGGGGCACCACCGTCAACTGCTCGACCCGCAGTTGGGCTTCGGGGGCGGGCAGGGGTGTCGGCGCCAGCGGCGCGGGGCTTTCCGTCAGCAGCCGCGCCAGGTGGCGCCAGCCCTGGGACGCGCGTTGCAGCAGCGTCCACTGGCCGATGACCTGCTCGACCGGCGCCAGCGCGCGGCCCATCAGCACCGAGGCGGCAATCATCGCCCCGGGCGTCATCGCGCCGCGCAACACAAGCCACGCGCCGATCCCCAGCAGGGCAGATTGCAGGAACAGCCGCCCGCCCCGGATCGCCGCGGAAAACAGCGCGTGCCGGTCCGACAGGCGCAGCCCGTCATCGCGCGCCGCCGCCTGCGCATGGTGCCAGCGTGCCCGGCCCGGCGCGGTCAGCCCCAGCGCGCGGGCGGTCGGGGCCTCGGCCCGCAGGGCATCGGCCAGGCGGTTGGCGCGGTCGAGGGCTGTGGCGGTGTCGCGACGCAGGGCGCGGGTGGTGGCCTGGTTCAGCGCCGCCAGCGCGATCAGCAACGCCCCCCCCGCCACTGCGGCCCAGCCCAGCAGCGGGTGAAAGACGAAGATCGCGGCCAGGAACAGCGGGGTCCACAGCAGATCGAACAGCGCCATCAGCACCGGCGCCCCCATCACCATGCGCAGCGAATCGAGATCGCGCAGCGCCCCCTGCGCCAGCCGGTCGCTGCCGTCTTTGGCCGCGCGGCCAAGCTGGGCGTCAAAGACCCGCCCGCCCAGACGGTCGTGCAGCAGCGCACCCGCCCGCGCCATCAGCCGCGCCCGCGCGTGATCGAGCACCGCCATGATCAGGTAGCAAAAGGCCAGCAGCAGGCTGAGCGCGACCAGCGTTTCCTCGGACCGGGCGCCGAGGACGCGGTCGTAGACCTGCAGCATGTAAAGCGGCCCGGCCAGCAGCAGGAGATTGGCGAAGGTGCCGAACAGGGCGGCACGCCCGATCAGCCCGGCCACCGCCCGCCGGGCAAGACCCAACTCGGCCCGGCCCGCCGAGAAAGCGCTGCGATCGATGCCCATTCTGCGCGCCCCCTTCCCCTGTTCGTCGCGGCCCCCGGTCGGGCCGTCGCCCGCGCCGCCTGGCACCGCCGACCGTGGCATTCTGTCCGCACCCTGCCTGCGCCGCGTCGCCCGCAGCTTGCCATGAGGGCGCCGAAGCACTATCTCTGGCGCCCGTGCCGAATGGGACAGTGACATAAGAACATTGCTGGAAAGCTAAGGAATGCGGCGACGCCAGACTCCTCGCCCCCAGGCCACCGCCGGGGCGCCGATAGTGGAACTGCGCCGCATGACCGCCGCGCGGCCGCTCTTGTTCAGCCTGTTGGCCGCGGTCGCGCTTGCCGGCTGCGCCCCCGCGCCGAAGGGCGGCGGGATCAACGACCCCTATGAGGCGCAGAACCGCGCGGTTCACCGCTTCAATGTCGGGCTCGACAAGGATCTTCTGAAACCCAGCTCCAACGTCTATGGCAAGGTCTTGCCCGCGCCCCTGCGTCAGGGCGTGTCGAATGTGTCGTCGAACCTGTCCGAGCCCAGCTATGTCTTGAACGATCTGTTGCAGGGCAATCTGGCGGCTGGGGTGCAGAACCTCTTTCGCTTCGTGCTGAACACCACGGCCGGGGTGGGCGGGCTGTTCGATACCGCGACGGCGATCGGGCTTGCGCCCCGGCCCAACGATTTCGGCCGCACGCTGCATGTCTGGGGCGCGCGCCAGGGCGCCTATCTGGAGGTGCCGTTCCTGGGCCCCTCGACTGAACGCGACCTGACCGGGACGATCGTCGATTTCGCCATCAACCCGCTGCGCTTCGCCCTGAACGGGAATGAGCGCAATGCGGCGCTGCTGGCCGAGGCGGGGGCAAAGCTGGGAACCCGCTATCGCTTCTCGTCAACGATCGATTCCATCCTATATGGATCGGCGGACAGCTACGCCCAGGAGCGGCTTCTCTATCTGCAGAGCCGCGACCATACGCTGGGCATCAAGTCCAAGACAAATCAAGAGTTTCTAGACCCTTACGAGGACTCCTATGGCAACTGAATCTTCCCGCCGCGCGGTGATCGCCGGTCTGATGGCCGGTGCGGCGGCGCTGTCGCTGGCCGGGCCGGCGGCGGCGCTGACGACCGCCGAGGCTCGCGATCTGGTCGACAAAGTGGTGAACGACATCAACCGGGTGATCAACTCGGGCGGGTCGCTGGACCAGATGGTCGTGCAGTTCGAGCAGATCTTCAACAAATACGCCGATGTCGACATCATCGCGCAATCCTCGCTGGGGATCGCGTTCCGCCGGGCGACCCCGGCGCAGCGCCGGGCCTATGTCGCGGCCTTCCGCGGTTATATCGCGCGCAAATACGGCAAGCGGTTCCGCGAATTCATCGGTGGCAAGATAGAGGTCACCGGTGCCCGGCAGATCAAGTCGGGCATCTATGAGGTCAGCTCGTTGGCGGAACTGCGCGGCGAGTCGCCGTTCGATCTGAAATGGCTGGTCTCGGACAAGGCCGGGCGCAACCTGTTCTTCAACATGATCATCGACGGCGTGAACATGCTGGCGACCGAGCGCCAGGAGATCGGCTCGATGCTGGACCGCAACGGTGGCAATATCGACAAGCTGGTCGCCGAACTGAAGCATTCGGGCTGACGGCCAGACCGGTCCCGTGTTCCCCATCCTTCCCGCCCCGCAGGCGTGACAGCCGGCGGGGCGTGGGACGAAAGGGACGCCGAGGCAACAGCCTTGCGGGCACGGCGGGATGATGCCACCTAGGCCTGCCGTGTCCTGCCGGAGAATTCGTATGCCCGTCGTCAACCGCATCGCCGACTACGCCGAAGAGATGAAGGCCTGGCGCCGGCATCTGCACCAGCACCCCGAACTGACCTTCGAATGCCACGAGACGGCGGCCTTCGTCGCCGCCCGGCTGCGCGAATTCGGCGTCGACGAAATCCACGAGGGCATCGCCAAGACCGGCATCGTGGCGATCATCGAGGGCCGCGGCGAGGGCCCCACGATCGGCCTGCGCGCCGATATGGACGCGCTGCCCATCGATGAGGCGACGGGGGCGGAACACGCCTCGAAGACCCCCGGCAAGATGCATGCCTGCGGCCATGACGGCCACACCACCATGCTGCTGGGCGCGGCGAAATACCTGGCCGAGACGCGCCGCTTCTCGGGCCGCGTCGCGCTGATCTTCCAGCCCGCCGAGGAAGACGGCGGCGGCGGCGAGGTGATGGTGCAAGAGGGCGTGATGGACCGCTTCGCCATCTCCCAGGTCTACGGCATCCACAACGCCCCGAACCTGCCGTTCGGCCATTTCTCCACCAATCCCGGGCCGCTGATGGCCTCGGTCGATACGGTCTGGGTGCATGTCACCGGCAAGGGCGGCCACGGCGCCAACCCGCATGAGACAGTGGATCCGCTGGTCGCCGTGGTGGCGATGGTCCAGGGTCTGCAGACGATCGTCACCCGCAACGCCAACGCGCTGGACGATCTGGTGATCTCGGTCACCCAGATCCACGGCGGCACCGCCTCGAATATCATCCCCGAAGAGGCCTGGTTCTGCGCCACGATCCGCAATTTCAACCCCGAGCTGCGGGCCCTGGTCAAACGCCGCATCCACGAGATCGTCTCGGGCACCGCGCAGGCCTATGGCGTCACTGCACGGGTTGACTACGAATGGGGCTACCCGCCGACGGTGAATGACGCGGCGAAAACCGATTTCGCCGTCGCCGTGGCGGCCGAGGTCGCCGGGGCCGGGGCCGTCAACGGCCACGCCGGACGCGAGATGGGGGCCGAGGATTTCTCCTACATGCTCCAAGTCCGGCCCGGCGCCTATCTGTTCCTCGGCGCCGGCCCGGGCGCGGGGCTGCACCACCCGGCCTATGATTTCAACGACGAGATTGCGCCCATCGGCGCCAGCTTCTTCGCCCGCCTGGTCGAGACCGCTCAGCCCGCCGCATAACCTCCGGCGCTCCGATGGCCCCCCCCATGGCCCCGTTGAATATTGGGACCAAGCTGAAAGCCAAGACCTCTCCTTGCTTTCTCTTTGGCCCAAATATCCCGGGGGTATGGGGGCAGAGCCCCCATCGCGGCGATTGGCACGCGCGCATCGGCGCGCACCGCTGGACTCCGGGCAGGGCAGGCCTTATCTCACGCGGATCATGGCAAAGCAGTCCGACCCAAATTCCAAGCTGATCGCCGAAAACCGGCGCGCGCGACATGAATTCGCCATCGAGGAGGACCTCGAGGCCGGCATCATGCTGATGGGCTCGGAAGTGAAAAGCCTGCGTCAGGGCGGTGCGAACATCGCCGAAAGCTACGCCTCGGTCGAGGACGGCGAGCTGTGGCTCATCAACGGCTATGTCGCGGCCTACGCCCAGGCCAAGACCTGGGGCCATGACGAACGGCGCAAGCGCAAACTTCTCGTCTCGAAGCGAGAGCTTGCCCGCCTCTGGAGCGCGACCAAGCGCGAGGGCATGACGATCGTGCCGCTTCGGCTCTACTTCAACGACCGTGGCATCGTGAAGCTGAAGATCGGCATCGCCAAGGGCAAGAAGCTGGCTGACAAGCGCGCGACGGATGCCAAGCGCGACTGGAATCGCCAGAAACAGCGCCTGTTGAAGCAGCGTTCGGGCTAAGCGCTTGCCTGCCCGCCCGGGCAGCAGTAAGCGGGAATGCGAGCGAAGGAAGGAGCCCCGGTGATGGACGATCCGAAGACTCTGGTGTCGACTGACTGGCTGGCCGCGCATCTGAACGACCCCGACCTGCGGGTGTTGGACGGGTCGTGGTATCTGCCGCAGATGGGCCGCGATGCGAAGGCCGAATATGCTGCGGGCCATATCCCCGGCGCGCGCCACTTCGACATCGACGAGATCGCGGACCTGCGCAGCGACCTGCCGCATATGGCGCCGCCGCCCGAGAAGTTCATCTCGCGCCTGCGGGCGATGGGGGTGGGCGACGGCCATCAGGTGGTCGTCTACGACGGCGCGGGCATGCTTTCGGCCCCACGCGTCTGGTGGCTGTTTCGGCTGATGGGCAAGACCGATGTCGCGGTGCTGGACGGTGGGTTGCCCAAATGGCGCGCCGAAGGCCGCGCGACCGAGGATCTGCCCCCCATGGTGCGCGACCGGCACATGACCGTCCAGCGTCAGGCGCATCTGGTCAAGGACGTCACGCAGGTGGCCGCCGCCTCCAAGCTGGCCGATCACGAGATCATCGACGCCCGCTCGGCCGAGCGATTCCGCGGCGCGGCGCCCGAGCCCCGCGAGGGCCTGCGCGCCGGTCGCATCCCCGGCTCGCGCAACCTGCCCTACGCACAGCTTCTGAACCCCGACTGCACGATGCGCGACACTGACGCCCTGCGCGCCGCCTTCGAGGCCGCCGGGGTGGATCTGTCGAAACCCGCGATCACCACCTGCGGATCGGGCGTGTCGGCGGCGATCCTCAGCCTGGCGCTGGAGCGGATCGGCCACCGCAATCACGCGCTCTATGACGGGTCGTGGGCGGAATGGGGAATGTACAACGACCTGCGGGTCGAGAAGGGCTAAGGACGATGCTGGGCAATCTGAAACCGCAAGCGCAGGACAAGATCCTGGAACTGATGGCGCTGTACCGCGACGATCCGCGCGCCGACAAGATCGACCTCGGCGTCGGCGTCTACAAGAACGCCGAAGGGGTGACCCCGGTGATGCGCGCCGTGAAGGCCGCCGAAAAGCAGCTGTGGGAAGCCGAGACCACCAAAAGCTATACCGCGCTGGTCGGCGATCAGGGCTACCGCGACGCGCTGGCCGGGCTGATCCTGGGCGCGGGCTTCGACACGGGCCGCGTGGCCTCGGCCGCGACGCCGGGGGGCACGGGGGCCGTGCATATGGCGCTGGAGCTGATCAAGATGGCCGCGCCCGGCGCCCGGGTCTGGGTGTCGGATCCGACCTGGCCGAACCATCTTTCGATCCTCAAACATCTGGGGATGGAAAGCACCGCCTACCGCTATTTCGACAACGAGACCCGCGGCGTCGATTTCGACGGCATGATGGCCGATCTGGCCGGGGTGGCGCCGGGCGATGTGGTGCTGCTGCACGGCTGCTGCCACAACCCGACCGGGGCGAACCTGAATCTGCCGCAATGGGGCGAACTGGCCGCGCGTCTTGAAAAGACCGGCGCGGTGCCGCTGATCGACCTGGCCTATCAGGGCTTCGGCGACGGGTTGGAGGCCGACGCGGCCGCCACGCGGCTGCTGGCCGCCCGGCTGCCCGAGGTGCTGATCGCGGCGTCCTGCTCGAAGAATTTCGGCATCTACCGCGAACGCGCCGGGATCCTGCTGGCGCTGTCGACCGATCCGAAGGCGAAGGATCTGGCGCAGGGCACGCTGGCCTATCTGAACCGGCAGAACTTCTCGTTCCCGCCGGATCACGGCGCGCGGCTGGTGACGATGATCCTGACCGATCCGGCGCTGAAGGCCGACTGGATGGCGGAGCTGGAAGAGGTGCGGCGAAGCATGCTGGCGCTGCGCGAGCACCTGGCGCTGGAACTGCGCCGGGTGACCGGCTCGGACCGCTTCGGTTTCATCGCCGAGCATCGCGGCATGTTCTCGCGCCTCGGTGCCACGCCCGAACAGGTGGCGGCGCTGCGTGCCGATCACGGCATCTACATGGTCGGGGATTCGCGGCTGAACATCGCCGGGCTGAACGCCAAGACCGTGCCGATCCTGGCCGAGGCGATCGCCGCAGCGGGGATCTGAGCAGCGGGATCTGAGCGGGGCCGGGGCCCCTGCCGCGAAGGCAGAGCCCCAGCCGCGCCGGGCCTGACGCCGGGCGGTCTGGCCGCCCCGGCGCCCCTAGTTGATCAGCCCCGCATGGCGCATCGCGTCGTCGATCCGGGCCTTGGTCGCGTCGGTGACGCCAACCAGCGGCAGGCGCACTTCATTCTCGCACAGGCCAAGCTTCGACAGGCCGTATTTCGCCCCAGCCACACCCGGCTCAAGGAAGATCGCGGTGTGCAGCGGCATCAGCCGGTCCTGATAGTCGAGCGCAGTGGCATAATCGCCCGCCAGCGTCGCCGCCTGGAACTCGGCGCACAGCTTCGGCGCCACATTGGCGGTGACCGAGATGCAGCCCACGCCGCCCTGCGCGTTGTAGCCGATGGCCGAGGCGTCCTCGCCCGAAAGCTGGATGAACTCCTTGCCGCAGGTGATGCGCTGCTTCGACACCCGCGTCACGTCGCCGGTGGCGTCCTTGACGCCGATGATGCGCGGCAGCTTGGCCAGCTCGCCCATCGTCTCGGGGCTCATGTCGATGACCGAACGGCCGGGGATGTTGTAGATGATGATCGGCAGGTTGGTGGCGTCATGCACGGCGCGGTAATGCGCCAGCAGGCCGGCCTGGGTGGGTTTGTTGTAATAGGGGGTCACGACCAGCGCGGCATCGGCGCCGGCGGCCTCGGCATGCTGGGTCAGGCGGATCGCCTCGACCGTGTTGTTCGACCCGGTTCCGGCGATCACCGGCACCCGGCCCGCCGCGGCCTTGACCACCTCGGCCACCACCTGATCGTGCTCGGCATGGCTGAGCGTCGGGCTTTCGCCGGTGGTGCCAACCGGCACGATGGCCGAGGACCCCTCGGCGATATGCCACTCGACTAGCTTCTTCAGCGTGTCGAGATCCAGCGCGCCGTTCTTGAACGGCGTGACCAGGGCGGGAATGGACCCTTTGAACATGACACGCATCTCCTCTTTCGGTTTCGGCGCGGCCCGGGCCCGAGTCGCACCCACTCAAAGTCGGCGCAACCTAGCCGTCGCCGCGATGCTTGCCAAGTTCGTGTCTTGCGGCGGCGCGCGGTGCGGTTAGGATGAAATGGCCCAGCCAGAACCTTCCCGCATTTACAGACGGAACCGACGACGTGATCCGCCGTGCCTTCCTAGGCTTCGCCGCCTCCCTTGCCTCCTGCGCCTTCGTGCTGCCCGCCCTTGCCGGAACCGATCCGGAAGTCGCGGCGCTAAGCGAATCGCTGGGCTTGGCCGATCGGCGCGATTGGGACGCGGCGCAGGTGGCGGCGCGGCCCTCGGGGCCGGTGGGGCGCGACATCATCGAATGGATGCGTCTGCGCGACGGCAAGGGCGAGCTGGCCGAGTATGTCGCCTTCCTGCGCCGTCGTCCCGACTGGCCCGGCCTGCCGCTTCTGCGTCGCGCCGGCGAGAAGGTGCTGGCCCAAAGCGGCGACGACGCCCAGGTACGTGCCTATTTCGCCCACCACACGCCACAAAGCGCGGCCGGCGCGATCGCGCTGCAAAAGACGCTGCTGGCCGCGCGCGACCGGCGCGGCGCCGAGAAGGTGGCGCGCGACGCGTGGGAGCATCTCTATTACGACGCCGACAATCAGAAAAGCCAACTTGCCCTGATGGGCGGCTATCTGGTCAACCACCATGTGCAGCGCCTGACCAACCTGCTGTGGGATGGTCGCCTGGATGAGGCGCGGCGGATGTTGCCGCTGGTCTCGACCGCGCAGCGCCGCCTGGCCGAGGCGCGCATCGGCCTGCAATCGAATGAAAATGGGGTCGATGCGCTGGTCGATGCGGTGCATGGCCGCCTGGCGGACGATCCGGGTCTGGCGCATGACCGTTTCGTCTGGCGCTACCGCCACGACTTTGACGCCTCGGCCCGCGATCTGCTGCTGCGCCGCTCGACCTCGGCCGCGCGGCTGGGGCGGCCCGAGGATTGGGCCCGGATCCGCGCGGCGCTGGCCCGCGACGAGATGCGCTCGGGCGATGCGCACACGGCTTACCGGCTGGCGTCCGAGCATCACCTGAAGGACGGCGCGGCCTTTGCCGATCTGGAATTCGTGGCGGGCTATGTGGCGCTGATGAAGCTGCGCCAGCCGTCGCTGGCCTATCACCATTTCAAGGCGCTGGAGAAGGCGGTGAGCACGCCGATCAGCCTGGGCCGGGCGTTCTACTGGCAGGGCCGGGCGCTTGAGGTGCTGGGCAACAAGGAGGCTGCGAACAAGGCACTGCACGAGGGCGCCAAGTACCAATCGGCCTTCTACGGGCAGATGGCGGCGCAGCGGCTGGGGCTGCCGCTGGATCCCGCGATGCTGGGCCATCAGCGCTACCCCGACTGGCGCCGCCAGCCGTTCCTGGCCTCGTCGCTGGTTCGGGCCGGGCTGATGCTGGTCAAGACCCGCAGCGAGAAGCTGGCGACGCGGTTCTTCCTGCAACTGGCCGAGGGGCTGAAGGATGACGAGTTGGGGCCGCTGTCCGACATGGCGCTGGCGATCCAAGAGCCGCATATCGCGCTGCGCGTCGCCAAGCTGGCGGCGGGGCGCGGGCTGGTGCTGCCGCGGCCCTATTTCCCGATGACCGACCTGGCGCATGTGAAGCTGGGCATCCCCGCGGCGCTGGCGCTGTCGATCGCCCGGCGCGAAAGCGAATTCGACGTCGGGGTGATCAGCCCGGCGGGCGCGCGCGGGCTGATGCAGGTGATGCCGGGCACGGCGCGGCTGATGTCGGACAAGCTGGGGATTGATTATTCCAAGGCGCGGCTGACCACCGACGGTGATTACAACGCCCGGCTGGGCGCGGCCTATCTGGCCAAGCTGATCGACCAGTTCGGGCCGGCGCTGACGCTGGTGGCTTCTGGCTACAATGCAGGCCCAAAACGGTCCGAGGCATGGATCGAGTTGCTGGGCGATCCGCGCAAGCAGGGCGTGAACCCGATCGACTGGATCGAGGCGGTGCCGATCACCGAGACCCGGGACTATGTGATGCGGGTGGCTGAAAGCTATGTGATCTACCAGGCCAAGCTGGAAGACAAGGCGGGGCATATCCGGCTTTACCAGGCGCTGAAGGGCGACTGACAGGGCGGCATTGGCGGGGGCTCTGCCCCCTGCACCCCCGGGATATTTCCACCAGAGTGAAAGCAATGAGTGCTCTTTGCTTTCACCTTGGCAAAAATACTCCACGGGGGCCCCATCTGAGCGCCGTCGCCGATGGTACCCGGACCGGTGGCGCAGCCATTGCCAACCCCGAGCGACGATGGCGACGGGGTGTGTAACCCCCGGTGCCGCAATCCGCAGGTGGCTTGAGGCGCACTAATGGGTTCGGCTGGCCACCCGCTCGACATTCAGCCAGACGCCGCCTTCCGGGCGCAGCGTCAGGATCAGCACGGGTTTCGGGGTGCGGCCGGGGACCGGGGTGAAGCGGAAGCGGGCGAGCAGGGTGGCGAGGATGATCACCGCCTCCTGGATCGCGAAGCTGGCGCCGATGCAGATGCGCGGCCCGTCGCCGAACGGCAGATAGGCGTAGCGGTCGATCGCCTTCGGGTCCTTGAAGCGGTCCGGGTCGAAGCGGTCGGGATCGGGCCAGAGCAGGTGGTGGCGGTGCAGCGCGTAGATCGGCAGCATCACTGTCTCACCCGGGCGGATGTCGCGGCCGCAAAGCGTGTCGTTCTTCTGCGCGGTGCGCGACAGGAACGCCGCCGGCGGATAGAGGCGCAGCGCCTCGTCGACGATCTGGCGGATGTAGGGCAGGGCGGCGAGATCCTCGGCGGTGGCGGCGCGGTCGCCCAGCACCGCCTGCGCCTCGGCGCGGGCGCGGGTCTGCACGCCCTCATCGAAGGCGCAGAGGTAGAGCGCCCAGGCCAGCGTCAGCGCCGTGGTCTCATGCCCCGCGACGATGAAGGTCAGCAGGTTGTCGCGCAATTCCTCGGTGTTCATGCTGCGGCCGGTCTTCGGATCCTGGCCGGTCAGCAGCAGATCCAGCAGATCGGGCACGCCGGTATGGGGCGCGGCGCGGCGGGTCTCGATCGCGGCGTCGGCCACCGATTTCATGTCGCCCATGGTGCGCTGGGTGAACATCCGGTTCAGCCGCGGCACCCAGTCGGGCAGGCCCAGCAGATCGAAAAGCGACACTTTCGCCGTCTCCGAGATATAGCTGTTGATCGCGCGGTGCATGTCGTCGCGATCGAACGCCTGCCCGCCCGACAGGGTGACGTCCGAGATCACCTCGAAGGTCGCGGTGACCATTTCGTGGTGCAGGTCGGCGGCGCGGCCGGTCTGGGCGTCGAGCCGGGCGCAGGCGTTCTCGGCCGCCGCCGTCATCACCGGGCCAAGCGCCGCGATGTTGCGGTGCGAGAAGACCGGCGCCGCCACCCGGCGCTGCCAGTGCCAATGCGCGCCCTCCGCGACGAACAGGCTGTCGCCGATGGCGGGGCGCAGGATCGCCTTGGTGGTGTTCGACTTGGGGTAATCCTCGACCCTGTCCTTCAGGATCCGGCGGATGCTTGCGGGATCCATCACCATGTGCCAGCGGATGCCGGTGCGCCCCGAGACGATGGGCTGGCGGGTGGCGATCTCGGGGATGATTTCCAGCAGGTTGCGCCGCGCATGTTTCAGCGAGCCCCAAAGCCCGAGTGGCTGGGTGACGAGGGGAACCGAAACCGGGGTGGGAAGGGTCATGTCCATGCCTTTGCTGCGCTTTCAGTCAATATAGGGGCCGCGCTGCCGGGGGCAAAGCCGGGCGCGGCCAGCGCGGATGTTGCGCGGCGGCGCGCGTCGCGCTAAGCGGGGGGAAACGGGGAGAGATGATGACCCAGGCCCTTCGCGCCTTTGCGGCGCTTCTGATCGTGTCGATGCTGTCTGCCTGCGCGGGCAAGGGCGATCTGGACAAGCCCCCGCCACCGCTGGGGCAGTTCAAGCTGGGCCTCAACATCGTCGTCGCCAAGGGCGCGCAGAAAAGCCCCGTCTCGCGCAATGCCACGCCCGAGGAATGGCAGGCGGCGCTGAAAAAGGCGATGCAGGCGCGCTTTGGCCGCTACCACGGCGACCGGTTCTATGATTTCGGTATCAAGGTCGATGGCTATGCGCTGGCCCCGCCCGGCATCCCGATCGTGCTGTCGCCGAAATCGGTTCTCGTGATCACCGCGAACATCTGGGACGATCCCACCCAGACCGAGCTGAATGCCAAGGGCAAGCAGATCGTGGTGTTCGAAGGGTTCAGCCCGGCCACGGTTATCGGCTCGGGCCTGGTGCAGACCAGGCAGGAACAGATGGACCGGCTGGCCTACAACGCGGCCAAGAAGATCGAGACCTGGCTGCTGAAGCATCCCGAATGGTTCCCGGCCGAGGGTGCCGGCGCGCCCGAGAACCCCGACGGCACCCCCGGCACGACGCCTGCCAAGGCGCCGGAACCGGACAAGGCCGGCGCGCCCGGTCACAGCCCGGATCACGGCAAGGCCGCGCCCAAGGCCGCGCCCAGGGCGCCGCTAAAGGCGCGGGCTGCCAACTGACGCTTGATTTTCCCGCCTCCAGTCGCTAAGTCGCCCGCGATATTCACTCGGGTCCGTCAGGGGCCCCCGAACCACGAGGCGCTCGGCGAATGGCAAAGGCAAAGTTTGAACGGAACAAACCGCACGTTAACATTGGCACGATCGGCCACGTTGACCACGGCAAGACGACGTTGACGGCGGCGATCACGAAGTATTTCGGTGATTTCAAGGCCTACG
>CAJYAD010000035.1 GCA_913064775.1 uncultured Albidovulum sp. | reverse complement strand
CTCTACAACCAACAACTCCCGCAATCAGCACTGGGCAGCAAGTCGCCCTTGCTGGCGATGAAGGAATGGCACAAACTCAAGCCGAAGCTGTTCAAGAAACAGCCATACTACCTTCCGGGATGTGACATATATCTGCCAAATGCGGGCCCCCGATAGCGGTTCGGGCGGGCTTCAGGCGTCTGCCCGGGTGAGCATGCCGAACAGATCGCGCGGGTCGTCGGGGTCGGCCAGCAGGTCGAGCGGCTCAAAGAACTTGGTGCCTCGGATCTTGTCGTGGACGAAGCGCAGGGCCGAGAAATCCTCGATCGCGAAACCGACGGAATCGAACAATGTGATCTTGCGCGCCGACTTGCGGCCCGGCGCCTCGCCGCGCATCACCTGCCACAGCTCTTGCACCGGGTGGTCGGGGGCAAGCTGCTGGATCTCGCCCTCGATCCGGGTCTGCGGCGGGTATTCGACGAAAATGTCCGACCGCAGCAGGATGTCGCGGTGCAGTTCGGTCTTGCCCGGGCAATCTCCGCCGATCGCGTTGATATGGATGCCGCTGCCGACCATGTTGTCGGTCAGCACGGTCGCGCATTGCTTGTCGGCGGTGCAGGTGGTGACGATCTGGGCGCCTTCCACGACCTCCTGGCCGCTGGTGCAGCGGGTGATCTCGAAGCCCTGCGCCGCAAGGTTGCGCGCCGCCTTCTCGGTCGCGGCGGGGTCGATATCGTACAGCCGCAGCCGGTTGATGCCGCACAGCGCCCGGAAGGCCAGCGCCTGGAATTCGCATTGCGCGCCATTGCCGATCATCGCCATCACCTGCGCGCCGTCGGGCGCCAGATAGCGGCCCACCAGCCCCGAGGTCGCCGCCGTGCGCAGCGCCGTCAGCACGGTCATCTCGCTTAGCAAAATCGGATAGCCGTTCGCCACCGACGACAGCACCCCGAAGGCGGTGACCGTCTGATAGCCCTCGCGCATGTTCTTGGGGTGGCCGTTGACGTATTTGAAGCCATAGTTTTCGGCATCGGCGGTGGGCATCAGCTCAATCACGCCGTCGCGGGAATGGCTGGCCACGCGCGGGGTCTTGTCGAATTCCGGCCAGCGCCTGAAGTCGGCCTCGATATAGGCGGCAAGCTGGGTCAGGAAGCTTTCGACGCCCAGCATGTTCACCAGGCGCATCATGTTGTCGACGCTGACAAAGGGCACATAGGCCAGCGTCGACGGTTGGGGGCGGATCAGCATCAGAAGCTCCGGGTCATGCGGTCGAGGACGCGGCGGCCGAACAGGCTGGCCGTCAGGTCGCACAGCAGTTTCGCCGTGCGGCCGCGTTCGTCGAGGAAGGGGTTCAGCTCGACCAGGTCGAGCGAGGTGACAAGGCCGCTGTCGCAGAGCGTTTCCATGATCAGATGGGCCTCTCGGAAGGTGGCGCCGCCGGGGACGGTGGTGCCCACGGCGGGCGCAATCGCGGGGTCGAGGAAATCGACGTCGAAGCTGACATGCAGCAGGCCCTGGGCCGCGCGGACATGGGCCAGGAAGCTTTCCAGCGGCACCAGCACGCCGGTCTCGTCGATCGCGCGCATGTCATGCACCTCGATCCCGCGGTCGCGGATGCGCGCGGCCTCGGGGGCATCGACCGAGCGGATGCCCATCATGCAGATGTTTTCGGGCGCCAGCGGATGGGCCAGCGGCGGGTAGGCGTCAAAGCCCGGTTCCCCGATCAGATAGGCCATCGGGGTGCCGTGCAGATTGCCGCTGGTGGTGGTGCTCAGGCGGTGCAGATCGGGATGCGCGTCCAGCCAGAGGACGAACAGCGGCCGGCCAAGCGCGGCGGCGTGGCGCGCGACGCCGGCGATGCTGCCCGCGGCCATGGAATGATCGCCACCCATGAAGATCGCGCGATCATGCGTCTGGGCCGCGTCAAAGGCGGCGGCCTCCAGCGCGCGGATGAGGGCGGCGGTTTCGCCCAGATGGTGGAGCGCCACGTTGTCATGCGCCAGTGCCGGGGCGGCGGGCAGCGGCAGGTCACCCAGGTCCGAGACCTGCCAGCCGAGGCCGGCGATGGTTTCGCCCAGTTCGGCGGTGCGCAGGCTGGCGGGGCCCATGGTGCAGCCGCGCTGGGATGCGCCGGTCTCGACCGGGACGCCGAGAAGAGAACAGGTGCGTGTCATGGGGTCTCCTGAGGATGCCGGCGCGAGTGTGGTCAGATTGGCTGAAAACTCTGCCCCTCAAATTGACAATTATGGTATTCTAATTGATCATATTGATCAGTTGATCATGCAAATTGGTGAATTCATGGCCGAAACTGCCTCTGCCACCGACCGCGCCATGATTTCGGCTTTGCGGGAAAATTCGCGCGCTTCGGTAACCGAGTTGTCGCAGATCCTGGGGATTTCGCGGGCCACGGTCCGGTCGCGGCTGGATGCGCTGGTGGCGACGGGGCGGATCCGGCGCTTCACGATCGAAACCGATGTCGATGTCGAGGGCGAGATCAAGGCGATCACCCTGATCGAGCTGCAAGGCAAGATGTCGCGCGCGGTGATCCGCACTTTGCGCCGCGTGGCTGGCGTGTCGACGATCTATGCGACCAACGGGTCGTGGGATCTGGTGGTCGAGATCAAGACCTCAAGCCTGGTTGATTTCGACCGCATCCTGCGCGAGATCCGCGAAGTGCCCGGCGTCTCGCGCAGCGAAAGCTGCCTGCTGCTGGCGCATGTGACGGGATAGGCGGCCTTGGGGGCAATCGGTGATCAAACGCCATTCTCTTTCGCGCGCCCGGATTCTACCTTTGCGCTGTCAGTCGAAAAGGGGGGCGGCATGAAGGTTGGGTTCATCGGTCTTGGCAATGTCGGCGGCAAGCTGGCGGGAAGCCTGCAGCGCAACGGGGTCGACCTGGTGGTGCGTGATCTGGACCGCGCGCGGGCGCAACGGTTTCTGGATCGCGGCGCGGGCTGGGCCGACAGCCCAAGGGCGGTGGCCGAGATTTGCGATGTGGTCATCACCTGCCTGCCCTCTCCCGCCGCCTGCGCCGCGGTGATGGAGGCCGAGGATGGCGTGATCGCGGGCCTGAGCGCGGGGAAGGTCTGGATGGAGATGTCGACGACCGACGCGGGCGAGGTGAAGCGCATCGCCGGGCGGGTCGAGGCCGGGGGCGCGATGGCAGTGGAATGCCCGGTGTCGGGCGGCTGCCACCGGGCCGATACGGGCAATATCTCGATCTTCGTGGGCGGCGACCGCGCGGCGTTCGAGCGGGTGCTGCCGCTGACCACCACGCTGGGGCGGCGGGTGCTGCACACCGGCCCCCTTGGCACCGCGTCGGTGTTGAAGGTGATGACCAATTACCTTGCCACGGCGAACCTTTTGACCTGCTGCGAGGCGCTGGTCACGATGAAAGCGGCGGGGATGGACATGGCCACCACCTATGAGGCGATCAAGATCTCCTCCGGCACAAGTTTCGTGCATGAAACCGAAAGCCAGCTGATCCTGTCGGGGTCGCGCGACGTGAATTTCACCATGGATCTGGTGCAAAAGGACATCGGGCTGTTCCAGAAGATCGCAGAGGATCACGGGGTGGCGCTGGAAATCTCGCCCTTGCTGATCGAGATGATGGCAGACGGCCAGCGCCGCTATGGCGACCGGGCGCAATCGGACCGGATCATCGAACGGCTGGAAGACGCGACCGGCCTTCAGGTACGGGCCGATGGTTTTCCGACCGAGCTGATCGACGAAGAGCCCGAAGCGCAGGGGTATGAGGTCCGCCCCATGGGCTTGGGGGCGGCCTGAGGGCCGAGGGGCAGGCGCGATCTGGCCGGGGCGATCAGAGATGACGACCGCCCCGGCGTTCTTGCCATGTCCGGCAGCGCACCGGCTTGCCGGGGGTCAGAGAGACGGGGCCAGACGGCGCGCCTATCTGCCTCCTGCGCGCTCGGCTTTCGTGCGCTCTGCCTGGACTGCCCGGACGCGCGGCGGCCATGTCGACTTGATATAGGCCAGGATGTCCCAGATCTGCGCATCGCTCAGCGTGGCGCCGAAGCCGGGCATCCCGCTTTTGCCGCCACCGCCGCTGCGGGCCATCATCGCCTGACCGCCAAGTTTCGTGTAGTTGAACAGCAGCGCATCGCCGTGATGCCATGTATGGCCCGTCTGGTCGTGCGGCGGCGGGGGAAATACCCCGTCCGGGCCGGGGCGGCGCCAATCCGCCGCGCCCTGCAGGCCATCCCCGTGACAGGCGGCGCAGTTGGCCTGATAGAGGGCCTGACCCTGGGCGGTGTCGACCGTCAAAGGCTGCACCGGCCGGGTGCTGTCGTTCCGGGGCCAGGCCAGCCAGAGAATACCGCCAGCGGTCGCGGCGCCGAGGGAAAGCAGAAGTGCCGTGGTTTTCATGCCGTCACCCTTGCCAAGCTTGTCCTGCGCCCCGCCGCTCGACACAGCGCGTGGCGATCAATGGGCCAATTGCCGGGATTGCCGGCGACGAAGGCGATTGTGCGGGTTTCCCCCGACGGGTCCAGCCGGGCGAAACCCGCGCCTTCAACGGCGGGCGGGGCCGCCGCGGCCCGCTTCGCGCCGCTACCGCAGAGCAGTTGATTTCGTGTCATATGCACCTGATTGATCCTTCTCTCTCCCCAGAACCGCGCGCTTGGCGGCGGTCCTGTTCCATGGTCTCTTGAACGCGGGGCGCGGGGCCCGGCCGGTCAGGCAAGGAGCCGGGGCGGCGGCGGATCGAAGGATGGCGCGGTGCCGGCGATGTCGCGGCGCAGCTCCGCGTGCCGGATGGGCAGACTGCCTGTCGGGACCGGCGCGGCGACCGTGCTGCACCACGCGAAAAGGGCGCCTGCGCAATCGCCGACAGGACAGCCTGCCGTGGCGCCGGCACAAGCAAGCCCGGGCTTCTGTCCCTGCGACTCGGATGCCATGGCCTCGGGGGACATCGCGGCGCAATGGCTGTGTGTGGGGGTCGCGCAATGCATGCAATCGCCCGCGATGCCCAGGGCCGGGGACATGGCCCGGGACATGGCCGGCGACAGGGCCAGCAGAAGCAGCGCGCCAATAAGTGCGATACCCAGCCGGGCCGTCCATTCCGCGCGCCTGTGCAAACCCGCCCTCCACGTTCTCGGGGGACGAAGATAGCAGCCCTCGGCCGGTGCGTCAGCCGTTTCCCGCGGCGCGGGGCGGGCAGCAGTGTCGCAGCTTGATCCTGAGCCGGACCGACAGGCCCCGGGCCCGCCCCCTTGGGTCTGCCACGGCATTTTCAGCCCGGGTGCTCTGGCGCGACCAGCGATGTAAAGCTGGCGGTGATCAGCAATATCAGCACGAAGACTGCCATCTCCCACCGGATCGAGCGGCGCAGGGGCCCGCCATCGCCGGTTGCCGCCAGTGCCGGTGTCAATCTCAGCTTGTTCAACCCCGCCAGTCCCAGAAGCCCGGCGACGACCATCAGTTTCAGCGCCACGGACTGCCCCCAAGGCTGCGCCAGCGCGGTAAGAGGGTTGCCTGCCAGCAGCCAAAGCAGCGTCGCACCGGCCAGCACAAGCAGCCCGACCATGATCAGTGCCGCGCGGCCGAACCGCTCGGCCGTGCGCGCGGCGGCGGTGGTGCCGCGCCCGGCCATGTCATGAAGCGGGTAGAAGCCGCCGATCCAGAAGCTGGCTGCAAGAATGTGAACCACGAACAGCAACGACAGGAGGGCGCGCGGCTGGCTGACGGCGTGACCCCGCAGGGCGAAACTGATTGCCACCAGCAGCACGCCCGCCAGCGCGATCAGCCCCGTCCAGCGGCGATCGAGGGCTACCAAGGCCACGGCGGTAAGCCCCAGCGTCATCACGCCGACGGAATATCCCAGCGGGCTGAACAGAACGATCCGCAACATCACCGGGTCGAGGCCTCCCTCGAAGCCGCCGTAAAGGAATGCGGCGCGCAAAGGTATGCTGAGCGCGCCGAAAACCACCCCCGCCACGGCCGACATGGCCGCAAGCCGGCGCAACCGTCGGCGCGCCGGGGTATCCAGTTCCGTCAGAAGCCACAGGTTGATGACAGAGCCCGCCGCAAGCAAGGCGCCGACATACATCGCGGTCTTCACAAGGATCGAGGCGATCTGCACCGGTTCCAGCGCGGCAAGAACTGCGCCCATGGTCACTGTCCGACGGTGAAGGCGAAGGCACCTTTCATCGGGTGGCCATCGGGCGACATGCCGCGCCAGTCCACCTTGTATTTGCCCGGCGCAAGTTTGGGCAGCTTTCCTTCCCAGACCTTGACGGCCTGATTGGCTGCCGGGCCATTGACCCTGTAGGTCTTGCCCTTCGCCGCCGTCATGGTGACCCTGGTGATCCGCATCGGCGCGTCGAACATCAGGTGCATGACCTTGGTGCCGGCAGCCACGGTCTGGCCATCGGACGGCATGCTTTGCATCTTGCTGCCATGGGCGAAAGCGGCGCCGGCCGCCAGCGACATGCCAAGCGCGACGGCGGCGGCGGTGAGGGTGGTGCGGAGTTTTGTCATGGGATCCCTTATCGTGGTTGCTTTAAGAAAATGTCACGGCGCTGCCCCTGACCTGCGCCAGGGGCAGACGCCCGTCAGAAGAAGAAGTTGACGCCGAGCACGCCGGTCAATTCCTCGGCGCTCTGTCCATTGGCCCGGATCAGTTTGGCGGTGCCGCCAAAGGAGCGTTTGTAGTTGAGGCCGATGTATGGCGCGACACTGCGGTCGATCAGGTCGTAGCTGAGCCGCAAGCCCAGCTCGGCTGAGGCGCCTCCCGCGGCAATTCCTCGTGCCGGATCGTCGGCCAGTGGCATCGTCACGATCACCTCCGGGGTCAGGATCAATCGATTGGTAATGAGCGCTTGGTAATTCACTCTACCTTTGACGTAAGAGTATTTCGACAGGTAGAGCGCCGCTTCGACTTCGAACCATTGCGGCGCCAGACCCGTCACACCGAAGCTGCCGTAGTAGCGCTGAGGCTCACCGTCCGGGGTCGAGGCGGCGACACCCGCGAAGGCATCGAAGAATGTGGATATCGGCTTCTGAAAGCGAAGCTCGTTGTTCAACTCCGCAAAGCCGCCGCCAATGATGCGCAGGCCTTCGCTTTTCCAGACAAGGCGAAATTCGTCGCCTCCGACGCGCGCATCGAAGTCCCAGGCGAAAGAATTCTCCTGCTTCCCGAGGCGGTACTCCAGCTTTTCGGTCCGAAAGCTCCAGACCGTGGGCGGAACGCCCACGTCAGCCATTGCCGCCGGTGCGGCCAGAACGGCCATCAGCATCCCGATCATAAGGTGTTTCATGCTCTGCATTCCCTTGGGTCCCGCGCCGCTCATGCCGGGCCTCCTTCGACGATGACCTTGCGAAACATGCCGCTGCTCATGTGGTAGGCGAGGTGGCAGTGGAACGCCCATTGCCCCGCCGCATCCACTTCGGTTTCGGTGTAGACCGTGGTGCCCGGGGCGATGCTGACGGTGTGCTTGGCGGGATTGTAGGCGCCCTTGCCCGTGTCCAGGATCGTCCACATCCCGTGCAGGTGCATCGGATGGGCCATCATCGTCTCATTGACGAATTTGAAGCGAACGCGCTCGCCGTATTTCAGGCGGATCGGTTCGGCGTCTTGGTATTTCTTGCCGTTGATCGACCAGATGTAGCGTTCCATGTTGCCGGTCAACCGGATCTCGATTTCGCGTGTCGCCGGACGGTCCCGGTAGAGCGGCTTGCGCGCGCTGAGGTCTTCGTAGCCGAGGAACTTGCCGCCGTTCGCCGCCGTGGGGATCAGGCCGCTGCCCGGTGCATAGAACATCGGGCGGCGCGCTTTATCCTTGGAAGCCGCCGGCACGGCGCCCCCCATAGCCGACATCCCCGACATCCCCCCCATGCTCTTGTCGCCCATGTCATGGCCAGAGTGGTCCATGCCCGGCATGTCGTTCGCGGGCGTCTTGTCCGGTTCCGAATGCCCCATGCTCGAGTGATCCATACCGGCCATGCCGGCCATGTCGGCGGTTCCCATCTTCGCGCCAGAGCCGCCCATGCCGCTCATCATGCCACTCATGTCCGCCATGGTGAGCCGCGGCTTGGCGCGCAGCGGGAAGCTGGGCCCGACCATGCCCTCCGAAGGCGCCAGGGTGCCGCGCACCATCGCGGTGCGCCCCATGCTTTCGCCGATGATGGAATAGGCCTTGCGCTCGCGCGGCTGCACGATCACGTCGTAGGTCTCGGCCACGGCGATACGCAATTCGTCCACCGTCACCGGCTTCACGTCATTGCCGTCCGCCTGCACCACGGTCATTTTCAGCCCCGGCACCCGCACGTCGAAATAGGCGGTGGCGGACGAGTTGATCAGTCGCAGGCGTACCTTCTCGCCCGGCTTGAACAGCCCGGTCCAGTTTTGCTGGGTGCTTGCCCCGTTGATCAGCGGGGTAAAGCCCTGAACGTCCTCGACATCCGTGGGCATCATGCGCATCGCACCCCACATCTTGCGGTCCTGCAGCGCGGCCTTCAGGCCATCGGCCCTGGCGTCTTCAATCAGATCCTGCGCGGTGCGCTGCGATCGGTTGTAGTAATCCGCCGAAGCCTTGAGGTTGCGGAAGATCCGCGACCCGCTGTGCGGATGCTTGTCGGTAAACTGCACCACATAATCGCGGCTGGCGCGGACCGCTTCGCCGCCTTTGGGGGTGATGACGATGGCGCCATAGGCCCCTTCCGGTTCCTGAAAGCCGGAGTGGCTGTGAAACCAGTAGGTGCCCGCCTGCTTGATCGGGAAGCGATAGGTAAAGGTTTCTCCGGCTGCGATGCCCTTGAAGCTGATCCCCGGCACGCCGTCCTGTTGGAACGGCACGATCAGGCCGTGCCAGTGGATCGAGGTGCTCTCACGCAGGTTATTGTGCACCCGGATCGTGACGGCCTCTCCCTCCTTAAAGCGCAGAACGGTCGGTGTCTGGCTGCCGTTGTAGCCGATCCCGACCTTCTTGAAGGTGCCGGTGTCGATGCGGATCTTGTCCACCGTGATGTCATAGGTCTTGGCTGTGGCCGGCGCGGCAAGGCTTAGCCCCAGCAACACGGCCAGAGGCCGCAGGATGTTGATGTTTTTCATGTGTTTCTCGTGCACACCGATCTGACAGACAGATTGCGGCGCTATTTGGAAAGTCGCCGCGAACCAGCGGTGACGGGATAAGGATGACAAGGGATCAGATGCGCTGCAAAAACAGGATCATGGGGCGCGGATCTGATCGGGCCGAGGCGCGCGAGAAAGTCGCGCAGCGGCGGCCGGCGCCGGCAAGGGCGCGGCCTTATCCCAGGGGTGGGCGCAGATAGGCAATGATTACCGATTGAAGGGCCATGCGCGGCTCGACCGGGCTCAACTGGTCAGACCGGGTGTCCATCGATGCGGCGGTCAATCGAAACCAGCCGAAATGATCGGTGCAGGAGGGATTCGCACAATTGACCGGGCTCATCGGTGTTTGGGACTTATCGCGGTCGGAAAGCTTGGCAGATGGCTGCGAATGCTCAGGCGATTTCACAAGGTGAACGTGACCAGTGACAGGATTGGCGCAATGGTCGATCGCCATCGTCGTATAGGCAAACGCACCCGTCATGACGAGTTGTAGCGCAACGACAATGACTAGGATGCGGCCGATCAAATATGGAACTCCTTCGCACGATCACAAGAATGCGATACCGTGAGCAAGTCAAGCTGGTAGTGACCGAGGCGTTCGAAGGCGCTGCGTGCGCCCTTGATTTGCTGCATGCGACAATCTGTCGTGGCGTCAGGAACCGTGGGGCCTGCGTTAGCAAAGATCGACGCTGTCCTTTCGGGCGCGGAAAACAGACGCGTCCGTATCGGAGAAGATCGTCCTTCAATATGATTAGCCAAAGTTCCACCGAGCCGAGAGGATTTCAAATGGCAGGCGACCTGATCGTAGACGGCCACGGCATTGACCGGCGGAAGCTGTTGTTGGGTGGTTGCGCAGCCCTTGCGGCGCCCTTCGTGCAGGCGAGGCCGGGATTTGCCGCCGAGGGTGGCGCGCCGCTGCCGATCCCACCGATACTGGAGGCCGACGGGGCGCAGCCCGTGACGCTGACCGCGCGCGCCGGCAGCCATAGTTTCGTGCCCGGCATCAAGACGCCGACGCTGGGGTATGAGCTGGATTACCTTGGGCCGACCCTGCGGGTGCGGCGCGGACGCAGCGCGCGGATCGATGTCGTCAACCGCACCGATGACGAGATCTCGGCGCATTGGCATGGCGCTTTTGTGCCGGGGAACATGGACGGCGGCCCGCAAGGGGCCTTTGCCCCCGGCAAGACGTGGTCGGCGCGGTTCGACGTGCATCACCCGGCCGCGACGCTGTGGTACCACAGCCATGTGCACGGCAAGACCGGCACGCAGGTCTATCACGGGCTGGCCGGTTTGCTGCTGGTCGAAGATCCCGCCGCGCCGGATGGGTTGCCCTCGGATTACGGCGTGAACGACCTGCCCCTGGTGGTGCAGGACCGCAGTTTCGACAGCTCCGGTCGTCTGGTCTACGACACTTCCGGGATGGCGCTGATGGGTGGGGTCCTGGGCAACACGATCTGCGTCAACGGGGCGGTTCGGCCGGTTGCGGACGTGCCGCGCGGGCTGGTGCGACTGCGCATTCTCAATGGATCGAACGCGCGTTTCTATGATTTCGCCTTTGCCGACGGGCGGCAGTTCCATCAGGTCGCCAGCGACGGCGGGCTGCTGCCGGCCCCGGTGGCGCGTACGCGTCTGCCGCTGGCCCCCGCCGAGCGCGCCGAGATCGTCGTCGACTTCAGCGGCGATGCTGCGCCGGTTCGCCTGATCAGTTCCAGTGTCGCCCAGGGGGGTATGATGGGTGGGGGCATGATGGGTGGCGGATCTGGCGACCGCGGAACCTTCGACATCATGACCTTCGCGCCCCAGGCCACCGCCGGCGCTGGCCCCGCCAGCCTGCCCGCCAGCCTGCCGGCGCCGCCCTTCGATTTGGGGGCGCCCGTGCGCACCCGCGAGATCCGGCTCGACATGCACGCCGGCTCGATGATGGGCTCGATGTTCCGCCGCTTGATCGGCGGGGGCGTCATGGGCATCAACGGCAAGTCCTACGACATGGGCCGCATCGACGCGCAGCTGAAGCTGGGAGAGACCGAGCTTTGGCGCGTCTCCGCGCCGATGATGACCCATCCGTTCCATGTGCATGGCTGCTCATTTCAGGTTGTCTCGCGCGGTGGTCAGGCGGTCGATCCCGCGACCGAGGGGCACAAGGACGTCGTGGCGGTCGATGCGCGTGGCGTCGAGATCCTTGTCCGGGTCGATCAGAAGGCCGACAAGGCCACGCCCTTCATGTTCCATTGCCACATACTGGAACACGAGGACGCGGGGATGATGGGGCAATTCACCGTGGCCTGACTTTCGGGCCCGCCTTCATTCGGGCCGGACTTTATTTGGGCCCGGCTTCATTTGGGAAGGAAACGACGCGATGGGAATGGGATTCGGGATGGGGTTTGGCGGCATCTGGATGCTGCTGGTTCTGGCGCTGGTTGTTCTGGCCATTGCGGCGTTGGTCAAATACCTGCGCAAGTGAGGCGCGGCGACCAACCGTGGCGCCAGGCGGTCAACTGCCATCCCACCCTTGCCGCCGCGTGCCGGGCTGGTAAGTGCTGCCGAAAGACGGATGGAGGTGGCCTTGCGGGACAAAGCGGAATCGACGGCGCCAGACGGGGCGCGGGGGCTGGGCAAGCGCGACATCGTCGAGCTGACAGAGCTGCGCCAGGCCCTGCACCGGCGCCCCGAGCTGTCGGGCGAGGAATGCGAGACCGCGCGCACCATCGCGAAGGCCCTCGCCCCCACAGCCCCGGATGAGGTGCTGACCGGCCTTGGCGGCCACGGGGTTGCCGCGGTCTTTTCCGGCGCCGCGCCGGGGCCGACCGTGCTGATCCGGGCCGAGTTGGACGGACTGCCGATCGAAGAGATCGGCGGGCTGCCCTATCGTTCGGAAACCCCCGGCAAGGGCCATCTTTGCGGCCATGACGGCCATGCCACGATCCTGATCGGTCTGGCCCGGCTGCTGGGCCGCCAGCGCCCCGCGCGGGGCCGGGCGGTGCTGTTGTTCCAGCCCGCCGAGGAAACCGGCGCCGGGGCGGCTTTGGTGCTGAAAGATCCCGCCTTCGACCGGGTCGCGCCCGATTGGGCCTTCGCGCTGCACAACATGCCCGGCCTTCCCCTGGGCCATGTCTCGCTGGCCGAGGGGCCGGCGAATTGCGCCTCGGTCGGGTTGCGGATCGCGCTGAGCGGGCGCACCGCCCATGCCTCGATGCCCGAGGACGGGGTGTCGCCCGCCCCGGCGATCGCGCGGCTGATCCCGGCGCTTTCGGCGCTGGGGTCCGGCGGCGCGCTGGTGCCGGGCTTCCGGCTGGCGACCATCACCCATGCGCAGCTTGGCGCGCCGGCCTTCGGCGTCGCCCCCGGCGCGGGCGAGCTGTGGCTGACGCTGCGCGCGCTGATGGATGACGACCTGCACGACCTGCTGGCAAGCGCGAAGGAGATCGCCTGCGCCGAGGCCCGGGCCGCGGGGCTGAAGATCAGCTTTTCCGAACACGATCTGTTCCTTGCCTGCCGCAACCACCCCGAGGCCGTGGCCCGATTGCGCGCCGCGCTGGCGGCCGAGGGCATCGCGCATGACGCGCAGAACCTGCCGATGCGCGCCTCCGAGGATTTCGGCCGGTTCGGTGCGGTGGCGCGGTCGGCGATGTTCCTGCTGGGTGCGGGGCGCGACCGGCCGGCGCTGCACAATCCCGATTACGATTTCCCCGACAGCCTGATCGCGCAAGGCACGCGGATCTTCCACCGCACCCTGCGCGATCTGCTGGGGTAAGGCGAGGTTCAGCCCTCGCCCAGATAGCGCCGCAGCGCCTCGGGCGGGTCGGCGAACAGCGCCTCGGTCGGTTCGGGGGGCGCGGCGCGGCCGTCGGCGACCACGATGGTCTGGTCGGCGATGCGGCACGCGTCGCCGGGATCATGGCTGACCATCAGCAGCGTCGCCCCGGTTTCGGCGCAGATCCGGGCGACCAGATCCAGCATTTCAGCACGCAGCGCCGGACCCAGCGCCGCGAAGGGTTCATCCAGCAGCAACAGCGGCCGCGCCCGCAGCAGTGCCCGCGCCAGCGCCACCCGGCTTTGCTGCCCTCCCGAAAGCGCGGCAGGCTTGCGCGCGCCAAAGTCCTGCAACCCGGTGCGGGCTAGCGCCTCGGCCACCCGGGCGTGCTCATCAGCTGTCAGGCGCAGGTTCGGGCGCAGCCCCAGCCCCACGTTCTGCGCCGTCGTCAGATGCGGGAAAAGATTGTTGTCCTGAAACAGGATACTGACCGGCCGCGCGCCCGGCGCCTGCGATCCCAGATCCTGCCCCTGCCACAGGATGCGGCCCCGGGCGGGCGGCACGAAGCCGGCGATCGCGCCCAGAAGCGTCGATTTCCCGGCGCCCGAGGGGCCGATCAGCGCGCAGCGGGTGCCCGCAGGCAGGCCAAGATCGGCCTCCAGCGTCCAGTCTCCCTGCGTGAGGCGCAGGTTTTCAAGCTTCAGCATCGGCGCGGCCTCCGCGGTCGAAGATCCAGAACAGCGCGAAGCTGAGGATCAAAAGCAAAAGCGCCGCCCCCGCTGCATCGTTCATCCGGTAGGCGCCCATCAGCCGGTAAAGCTGTAGCGGCAGGGTGCCGCCTTCGGGCGGGGCGAACAGCGTCACGACCCCCAGATCCCCCATCGACAGCGCCGCAGCAAGGCCCATGGAAAAGCCCAGCGGCCGGCGCAGGCGCGGCAGGATCAGCAGGCGCAGCCGGGCAAGGCCCTGCATCCCCAGCGCATCGGCCAGCCGGCCATGACTGGCCTCGACCTCGCGCAGCGCGGGCACCAGCGCGCGCAGCCCGAAGGGCAGCGCCACCGCGGCATTCGACAGCGCGGTGACCGCCAGCGCCAGACGGGAAGGGTCGACCACCGGGTTGAGGATCAGGAACAGCCCGGTGCCCAGCACCAGCGGCGATGTCGCCAGCGGCAGCATCCCCGCGGCCTCATAGAGGGCAGGGCGGGGGCCGGTGATCGCCAGCGCCAGGGCAAGCGCCGCCGCCGTGGCCAGCCCTGCCGAGGCCAGCGCCACCACCAGCGAATTCAGCGCCGAGGTCCAGACGATCCCCGGCAGCGTTAGCAGCGTGGGCAGGCCCTGCGTCACGATCAGCGCCAGCGGCGTCAGCAGGAACAGCGCGGCCAGCGTGGTCAGCACGGCGTCCTGGGCGCGCAGCCAGGGGCTTGCGGCATCCCAGCGTTCGACCGGGCGGTCAAGGCCGGCGGCACTGGCCTGCGGCAGGGTCAGGCGCAGGGCCAGCAACATCGCCGCGCCCGAGATCGCGAATTGCAGCGCCGCCAGCGTGGCGGCATGTCCAAGGTCGAAATCGAAGCGGAAGGCCTGATAGATCGCAAGCTCGATGGTGGTGGCGCGGGGCCCGCCGCCCAGCGTCAGCGCGATGGCGAAGGAGGTCAGGCAGATCAGGAAGATCGCCAGCGCCGCGCCGGGCACGATCTCTCGCAGCATCGGGCGTTCGATCTGGCGCGCGATCTCGGCCGGAGCAAAGCCCAGCGCGGCGGCCAGACGAAAACGTTCCGCCGGGATCGACAGCCAGCCCTGCAGGATCAGCCGCACCGCCAGCGGCAGGTTGAAGAAGACATTGCCCAGGATCACCCCGTGCAGCCCGTAGATCGACAGCGGCGCGAGGCCAAGGGCGGCCAGACCCGCATTCAGGATCCCGCCGCGCCCGAAGACGGCCAGCAGCCCCAGCACCGCCACGATCACCGGCAGGATGAACGGCGCCCCCATCAGCGCGATCAGCGCGCGGCGTCCGAAAAACCACCGCCGCGCCAGCGCCCGCGCCACCGGCACCGCCAGCGCCACCGAAAGCGCCGCCGACAGCCCCGCTTGCAGCAGCGTGAAGCGCAGCGCGGCCCAGTCGGCAGGCCCCAGCCCGCCCGTCAGCCCCCCCGCGCTGCCCGCGCGCCAGGCGACGGCGCCCAGCGTGCCCAGCGTCAGCGCCACCAGCCCCAGGGCCGTGGCGCCGCCCGCGTAGCGCCCTACTGGCTGAGCGCGTCGCGCCATTCCGCCAGCGCCTTGTCCTTGATCTTCGGCACCTCCGCCGAGGGGTAGAGCAGCGAGATCTTCGGCCGGTATTCATCGAAGCCCTTGGGCAGCGGCGTCGACAGCTTGATCACCGGATACATCCAGTTGGTCGTGGGGATCAGCTTCTGGAAGGCCTCGGTGGTGATGAAATGCATGAAGGCGTTGGCCAGCTTGGGGTGCTTGGTGCCGGCGATCTTGCCGGCGACCTCGACCTCCATGTAATTGCCCTTGTCGAACAGCGCGGCGCCCTTGCTGTCGTCATGTTCGACATTGATGTGATAGGCGGGCGAGGTGGTATAGCTTAGCACCATGTCGGCCTCGCCCTTCAGGAACATGCCATAGGCCTGATCCCATCCCGGCGTGACCGTGACGATGTTGTGCGCCAGCGATTTCCACATCGCCCCCGCCTTGTCGCCGTAAACTTTCTTGACCCACAAGAGCAGCCCCAGCCCGGGGGTCGAAGAGCGCGGATCCTCGATCACCACCTTCAGGTTCGACTTCGCCAGTTCCTCGAAGCTGTGGGGGACGTTCTTCACCTTGGTCTTGTCGTAGACGAAGGCGAACCAGCCCCAATCGAAGGGCACGAAGGTGGGATCGGTCCATTTCACCGGCATGTCCAGCTTCGGCAGCGATGCGTGAGCGGCGAAAAGCCCGGTCTTGTGCGCCGCCGCGGTCAGCGAGGTGTCCAGCCCGATCACCACATCGGCCTTGGTGCGCTTGCCCTCCAGCCGGATGCGCGACAGAAGTGCCGCGCCATCGCCGGCGGTGACGAATTTCAGCGTGCAGCCGCAGGTTTTCTCGAAGGCGGTCTTCACCTCGGGCCCGGGGCCCCATTTCGAGGCGAAGCTGTCATAGGTGTAGACGGTCAGCACGGGCTTTTCCTCGGCCTGCGCGGCAGAGCCGAGCACAAGCGCCAGTAGTCCCGCGGCAAGCATCGGAAGTTTCATGCGTTCCTCCTTTCGCGGCGGCCGGGGGCAGTGGAGGATCACCCTGTCACCTTCCCTCCGCCGGTTTTAGCCGGTTCAGGTTCAACGGGTTCGCGATCGCATCTCAGCCCGGCTTGGGGGCACCCCGAGGTGGGCCCAGCATAGTGCCGCCTTCGGCGCATGCAAGGTCGCGTGAGCGGCCCGTGTGCCGGCCGCCGGCTGGCGCCGAACTTGCCCACGGCCCCGGTTTAGAGGCATACTTGCCCCGCAGGTCGGGCAACGGCCAGGTTTTTGAGGCAAGTCATGGACATCAATGAATTTCTCGCCACCAACGGGGTGACACTCTTCCTTGCCGCGCTGGTCATCCTTTCGGTCTGGAAAGCGGTGAACATCGTGTCGCAATCGGAAAAGCATGTGGTCGAGCGTTTCGGCCGGCTGCGCGCCGTGCTTGGCCCCGGCATCAACTTCATCGTGCCGTTCCTTGACCGGGTGGCGCACAAGATCTCGATCCTGGAGCGCCAGCTGCCGAATGCCGAACAGGACGCAATCACCAAGGACAACGTGCTGGTGAAGGTGGAAACCAGCGTCTTCTACCGCATTCTCGAACCGGAAAAGACGGTCTACCGCATCCGCGACGTGGATGGTGCGATCTCGACCACCGTGGCGGGGATCGTGCGCGCCGGGATCGGCGAGATGGACCTCGACGAGGTGCAGTCGAACCGCCAGCAACTGATCGACCAGATCAAGACCCAGGTCGCCTATGCGGTCGAGGACTGGGGGATTGAGGTCACCCGGGCCGAGATCCTTGACGTGAACCTTGATCAGCAGACCCGCGAGGCGATGCTGCAGCAGCTGAATTCCGAGCGCGCGCGCCGCGCCCATGTGACCGAGGCCGAGGGCCTCAAACGCGCGATTGAGCTGAAGGCCGACGCCGACCTCTACGCCGCGCAGAAGGCGGCCGAGGCTCGCCGGATCAGCGCCGATGCCGAGGGCTACGCGACCCAGGTCGTCGCCAAGGCGATCGCCGACAACGGGCTTGAGGCGGCGCAATATCAGGTTGCGCTGAAGCAGGTCGAGGCGCTGACCGCCGTGGGGCAGGGCGCCGGCAAGCAGACGATCTTTGTGCCGGCGAACGCGCTAGAGGCCTTCGGCGATGCCTTCAAGATGCTGAGGGGCAAGGGGGGCGCATGAGTTGGACGGATTGGTGGGTCTGGGTGGTTGGCGGGCTGCTGCTGGGGATCTTTGAGATCCTGGTGCCCGTCTTCGTCTTCCTCGGCTTCGCGATCGGCGCCGCGCTGACCGGGCTGATTCTGTGGTCTGGCCTGCCGCCCGCGGCCTGGATGGGGGTTGATCTGTTTCGGCATTTCCTGGTTTTCGGGCTGCTGTCGCTGATCGCCTGGCTGGGGCTGCGCGCGGTCTTCGGGCTGCGCAAGGGTCAGGTGCGGATCATCCACGACGACATCAACGACAACTGAACCGCCGGTTCGCCGGGGGGGCAGGCACGATCCCTGGATCGGCCTCGGCCGGACCCCGGCCCAAATCCGGCCGGACCCCGCCGACCCGTCCGGGCGATTCCGGCAAGGCTTTGCCGGGGCAGGCGGGCGGGCTGAACCCGATCCGGCTGCCGGGGGTTTTCCAGACATCGCGGGCCTGCGAAGGGCATAGCCGACGCGCCCGCCTTGTGGATGCTGCCGGCCCCACGCCCCAGGCGGGTCAGGCAGTCGGCCAGCGCGGCAATTTCCGCCGGCGTGGGCCCGGTGGGTCGGTTCTGGTTCTCTAGGGCCGGCCCGCCCGCGCGGCCCGGATCTCGGCCACCACGGCAAGCGCCGCGGCCTTCGGATCCGCAGCCGACCGGATCGGCCGCCCCACGACCACATGGTCGGCACCGCGCGCGATCGCCTCGGCCGGCGTCGCCACCCGCTTCTGATCCCCCAGCGCCGCGCCCGCGGGGCGCACGCCCGGCGTCACGATCAGCTTGCCTGCGGCCTCGGGCAGCGCCCGGATCTGGGCGGCCTCGGCGGGCGAGGCGATCACCCCGTCCGCCCCCGCCGCCAGCGCCCGCGCCGCCCGTTCGACGGTGATCTCGGTCACCTCGCCGGGGCGGATCATGTTGGCATCCAGATCCGCCCGGTCGAGCGAGGTCAGCACCGTCACCGCCAGGATCTTCAGATCGGTGCCACGCTTGCCCTCTTGGGCTGCGCGCACCACTTGCGGATCGCCATGCACGGTCAGGAAATCCAGATCGAATTGCGCGATCCCGCGCACCGCCGCCTCGATCGTTGCGCCGATGTCGAACAGCTTCAGATCCAGAAAGATGCGCTTGCCGTACTCGGCCTTCAACTCATTCGCCAGCGCCATGCCGCCGCCAGCCAGCATCCCCAGCCCGATTTTGTAGAAGCTGACCGCATTGCCGATGCGCCCGGCCAGCTCCAGCCCCTCGATCACGTTCGGCACGTCTAGCGCCATGATCAGCCGGTCATCGGCCACGGAATGCCCCGCAGGGTCCGGAAGGGGGCTTGAGTTCATGATCGGATCCTTTTGCCGGGGTTGCGCGGTTCTAGCGAAGCTGGCAGACCCGGGCAAGCGACCTGGAATGACGACTGCGGCCACGCGCCCCTTTTCTCATGCGCTGAGCAGGTTATATTGAGCCTTCGAACCGACCCTTCGAACCGGAGCCTGCCTAGTGACTTTCCCGGCGACCCTTTCGCGCCTTACCCTGTCCGCCCAGAAGGGCGGTACTGGCGATCGTCCGGGCGACCGTGAGGGCGAGGGCGGGCTGCTGACGCAGACCACGACCCGCACCCAGCGCCCGCCGCTTTACAAGGTATTGCTGCTCAACGACGATTACACACCGATGGAATTCGTCGTTCATGTGTTGGAGCGTTTCTTCGGCATCAACCACGCTCAGGCGTTCGAAATCATGCTGACAGTGCACAAGAAGGGGCTGGCGGTGGTCGGCGTCTTCTCGTTCGAGGTGGCCGAGACCAAGGTCGCGCAGGTGATGGATTTCGCCCGCCGCCACCAGCATCCGCTGCAATGCACGATGGAAAAGGAGTAGCGCCGCCCCGCGCGGCCGCACACCATGCGTTCCACCCGACTTTCGCTTGCGCTGGAGACCGGCGCCCTTCGCCTGCCCGATGAGGGCCGTATCGCGCTATTCCGTCCCGGGGGGGATGAGGATTTCTCGGCCCTGCCCGCCGACCGGATCGAGGTGATTCAAAGCTTTCGCCCCGATCACGATGCCCTGACGCGTCGCGGCCTGCGGGTAAGCGCCGCGCCCGAAGGCGAATACGCCGCCGCGCTGGTCTGCCTGCCCCGCGCCCGGGCCGAGGGCCGCGCGCTGATCGCCACTGCCGCCGCGCATCTGCCCCGGGGCGCGGCGCTGCTGGTCGATGGACAAAAGACCGACGGCATCGATTCGATGCTGAAGGATCTGCGCGCCCGTGCCCCGGTGACGGAACCGCTGTCCAAGGCCCATGGCAAGGTCTTCGCCCTGGAAAACCCCGGCGCGGCGGTTTTCGCCGACTGGCAGGCTACCCCGCAGCAGGTGGCGGAAGGCTTCGTCACCCTTCCGGGCGTGTTCTCGGCCGACGGGCCCGACAAGGCCTCGGTCCTGCTGGCCGGGGCGCTGCCGGCAAAGCTGCCTGCCCGCATCGCCGATCTGGGCGCCGGCTGGGGGTATCTGTCCCGTGCGATCCTGTCGCGCCAGGGCGTGGCGGAACTGCATCTGATCGAGGCCGAGAAGGCCGCGCTTGACTGCGCGCGGCAAAACATCACCGATCCGCGGGCGCAGTTTCACTGGGCCGACGCCACCCAGCCCTGGACCGGTGCGCCGTTTCAGGCGATCGTGACCAACCCGCCGTTCCACACCAGCCGCGCGGCGGATCCGGCGCTGGGCGTGGCTTTCCTGACTTCGGCGGCGCGGATGCTGACCGGCTCGGGGCAGCTCTGGCTTGTCGCGAACCGCAACCTGCCGTATGAACGCACACTTGCAACGCTGTTCCGCGAGGTCGAGGAAGTCGCTGGAAAATCGGCCTTCAAGGTGCTTCTCGCCACGCGTCCCACGACCCGCGCGCGCTGATCCCCCGAACCGCCCCCAAAAGATCACGAGGAAGTCATGTCCTTCGCCATCGCCGGAAAGACCGCCATCGTCACGGGTGCTGCCAAGGGTATCGGCCTGGCCATCGCCCGCCAGTTCGTCGAGAAGGGCGCGAACGTGATGTTCGCCGACATGGACGAGGCCCGCCTGTCCAGCGAATTGGGCGACGCGCTGACCGATGACGGCCCGATCCGCATGTTCGGCGGCGACCTGCGCGAAAAGCTGACCATCGCCAACCTGCTGTCGGCCACGATCGACGCTTTCGACCGGGTCGACATTCTGGTCAACGCCAGCCGCCAGATGTACGCCACCGACCCGCTGGACGCCGAGGCCGATGGCGTCGAGGCGCTGCTGGAGCAGAACCTGCTGACCAGCCTGCGCGTATCGCAGCAGGTGGCAAGGCGGATGATCGCGCAGTCCGAACGCGACGGGGCCGAGCAGAGCGGCTCCGCGATCGGGTCGATCATCAACATCTCGTCGATCGCCTCGCGGCGCACCCAGCCCGAGCTGATGGCCTATTCGATCTCTTGCGCGGCGCTCGATCAGATGACGCGCTCACTGGCCGTGGCGCTGGCGCCCAAGCGGATCCGGGTGAACGCGATCGCCTTCGGATCCGTGATGAGCACCTCGCTGAAAGAGGCGCTGAAGGACCACCCCGAAATGCGTCAGGAAATCCGCGCGCATACGCCGCTGGAACGCATCGCCGCCCCGGGCGAGTTGGCGGATGCGGCGCAGTTCCTGGCCTCGGAGGGGGCCGGCTTCATGACCGGTCAGATCCTGACGCTGGATGGCGGGCGCAGCCTGCTCGACGCCGCCTCGGCGCCGGTGCATTAGGCCCGGGCTGGCCGCGCCCTAGCCCTTGTCGGGGAATGCTGCGCGACAGGCTTCGACGGCGGGGCCGGCCTGCTGCTGCAGTTCGCGACGCTTGACCTTCAGCTGCGCCAGCTGGCGCTTGGCTTCCGCGATGTCGAAGGCGGCGGGGCGGTTCACCGTGGCGGGTGTGTCGATCAGGCACATGCCGGGGCCATCGTCCGAGCTGGGATCGCCGCACATCACCCAGCGCGGCATCAACGTGGGCGTCGGCACCAGCGTGTAGCCGCGCGCGAGATCGGTCTGCAGCCGGGCGATCAGCCCGTCCACCACCCGCAGATCGTGCGTATGCTGGTTGATGCAGCGCTGCTGCGGCGTGGCGCAGGCGGCAAGTGCCAGCACGATCGTCAGGGCAGGTAGGGCGGGGATCAGGCGCATGTTCGTCTCCGTGAGCGAAAGACCACCATAGCGCCTGCCGCACGATTCCCAAATCCCCCAACGCGACCCTCTTGCACCGCGCGCGGGGCGGCCTATGGTCGAGGCCCGCCGCGAAGGAGATTGCGATGAGCCAGGATTTCGACGCCCGCAAGGACCGCGCTGCCACATGGTTTCGCACCCTGCGCGACCAGATCGTCGCGGCCTTCGAGACGCTCGAGGATGAACAGGCGACTGGCCCCTTCGCCGCCCTGCCCGCCGGCCGTTTCGAGCTGAGCGAGACCAAGCGTGCCTCGGACGACGGTTCGGACGCGGGCGGCGGGTTGATGAGCGTGATGCGCGGCGGGCGCGTGTTCGAGAAGGTGGGCGTGAACTGGTCGCAGGTGCATGGCACGCTGGGCGAGGCCGCGCAGCAGGCGATGGCGGCGCGCGGCGTGCCCGGCGTGGCCGAGGATCCGCGCTTCTGGGCCAGCGGCATCAGCCTGGTCGCGCATATGCAAAACCCGCATTGCCCGGCAGTGCACATGAACACGCGGATGTTCTGGACGCCTTCGGCCTGGTGGTTCGGCGGCGGTGAGGATTTGAACCCCTGCCTTGAATATCCCGATGACACCGCCTTCTTCCACGGTGTGCTGAAGGAGCATTGCGACCGCCACAACACCGATTACTACCCCGGCTTCAAGGCCTGGGCGGATGAGTATTTCTTCATCCCCCACCGTGGTCGGGCGCGGGGTGTTGGCGGGATCTTCTTCGACGATCTGAACACCGGCGACTGGGAGGCCGATTTCGCCTTCACCCAGGAGGTGGGGCGCGCCTTCCTGCCTGCCTTCGAGGGCGTCACCCGCCGCCGCCGTGACACCCCCTGGACCGAGGCCGACCGTGAGGCGCAGTTGGTCCACCGCGGTCTTTATGCCGAATACAACCTGGTCTACGACCGGGGCACGAAATTCGGGCTGGCCACCGGGCATGACGCCGATGCCGTGCTGATGAGCCTGCCGCCGGTGGCGAAATGGCCGTGACGCCAGCGGGCTCCAAGGGGGGCTTTGCCCCCCGGCCCGGACGTGGTCCGGGCCTCCCCCCCAGGATATTTTTGCCAGAAAGAAAGGGGCTGACGTGGCTGCGTTGACCACCATCGGCTTCGATGCGGATGACACGCTTTGGCAGAACGAGCGGTTCTTTCGCCTCACCCAGGATCGCCTTGCCGATCTGCTGAAGGATTATGCCGCGCCCGCGCATCTGGAAGAGCGGCTGTTGGCGGCCGAGCGCCGGAACGTCGGACATTATGGCTTTGGCATCAAGGGCTTCACCCTGTCGATGATCGAGACCGCGATCGAGGTGACAGAGGGCAAGGTGCCCGCCCCGGTGATCGCCGAGCTGATCGCGGCGGGGCAGGATATGCTGCGCCATCCGATCGAGTTGCTGCCCCATGCGCGCGCTGCGGTCGAGGCGCTGGCGGGCCGCTACCGGGTGGTGCTGATCACCAAGGGCGACCTGCTGGATCAGGAGCGCAAGCTGGCACAATCCGGGCTGGGTGATCTGTTCGACGGGGTCGAGATCGTCAGCAACAAGACCGCCCCCGTCTATGCCGAGATTTTCGCCCGCCACGGCGATGGCGCGGGGCGCGCGATGATGGTGGGCAATTCCCTGCGCTCGGATGTGATCCCGGCGCTTGAGGCCGGGGGATGGGGGGTTTTCGTGCCCCATCACCTGACCTGGGCGCTGGAGCATGACGAAGCGCCCGTGGGTCATCCGCGGTTTCGCGAACTGCCTGATCTGGGTGCATTGCCCGGCTTTCTGGATCTGATCTGAGCTGCCCGCATTTGGGGTTAGGCCCCGAAAGGATCGCAACATCTATCCAAGGTTTTGTGAGCAACACCCGAAAAGCCATTGAATCATGGGGGTTTTCGCAAGCCCTGACGCGTGCTATCCTGAAACGAAGCAGTAAATCGCCCCGCGCCAAAGACGGGGTAAGAGGCAGGACAAAGGGCAGTGACGTGGTGACGCGAGTCGGGCGGAATCTATGTAATCTATGGATGTGGGCTGGTATTTCCGGCGGCATGCTGTTCTGGGCCACCGGGGTTCAGGCCGCACCCTACGCCGCCTATGTGATGGATGCGCGCACCGGTCAGGTTCTCTATTCCAAGAATGCCGATGCGCGGTTGCATCCGGCCTCGCTGACCAAGATGCTGACGCTTTATATCTGCTTCGACGCGATCCAGCGCGGCGAGATCAGCCTTGATACCGTGGTGACGGTGTCGCGCCGGGCGGCCGCGCAGCCGCCCTCGCATCTGGGGCTGCGGGCGGGGCAGAAGATCAAGCTGCGCTATCTGATCCGCGCGGCGGCGGTGAAATCGGCCAATGATGCGGCCTGGGCGATCGCCGATGCGATTTCGGGCAATGTCACCGAATTTGCCAAGCGGATGAACGCCACCGCGAAGAAGTTGGGGATGCGGGATTCGCATTTCGAGAATCCCAACGGGCTGACGCTGGCGGGGCATCTGTCCTCGGCCCATGACATGGCGATCATGGGGCGCCACCTGTTCTACGACTTTCCCCAGTATTACAATATCTTCTCGCGCCGCTCGACCGATGCGGGCGTGGCCGAGGTCTATTCGACGAACCGCAAGTTCCTGAATTCATACTCTGGGGCGGACGGGATCAAGACCGGCTACACCTATGCCTCGGGGTTCAATCTGGTCGCCTCGGCCAAGCGCGGTAGCAAGCGGATCATCGCGGCGGAATTCGGCGGCACCTCGGTCGCCAGCCGCAATGCCAAGATGGCGGAGCTTCTGGATCTGGGGTTCAAGCGGGCGCCGGCGCATGTGGCGGTGCAGCGTCCGAAGAAGCCGAACCTTGACCGGATCGCGGCGATGTACACGGCCCATCCGAAGGCGACACAGATTGCTCTTGCGCGCGACAACGGCCCTGCGGTTGCTCTGGCGTCCAGCCCGCGGCCGTCGCGCCGGCCGGTCGCCGCGCCGCCCAAGGCGCTGATGGTGGCGATGAAGGATGAGATTTCCAACGCGTTGAGCAGCGTGGCCGTCGCCAGTGCGGCCGAGGCCAAGGACAGCCCTGCCGCCCCCGTACAGGCCCCCGCGCAAGTCGAGGTCGCCGCGATTTCGATCAAGACCGCGATGCCTGATGCCGACCGCACCGATATTGGCACCGGTGGCCGGCCCAACGTGCCACCACCGATGCGCCCGGCCGCGCTGGGGGGCTCGTCTCTGGGCGCCACGGCCCAATCCGCAAGCGCCGTGCAAACGGCGGCCAGCGCCCCGGTTGCGGTTCCGACCCCCGCCCCGACCCCCGCAACACGGACCGCCGCCGCCGATCAGACCGAGGTGGTCAAGCCGACCGTCGCCGTCGTCTCGGCCGAGACCGGGCGGATTCGCAAGGTGCGCGCGACCGATCCGGAAGTGGCTGCTGCAGGCGCTACCGTCGCGGCAGCCGCGGCACCTCTGCCCCGGCCGACCGATTCAGGCGGGGTGCTGTTTGCCTCGATCGCGCCGCGCGACGTGCCGCGCCCCGAGGCACGCCCTGTCGTCGTGACCCGGATGTCGACCTCGGGTGGGCACAACTGGGGCGTCAACGTCGGGCGGTTTGGATCGCAATTCCAGGCCGAGAAGGCGCTGCTGCGCACCGCGCTGGCCGAAAGCAGTGCGCTGTCTGAGGGGCAGCGCAAGGTGGTGCGTCGCCCGAACGGGTTTGATGCGAACTTCATGGGCCTGACCCAGGATCAGGCCGCGCTGGCCTGCGCCCGGCTGCAGGCGCGCGACATGCAGTGTTTCGCCCTGGCCCCCTGATCCCGGGGGAAACCGGCCTTCCCGCCCCCCATTGCGGCCCTCAGAGGATCGGAGCATAGAAGCGTCAGGAGGATGCCCATGCCTGATTTCGCCATTTCCCCCCCCGCGCAGCCCAGCGTCGCCATCGTCGGATCGAAGGCCCGCTTTCCGGTGCGGCGGATCTTTTGCGTCGGCCGCAACTATGCCGATCACGCCCGCGAGATGGGCGCCGATCCGGACCGCGAACCGCCGTTCTTCTTCACCAAGCCCGGCGACACGGTGATCGACGACGGCGCAGCACTGCCCTTCCCCTCGGCCACCTCGAACCTGCATTATGAGGCCGAACTGGTTGCGGCGATCGGCACCGGCGGGCGCGATATCCCGGCCGAGCGGGCCTTGGCGCATGTCTGGGGCTACGCTGCGGGCAACGATCTGACCCGCCGCGACCTGCAGGCCAAGGCCAAGGAAATGCGCCGCCCCTGGGACATGGGCAAGGGCTTCGACAACTCGGCCCCCTGCGGCCCGTTGCTGCCGGTGGCAGAGCACGGCCACCCGGACGGCAGCGCGCGGCTGACCTGCGCGGTCAACGGCGCGGTGACGCAAGAGACGACGCTGGATCAGATGATCTGGCCGCTGCCCGACATCATCGCCTTCCTGTCCGCGCAGGTGGAGCTTCGCCCCGGCGATCTGATCTATACGGGCACCCCGGCTGGCGTCGGCGCGCTGAAGGCGGGCGATACCTGCGTCGTCGCGATCGAAGGGGTCGGTCAGGTCTCCACGCGGATCACCTGACCGCCCGGATCAGGCAGGCGCAGGCGCGAACTGCTGTTCCAGATCGATCAGCCGCTGCTTGCGCCACAACCCGCCGCCATAGCCGGTCAGCGCCCCGTCGGCGCCGATCACCCGGTGGCAGGGCACGATCAGCGCGATCTGGTTGGCCCCGTTGGCGCGGGCCACGGCGCGCACCGCCTCGGGCCGCCCGATCGCCTGGGCCAGCTGGCTGTAGGATCGGGTCTGCCCCGCGGGGATCTCGCACAGCGCCTGCCAGACGCGTCGGGTGAACGGCGTGCCCTGCTGCGCGAGCGGGACGGTAAAGCTGGCGGAGCGGCCCTCGAAATAGGCCGCAAGCTCACGCGCGATCTGATCATGCGGCGGCAACGTACCGACGCCGAGGCTGCCTTTTGCCGCGGCATGCAGGCGCCGCACCTCGGCCGGCAGCGCCTTGCGACCGACGAATTCCAGCAGATGCAGCGCCCGCGCATCCGCCACCGCGATCATCGGCCCCAGGGGCGTCTCCAGCCAATCCGCCCTAAGCAGGGCATCGCGGGCCAGCGCGCCGGGCGCCACCCCCGCCATCCGGGCGAAGGCCGCGCGAAAGGCCGAGGGCGATTCGAACCCCGCTTCCAGTTGCGCCTCGATCACCTTGCCGCCAGCGGCCAATGTCTTCAGCCCCGCGCCCAGACGTCGCTGGCGGGCGAGGTCCAGGAAGGTCACGCCGAAATGCCGCCGAAAGACCCGGCGCACGGTGGACGGGTCGAACCCGGCTTCGACCACGCGCGCCTCGGTCCAGCGGGCCTCGGGCCCAGCCTTGAGGTCGGCGTCGAGAGCCGCCAGTAGGGCACGGACAAGGGGGTCGGCCAAGGCCTCGGGGGCAAGGGGGTGGCAGCGTTTGCAGGCGCGGAACCCGGCTGCGAGCGCCGCGGCGGGCGTCGGGAAGAAGCGGCAATTCTCGGGGCGGGGATTGCGCGCCGGGCAGGTCAGGCGGCAGAAGATCCCGGTCGACGTGACGCCGACGAAGGCGCGCCCCTCCCATGCCGAATCACGCGCCAGTAAGGCCGCATAAAGAATGGCGTCTGGCGGAAGCGCGGTGTCGTATCCTTGCTCGATCATGATCTCAGCCCCTTTCCCTGTGCATTTCTACACTGTTGCAGCAGTGCTGTTCGCCGAAAATCGGGCATGAAATGGCCTAGACGTCTTCGATTGCTGTCAAAACGCCCCATCCTTTGCTATTCTTGCCGTAAGGGGAATTGGCGGGGCGCAACCGCAAAAGAGGTGGGAGAGCAACGGCATGCCCGTTCTCATTGTCGAACATGACACGGAACGGGCCAGTCTCTGGCAGGCAACCCTTCGGTGCCAGGGTCTGGAGGTCATCCGCGTCCCTGGACAGCGCGAGGCCATCACCGTCATGCAGACCCGCAGCGTCAGCCTGCTGATCGTCAACCTCGACCTGACCGACGGCAGCGCGCTGGCCGTGGCCGATTTCGCCAGCTACCGCCACCCGCAAGCCAAGGTGATCTTCCTGACCGACAGCAACATGTTCTCGGATGGGTCGATCTTCATGCATGCCGGCAATGCCTGCGCCTATCTGCCGGCCTCGACCCCGCCCGAGGATCTGGCGGCGATGGTCGAACATTACCGCTCTGTCGCCTGAGCCTGCCGCGTCACGGGCCACGCACATTGACGTGAAACCTTTACTTGATTTTCGTTATTTGAGCGTCAGACTTGGCCTGTCTGAAGGAGGCTGCCATGCTGGAATATCTGTCCGCTGAGGTCCGCGAGGAACTGAAACTGGCGCGCAAGGAAGATCAGCGCCGCCGGTCGCGCCTGCGGGTCCATGTGGGCGACGCGGTCTATCCCGTGCTGCGCCTGTGGGACAGAGGCTTCGCGCTGGATGCCACATCCGATCCGCAACTGCGCGGCGTGGTCGATATCTACGATGGCAGCCGGCATCTATACCGCGCGCTGATCGTCGCCTCGACCGAGGACAATGCCGAGGGTGAGGTGATCTGCGAGTTCAAGCTGAATACCGCTGTGGTCGACACCCCGCCGCGCGATTTCGTCCAGGCAGAGGACGCGCCGGCTGGGCTGATCTCTGGGCCTGATCGGCGGATCTAGTCGGCCGGTCTAGTCGGCCGGTCTAGTCGGCGGGGCTAGTCGGGGGCTCCGGCGGGTGATTGCGGCGCGGCGAGATGGGTCATCAGTGCTGCGTGCAGCTTCGGCGGCGCCGCCAGCATGCCTGCGGCGCGGGGCGTCGGGGCGTTGTAGGCCAGCCGCTGGCCCAGCTTGTCGCTGACCGTGGCCCCCGCCTGCCGCGCGATCAGATCGCCCGCCGCGATGTCCCACTCAAACGCGTCGCGCAGCGTGACCGCGGCGTCATAGCGCCCCTCGGCCACCAGGCACAGCCGATAGGCAAGCGAGGTGTGAAAGCCGCGCCGCACGTCAGGCACCCCGCCCGGCCACAGCCCCGGCCGCATGCCCGCCTGCGAGGTCAGCAGTGTCGCCCCCTCGGGTCTTGCCGTCGGCGAAACCGCCAGTGCCGCCCCGTTGCACAGCGCCGGGGCGCCGAGGCTGGCGGAATAGAGCCGCCCCAGCGCGGGCAGGAACACCGCCGCCGCGATCACCTCGCCGCGCCGCGCCACCGCCAGCGAATGCGCGAAAGTGTCCTCGCCGCGCAGGAAGGCGCGGGTGCCGTCGATCGGGTCGATGATGAAGACATGCTCGGCCTCCAGCCGCGCGGCCCCGTCCTCGCTTTCCTCGGACAGCCAGCCGTAATCGGGCCGGGCGGCGCGCAATTCCTGCGCCAGCATCCGGTTGACGGCCAGATCGGCCTCGGTCACCGGGCCGGCGCCTTCGGCCTTTTCCCAGACCTCGGGGGCCTTCTTCCAGTAGCGCAGCGCGATCTCGCCCGCCGCGCGCGCGGCGTCGGCCAGCAGCGCCAGATCGTCGTCAGGCGCCGGCAAGCGTCAGCCCCTCGACCAGAAGCGAGGGCACCACGGTCGACAGGTGCAGCCGCGCGTCGTTGGCCGGGGTGATCCGGCGCAGCATGTCGCGCAAATTGCCCGCGATGGTGCATTCGTTCACCGGATAGGCGATCTCGCCGCCCTCGATCCAGAACCCCGCGGCGCCGCGCGAATAATCCCCGGTCGTCGGGTTCACCGAAGACCCCATCATCGAGGTGACCAAAAGCCCGGTGCCCATCTCGCGCAGCAGCTCCGCGCGGGTCTTGTCGCCCTGGGTCAGCGCCACATTGGTCGTGCCCGGCGAGGGCGGAGAAGAGGTCCCGCGCGAGGCGCTCGCGGTGCTTTGCATGCCCAGCTTGCGGGCGGTGCCCAGATCCAGCGTCCAGCCGGTCAGCACGCCGCGATTGACGATCGCGCGCCGCGCCGCGGGCAGCCCCTCGGCGTCGAAGGGTCGGGTCGATCCGGCGCGCGGACGCAGCGGATCCTCGATCAGGCTCAGGCCCTCAGGCAGTACCGCCTCGCCCTGTGCGTCGCGCAGCCAGCTGGCGCCGCGGGCGATGGCGTTGCCGTTCACCGCGCCCAGAAGGTGCCCGATCAACGAGGCCGCGACGCGTTCGTCGTAGAGCACCGGATAGGCGCCGGTGCGGGGCTGCTTCGCCCCGGCCCGTTCCACCGCGCGCTCGGCTGCGATGCGGCCGATGTCCTCGGGGGTCATCAGGTCGGCCTGCCAGACCCGGCCGTCGCCGAATCCGTCGCGCTCCATCCCCGTGCCCTCGCCGGTGATTGCCACGCAATGGGTGGCGCGCGAGGTGCGGGCATAGCCGCCCGAAAAGCCGTTGGTCGCCGCCATGTGAATGCGGTTGCGCCCGTAGCCCGCGCCCGCGCTCTGCACCTGGGAAACGCCCTTGATCCCCAGCGCGGCGGCCTCGGCGCGGCGGGCGTCTTCCTCCAGCATCGCCGGGTCGGGTTCACCCGCCGGGTCGGCCATTTCCAGCGCCGCCAGATCCCACGATGTCGCCAGTTGCGACGGATCGGCCAGCCCCACGGTCGCATCCTCGGGCGCCTCGCGGGCCATGGCGACGGCGCGTTCGGCCACCGCGCGCAGCGTCTCGTCGCGGCTGTCCGAGGCCGAGACACAGGCCTGACGCGTGCCAATCAGCACCCGCAGGCCCAGCTCTACCGCTTCGGACCGTTCGGCCTGTTCCAGCACGCCGCCGCGCACGTCGATGGAAACCGAGGTGCCCTCGGCCACCAGCGCGTCGGCGGCCTCGGCCCCGGCCTTGCGGGCGGCATCCAATAGGGCGTGGGCGAGGGTTTCGAGACTGTCGGACATGCGGCTCTCTCTCTGCTCTGCGCGAATTGCATCTGGCCTATCCCGCCTGCGCCCGCCGCGCAAGATCGGCGGGGCTTGCGCGCGGGTCCGGGGCCTTTCGTCGCCGCGGGCGCTGCGGTAAGGAAAAGGGCAAAGACAGTGCAGGAGGCCACGAGAGCCATGACGGTGGAGATGACGGGAAAGGTGGTCGCGATCACCGGGGCAAGCCGGGGGATCGGGGCCGAGGCGGCGCGGCTTTTTGCGCAAGCGGGCGCCAAGGTCGGCCTGATCGCGCGGTCCGAAGCCGAGATTTCCGCGCTGGCGGCCGAGATCGGCGCCAATGCGATGGCGCTGCCTTGCGACATTGCCTCTTCGGCGGCGGTGATGGGGGCGGTGCAGAGGCTGGAGGCTGCCTTCGGCCCGGTCGACGTGCTGATCAACAATGCTGGCGTGATCGAGCCGATCGCGCCGCTGGCCCAGGCCGATCCCGCCGCCTGGGGCAAGGCGGTGGATATCAACCTCAAGGGCGTCTTCTACGGCTTGCGCGCGGTGATGCCGGGGATGATTTCGCGGCGGTCGGGCACGATCCTGACGGTCAGCTCGGGTGCGGCGCACAACCCGCTGGAGGGCTGGTCAGCCTATTGCGCCTCCAAGGCGGGGGCGGCGATGCTGACCCGGGTCGCGCATCACGAGGCGGGGCCTGCGGGGCTGCGGGTCATGGGCCTGTCGCCGGGCACGGTGGCGACCGAGATGCAGGTGAAGATCCGCGCCTCGGGGATCAACCCGGTCAGCCAGCTTGACCCCGGCGTGCATATTCCCGCCGATTGGCCGGCGCGGGCGCTTTTGTGGATGTGTTCGGCCGAGGCCGACGACCTGCTGGGCGAAGAGGTGCAGCTGCGCGACGAGGCGATCCGCCGCCGGATCGGGCTGATCGCATGATCCGGACGCGGGCCGAAGACGGGCTTTGGACCCTGACCATCGACCGCCCCGAAAAGGCCAATTCGCTGACCCGCGACATGCTGGCGACCCTGGCCGACGCGGTTGAGTGGGCGGGGGCCGAGGGCGCCCGCGCGCTGGTGCTGACCGGCGCGGGCAAGGTGTTCTCGGCTGGCGCGGATCTGGACGAGGCGCGCGCGGGCCTTGCCAAGGATCCGGTGTGGGAGCGCCTTTCCGGCGCGCTTGCCGCGCTGCCCTGCCTGACCATCGCCGCGCTGAACGGCACGCTGGCGGGCGGCGCGATGGGCATGGCGCTGGCCTGCGATCTGCGCCTCGCCGTGCCCACGGCGAAGGTGTTCTATCCGGTGATGAAGCTGGGATTTCTGCCGCAGCCCTCGGATCCTGCGCGTCTGGCCGCGCTGGTCGGGCCGGCGCGGGCCAAGATGATCCTGATGGCCGGCGCCCGCATCGGCGCCGAAGAGGCCGCCGCCTGGGGCCTGATCGACCGCATCGTCCCGCCCGAGGCACTGGCCGCCACGGTCGAGGAACTGACCGCCGCCGCCCGCGCCGCCAGCGCGGCCCATGTCGCGGCGATCAAGCGGATGATCCCTTGACCGGCGCCTACGCCCCGCCGCAGGTGCCGCTGGAGGTTCTGCATCACGACCATCACCTGCTGGTGCTGGACAAGCCCGCGGGCCTGCTGACGGTGCCGGGCAAGGGGCCGGAGCTGTCCGATTGCCTGATCACCCGCGCCCAGGCGGTGTTCCCCGAGGCGCTGCTGGTGCATCGGCTGGACCGCGACACCTCGGGCGTGATCGTCTTCGCGCTGACCAAGCAGGCCCAGCGCGACCTGTCGCTGCAGTTCGAGCAGCGCAAGACCAAGAAGACCTATGTCGCGCGGCTGTGGGGCGATCTGGCCGAAAAGACTGGCACGGTGGATCTGCCGCTGATCGTCGACTGGCCGAACCGCCCGCTGCAGCATGTCGATCACGAAAACGGCAAGCCCGCGCTGACCGACTGGCGGGTGCTGCGGCATGAGGACGGCACCACCCGGGTCTGCCTGATGCCGCAGACCGGGCGCAGCCATCAGCTGCGGGTGCACATGAAGGAAATCGGCCACCCGATCCTGGGCGATCCGTTCTATTCCGAAGGCCCGGCGCGGGCTTTCCCGCGGCTGATGCTGCATGCCGAAAGCCTGCGCGTGAACCACCCCGACGGCGGCCGCGGCACGACCTTCAAGGCGCCCTGCCCGTTCTGAGGGGCAAGGCGGCGAAGGCCCCTAGTAGACTCTCTTGGGCGTGCCGGTGGCGATCGGGGTCAACTGCGGCTGCTGCGCGCTCAGCGCCTGGGTGGCCGAGGCCACCGCCACATCGGTCGCGGTCTCGCTGTTGTCGAGGATCTGGTCAGCCAGCGGCCCGGTGACCTTCTGGTCGGGGTCGTTGACCGGGATCACATAGCCGTCGAAGCCGGGCCGCAGCGGGCCGATCATCATCGCCGATTCATCGGGCGTGCGGACATGCACCTGGGTGCCGCGCGGCACGCGGTTGTAAAGGTCGATGATGTCCTGGTCGAACAGCCGGATGCAGCCGGCCGAGGTGGCCCGCCCGATGGTCGAGGGGTTGTTGGTGCCGTGGATGCGGTAATAGGTATCGCGCCCGCCGCGGTAGAGATAGAGCGCCCGCGCGCCCAGCGGATTTTCCGGCCCGCCCTCGACTCCCTCGGCGTAATCGCCGTATTTCTCGGGCTCGGTCTTGATCATGTTCTGGGTCGGGCGCCAGCTGGGCCATTCCACCTTGCGCTGGATCACGCCATCGCCCGAGAAGGTCGTGCCCTGCTTGCCGACCGCGCAGCCATAGCGGATCGCGATCCCGTTCTCCAGCACCAGATAAAGCCGGCGCGCGTAGGGGTCGATGACGATATGGCCCGGCTGCTCGGAGCCGTTGTAATAGACCAGCGCCCGGGCGTTCGAGCCGGTCAGATAGCCCGGGTCGACGGCATCGATGGTGTAGCCGTGATCCTGGATCGCCTGATAGCGGGCGATGGTGGTGGGCGACGGCGCCTCGACCGCGGCGACGGCGGGATCGGTCTGGGCCTTGGCCACGTCGTTCGGCCTGCCGGCACAGGCGGCAACCGCCCCGGTCATCGCGAAAGCGCCCAGCGCGCGCAATGTCTGGCGTCGGCTGACCAGAACAGTCGGTTTGGCAAAGGTCATCCGGGCGTCCTCTCTTCAAATCGGGTCGGAACTCGGCGCATCAGCGCCATGAAGCGGTGGTGGCGTCAAGTCCAGCGTATGCTTATACGGTGCGAAGCTGCCCTGCCGCAACGCCGCAAACATCGCCGCAGTTCCCTGACGCCCTGGCCGCGCGCCCCCGCCCGTTTTCGCGCCACCCCCAGCTTTCCTTGGCGGCGCGACGCGTGGGGGCGGGGCGGTCAGCCCACCACGTTGGCCTCGGGGCCGTAGGGAAAGCCGGTGATATCCTCGGCCCCGTCCTCGCCGATCACCAGAATATCATGTTCGCGGTAGCCGCCGGCGCCGGGCTGGCCGGCCGGGATGGTCAGCATCGGCTCCATCGAGATCACCATGCCCGGCTCCAGCACCGTGTCGATATCCTCGCGCAGCTCCAGCCCGGCTTCGCGGCCGTAGTAATGGCTGAGCAGGCCGAAGCTGTGGCCATAGCCGAAGCTGCGGTATTGCAGCAGCTCGCGCTCGGTCAGGAAATCGTTGATCTTGGCGGTCACCTCGGCGCAGGAGGCGCCGGGTTTGAGCAGGCTCATGCCATAGTCATGCGCCGCCACATTGGCCTGCCAATAGGCCAGGCTGGCGGCGTCGACCTCACCCACGAACAGGGTGCGTTCCAGCGCGGTATAATAGCCCGAGATCATCGGGAAGGTATTGAGCGACAGGATGTCGCCGCGCGTCAGCTTGTGCGCCGTCACCGGGTTGTGGGCGCCGTCGGTGTTCAGCCCCGATTGGAACCAGACCCAGGTGTCGCGGTATTCGGCATCGGGGAAACGGCGGGCGATCTCCAGCTCCATCGCGTCGCGGCCGGCCATGGCGATGTCGATCTCGCGCGCGCCCACGGCGATCGCATCGCGGATCGCAAAGCCGCCGACATCGGCCACCGCGGCACCGGCGCGGATCAAGTCGATCTCGGCGGGGCTTTTGACCATGCGCTGCTGCATCGTGGCGGGCGATATATCCATGCCGCGCGCGGGCTTGAGGAAGGCGTTGATCTTTTCCGACTGCACAAGCGTCAGGTGATCGGCTTCAAAGCCGAACGCCTTCCCCTCGCCCGAGACATGGGCGACCGCGCGCCAGAAGTTGTCGCGTGCCCAGTCGGTATAGGTCAGGCTTTCGCCATGGCAGCGGCGCCAGGGCTGACCCGCATCGATACCTGCGCTGATGGTGACGCAGGCGTCGCGGGTGACGACGCAGGCATAGGGGCGCCCGAAGCTGCAATAGAGAAAGCCCGAGTAATAGGCGATGTTGTGCATCGAGGTCAGCACCACGGCATCCAGCGAGTGCAGCTCCAGGATATCGCGCAGGCCGGCGATGCGGTCCTCATATTCCTCGGGCGTGAAGGGCAGGGGGGCCTTGTCGCCATTGGCGAAGCGGTAGAAGGCGGGGCGTTCGGTGTTCATCTTTCAGACCTCATGCAAGGGGCCTGGCATCTGCCCGGGCCCCGAAAGGTCCCGGCGTGCAGGACGAGGGCGGGCCGGATACCGGATGCCGCCAAGCCCGGGGCGCGACCGGCCCCCGTGGCGACGCCATCGCCACCGGCTCGGGCGCCAAGATGCGGCGCAGGGGCCGGGCTGGCAAGGGCAAAGCGCAGGTCGGCCGGCAGGCGGGGGCGCTGCCCCCGGACCCGACCGTCAGTTGCGGGTTTGATTTGAAGCGCTCGGCCCATGTAGGCGCGTAGCCTCCGGCGGAAAGCAAAGTGCCGAGACCCCATCGGATCTCGGCAGCCATGCCATCCAGTGCTGTGGTGTCTGGCCTGAGCGCGATCCGGTGGATCAGGGCGGCCAGATGCTCATGGGCCTGATGGACGAAGTCCGGGTGCCCCAGGAGCTCCTCCAATCGTCGGAGCACCTCGCCATAGGCCACGGCCGGATCTGGCGGCGGCGCCTTGGCTTCGCGGCTCTCGGCTTCCGCGGCGCT
>CAJYAD010000034.1 GCA_913064775.1 uncultured Albidovulum sp. | reverse complement strand
TCGTCCGCAGGGACACTTCCAAGGGTTCCCTCTCCATCAAGCTCAAGCGCGCTGGCTGGGACGAAGCATTTTTACGAAGCATACTCAATGGCTTGAAGGTCGACTGAAGCCAAATGCGATTGCCCTGTGCAGCCCGTAGAGCATAGATGGCTGCAGGAATTGCTGCCAATTTTGAAGTTTATCGTGCGGATGACTGCCGATTCTGTCTGCCGTATCGTCTAAAATCGCCCCAAATGAACCAAATTCTCGATAGATATCGGCTACATTCCGATCCACGATCAGCGAGAATATCTTTCGATGGCTCTGGGCATTGCTCGCGTTGATTGTGTTTGCAAGGAAAGCCGTAACGAAGAGGCCTGACAGCAGGACGAACGATGCAAGCGGCGTCAATACATGGCGCAGCGGCGCCCCCTTCCACAACACTCCGTGCTGGCGATTATCAGGTGTTATGGTTACGAGTGACAACGGAAGGAATGCAACGACGCTAAGACTTGCGCCTGCCCAAATTTTCGAACCTTGCTCCACCGCTGAACCCGCTGGCAACAATCCGTGAAAATAGGCCCCCAGGCCAGTGATCGTTGCCGTAGCCGCGCAGGCGACCGGACCGGCATAGAGCAACATGGTTATCACGTCCAGGCTGCCTGTCAGGTTGACTGTGACCCCGAAACGCCGCCGGATCAGAGTGACCGCCAGCAACGCTTGAACGGTCGCGGCCAAGGCGACGATGCCAGGCATCTGCATCTGCAATCCGAAGCCTCCAGATGCCGATGGAGAAAGCACGATCCAGAGGTTGAGGAGAACAACGCCGAGAAGCACCCCCAGCCAGACGCGACGACCTGCTCCGAGCATGATCGCGACTGCAATCCCTGCTGCCGGGTAGATCATGATCCCCTGCAAGGCGGAATGTCCGATCAGCCATCCGAGATAGTTGCTGGCCGAATATGCAACTGCAAGTGCACAAATATCGATCAACAGCTCGGAAAAAGTCAACTTTGCGACATGAGCATTCATATTTCTTCCTTCCGTCTATCGAAGGGTCTGAATCAGACTTATCCAAATTGGCAAGACAACCGTTGCCGTATCGACGCCGCTTTTATCGACACCGTGTACTTCCTCCCGGAAGATCACCCTTCGGATCGCGTCAAATCCCTTTTCCTCGATACATCTTTGCATCACGTCAAACACAGTGATTGGCAATTCAATAATCCACAGGAACTTTTGGGCGTATTCAAGTCGCAAAGGTGGCGCCGGACACAAACGTATGCGACATCACACATACGTTATTCTATTTCTGGCCGCTCTCGAACCTCCGACCCCGAACGCTGGAAGCTATCAGGCCGAGAGCTGGGACCAGCGCCGTCGGGTGATCCTGATGGTCAAGGAGCGCGTGGAGGATCTGCTGCTCGATCGTTTCTTCCTGATCACCTCGCGCGACTGGACCCGACAGACACGCCACGAGATGCTGACGCCCTACCGCGAACACGGCAGGGCCGAAGGACACCTGGGCGAGGCGAAGGACGTTTTGGCCCCGGCATTCGCCATTGTCACTCGGACCAATGGCGCGACATGGCTCATTCGTCGACCAACCGGACGAAGTCACACTGGCGGGGCAAGAAGCCAAACGCGGCAACGAAGTCCGGCTGCTGATTGCCAGTGTCGCATATGAGGTCATGCACATTGCCCACCGCGCGATTGCTCGCGCCACCGGCACCGGTTGGAGCCTGCGCCGCCTACCCGAGCGGGTGTTCCGGCACGCGGCTTGTGAATCGGTGCGCAGGATGGTGCACCTCGTGCCGGTGCTCAACCGGGAGCCGGCTGGCGACGACGCGTGAGCCGTGCACGGCGATCTTCGAGGATGCAAAGAGCGTCCAGCCCTTCCCGGTCAACCGATTTCAGCGGCGTCACCCGTGGGCCGTGCAATGCAATTGCTGCATTGCGGCATTCTTCTCCTGGGTGTGGTGGGGCGGCCCGTGACAGCCCATGTTTCAGGGACACGAGATGATTGACAGTGACCGCCCTGCAGATTGGTAGCCCCGCCCGCCATCGCGCCGCCCCGCTCAACCTTCACGCCTCGCTCGAACGCGTCCGGGACGCCTACGAGCGCCGGCAGCAGTACCTCAAGACCTTGCGTGAACTGTCGGCGATGTCCGACCGTGACCTGGCCGATATCGGAATTCGCCGTGGCGACTTCCACAGCGTCGCCAAGGGCACCTTCGTTCGCGGCCAATCCTGAACTCCAGCATCACAGTTCGCCCTCTCTGAGCCGAACCTGCCCCGGCCCATACCTCATCCCAGGTCAACAAACTGGTACTTGAATTGGCGCACAGAGTACGGCACGACTCTGGGCACACAGTGGAGTCCGGGCGTTGTCGCACCGGAATCTTCCTTGAAAACTTGGTGTTTTCGGGACTGGCTCACGCCCCTACCGCCGGAGCCAGAAACTTCGAACGCCTCAGCCACTCTCGCACAGGCAACCGCTCTTGGCTTTTCTTGCTACAAAACTGCTACAGACTACGTGACATCCGAATAACTACTATCTTTACAAAGGCTTACTGAATGTCGCTCCGATCCATCATCGGGGCGACGCTAAGGCGCGCCGCGTCTTTTACGTTATATGTCATACACTTCAGCCATTTTCACGTGCCGCGCTACAGTGATGGAATTTCCGCGAGTCCCGCAGATCTCCCGCAAAGTCCGGTTGTCGCCGTTGAAGGCGTGCCACGGTGTAGCAAAGCTGGCGGCGCCGCGCACCCCCAGGTTCGGCGCCCAGCCTGAAGAGCGTCGCACATGCTTTCGTCGACCCAGTCGCGCGACTTGGGCGTCAGCTCAAGCCGATCGCCCCCCACCTTTCGATTGCGGCCTTGCCAAACGGCCGGGCCCGGGGCGCTGCACAGCACCCCGGGCCCGGTTTTCATCGCCGCGTCACGCCACGCGCAGACGGAAGGCCTTGCCTGCGTCCAGCGCCAACCCCGCCGGATCAGCTACAGCCCGAGGTCGCGCCGCAGGTGTTGCACTTCATGCAGGTGCCGTTGCGCACCAGCGTGTAATTGCCGCATTCGCCGCAAGGATCGCCCTCATAGCCCTGCATCTTGGCCTTGGCGCGGGCGTCCATCGACACGGTTCCCGATCCCAGACCCGTCGCAGGCGCCTTCGCCGTCGCCACGCCGCCGTCACCGACGATGGCGTCCAGCGCCGAGGACGGATCCTCGACCCCCGCGAAGGCCGTCGCCCCGGCGCCGCCCTGCAACACCATCAGACCCTGCGGCAGCCGCTTGCGCAGATACCCGCTCGAACTGATCTGCTTCAGCACCGCCAGCGATTTCGACGCCGCCGTTTCGCCGACATCCGCGACGTTGGGCTGGCCTTCCTGGTGGCCGCCGCCCAGATCGTCGAAGCTGGCGCCCGAGGGCTTCACATGGGCCAGATCGCTGCGGTCAAGATAGCTCACCGCCAGTTCGCGGAAGATGTAGTCAAGGATCGAGGTCGCCGACTTGATGCTGTCGTTGCCCTGTACCATGCCAGCGGGTTCGAACTTGGTGAAGGTGAAGGCGTCGACGAATTCCTCCAGCGGCACGCCGTATTGCAGACCTACGGACACCGCGATGGCGAAGTTGTTCATCATCGCCCGGAAGCCCGCGCCTTCCTTGTGCATGTCGATGAAGATCTCGCCGAGACCGCCGTCCTTGTATTCGCCGGTGCGCAGATAGACCTTGTGACCGCCGACGATCGCCTTCTGGGTATAGCCCTTGCGGCGCTCGGGCAGCTTCTCGCGGTGGCTGCGCACGATCTCCTTGACGATCACCTTCTCGATGATCTTCTCGGCCAGCACGATCGCCTTCTCCTGCTGGCTGCCCGAGGTCAGGATCTCTTCCGCCTCTTCGTCGTCCTCGACCAGCGCCGAGGCCAGCGGCTGCGACAGCTTCGAGCCGTCGCGGTAGAGCGCGTTGGCCTTGATGCCAAGGCTCCACGACAGCTCATAGGCCGCCAGGCAATCCTCGATCGTGGCCGTGTTCGCCATGTTGATCGTCTTCGAGATCGCGCCCGAGATGAACGATTGCGCCGCCGCCATCATCTTGATGTGGCTGTCGACCGACAGATAGCGCTTGCCGGTCTTGCCGCAGGGGTTGGCGCAGTCGAAGACGCTGTAATGTTCCTTCTTCAGGAAGGGCGCGTTTTCCAGCGTCATCGTCCCGCAGACATGGTCGTTCGCGGCCTCGATCTGCTTGCGGCTGAAGCCCAGGTGGCGCAGCAAGTCAAAGGACGGATCGTTCAGCTTCGCCGCCGGAATGCCCAGCGTCTTGGTGCAGAACTCTTCGCCCAGGGTCCATTGGTTGAAGACGAAGCGGATGTCGAAGGCGGCGGGAAGTGCGGCCTCGATCTTCTCCAGCTCGCGCGGGCCAAAGCCGTGGCCAACCAGCGAGGTGGTGTTGATGTTGGGGCAATTGCCAAGGCTGGCATGGCCCACCGCATAGGCGATGATTTCCTCGATCTGGGCCGAGCCGTAGCCCAGCGTTTCCAGCGCGGCGGGGACCGAGCAGTTGATGATCTTGAAATAGCCGCCGCCGGCAAGCTTCTTGAACTTCACCAGGGCAAAGTCCGGCTCGATCCCGGTGGTGTCGCAATCCATCACCAGACCGATGGTGCCGGTCGGCGCGATGACGCTGACCTGGGCGTTGCGATAGCCGTTGACCTCGCCCAGGCTCAGCGCCTCGTCCCAAGCGGATTTCGCAAGCGCCACAAGGCTTTGGTCGGGACAGTTCGCGTGATCCAGGGCGACCGGCTTGACCGCCAGATCCTCATATCCGCGGGTCTCGCCATAGGCCGCGCGGCGGTGGTTGCGCATCACCCGCAGCATGTGCTGGGCGTTGCGCGCATGGCCCGGGAAGGCGCCCAGCTCACCCGCCATCTCGGCCGAGGTCGCGTAGGACACGCCGGTCATGATGGCAGTCAGCGCGCCGGCCATCGCCCGGCCCTCGTTGCTGTCATAGCCCAGCCCCATGCTCATCAACAACCCGCCAATATTGGCGTAGCCCAGGCCGAGCGTGCGGAAATCGTAGGAAAGCTGCGCGATCTCCTTCGAGGGGAATTGCGCCATGGTCACGCTGATCTCCAGCGTGATCGTCCACAGCCGGGTGGCATGCATATAGGCTTCGGCGTCGAACTTGCCCCCCTCAAAGAAGGTCAGCAGGTTCATCGAGGCCAGGTTGCAGGCCGTGTCGTCCAGGAACATGTATTCCGAGCACGGGTTCGACCCCCGGATCGCGCCGTCCTCGGGGCAGGTGTGCCAGGCGTTGACGGTGTCGTGGAACTGGATGCCGGGATCGGCACAGGCCCAGGCGGCATGGCCGACCTGATCCCACAGCGCGCGCGCCTTCACAGTCTTGGCGACCTTGCCGTCGGTGCGGCGCAGAAGCTCCCAATCCGCGTCATCCTTGACGGCCTTGAGGAAGGCGTCGGTCACGCGGACGGAATTGTTCGAATTCTGGCCCGAGACAGAGACATAGGCCTCGCTGTCCCAATCGGTGTCATAGGTCGGGAATTCGATGCTGTCATAGCCTTGGCGCGCGTATTGCAGCACCCGGTTGATATAGGTCTCGGGGATCATCACCTTCTTGGCCGAGCGGATCGCGGCCTTCAGGCCGTCGTTCACGGCCGGGTCGGTGGCGCCCTCTTCGCTGCCGTCAAAGGCGCGGATCGCGGCGAAGATGTTGTTCAGCTCGCGCTCGTGCATCTTCGAGCCGGCGACGAGGCTGGCGACCTTCTGCTCTTCCTTGACCTTCCAGTTGACAAATTCCTCGATGTCGGGGTGATCCATGTCGCAGATCACCATCTTGGCGGCGCGGCGCGTGGTGCCGCCCGACTTGATCGCGCCCGCCGCGCGGTCGCCGATGCGCAGAAAGCCCATCAGGCCGGAGGATTTGCCACCGCCCGAAAGGCTCTCGCCCGCGGCGCGCAGGCTGGAGAAGTTGGTGCCGGTGCCCGAGCCGTATTTGAACAGCCGCGCCTCGCGCACCCACAGATCCATGATGCCGCCATCCGCGACCAGATCGTCCTTGACCGACTGGATGAAGCAGGCATGCGGCTGCGGATGCTCATAGGCGGAGTCGGATTTGGTCAGCTTGCCGGTCTTGAAATCGACGTAGTAATGGCCCTGCCCCGGGCCGTCGATGCCGTAGGCCCAATGCAGGCCGGTGTTGAACCACTGCGGGCTGTTCGGTGCCGCCATCTGCAGCGCCAGCATCGCGCGCATTTCGTCGAGATAGGCGCGGGCGTCTTCCTCGGTGGTGAAATAGCCGCCCTTCCAGCCCCAATAGGCCCAGGCGCCGGCCAGCCGGTCGAACACCTGCCGGGCCGAGGTTTCACCGACGATGCGCCGATCTTCGGGCAGCGCTTCCAGCGCTTTGTCGTCGGCGACCGAACGCCACAGGAATTCCGGCACGCCCTTTTCGCGCACCTTCTTCAGCCGCGCGGGCACGCCGGCCTTGCGAAAGTATTTCTGCGCCAGCACGTCCGAGGCGACCTGGCTCCAGCCCTGGGGCACTTCGACCTGGTCGTTGCGGAACACGATCGTGCCGTCGGGGTTGCGGATTTCCGACACCGTCGTGGTGAATCCGATCGCCGCATAGGCGTCCCGGCCGGCTTCGGTGAATTTGCGTTCGATCTTCATGCTTCTGCCTCTGTACCTGTCTTCGCCTGCTGCGCCCTTCTGGCGCCCCTCCGCTGCCCCCAAGAGGAAAAGCCCACACAGCCCGCCCGGGCCGCGGATGCAGCCCAATGGCTCCGGCGCTCGCTGCGCCTGGCTGTGGTGAATGTCCCTCTCTGCCCCCGGCCACTATATCTTGTGGCGCTTTGGGTCAGCCCACACAAACTGACGTAGGTTGAGGGGTCGGGTCAACGATAAAATCGCGTCAGCGTCGTGGATTTTTCTGTTGACCCGCGCCTCGGTTGTGATCCGTCCGGGGGGGCTGAGTCGGTTCCGTGGCGCAAAACCGCGCGCGGCGCCGCAGGTCGGGAAAACGCCGCGCGGGAATTGGCGCGCCGTTCCATGAACTTAGTAAATTTCCTTCAATGAAAACATTAATGTCCCCGACCCCGGCGCGATGGTCGCACGGATGGGATCGGCCCTTGGCCCGGATGGGATCGGGCCCGGGCGTCCCTGTCATAAATCTGTTGCGAAAAGGAAACGGCGCGCCCCGGGGGGCGCGCCGCGACTCGCAACATCCGGAAGTGTCAGGTGCGGAACACGCGATAAATCGCGGGGATCACCAGCACCGTCAGCAGGGTCGAGCTGAGCAGACCGAACAGCAGCGAGATCGCCAGACCCTGAAAGATCGGGTCCGACAGGATCACCATCGCGCCGATCATCGCCGCGACCGCGGTCAACAGGATCGGCTTGAAGCGGATCGCCCCGGCCTCGATCAGGATATCCACCTTGGTCTTGCCGGTGGTATCGGCATGTCGGATGAAATCGACCAGCAGGATCGAGTTTCGCACGATGATCCCCGCCAGCGCGATGAAGCCGATCATCGAGGTCGCGGTGAACGGCGCGTGGAACAGCCAGTGGCCCAGCATGATCCCCAGGAAGGTCAGCGGGATCGGCGTCAGGATCACCAGCGGCAGCTTGAAAGAGCCGAACTGCGCCACCACCAGGATATAGATCCCCAGCAGCGCCACGCCGAAGGCCGCACCCATGTCGCGGAAGGTGACCCAGGTGACCTCCCACTCGCCGTCCCACAGCAGGGTGACGTGGCTTTCGTCCGTGGGCTGGCCATGCAGGCTGATCACCGGCTTCTCACCCGGGGCCCATTTCATCTTGTCGAGTTGCTGATCGACGGCGAGCATCCCGTAAAGCGGCGCCTCGAAATTGCCGGCCAGTTCGGCGGTGACCATCTCGGCGAAGCGGCCGTTGTGGCGGAAGATCGGGTAGCTGGCCCGTTCGGTGGACACGTCGACCACATCGCCCAGTTCGACCACGCCCTTGCCGCCGGGCAGCGCGTTCGCCGGGATCGGCGTCGACAGGAAAGCACTGTCGACGACGCGGTCCTTTTTCGGCAGCCGCATCTCGATGGCGATCGGTTCGCGCCCTTCGCCGCGATGGGAATAGCCGATCGTCGTCATCCCGTTCAGGATCTTCAGCGTGTTGAACACGTCGGTTTCCTGCACATGGAAGAATTCCAGATTGTCGGTCGACAGTGTCACGCGCTTGCGGTCGGGCTGGTTGCGAAAGCTGTCATCGACATCGACGATGAACGGCACCTGACGGAAGGCCTGCTCGATCTTGCGCGCGGCGTCGCGGCGTATTTCCGGCGTGGGGCCATAGACCTCGGCCAGCAGGGTCGAGATCACCGGCGGGCCGGGCGGCGGTTCCACCGTCTTCAGGCGGGTGCCCTGCGGCAGCTTCAGCGCGTCCAGCTTGTGGCGGATCTCCAGCGCGATCTGGTGGCTGGAGCGGTCGCGCGCGGTCTTCTGGGTCAGGTTGATCTGCACGTCGCCCAGGTAGGGCTGCTGGCGCAGGTAATAGTGGCGCACCAGACCGTTGAAATCGAACGGCGCGGCGGTGCCCGCATGGGTCTGGGCCGACACCACCTCGGGGATCTGCATCACCGTGTCGGCAACCAGCTGCGCCACGCCGTCGGTGGTTTCCACCGCCGTGCCCGCCGGCATGTCGATCACCACCGACAGCTCCGACTTGTTGTCGAAGGGCAGCAGCTTCACCGTGACATGCTTGGTGTAAAGCAGGCTGAGCGAGCCGAAGGACAGCACCACCGTGACCAGCAGGAACAAAAGCGCCCTGCCCTTGGTCTTCAGCAGCGGCCGCGCGACGAAGGCATAGAGCTTGCCCAGCCGGCCGCCGGGATGGCCGCCGTAAGCGTCGTCATGGGCGTGCTCCTTCATCGGCGCGCCGCCCGCGACCTTCAGCATCAGCCAGGGCGTGATGATGACCGCCACGAAGAAGGAAAAGATCATCGCCGCCGAGGCGACCGAGGGGATCGGGCTCATGTATGGCCCCATCAGGCCGGACACGAACAGCATCGGCAGCAGAGCCGCGACCACCGTCAGGGTGGCGACGATGGTCGGGTTGCCGACCTCGGCCACCGCCTCGATCGCGCCGCGGGCGCGGGATTTCTTGGGATCCATCCCCCAGTGGCGGGCGATATTCTCGATCACCACGATGGCGTCGTCGACCAGGATCCCGATCGAGAAGATCAGCGCGAACAGGCTGACCCGGTTCAGCGTGTAGCCCATGATCCAGGCGGCAAACAGCGTCAGCAGGATGGTGACCGGGATGACCACGGCGACGACGATGCTTTCGCGCCAGCCCACCGCCAGCAGCACCAGACCGATGATCGACACGGTGGCCAGACCCAGATGGAACAGCAGCTCGTTGGCCTTTTCATTGGCGGAATGGCCGTAGTCGCGGGTGACCTCGACCTTCACCGTGTCGGGGATCATCCGGCCTTCCTGGGCATGGACCAGATGCAGGATCTGTTCTGCCACCACCACGGCGTTGGACCCGGCGCGTTTCGCCACCGCCAGCGTCACCGCCGGGGTGCGGTCAATCACGCCGTCCTTCTGGCGGATCACGTTCGAGACGATCGCGTCCGAGGTGTCGGAGACAAAGCTGACGCGGGCGACATCGCGCACATAGACCGGGCGGCCATCGCGCGCTGTCAGCAGTAGGTTGGCGATCTGCGCCGGCGCGGTCAGGGTCTGGCCCGCGACAAGATCGATTTCCTTGCCGTTTTCGCGCACCTTGCCGGTGCCGAGCGCCTGATTGGCGCCCTGCACCTTGGCCGCCAGCTGCTGCAGCGTGATGCCGTAAAGCGCCAGCCGCTCGGGCTGCGGCGCGATGCGGATCGCGTCAGGCGCCTCGCCGACGATATAGCTGAGGCCGACGTTGTCGATCTTGGCGACCTCGGTTCGCAGGGTGCGCGCGATCCGGGTCAGGTCATTGGCGCTGACATGGGCGCCGGGTTTCGGCGTCAGCGTCAGCGACACGATCGCCACGTCGTTGATCCCCCGGCCGACGATCAGCGGCTCGGGGATGCCGACGGGGATGCGGTTCATGTTGGCCAGCACCTTGTCGCGCACCCGCAGGATCGCGGCATCGGCCGAAGTGCCCACCTTGAAGCGCGCCGTCACCATGGCGCTGTCGTCCTGGGTCTGCGAATAGACGTGATCGACGCCGCTGATCCCCTTGACGATGGTTTCCATCGGCTCGGTCACCAGCTTCACCGCATCCGCCGCCCGAAGCCCCGGCGCCTGAATGTGGATATCGACCAGCGGCACCGAGATCTGCGGCTCTTCCTCTCGCGGCAGGCTGAGCAGCGCCACGAGGCCCACGGCCAGCGCCGCGATGATGAAAAGCGGCGTCAGCGGCGAACGGATGAAGCTTTTCGTCAGCCAGCCCGCCAGCCCCAGCTTGACCGGGGTGTCGTCGTGCTTGTCCATGTCCGCCCCGCTCATTTCGCGTCGTCCACGCGGTCGCCCGCCGCCAGACCCGAGAGGATCTCGACCATGTCCTGACCGTCGATCTCTTCATGGCCGCCCGGCACCACGGTGCGCAGCACGGTTTCGCCATCTTCGCGCACCTTGACGTAATCCAGCCCCAGCCGGTTGATCAGCGCATCCGCCGGCACCAAGAGCGCCTGACGCTCGCCCACCGGCAGGCGCACCAGCACCCGGGCGTTGACGAAGCGGTCGGGCAGATCCTTGACCTCGACATCGGCGGTCACCCGGCCGCCCTGGATCAGCGGATAGATCTTGGCCAGCGTGCCGGTCGCCGCGCCCTCGGGCGTCTCGATCCGGATCGGCGCGCCCTGCTTCAGAAAGGCCGCATGGCGTTCGGGCACCGCGAGGCGCAGGAAAAAGCCGCCGCCCGCCACCGTCGCCACCGCCTCGCCCGGCATGATGACCGAGCCCTTGGCGACCGGCACCGTCAGCACCCGCCCGGCGATCGGCGCCAGCACCTTGCCCTCATTGGCCTGCTGCACCACAACCTGACGCTGCGCCTGGGTCGAGGCGATCTGGTTCTTCAGCACATCCACCTGGGTGCGCAGCGCATCCAGCCGCTGCGCCGTGCTGACCCCGCGGCTGAGCAATTCCTCACCGCGCTTCAGCTCGGTCTCGGCATTGCCCATCTGGGCCTGCAGCGCCTGCAACTGGGCATCATAGGAATTCAACTGAAACGCGATCTTGCGATCGATGATCTCGCCGATTTCCTGACCCGAGGTGACGGTGTCGCCCTCGGTCACTTTCAGGCTGATCAGCGTGCCGCCGATCCGCGCCCGCGCCGGCACCTGATCGCGCGGCTCGATCTCGCCGTAGACGGCCTTCCACTCGGTCACCGTGACCGGCTTGAGCGGTGCAAGCACCCCGGCATGCGCCATCCATGGCGTCGCAGCCAAGGCAATCGCAGAGAGGAGATGACGCATCTTGAACCCTTCCAAACTCTCGAAACCCTGCCCCGTTTTCGCCGGCAGCGGGTGTCGTGGATTAAATATTCATGATATGGAATATATATTGCACACGCAGGTTTCAACCCCTTGTGATGGCATGTGAGCCAGCCTGTGTCGCAACGTCGCGGCGCAATTTCCGTTCCACCACAGCCCGCCTGATCCAATCCGAACCCCGGACGGGTATCTTCGCGGTCCTGACGGGCCGGGTTCTCACATCGACGTTACAACGAGACCGGCGGCGGCGAAAGCGGGCCGGTTGTCGCGGTCATGCACAGGAATGCGGGGGAAAAGGGGGGATTGCAGCGGCCTTGGGGGCCTAGCGGCTGGGCCCCTGGGGGCCGGCATGGTCGGGGCGGCGAGATTCGAACTCACGACCTTCTGTACCCAAAACAGACGCGCTACCAGGCTGCGCTACGCCCCGACCGGGCTTGTCTACCCGGGAAGTCGGTTGCTGAAAAGGGGGCTATCGCGCCGCGCAGCTCCAAGCCGCATGCTTCTGGGGCATGACGTCGGCGCGCATCGATGTCCCGCGCCGGATGCCCGCCTCGGCGGCCACCCCGCCGTTGACCTCAAGCACCGCGAAAACCCGGGATCCGCCGTTGATCGGCATGTCGCTCATCGGTTTGGCGTTGGCATGGATGCGCGTCACCCGCCCGGCCTGATCGAGGAAGATCATGTCCAGCGGAATCAGCGTGTCATGCATCCAGAAGGCCACCGGCCCCGGCTTGCCGAACAGAAACAGCATGCCGGCGTCGCGCGGCAGATGGCGGCGGTTCATCAGGCCATGCTCACGCTCGGCCTGGGTCCGCGCCAGGCTGACGTGGAAGCTGACGATGCCCTGCGGGGTGCGGAACTGTACCTGCCCGGGACGGCAGCGGGCCTGCGCTGCGGCCGACGACAGGATCAGAAGAAGGCAGGCCGCAACTGCTGGAAAAAGGCGCGCCCGTCCCGAAGCGGCAAGGCCGGCACGCCCCGCACGGCTACGGGCACGGGCGCGGGCGGCGCTCACGCATCGCCCTCGCGCAGCGCTGCTTCCCACGAGGTCACCTGCGTGGCCATCCGGCCCCGGCGCCCGTCGACGATGCGCAGGCCCACGGCCTCGCCCGGCTGAAGGTCGGCAAAGCCGGACATCCGCAGCACCTCGATATGTATGAACACGTCTTCGCTGCGTCCGAAGACATTGGCAAAGCCGAAACCCTTGCCCTTGTCAAACCATTTCACCCGCGCAGGCTCTAGCGGCTGGGTCGCGGGATCGGGCAACGGGTTGCCGCCCAGATCGTCCAACACGGGCAGACCGCTGGTCTCGGGGGGGGCGATGCTAAGCACCTCCACCGCCTGAGCGCCGCGCTGTGTCTGCTGGATACGCACGGAAATCCCGGCGCCGTCGGCGACAGAACTTTGCCCGAAATTGCGCAGCACGTTGGCGTGCAGAAGAATGTCGGGGCCCCCGTCGTCGGAAACGACGAAGCCGAAACCCTTAACCGGGTCGAACCATTTTACCCGACCCTGCACCTCTTGCAGGGTAGTGTCTTCATCGTTCATGTTCTTCGTCGCTTCCCCAAATTCGCGGAGCCCCCGCTTGTCGAGTTGTCGCATCCGTCATGGTGAATCAAGCACAAAATGCATTCGGCAAAGGCCCTTGCATTTCACGAAGCGCGAAATTCAAGGGTTTAGCCGTTCAATTTCCCACGCCTCCGTCAGGGCCGTGCGGCGCCAGCGGAACCGATCGTGCAACCGGAAGGCGCCATCGGCCCAGAACTCGATTTCCAGCGGGCGAACCCGGTAACCGCCCCAAAATGGTGGGCGCGGCGGATTCGTCCCCTTCTCGGCGGTCACCCGCGCCACGGCAGCCATCAGCACCCCGCGTGAGCCAAGCGGCTGCGACTGATGCGACGCCCAGGCGCCCAGCCGGCTCTTCAGCGACCGCGAGGCATAATAGGCATCCGCCTTGGGACCCTCCTCGCGCTCGACCAGTCCGCGGACCCGTATCTGTCGCCGCAGACTCTTGGAGTGTAACACAAAAGCGGCGGTCCCAGCAGTCTCCAATTCACGCGCCTTCACACTTTCGTAATTTGTGTAAAAGACGAAACCGTCCGGCTCCACTTCCTTCAGCAGCACCATGCGAACGTTTGGCAATCCGGTCTCGTCCACCGTCGCCAGCGCGATCGCGTTGGGATCGTTCGGTTCGCTCAGCGCGGCTTCGGCCAGCCAGTCGCGGGCCAGATCGAAGGGGTCGTCGCCCGCGAAAATGCCTTCTCTGCCTGCCATAATCCGTCCTTTCGAAGTGCACTGCCGTAGCCGAACGCCGGAATGCCCACAAGTAGACTATTTAGACATCGGCAGGTCTATGCCGTGCAAGCCGCCAGCATAGGGTTCGCGGCCCGCCCCGCCCGAAAGGCGCCGCCCGGCCCTTGGGGTCCGGCATGGCCCCCAGGGCGCGCCCGGGCGCGGCGGCACGGCGGCCACAGCGGCGCCGCGGCGATCCCTGCGGGCCTTGATGCGGCGATCATCATCGCCTAGACGAGCGGAAGCGTGGATGGACGGCGGGGGATGCGGATGTCACAGGGGCTAATGGAAGGAAAGCGGGGCCTGATCATGGGCCTGGCCAACGATAAGTCGATCGCCTGGGGCATCGCCCGGGCCTTGGCGGAACAAGGGGCCGAGATCGCGCTCTCCTATCAGGGTGAGGCGCTATTGAAGCGCGTCGCGCCGCTGGCCGGTCAGATCAACGCGACCGTCATGGTCGAATGCGATGTGACCAATCAGGCGTCGATCGACACGCTCTTCACGACGCTTCAAGAGAAGTGGGGCAAGATCGACTTTCTGGTCCATGCGATCGGATTCTCCGACAAGAGCGAGCTGCGCGGCCGCTATGTCGACACCTCGGCGGAAAACTTCCGCATGACGATGGATGTCTCGGTCTATTCCTTCACCGCCGTCGCCCGGCGCGCGGCGGCGATGATGCCGGCGGGCGGCAGCATGCTGACGCTGACCTATTACGGCGCCGAACAGGTGATGCCGCATTATAACGTGATGGGCGTCGCCAAGGCGGCGCTGGAAGCCAGCGTGATGTATATTGCCGAGGATCTGGGCAAGGACGGCATCCGCTGCAACGCGATCTCGGCCGGGCCGATCAAGACGCTGGCGGCCTCGGGGATCGGCGATTTCCGCTATATCCTGAAGTGGAATGAGCTGAACTCGCCCCTGCGCCGCAACGTGACGCAGGAAGAGGTCGGCAAGGCCGCGCTCTACCTGCTGTCGGATCTGGGATCGGGCACCACCGGCGAGACGCTGCATGTTGATGCGGGCTATCATGTCATCGGCATGAAGGCGGTCGATGCGCCCGATATCGACACGGTGAGCGCACGAAACGGAAAGGACGGCGGCTAAACGCCGAAGACGATGATGAGCATCGCCAGCCTGCTTGCCTTCAACCTTGCGATCCTCGGCGCCCTGATGGTGCCAGGGCCGGCGTTTCTGTCGCTGCTGCGCGTGTCGCTGACGCGGGGCCGCGCGGCGGGGCTGGCCTGCGCCGCGGGACTGGCAAGCGCGGCCACGTTGTGGAGCGCGGCGGCCCTTCTGGGGTTGCATGCGCTGTTCGCGGTGGTGCCCTGGGCCTATGCGGCGCTGAAACTGGGTGGCGCAGCCTATCTGGCCTGGCTGGCGGTGGCGCTGTGGCGCGGCGCGGGTGCGCCGCTGGCCCCTGCCCGCCCGGGCGGCGGCCGCGGGTTCCGGCTGGGGCTGTTCGTCAACCTCTCGAACCCGAAGGCGGTGTTCTTCATCGCCGCGATCTTCTCGACCGTATTTCCGGTGATGCCGCATGGTGCGGCCGCCGTGGCGCTGCTGGCCGATCACTTCACACTGGAGCTGATCTGGTACACCACCGCCACCCTGATCCTGACCACCGCGCCGATGCGCGCGGCCTATCTGCGGGCGAAGGCCTGGATCGACCGTGCCTCGGCGGTCGTCCTGGGCCTGATCGCGCTGCGCACCGCTGCCTGAGGAGCATGCCATGACCGACCGCCTGCCGCACGAGAAAGGCTTCCACGTCTCCTGGGACCAGATCCACCGCGACGCGCGCGCGCTGGCCTGGCGTCTGGATGGCCAGGGCCCCGGGGGGGCAGACGGATCGGGCGGCGGCTGGCGCGCCGTCGTCGCGATCACCCGCGGCGGCATGGCCCCGGCGATGATCGTCAGCCGAGAGCTGGACATTCGCGTCGTCGACACGATCTCGGTCAAGTCCTATGACCATCAGACCCAGACCGAGGCGCGCGTCATCAAGGCGCCGCAGGCCGAGGTCATGGGCGATGACGGCGAGGGCGTGCTGGTGGTCGACGATCTGGTCGACACCGGCAAGACGCTGGAACTGGTGCGCAAGCTTTACCCCAAGGCCCATTTCGCCACCGTCTACGCGAAGCCCCAGGGCCGCGATCTGGTGGACACTTTCGTCACCGAGGTCAGCCAGGACACATGGATCTTCTTCCCCTGGGACATGGCCTTGCAATATGTCGAGCCCTTCCGGGGCAAGGATTGACCCAGATGATCGCCTCCCGGGCACCGCGGCTTCCTGTCGGACGACTTGCGCGGTGGCTGCATGGGTCCTATCTTTTCGGCATCACCATGCAGGCGCTGATCGGCGGCGCGCAGCTGATCGCCGCGATCGTGCTGCAGATCGCGTTGCAGACCGACGAGATGACCGAGCTTGCGCATTGGACCTCGCGCATGCTGGCCTCGCAGCGGGCCGATCCGCTGGCCGCCGCGCTGCTGCGCAGCGTGCATGACTTCACCGTCCATCCGCATACCTTCTGGTCGGTCTATCTGTTCGGCCACGGGCTGTTGAACCTGGGCGTGGCGGTGGCGCTGTTCGCCCAGAAACGCTGGGCGCATCCGGTCTCTATCGTGGTGCTGTCGCTGTTCATCCTTTACCAGATGAGCGACTTCTTCCTCACCGGCGCGCCAGTGCTGATCGTGCTGTCGGCCTTCGATCTGATCGTGATCCTGCTGGTCTGGCGCGAGTGGCTTGAGCTGCGCCAACGCCGCACCGACGGCTAGGCTGCGCGCGGTTGCGGCCCGGTGCCTGACCTGCACCGGGGGCGTTCGCCCGCGCGCCGCATGAGTATTTTTTCCAAGATGAAGCTGGCAGGGTTCTTTGCCTGCCCCCCGGGCGCGGGCGGATGCGGGCCTGCTGCGTGAGGTGCTGGCCGAGATGCACCCCGCCGAGACTTGTCGCGACCGGGCCGAGTTCGACGTGGATCTGGAGCATGTCTATGCCCGGTTCCCGCGGGTGAAGGAACGCCGCGGTCAGATCTCGGGCACACTGTCGGGCCCCTGCTTCGCTCCGCGCTAACCCATCGCCAGCCCGCCGATCCAGATGCCTTTCAGCGCCAGATCCGCGTCCAGATGCACGAAATCGGCGCGCGCGCCGGGCCTGAGCGAGCCGACCTTTCCCGACAGCCCGATACAGGTAGCCGGCGCCGAGGTCGCCATCGCCAGCGCCTCGTCGAGGCCAAGATCGGCCACGCGGCGGATGTTAGCCAACGCCTGTGGCAGGGTCACATCGGCGCCCGCCAGCGTGCCGTCGGCCAGCGTCAGCCGCCCGGCGCCGCCCTTGGTCCTGTCGCGCCGGATCGCGCGCCCGTTCAGGGTGAAACCCGCCAGATCGGTGCCCGCCACCGCCATCGCGTCGCTGACCAGAAACAGGCGCCCCGGGCCGCGCTTTGCCGCCCAGGCGATGCGCAGCGCCTCGGGCGCCACATGCACCAGATCCGCGATCAGCCCGGCCCAGATTCCGCAATCGAGCGCCGCGCCCACAAGGCCGGGTTCGCGGTGGCCAAGCGGGCTCATGGCGTTGAACAGATGGGTGACGCAGTCGGCACCGGCGGCAAAGGCGGCGCGCGCCTCCTCCAGCGTGCAGTCGCTGTGGCCCAAGCTGACGGTGACGCCCGCGCGCGCCAGCGCCGCGATCTGATCGGGCGTCGCCGCGCCGGGGGCAAGGGTGACCATCAGCGCCGGCATCCGCCCGGCGGCGGCGCAGATCATCTGCAGATCGTCGTCCTCCATCGGGCGGATCAACGTGGCCGCATGGGCGCCGTTGCGGCGCGGGTCGATATGCGGGCCCTCCAGATGCAGGCCCAGAAAGCCCGGAACACCCGCCGCCGCCGCCGCCACCCCGGCGGCCAGCGTGGCGGCGGTGGTCGCGCGCGGCGCGGTGATCAGCGTCGGCAGCAGGCCGGTGGTTCCCAGCCGCGCATGGGCGGCGCAGATCGTGCGGATCTCGGCGTCCGGATCGCCGGCGCCCAGCATCACCCCGCCGCCGCCATTGACCTGCAGGTCGATCAGCCCCGGCGCCAGCACCCCGCCCCGCAGCGCGACGCGGGCGCCGCTAGGCGCCGCCGCCTCGGGCAGGATGCCGGTGACATGGCCATCCTCGACAACCAGCGCCACGCCCTCTTGCAGGCAGGCGCCGTCGAAGATCCGCGCGCCGGTGAATATCGTGGCCCCCGTCGCGGCGTGTCCTGTCGCGGCGTGTCCCGTCTTGGCGTGTCCTGTCCTGGGGTCTCCGGTCATGGCGTCTCCGTCACCTTGCGCGGAGGGGTCTTGAGGTCGCGATGCATCCGCATGGGTTCGCTCATTCCGTGGCCCTGCCTGCCGCGACCGGCGCGCGCAATTCGGCGGTGAAATCATAGGCATCGCCACGATAGATCGCGTTGGTGATCTCTACCACCCTGCCCGAGTCCAGATAGGCAATGCGCTCGATCTCCAACCCCGCAGCGCCAACGGGCAGTTGCAAAAGCCGCGCCTCGCCACCGCCGATATTGATCGCCGAGATGCGCTGCACCGCCCGCACCGGCCGCATCCGCCGGGCGCCAAGATAATCGTAAAGCGAATGGGTGATCGCCTCGGGGGCGGGCAGGACGGAAGCGGGCAGCGCGCTGCGCTCGATCGCCAGCGGCACGCCGTCGGACAGCCGCACCCGCGCAAGCCGCGCCACCTGCTCATAGGGTTCCAGCCCCAGACGGATCACCTCGTCATCGGCGGGTTCGGACAGGCCGCGCTCCAGCCACAGCGTCTGCGCGGTCTTGCCGCGCAGCGCCATGTCCTCGGAAAAGGAATTGAGCCGCCAGAGTGGCAGTTGCACCTGCCCTGCGCCCTGCCCCGCGCCCTGCCCCGGGCGGGGGGCCACGAAGGTGCCCGAACCGCGGCGCTGCACCAGTTGCCCCGAGGCCACCAGCTCTTGCACCGCCTTGCGCACGGTGACGCGCGACAGGCCGGTCATCGCGGCGATCTCGCGCTCGGCCGGCAGGCTTTCGCAGGGGGCCAACTGGCCACGCTGGATCGCCGCGGCCAGCCGGCGGCGCAATTGCAGATAAAGCGGCCCCGCGCCCGGAACGCCAAGGCCTTCGGGCGCGAAGATCGCGCCAATCTCGTCCAGTTCGACGTCACCCATCTGTCACCCCCTACACCTGATCTGGACCGCGCAGGCGCGCAGCAGGCGGCACCGCCTTGGTTGGGCGAATGATACCAAATCAATACCTGAAGAAAAAGCCAAAGGACACGGAAACATGAACATTTTTTCGCGTGGCAGCGCCTAGTCTACGCGATATTGGTATCTGTTTGGTACTAACGCGATACGCGCCGTTCGGTGGCGAAATAGGCCAGCGCGAGCAGCGGCACGACCACTCCGATCAGCACGACGCGGGGCCAGCCGCCGCTGGCATAGGCCCAGCCGCCGACACCCGAGGCCAGCGCGCCGCCCATGAAGAAGGTGGCCATGTAGATCCCGTTGATCCGGGCACGCAGGTCGGGGTGCAGAAGGAACAGCATGCGCTGGCTGATGACCATGTTCGCGGTGGTGCAGAAATCGATCATCACCGCCGCCGCGACCAGAATCCCCAGCCCCAGCGCCGTGCCATGCGGTGCCGCCAGCGTCGCCAGCACCGCAAGCCCCGCCCCCACCATCGCCGCCGCAGTGCCCGGCTGCCCAAGCCCCCGGTCGGCCAGCCAGCCCGCGATCGGCGCCGAGACCGCGCCCGACACGCCCGCCAGCGCGAACAGCGCCACGCCGTTCTGGCCAAGCCCATAGGCGGGGCCCAGCAGCAGTAGCGGCACGCAGGTCCAGAACAGCGTGAAAACCCCGAACATCGCCGCCTGATACAGCGCGCGGCGGCGCAGCACCGGCTCATCGCGCACCAGCCGGCCCATTGAGGCGAGAAGCTCGCCGTAACTTGGCCGGGTGGCGGGGCGGCGCGGCGGCAGAGTGCGGGCCAGAACGCCTGCCAGCACGATCATCGCCAGCGACGAGATCAGGAAAATCGCATGCCACGACAGAAGTTCTGTGGCGAAGCTGGCGATCGGGCGGGCCAGCATGATGCCGAACATCAGCCCGCTCATGACATTGCCGACGACCCGGCCTCGCACCGCCTCGGGCGCCATATGAGAGGCATAGGGCACCAGCACCTGCACCGCGACCGAGCCCAGCCCGATGCCCAGCCCCGCCGCCAGAAAGATCGTCGCCGTCGGCGCCAGCGCCTGCACCAGCAGGCAGGCGGCGGCCAGCACGATCAGCCCCAGCACCAGCGCGCGGTTCTCCACCTTGTCGGCCAGCGGCACCAACAGCAGCAGGCCCAGGCCAAAGCCCACCTGGGTCAGCGTCACGATCAGCCCCGCCGCCTCGGGCGGCATCTGCAGCGCGGTGCGGATCGGATCGACCAGCGGCTGCGCGTAGTAAAGGTTCGCCGCGATCATGCCGCAGGCGGTGGCCAGAAGCAGGGTCAGGCCAGAAGAGATCGTCGGCGCGTCCGCCGCCGCCGTGGTGCTATCAGTCGCCATGTGATTTTCCGCAAGGTCAGGAGGGGCCGGCAGGCCGCCGGTTCGCGCTGAACCTAGGGCCGCGCCCCGCAAAGGCCAGCCCCCTCTTGCCAACTTCCGGTGCGGCCAGCCGCGCGCCCCTAGCCCTGCCCCCAGAAGGCCGCCGCCACCAGATCGGCCGCCGCGCTGCTCAGCGCCACGGGGATGTCGTGCATGATCGCCAGCCGGGTCAGCGCCTGAAGGTCCACGTCGCTGCCATGCGGGGCCATCGGATCGGCGAAGAAGATCACCGCGTCCAGCTCGGCAGTCGCGACCAGGGCGCCGAGTTGCTGATCGCCGCCGCGCGCGCCGCGCTGCAGGCGCTGGATGTTCAGCTCGGGGAAGGCGTCCGACAGCAGCCGTCCGGTGCCGCCGGTGCAGATCAGCCGATGCCCCGCCAACGCCGCGCGGTGGCGCAGCACCCAGGCCTGCAGATGCGTCTTGCGCCCGTCATGGGCAACCAGCGCGATCTTGCGCGGCGCGGTCGACGTGGCCTGTGCGCGCGCGCAACCCGTCAGGATCGCATGGACCTGCTCGATGAAACTGGCCCCGGGGTGGAAGGCCCCCGCGAAGGCGGCGGTGCCGACGGTAAAGCCCGCGGCCCCCGCCCCGGCCACGGTGGCGATGCGCGCCGCACTGTCGATGCTGCCGGCGACGATCACCGGCTTGGTCACCGCCGCCGCCACCCGCCGCATCAGATCCGGCACATCGCCCTGAAAGCGGTAGGCCAGCAGATCGAGCCCGTGCACATGCTCCAGATCCGCCAGCCCGCGGGCCGATGCGACGATCTCTTCGGCCGGGCCCTCCAACACGCTGGGATGGCCGGTGATCCTCCCCGGAAAGGGATAATAGCGCAGGGGATGGTCGCGGGTGACCTCGGTCACCGCCGCCGCCCGGGTGCCGCCCAGCAGGCAATCGACATCCAGATCCACCGCCGCGCGGGCCGAGGCCAACTCACTTTCCTCATCCAGGCTGACGACCTCCAGATAGGATCGCCCGCCCGCTGCGCGGATCATCTGCGCCAGCCCGCGCAGATCCTCGAACGGCAGGCCGACGTCCTTGAAGCCGATGTGGCGTACGCCGCCCTCCAGCGCCTCTTCCAGCCGCGCCCGCGCCTCGGGGATGGTGCGGTCGTTCTCGGTCAGCATCAGGATGAAGTTGAAGGCCATGGCCGCACCTTTTGGTTTGCGCCGCCATGCTACCCCGCGCGACCGCCCGATCCAACCCGGCCCGTCACGCCCGCCCCCGTGCTTTCCGGACCCCGCGCCTACAAGACCCCGCGTCTAAAGGAAGGCATCGGGTTCGGACGCCTTCTTGCGGGCGACGTAATCGTTCAGTGCTTCGTTGATCGCCGGGTCGAGCGCCGGCGCCTGATAATCGCCCAGCATCTTCGCCACCCGCCGGTTGGCCAGCGTCTGGGTGTCGCGCGCGCCTTCTTCGTCCCAGGTCTCGAAGGGTTTGTAATCCAGCAATTCGCTGCGCCAGAAGGCAGTTTTGAAATTCGCCTGGGTATGGGCGCAGCCAAGGTAGTGGCCGCCGGGCCCGACCTCTCGGATCGCGTCCATCGCCTGGCCGTTGGTGTCGATCTGAATGCCCTGCGCCAGATGGTGCAGCGTGCCCAGCTGATCGGCATCCATCACGAATTTCTCGTAGGACGACACCAGCCCGCCTTCCAGCCAGCCGCAGGCGTGCAGCATGAAATTCACCCCCGCCAGAAGTGCCATGTTCAGGCTGTTGGCGGTCTCGTAGCCCGCCTGCGCATCGGGCAGTTTCGAGCCGCAGAAAGCCCCGCCCGACCGGTAAGGCAGCCCGAGGCGGCGGGCGAGCTGCCCCGCGCCATAGGTGATATGCGCAGCCTCCGGCGTGCCGAAGGTGGGGGCGCCGGAATTCATGTCGATCGAGGTCACGAAAGCGCCGAAGATCACCGGCGCGCCGGGGCGCACCAGCTGGCTGTAGGCGACGCCCGCCAGCACCTCGGCCAGCACCTGGGTCAGGGTGCCCGCCACCGTCACCGGCGCCATCGCCCCGCCGACGATGAACGGCGAGATGATCGAGGCCTGATTGGCCGCCGCATAGATTTCCAGCGCGCCCATCATCGTGCTGTCGAAGGTCAGCGGCGAGTTGATGTTGATCAGCGAGGTCATCACCGTGTTCGCATCGACGAAATCGGCGCCGAACAGCACCTTCGCCATCTCGACCGAATCCGCCGCCCGGACGGGTTCCGTCACCGAGCCCATGAACGGCTTGTCCGACAGCGTCATATGCGCCAGCAGCATGTCCAGATGGCGCTTGTTCACCGGGATGTCGGTGGGTTCGCAGACCGTGCCGCCCGAATGGTGCAGCCATTTCGACATATAGCCGAGCTTCACGAAATTGCGGAAATCCTCGATCGTGGCATAGCGGCGGCCGCGCTCGGCGTCGCGCACGAAGGGCGGGCCGTAGACCGGCGCCAGCACCAGATTGCGGCCGCCGATCTCGACGTTGCGGGCGGGATTGCGGGCGTGCTGGGTGAATTGCGAGGGCGCGGTGGAGCACAGCTTTCGCGCCAGACCGCGCGGGATATGCACGCGCTCGCCGCGCACGTCGGCTCCGGCCGCGCGCCAGCGCTCCAGCGCCGCGGGGTTGTCGATGAAATTGACGCCGATCTCTTCCAGAACCGTCTCGGCATTCGCCTCGATGATCTCCAGCGCCTCTTCGTTCAGAAGCTCGAAATCGGGGATATTGCGCGAGATGTAGCGCGCGGTGTCGAAATGAACCGCCGTGCGTTCGGCCCGACGCGCTGCACCGCCGCCACCCCGTGCCCTGCGTCCCCTTGCTGCCTCTTCGATCATGCTCGCCTCCGCTTCGATGGCCTCCTTTTACCGCTTTGCGCGCCCCGCCATCACCGGATTGCGGCGCCTGAGGGGAAAAACCGACATCCTTGCCGCATGGCCCCCACAGCGGGCCGCCCTGCCCTCTTGCGCCCGCGAGCGCGCGCTTTTATGGGAAGTCATGACCCAGCACGACCGCCTCCTCATCATCGACTTCGGATCCCAAGTGACGCAGCTTATCGCGCGCCGTCTGCGCGAGCTGAACGTCTATTGCGAAATCCACCCCTATCAGAACGTCACCGACGCTTTCCTGAAGGACTTCGCCCCCAAGGCGATCATCTTCTCGGGCGGGCCCGACAGCGTGACGCGCGAGGGCAGCCCGCGCCCGCCGAAGGCGTCGTATGAGATGGGCGTACCGATTCTGGGCATCTGCTACGGCCAGCAGGTGATGATGCAGGATCTGGGCGGTCTGGTAGAGGCCGGCCAAAGCCATACCGCCGAATTCGGCCGCGCCTATGTGACGCCTGCCGACACCCGGATCGAGCTGCTGAACGGCTGGTTCCTCGACGGCGCGGGGCGCGAGCAGGTCTGGATGAGCCACGGCGATCATGTCTCGAAGCTGGCCCCGGGGTTCGAGGTCTACGGCACCTCGCCCGGCGCGCCCTTCGCGATCACCGCGGATCTGGCGCGCAATTTCTACGCCGTGCAGTTCCACCCCGAGGTGCACCACACCCCGAACGGCAAGACGCTCTATGAGAATTTCGTGCGCATGGCGGGCTTTGCCGGCGACTGGACGATGGCCGGCTACCGCGACGAGGCGATCCGCCTGATCCGCGAACAGGTGGGCGACGCGCATGTGATCTGCGGGCTTTCGGGCGGTGTCGACAGCTCGGTCACCGCGATGCTGCTGCATGAGGCAATCGGCGATCAGCTGACCTGCGTCTTCGTCGACCACGGCCTGCTGCGGATGAACGAGGCCGAGGAAGTGGTCACGATGTTCCGTGACAATTACAACATCAAGCTGATCCATGCGGATGAAAGCACGCTGTTTCTCGGCGCGCTCGAAGGGGTGTCCGACCCCGAGGTCAAGCGCAAGACGATCGGCAAGCTGTTCATCGACGTGTTCCAGAAATACGCAAGCCAGATCGAGCACGCGGAGTTTCTGGCGCAGGGCACACTATACCCGGATGTGATTGAATCGGTGTCGTTTTCCGGCGGCCCCTCGGTCACGATCAAGTCGCACCACAATGTCGGCGGCCTGCCCGAGAAGATGGGGCTGAAGCTGGTCGAACCGCTGCGCGAGCTGTTCAAGGACGAGGTCCGTGCCCTGGGCCAGGAGCTCGGCCTGCCGGCCAGCTTCATCGGCCGCCACCCGTTCCCCGGCCCCGGCCTCGCGATCCGCTGCCCGGGCGAGATCACCCGCGAGAAGCTGGAAATCCTGCGCCGCGCCGATGCGGTCTATATCGACCAGATCCGCAAGCACGGGCTTTACAACGAGATCTGGCAGGCCTTCGTCGCGATCCTGCCGGTCCGCACCGTCGGCGTGATGGGCGACGGGCGCACCTATGATTTCGCCTGCGCCCTGCGCGCGGTGACCTCGGTCGATGGCATGACCGCCGATTACTACCCGTTCACCCATGAATTCCTAGGCGAAACCGCGACGCGGATCATCAATGAGGTGAAGGGGATCAACCGGGTCACCTATGACATCACCTCGAAACCGCCGGGCACGATCGAATGGGAATAGGCGCCCGGCCCGCCTAGGCCGCGCCAGCCCCCAACACGGTGATCCAGCGGCGCAGCTCAATCTGGCCAAGCGCGGCCAAGCGGCGGCTCAGCCCCTCCAGATCGGGGGCGGTCGTCTCTTCGACGCGCAGCGTGATCGCGCCCTCGGCGGTGCAGCGCATCAGCCCCAGCCGTAACCCCGCCGCCTGAAGCGCCGCGCAGATCGCGGCAAGCCCGGCCCAGGGGTCCTCGGCCTGCAATTCCAGCTCATATCCAAGCCGGACACCGGGAAAGGCGCGGCGCGTGGCGGCGATTTGCTCTGCGGGCACGCAGTTGGTTTGCGAACTGGTCGTCATCACGTCTCCTTCGCGCGCGGGGCGCGGTATCGGGAAGGAAAACGCGGGGGATTTCCTCCGCTTTAGCTGCACTTGTTTCGCGCCCGCAAGCTGATGCTCAAATCGGCGCGTATCTTGAAATGCGGCATACGCGCAGCACGCGCAAACCGCAAGACCCCAAGGGGCGGCACATTGCCCGGCGCACCGCGCAATACCGCCGGCCCCACATGCCCCTCAGCGCGCGGGCTCCGCCTTCGGCACCATCGTTCGACCCGATGCCGCCCGGTTGGCGAACCCTTCGCTTTCAGTGTTCGACAAATACGCCGGGGGTGCGGGGGCAGAGCCCCCGCCGCCAGGATTGCACCCGGAACCGCCGCCCGATCCCGTGCAGCAGCTCTTGCCCGAAAGGGCGCGAACGCACCGGCGCAATCCTATTCCGCGAGGCGGGGCGCGAACCGGCCGGAACGCCCCGCGCCCTATTCCTCCTGATCCTCGATCAGGGCGATTTCGCCCTGGGCTTCGAGCGCCCGAATGGCGCCGATGAAAGCGTTCATTGCCTCCTCGCCATCCTTTTCCTTCACCCGGCCACGCGCCGTCGCCTCTTCGCGCAGCCCGTTCGCCATGCGCTGCGAGATGTTGCCCAGGATGAAATCCGCCACCGGCGCCAGATCGTCGGTCGTCGCGGCGGCCAGCGCGGTGACAAGTTCCGTCTGCTCGATCCCGCGCAGCACTTTCGGCACGTCGCGCGGCTCCAGCCGCTTGGGGATCTGCACGAAGGTGAAGATCGCGCGGCGCACCTCTTCGGCGAAATCCCTGTCGTCGGCATCAAGCCCCTCTAGCACGTCGTCGCGGATCGCCGCGGCCGAGACGTTCAGGATCGCCCCCACCCGTTCGACCGGCCCGGCAGTAAAGGCCTTCACCGGCTGCTGATCCAACTGACAGGCCAGCGCCTGACCGATGCGCAGAACCGTCTCGGGGTCGACATTGGCGGTCAGCGACATCGCATAGGCGATGCGCCGCGCCTTGTCGCCGGGCAAGCGGCCCAGCAGATCGGCGGCCTTGGGCACCGGCAGCTTCGACAGCACCACCGCGCCCACCTCGACCGATTCCTCCTCGACCACCGGCAGCAGCAGTTCAGCCGGCAGCGGCGTGATCCGCTCCCACGGGTCGCTGGCCAGCGCCATCCCCGCGCGGCGCCGCAGCTTGAGTGCGGCGCCGTCGCTGATATGGCCGTCCAGCATCGACAGCGCCCCCTCCAGCCCGCCGGGAAAGGACAGGCCGATGCCATCAACCGCGCCAAGAAATTCATCGACCACCGACATCAGCGTCCCGCGATCGACACTGCGCATAGAGCCGATCTGTTCGGTCAGCGCGGTCTGCAGATCCACCGGCAGGCCCGAAAGCGGCAGGCTAAGCCCTTCGGATAGCAAAAGCCGCACGATCACCGCCGCCTTCTGGCGGTTCGACAATTGCATCCCCCCGCCAGAGGGCAAAGGCAGACCGCCACCGAGCGCCGGGCCGTCAAGGTTCAGTTGGGCAAGCGCCTGAGACACCATATCCTCCGATTCCGTGGAGCCAGAGGATTGCACGCGCCGGTTAAGGCGGGCTTACTCAGCTGCCGGTCTTGGGCACACAGGAATGGGTCGCGGCATCATAGGCCTGACCCATTCCACAGGCGGCGGCCTCGTGGCGTTCGCAGGCGGTGGCGGCGGTGGTCAGGGCCCCCAATGCGGTGAGGGCCGCAAGGACAAGCGCGGTAAGCTTCATCTTCGGTCTCCCGTCTTTCATGACCCCCGAAGGAGAACACGAAAACGTGAGTCGGCACAACGCAGCCGCGTCAAAGCCGCAGAAACCGGCAAGGCGGCGCCGAGGCGCGCGCCGCCCTTCCGCCGGGTTCAGACCTCGCCGAACACCCGCTTGAAGATCGTGTCGACATGTTTGGTGTGATAGCCGAGGTCGAACTTCTCCTCGATCTCGGCCGGGCTGAGCGCCGCGGTCACCTCCGCGTCGGCAAGCAGTTCTTCCTTGAAGTCGCGGCCCTGTTCCCAGACCTTCATCGCGTTGCGCTGCACCAGCCGATAGGCATCCTCGCGGCTCACACCCGCCTGGGTCAGCGCCAGTAGCACTCGCTGGCTCATCACCAGGCCTTTGAACTTGTTCATGTTCGACAGCATGTTGTCGGGATAGATCACCATCTTCTCGATCACCCCTGCCAGCCGGTTCAGCGCGAAATCGAGCGTCACCGTGGCGTCCGGACCAATCCCGCGCTCGACCGAGCTGTGCGAGATGTCGCGCTCATGCCAAAGCGCCACGTTCTCCATCGCCGGCACCACCGCCGAGCGCACCAGCCGCGCCAGACCGGTCAGGTTCTCGGTCAGAACCGGGTTCCGCTTGTGCGGCATCGCTGAAGAGCCCTTCTGCCCCGGCGCGAAGAATTCCTCGCCCTCCAGCACCTCGGTGCGCTGCATGTGGCGGATCTCGGTCGCGACATTCTCGATCGAAGAGGCGATGACGCCCAGCGTGGCGAAGAACATCGCGTGGCGGTCGCGCGGGATCACCTGGGTGCTGATCGGCTCGGGCCGCAGGCCCAGCTTTCCGCAGACATGTTCCTCGACCGCGGGGTCGATATTGGCGAAGGTACCGACCGCGCCCGAGATCGCGCCGGTCGCAATCTCCCAGCGGGCCTTTTCCAGCCGGTTCTTGTTGCGATCCATCTCGGCGTAGAAACGCGCGAAGGTCAGGCCCATGGTCGTCGGCTCGGCGTGGATGCCGTGGCTGCGGCCGATGCGCAGGGTATCCTTGTGCTCAAAGGCGCGTTTCTTCAGCGCCGCCAGCACCTTGTCCATATCCGCCAGCAGAATGTCCGACGCCCGCACCAATTGCACGTTCAGCGTGGTGTCCAGCACATCCGACGAGGTCATCCCCTGATGCACGAAGCGCGCCTCGGAGCCGCCGATATGCTCGGCCAGATGGGTCAGGAAGGCGATCACGTCATGCTTGGTCACCGCTTCGATCTCGTCGATGCGGGCGACGTCGAATTCCACGTCCCGGGCCTTCCACACCGCCTCGGCGCTGGCCTTCGGGATCACCCCCAGCGCGGCCTGTGCGTCGCAGGCATGGGCCTCGATCTCGTACCAGATGCGGAATTTGGACTCGGGCGACCAGATGGCGACCATCTCGGGGCGGGAATAGCGGGGGATCATCGGGAAGCCTTTCGTTTGCGGGCGCGCGCGGCGACTTCTAGACTGCAGGCCGCGAAGGGGCAACAGGGGTTCGGCATGCGTGGGTTGGCGGCATTCGAGGGCGCGTGGCAGATCGCCCGACTGATCGACGATCGGCGGACCGGCCAGACCGGGCGGTTCGATGGGATCGCGCGGCTGGTGCCCGACACGGCGGGCTTGCTCTACCGCGAGGAGGGCGTGCTGCGGCTGGGTGAGGCCCCGGCGATGAACGCCACCCGCAGCTATCTGTGGCGCGCCGAAGGCGCCGCGATCGCGGTCTATTTCGAGGACGGTCGGCTGTTTCACCACTTCGATCCGGCCCTCACCCGCCCCGGCGCCGATCACGCCTGCGACCCGGACAGCTACACCGTGCTTTACGATTTCAGCCTCTGGCCGGAATGGCGCGCGGTCTGGAACGTCAGCGGCCCGCGCAAGGCCTACCGGATGGAAAGTACCTACCGCCGGGGCTAGGGGCCCTTGCCCTGCCCACGCCCTGCCCCGGCGGCGCGGCGCGCCTTCCCACTGGCCCCTGATCCGTCCCTTCGCGACATGATCTGTCGTTTCTCGACATGAATCCGCCCCCGGTGCCCGACACTCTGGCCCGGACCAGATAGGAGACCCTCATGAAATCCCATGTCCGAGTCGTGGTGATCGGCGGCGGCGTCGTCGGCTGTTCAGTGCTCTACCACCTGACCAAGCTCGGCTGGTCCGATGTCATGCTGATCGAGCGGTCGGAACTGACCTCGGGCTCGACCTGGCATGCGGCGGGGGGGTTTCACACGCTGAACGGCGACACCAACATGGCGGCGCTGCAAGGCTACACCATCCGCCTCTACCGCGAGTTGGAGGAGATCACCGGCCTGTCGTGCGGGCTGCACCATGTCGGCGGCATCACCCTGGCCGACACCGAAGAGCGCTTCGACATGATGAAGGCCGAGCGCGCCAAGCACCGCTACATGGGCCTCGACACCCGCATCCTGACGCCGTCCGAGGTGAAGGATTTCGCCGAGATCGTGAACACCGACGGCATCATCGGCGCGCTTTACGACCCGCTCGACGGCCATCTCGACCCCTCCGGCACGACGCTGGCCTATGCCAAGGCGGCGCGCATGGGCGGGGCTGAAATCGTGCTTCATAACAGGGTGTTGGAGACCAACCCTCAGGCCGATGGCAGCTGGGAGGTGGTCACCGAACAGGGCACGGTGATCGCCGAACACGTGGTCAACGCCGGCGGCCTCTGGGCGCGCGAAGTCGGCGCGATGGCCGGGGTCTACCTGCCGCTGCTGCCGATGGCGCACCAATATGTGGTGACCGACGACATCCCCGAAATCTATGAGCGCGGCGCCGAATTTCCGCATGTGATGGACCCGGGCGGCGAAAGCTATCTGCGCCAGGAGGGTCGCGGCCTGTGCATCGGCTTTTATGAGAAACCCTGCGAGGGTTGGGCGATCGGCGGCACGCCCTGGGGCTTTGGCCACGAACTCTTGCCTGACAACCTCGACAAGATCTCCGACAGTATCGAATTCGCCTACCGCCGCTTTCCGGTGCTGGAACGCGCCGGGGTGAAGCGGGTGATCCACGGCCCCTTCACCTTCGCCCCCGATGGCAACCCGCTGCTCGGCCCGGTCCCGGGCCTGCGCAACTACTGGTCTGCCTGCGCGGTGATGGCGGGCTTTTCCCAGGGCGGCGGCATGGGGCTGATGCTGGCGCAATGGATGATCCACGGCGAGACCGAGCGCGACCCGCGCGGCTTTGACATCGCCCGTTTCGGCAGTTGGACCACGCCGGGCTACACGGTCCCCAAGGTGATCGAGAACTACCAGACCCGCTTCTCCGTCGCCTACCCGAATGAGGAAAAGCCCGCCGCCCGCCCCTTCCGCATGACGCCGATGTACGACACATTCGACGCGATGGGCGCGGTCTGGGGCCAGCAATACGGGCTGGAGGTGGTGAATTACTTCGCCCTGCCCGGCGAGCCCACGTTCGAGACCCCCACCTTCCGCCGCTCCAACGCCTGGAAAGCCACCGCCGAAGAGGTGCGCGCCGTGCGTGAAGGCGTTGGCATCAATGAGCTTCAGAATTTTGGCAAATACCGCGTCACCGGCCCGAACGCCCGCGCCTGGCTTGACCGGATGATGGCGGGGTTGATCCCGCGGCCGGGGCGGCTGGCGCTGAACCCGATGCTGTCGGATAGCGGCCATGTCTACGGCGATTTCACCGTCTCCTGCCTGTCGGAACAGGAATTTCAGCTTACCGCCAGCTACGGCGCGCAGGGCTGGCATCTGCGCTGGTTCAACGCCCATCTCGAGGACGGCGTGCAGGTGGAAAACATCTCCGACAGCCGCACCGGCTTTACCCTCGCCGGCCCCCGCGCGCGCGATCTGCTGGCGCAGGTGGTCCACAACGCCGATGTCAGCGCCGATGCCTTCCGCTTCATGGACATCAAGCGCCTGACCATCGGCATGGCCGATTGCCTGGTGCAACGCGTCAGCTATACCGGCGATCTGGGGTTTGAGATTTTCTGCGATCACATGTCCGTCCGCCACCTGTGGGACGTGCTCTGGCAAGCGGGGCAGGATTTCGGCCTGCGCCCCTTCGGTATGCGCGCGATGATGTCGCTGCGGCTTGACCGGTTCTTCGGCTCCTGGGGGCGCGAATTCACCCCCGATTACACCCCGTTCGAGACCGGCCTAGACCGTTTCATCCGCTGGAACAAACCAGCCGACTGGATCGGCAAGGCCCCGGCGCTCAAGGAAAAATCCGAAGGCCCCAAGCGCAGATTGTGCAACTTCATCGTCGAGGCCGACGGTGCCGATGTCGTCGCGTGGGAACCGATCTGGCTTAACGGCGCGGTCGTCGGCTACTGCAGCTCGGGCGGCTATTCGCACCATACCGGCCAATCGGTCGCCATCGGCTTCCTGCCCGAAGGCGCCGCCCGGGACGGCCTTGCCGTCGAGATCGAGATTCTCGGCGAAAAGCGCCCGGCACGGGTGACCACGCAATCGCTCTGGGATCCCGACGCGACAAGGATGCGCGGCTAGGCCCTTCGTCTTGGCGCAAATACGCGACGGCGGAGCTTGGGGGTGCGGGGGTGTGAAACCCCCGGCCCTGCCCGTTCCGCCCACGCGCCGCTTGCGCCCCTGCCCGACCCCGTAGCATGATCGTCCGATGAGCGACCTCACCCTTCTGATCCCCGCCGCGGGCAATGCCCGCCGGATGCGCGGCGCTGACAAGCTGACGCAAGAGGTCGGCGGCCAGCCGCTGCTTCACCGTCAGGTCAGCGCGGCGCTGGCGACCGGGCAGCAGGTGGTCGTGACCCTGCCGCCCTCGGACCACCCGCATCACGCCGGGCGCCTGGCCGCGCTGGCCGGCCTGCCGGTGGTGATCGAGGAGGTGCCCGATGCGGCCTCGGGCCTTTCGGCCTCGCTGCGCCGGGGGCTGCTGCCGATCGGGGAAGAGACGCAAGGGCTGATGATCCTGCTGCCCGACCTGCCCGATCTGGCGGAATCCGATCTGGAAATGCTGATCGCCGCCTTCCTGGAGACGCCCGACCAGATCCTGCGCGCCACCACCGAAGACGGCCGGCCGGGCCATCCGGTGATCCTGCCGCGGCGGCTGTTCGCGGGCCTGATCAGGCTGACGGGCGATTCCGGCGCGCGCGACATCGTCCAGACCGAGGCCGAGGCCGGCCGCGTCCGCCACATCGCCCTGAAAGGCGACCGCGCGCTGACCGATCTCGACACGCCCGAGGATTGGGCGGCCTGGCGTGCCCGGCCCTAGGCCCGCCGCAAAACCTGGCCCCAAAAACGCCGAAACGGCGAACCCGCCCCCGCGGTTCACCATAACGGCTCCAACCTCAAGATTGTCCCACCACTCTTGGGCGAGCCCGGACGCCAGGCTGATCAGGCCCGGCGTCCGCTGCGTTCGTTGTGGCCGCAGTTACGGGCCCAGCAGCGCCGCTTCATGCCGCTTCAGCGTCTTGCGCGCGGCGGCATAGCCTTCGACGCCCTCGGCGGTCTGCAGCTCGGGGAACAGCTCGAAGATCTCCGAGCGTTGCGAATTGCCCATCCCCTTCAACGTCACGTCGCCGGGCTGGAAGCTTTCGGTCCAGGTGCCGTTCGACAGCACCACTTCATGATGGTCGAACATGAAGTGGATATAGGTCGTGCCCATGCTTTCGACGGCGTGGATGCCGCGGTTGTTGACCACATGCTTAGCGGCCACCAGAACCTCGTGCTCGTCGAAGTAAAGCGCGGTGCGCTCGTTCGCCACCAGCAGCCGGTGGTTCGGCGAAACCATCATGTCGCGCTCGGGCAGGCCATCGCCGAGCGATCCGGCCCGCACCAAGATCGGCTGCAGATGCTTGTTGGCGCTCAGCTCCTTGCCGTCCAGCTTGCGGCGGCCGACCCAGCGGATTTCCTGAATGCCGTTGTCGCGGGTGATGACCTTGTCGCCGGGAACCAGCGATTCCACCGACACCTCGCCGCGCGGGGTCGCAATCAGCGTGCCCGGGGTGAAGCAGGGGATGCAGTTCTCGATGTTCTTGAAGGTCAGATGGCCGCTGATCTCATGCTTGTCGCTGCCCGGCTTGTAGAAGGTGACGGTGCCGTTCTCGGGGTTGCTCGGGTCGTAGTTCACCGTCAGCGGGCCAGAGCCGGTCAGATCCAGCGTGTCGTGATCGCAGCCGCCCTCGCCGCCGTCGATGAACATGTCGCCGTTGTCTTCCGAGGACGGCGCCGCGCCGACATCGAAAGTGTCGCGATCATCGCCGCCATAAGCATGCACCGGCGCGCCGCTGTCCAGTTTGAACGTGTCGTCGCCGCCATCGCCCGAAACCGTGGCCGGGCCGTCGCCCGCGTCGATCAGCGTGTCGTTGCCCGACCCGCCATGCACGGTGTCGTTGTCGTCGAAGACGATGGTGTCGTTGCCCGATCCGCCCGACACCTGATCGCCCGCGGGCTCGGTGTCGCAAGGACCTTCGGGATCGACCGCGTTGATCGAATCGTCGCCGCAGGATCCGTCCAGCGTATCCGCGCCAGAGCCGCCGACCAGGGTGTCATTGCCATCGCCGCCATCGAGCGAGTCATTGCCCGAGCCGCCGTCAAGCGAGTCATCGCCCGCGCCGCCATGCAGCGTGTCGTCTTGCGCCTCGCCCAGCAGCGTGTCGTTGCCGGACTGGCCATAGAGCACGTCATTGCCGTTCTCGCCGTGGACGATGTCGTTGCCCTCGCCAGCGTAGACGGTGTCGTCGCCGTAGCCCGCGTTGACGAAATCGTCCTGCGAGGTGGTCGCGCTGGGCAGGATGGCGTCGTTATGATCGATCCGGTCCCCATCCGGGTCGCCGGTATAGTTGGTATCGATCATGTCGTTGCCCGAGGTGCCGGTCACGATGCCGTCGGGTGCGGTCGGCGGGTTGCCGGTGCCCGGGTCGCAATTCTCATCCGGGCTGCCATCGGAATGGCTGTCATCGTGGCTGCCGTCATCACCACCGGTGTGGCTGTCATCGTGGCTTTCGATGTGGCCGTCATCGTGGCTGCCGGTATCGCTGTAATCGTGGCGGCCAGTGTGGCTGTCATCATGGCGGCCAGTGCTGTCGTCCTCATGCCGATCCGTCATAGTTCCAAGCTCCCAATTCGCCTGGTCCGGCCTCCTTCGAAGCGGACCATCCTAACCCTTCCGTCGCGTGCCCTACCCATGGGCGAAAATGCGACAGTGCCGTCCCCGTGACGGCGGAAGCCGAACCTGATCGTGCTGGCGGATATCCGGACCCGAGAGGCAAGCAGAAAGACCACGCTAAATCAGCATGTTACGTCTTATGGACGGTCATATGTGATTGACCCCGTCCTGGCAGCTCACGCGTACTCTGTTCCGATACCCTTTCGGTACCACACCACTTACAGGCCGCCCCCACGGCCAAGACGTCCCCAGTCGGACAAGAATATATTTACCTTTTGAGCGGGCTGGAACAAAGCGAAAAGTGGCGCAACCGTGGCACAAGAGGGGCGCGCAAGCGGCCAATTGAGGCCAAGGAAAGGGCATCTGCAGGCCTCCTTTGGCTACCGATTGTTGCGGGTTCGACATCAGCGCACAGCCGCTCGGGCGGCGCGCGACAGCCCCGATCTGGCGAAATAACCTTGCGTTTTCACGAGAATGTGTGCGTTGGCGGATCACAGGCCGGGGCGCATGTCGGCAGCGTTGCAGCGCGGGTTTGTTTCCCAACCTCACCCAATGCGTGGCCAGAATATGGCGCCGCTTCATGCGACAAAATTGCGCAAATAAGGCAATTTTGCGGCGCGCCATAATTCCTCCAGGCGCGCCAATATCCTGAAAACTCTATTATTGTTGAGCCCTCTCGACGCAGCCGCCCCGAATCAGATTGTAGCCCGGCCACGCTGAGCTTATGCGATTCGGCCGTTCGACCCCGGTTTTGGGGCCGCAACCTCACGCATCCGCGCGGCGCCCATATGGGGCGACAGGCGCGCGGAAGGCCGGCTTGCGGCCTTCGTACAGTGCGCATTGCCCATCCAGCACCCGGCATGAGTGTCGCGCGGCATGGGCAGCAGAGCGTCGCAACACCTGGCGCGAAGGGGCCGCGAGGTCAATACTACGGCAACGTACTTCCGTCCTGCCCGCCGGATATTGCGGTGAATGAGGTCCACCCCAGGTGCTGTCAGACAAATACGACGCGGTCTCCGTTACGACAATAGCACTGCCCCTTACCCAGCGCAGAGGCCGCGCCATTCGGCGAGAGCGGCGGCACGGTTGGCCCTGAAATTCTGGCGGCTGTAGGAAGCGCGCTCCTGGTTGAAGTGGTTATGGACCGAGGCATGAACGGAGGCGAATTTCTGAAGACTTCGCATGCGCCGGAAACGAAGCATCGCCCGTTCCCGTCTTCGAAATGGTTGATGCGAATTCTCTGCCCGGTTGTTTGCCCAGCGGCCCGTCTCCTGCCTGTCGCTGATACCGAGATCCCGAAGGGCAGCCCCGTAAGAACGGAGGCGATCCGTCACCAACTCTTCGGCGCGGCCGTGCCGCCTCAGCGTTTACTTCAGGAATTTCAAGGCAGCCTTCTTGTCCCGGGTCTTCGTGACAAAGCTTTCAAGCACCTCGCCCTCGTGGTCGACGGCGCGCCAGAGATAATGCGTCTCGCCATTGATCTTCACGAAGACCTCGTCGAGGTGCCACCGCCAGCGGCTCGACCGCATGGCTCCAACCCGCCGTTTGCGGATCTCCGCAGCGAACATCGGACCGAACCTGTTCCACCAGAACCGGACCGTTTCGTGGCTGATCTCAATCCCGCGTTCGTGCAGCAGGTCCTCGACGTTGCGCAGCGACAGCGGAAAGCGAATATACATCATCACGGCAAGACGGATGATCTCGGGCGACGTTTTGAAGTACCGAAACGGGGAGCGCTGGGTCATGGCAGCAGGCTACGTGGGCGCCCTGCCCCGCTCAAGGCATTTTCTTCTGACACTGCCAGATGGTTCCTTAGGGTCAGGACCCATTGATCGGCTTGTGAACTCGGTGCCTCTGTGATTCACGCTCCCGAACTGATGGGGGCATGATGAGCACACTTTTCTGGCTGACCGATGAGCAGATGGCGCGGCTTCAGCC
>CAJYAD010000033.1 GCA_913064775.1 uncultured Albidovulum sp. | reverse complement strand
GCGGACAGGAAGATATGCATGGCGGCGAAGGGCTCCCAGAGATGAATCCTCCATCCAGAATCCATCTCGCCGGCAGCCGCAAGGGGCGCCCCTCATGCTCTCAGCTCCAAATGCGATTCCCCTGCTCCCCCCGGCGCAGCTTTGATCCAATTGCCGCATTTGGCGCGCGGAATTTCTGCATTGCGGCATCTATTCCATCCTATTGCAATTGCTTAATTATCGGCAGAAGAATTGGCGTTCCAATAAGACATCACCAATTTTCGCGCCAATTCAAATTCACGTGATAATCGGCAATTAAGGAAAATTGATCAAGACGATGGGCCCTTGCGTGCTAGCGTTTTGAAAAACACGTCAACGAGCAGCAATCGTTGTGATGCCGGATACAACTGTCCGCCAGAGGAGGAGACCCAAATGAAATTGACTTCGCACATGCGCAAGCTCGCCCTGGGCGCGACTGCACTTAGCAGTCTGGCCCTAGTCGGCGCGGCCCTGCCGGCCGCCGCCGCCATCAAGGGCCCGATCAAGATCGGCGTGATCGGAGAGGCCTCGTCGGTCGCCGGCGCGGCAATCATCAACGCCTCGAAACTGGCGGCCGAGAACATCAACGCCAATGGCGGCATCGACGGCCACAAGGTCGTGGTGATCACCTATGACGACCATTCCTCGGCCTCGGACGCGGTCAGCGCCTTCAAGCGGCTGGCGACGCAGGACAAGGTTGACGCCGTCGTCGGCAGCTACATGAGCGAGGTCGTGCTGGCGCTGGAGCCCTGGGCCGCGCGCCTGCACATGCCCTATATCTCACCGGGCGCCGCCAGCACCAAGATCCCGCTGCAGGTGCACGAGCATTACGCGCAGTACAAATACACCTTCCAGGGCTGGCTGAACTCGGCCTTCCTGGCGCAATCGGTGTGCGACTTCACCAAGGACGTCTTCGTCAAGCAGTACCACATGAAGACGACCGTGATCATGAGCGAGGATGCCGCCTGGACCGCGCCGCTGGACGCGACCTACAAGAAATGCCTGCCCAAGGTCGGCGTGAAGGTGCTGGACGAGATCCGCTTCAATCCCGACACCACCGACTTCACCCCGATCTTCAACAAGATCGAAGGCTTGCATCCGGATTTCATCACCACCGGCATCAGCCATGTCGGCGTGCGCCCCACGGTGCAATGGCATGACCAGCAGGTTCCGCTGGCGATGACCGGGATCAGCTCGCAAGCCAGTACCTCGACCTTCTGGAAGGACACCAACGGCGCGGCCGAAGGGGTGCTGACCCAGACCGGGGCTACCCCCACCGTGGCAATCACGCCCAAGACCATCCCCTTCGCCAAGGCCTACGCCAAGGCCTATGGCGACAGCCCGTCCTATGTCGGCTATGCCGCTTATGACGATGTCCATGTGATCGCTGATGCGATCAAGCGGGCCAATTCGACCAATCCCGACAAGATCGTCTCCGCGATGGAGAAGACCAATTACGTCGGCACCGTCGGCCGGATTCAATTCTACGGGAAATCCTCGCCCTACGCCCATGGCCTGAAATACGGCAAGGGCCTGGTGACCGGCCTGTTCATCCAGTGGCAGGACGGCAAGCAGGTCGCGGTCTGGCCGGACAAGCTGGCGGATGGGAAAATCAAGTTCCCCAGCTTCGTGAAACTTCCCGCCACGACCCATTGATCGCGACGGCGGCCCCGGCACCCCGGGGCCGCCTCGATCTTCATGCCCGGACCGGGGCGCCATCCAGACACCCGGCCCGGGCCTTCCCTTCGCATCGGAATATCGAGGGCGCCCCGGCGCCCGGCGGGAGACAGCATGGTTGCGGTACAGATATTGATTGATGGTTTCGTCATCAGTGCGCTCTATGGCCTCGGCGCGATCGGCTTCACGCTGATCTTCGGCGTGACCGGGGTTTTGAACCTTGCCCACGGCAGCATCATGGTGATCGCCGCGCTGGTGGGCTGGTACGCCGCCAATCAGTTCGGCCTGAACCCCTATGCCGCGGCGGGGGTCGGCATCCTGGCCGGAATGATCTCGGCCTTCGTCACCTATTTCGTGGTGATCCGGCCGATCCAGCAATCGCGCACCATCCCCAGCAACGAGACCGAGATCTTCATCCTCACTGCAACCCTGCTTTGGGGGGTGATGATCCAGGAGGGGCTGGCCTATCTGTTCTCGAACAACCCGGTGACGATGAAGCCGCTGCTGCCCGGCGTGACCTCTATCTTCGGCGTCCGCACCCCGATCAACGAGATCATGATCGGCGTCCTGTGCTGGGTCGTGATCGGCCTGCTGTGGCTGGTGGTCTACCGCACCAAGATCGGCAAACCGCTGCTGGCGGCGTCCGAGAACCCGCGCGCGCTGGGGCTGCTGGGCTTCGAGATGTCGCGCATCTACCTGTTTTCCTGGGCGATCTACGGCATCCTCGCCGGGGTTGCGGGGGTGCTGCTGGCCTCTTTCCTGGGCGTCAGCTCGGCCAGCGCCGGAAGCCTGACGGCCAGCGCCTTCTCGATCGTGGTGCTGGGCGGGCTCGGCTCGGTCTGGGGGTCGCTGATCGCGGCCTATGTGGTCGGCTATCTCGAGACCATCACCGCCTATCTGATCTCGCCCCAATTGCGCCCGATCCCGGCGCTGATCGTGCTGGTGCTGGTGGTCTACCTGCGCCCGCAGGGCATCCTGGGCCGCCGGTAAGGAGCTGGGCATGACAACATTTCTGAAATCCCGCCTGCTGTGGCTGTCGCTGCCGGCGCTGCTGATCGCGGCCCTCGGGCCCTGGTGGCTGTCGGCCTATTACCTGGGCGTGCTGACCATGGCCTATTTCTACGGCGTCTTCGCGATGTCGTGGGACCTGCTGTTCGGCTATGCCGGAATGGTCAACTTCGGCCCGACCTTCCTGATCGGGCTGGGGGCCTATGGCGCGGCGCTGCTGAACAATTACGCCGGCATGCCGATCATCGTCTGCCTGCTGTTCGGCGGCTTCATGTCGATCATCGGCGGCATCCTTCTGGCGCTGCCCGCGCTGAAGCTGCGCGGCGCCTATTTCGGCCTGGTCACGCTGGTCGCCGTTCTGCTGCTGCAATACGTCATCGTCATCTTCTCGGCCTATACCGGCGGCGAGATCGGCATGATGACCCCCGACATCCTGTCGATCAACGCCAGCGTGAACTACGAATACGCGCTGTGGTTCATGGTCGCCTGCGCGGTGCTGCTGGTGGTGCTGTCACGCTCTTCGCTGGGGCTGATCCTCGAGGCGACCGGGCAGGACCCGATCGCCGCCGCGGCGCTGGGGTTCAACGTCGCCAAGCACCGGCTGGCCGCCTTCTGCGTCTCGGCGCTGCTGTCGGGCCTCGCTGGCGGGATGATGGTGTTCTATTCTGGCACCGCTTCGGTCGGCACGGTGATCGACATCTCGATCGGCGTGCAGATCATCATCGCGGCGGTGCTGGGCGGGCGGCGCACGATCCTGGGCGCGATGGTCGGCGCGATCGTGATCCTGCTGGCGGATGAGCTGCTGCGCCCGCTGGGTCAGCTGAACATCTTCGTGGTCTCCGGCATCACCCTTGCGGTCATCATCCTGTTCCCGAGCGGCCTGCTGGGCCTGTTCAACAGAACGAAAGAAGGCGCATGAGCAGCGAAACGGCAAATATCCTGGAGGTCGAGCACCTCAGCAAGCGCTTCGGCGGCCTCGTCGCGGTGAAGGACATCAGCTTTGCCCTGAAACCGGGAGAGATCCTGGGCCTGATCGGGCCGAACGGATCGGGCAAGTCGACGGTGATGAAGCTGGTGATGGGGATCGAGCGGCCCAACACCGGCAAGGTGGTGATCGACGGCACCGATGTCGCGGGCTGGCCGACGGCGAAGATCGCCCATCAGGGCATCGGCATCGTGTTCCAGCATTCGCGCCCGCTGCACCGCCAGACGGTGCTGGAAAACATCAAGCTGGCGCTTCTGCCCGACAGCCTGCTGCGCCTTGTCGCCGACCCGTCCGTCGAGGAACGCGCCCGCGCCATCGCCAAGCGGGTCGGGCTGGAGGCGGTGCTGCACCGGCTGCCCGCCACCCTGCCCTTCGCCGATCTGCGCCGCATCGAGATGGCCAAGGCGCTGGCGCGCGAACCCAAGGTGGTGCTGGTCGACGAGCCTTTCGCCGGCCTCACCCCGCGCGAGGTGGCCGATTTCTCGGCCCTGATCCATGGCTTTCGCGAGGAAGGCCGCGCGGTGCTGCTGGTCGACCACAACGTCAAGAGCGTCGCCGCCCTCGTCGACCGGGCCTTGGCGATGTATCTGGGCGAGCAGATCGCCGAAGGCACCGCCGAACAGGTGACCCGCAATGAGCGCGTGCGCGAGGTCTACATGGGCGGCGAGATCGTCTCGCATGCCCGGCCAGAGCTTGCCCGCAAGGCCGGCGAGGCGTTGTTGCATATCGACGATCTCTCGGTCCGCTACGGCAAGGCGCAGGCGCTGCATGACGTGTCGCTGGATGTCCACGAGGGCGAATTCGTGGCGGTCGTCGGCCTCAACGGCGCGGGCAAGACGACGCTGTTCAACGCGATCTCGGGCCTGCTGGGCTATGAGGGCAAGATCAACTGGCACAACGGCGAATTGTCCGGCCGCTCGGTCGCGCAGATCGCCCGCGACGGCATCGTGCAATGCCCCGAAACCCGGGAACTCTTCGGCTATATGAGCGTGCGCGAGAACCTCGAACTGGGCGGCGCGCATCTGGAGGACAGCGAGCGCATAGCGCAGATGGCCTGGCTGCTGGGCCTGTTCCCGGTGCTGCAGCAACGCCAGCGGCAGGCGGCGAACACCCTGTCGGGGGGCGAGCAGCAGATGCTGGCGATCGCGCGGGCGCTGATGATGAAGCCGCGCCTACTAATCCTGGACGAGCCGACCCTGGGCCTGGCGCCGGTGATCCTCGATCAGCTGTCGCAGGCGCTGCACAAGCTGCGCGACACCACCCCGATCACCGTGCTTCTGGGCGAGCAGAACGTGACCTTCGCGCTGCCGCATTCGGACCGGATCTATGTGCTGGAACACGGCCAAATCGCCTGGGTCGGCAAACCCGACGCCTTCGGCAAGGAGATGGGCGAGGCCTATCTGTAAAGGCAGCGCGCCGGGGACACCCCCGGCGCCACGGCCTCAGCGGTCGCGAAACTGCGGCTCTCGCTTTTCCAGGAAGGCTGCCATGCCCTCTTTCTGGTCCTCGGTGGCGAAGAGGGCGTGGAACATGCGCCGCTCAAACAGAAGGCCTTCGCGCAGCGACGTCTCATAGCTGCGGTTCACCGATTCCTTCACCGCCATCACGGTCAGCGCCGATTTCTCGGTGATCTTGCGCGCCGCGGCCATCGCCTCGTCCATCAGCTTCTTGGCCGGCACGACGCGGCTGACCAGACCCGAACGCTCGGCCTCGGCCGCGTCCATGAAGCGGCCGGTCAGATGCATGTCCATCGCCTTCGACTTGCCGACGAAACGGGTCAGCCGCTGGGTACCGCCGATCCCGGCGACGACGCCCAGGTTGATCTCGGGCTGGCCGAACTTGGCATTGTCGGCGCAGATGATGAAATCGCACATCATCGCCAATTCGCAGCCGCCGCCCAGCGCATAGCCCGCCACCGCCGCGATGATCGGCTTGCGCACCCGCATGATCGCGTCGGTCTCGGCGGTGAACAGATCGCCGACGAAGACGTCGACAAAGCTTTTCTCCGACATCTCCTTGATGTCGGCTCCGGCGGCGAACGCCTTCTCGGACCCGGTCACGATGATGCAGCGGACCTTTTCGTTCGCATCCGCGGCACCCAGCGCGTCAGCAAGTTCACTGATCAGCTGGCTGTTGAGCGCGTTCAGCGCATCGGGACGGTTCAGCCGGATCACCGCGACATAATCGTCAATGTCGACGATCAGCGTCTCGTAGGCCATTCTTAGGCTCCTCTTTGGCAGCTCAGCCCCGAGTCCATAACAGGCCCGGCCCGGGGATCAAGCCATCTCTCGGATCGGTGTAGGGGAACGCGGGGTCATCGCTGGCACTCGGGGCAGAAGAAGGTCGAGCGCCCCGATTGCACGATCCGCGCGATCGTGCCGCCGCAGCCGGGGGTGCGGCAGGACTGGCCCTCTTGCCCGTAGGCGCGGAAGTCGTGCTGGAAATAGCCCAGCTCTCCATCCGCCTGGCGATAGTCGCGCAACGACGATCCGCCCGCCGCGATCGCCTCTTGCAGCACCTGCCGGATCGCGGGCACCAGCCCCGCCACCCGCGCCGCCGAAACCCGCCCGACGGCGCGGCGCGGATCTATCCCTGTGCGGTGCAGCACCTCGCAGACATAGATGTTGCCCAGACCCGCCACCACGCGCTGATCCAGCAGCGCCGCCTTCACCGGCGCCTTGCGGCCCTTGAAGCGGGCAATCAGGTAGTCCTCGTCGAAAGCGTTTCCCAAGGGTTCCGGCCCGATCCCGGCCAGCAGGGGATGCGCCTCGGCGCTTTGCGTCGGCACCAGATCCATCGCCCCGAAGCGGCGCGGATCGTTGAAGGTGACGCGCGCGCCGCCCGCCATGTCCAGCACCACATGATCGTGCTTCGCCGGCGCCGGATGGGGGTGGTGGAATTCGCCCAGCGTGATGCCCGAAATCAGCATCCGCCCCGACATGCCCAGATGCACCAGAAGCGACTCACCTGTATCCAGATCGGCCAGGATGTATTTCGACCGCCGGCGCAGCCGTTCGACCCGCGCGCCGGTCAGCCGCTCTGCCATGCGCGGCGGGAAGGGCCAGCGCAGATCCGGGCGGTTCACCGCGGCCCGTTCGATTCGCAATCCCGCCATCGCCGGCTCCAGCCCCCGGCGGACGGTTTCGACCTCGGGCAATTCGGGCACGTCTTTCCCCCTGTGCTGCGCCTGCGGCGTGGCGCGCATTGCCCCCGCGCCGCAGCGCCCTATAAGAAGAGGCGTAGCACAAGACGGCAAGGCCCGCGATGACCGAGCAGGACGACAAGACCACCCATTTCGGCTTTCAGACCGTGGCCGAGGATCAGAAGGCCGGCATGGTGCATGGGGTCTTCACCCGCGTGGCCTCGAAATACGACGTGATGAACGATCTGATGTCGATGGGCATCCACCGCGTCTGGAAAGATCAGATGATGGACTGGCTGGCACCGCGCCCGGGCCAGAAGCTTCTGGACGTGGCGGGCGGCACCGGCGACGTGGCCTTCCGCTTCCTGGGCCGCGCGCCCGGCGCCCAGGCCACCGTCTGCGACATGACCGAATCGATGCTGATCGAGGGCCGCAAGCGGGCCGAGGCCGAACAGATGGCCGACAGTCTGGATTGGGTGGTGGGCGACGCCATGGCGCTGCCGTTCGAGGCAAACAGCTTCGACGTCTACACCATCAGCTTCGGCATCCGGAACGTGACCCGGATCCAGGACGCCCTGGCCGAGGCCTACCGCGTGCTGCGCCCCGGCGGCCGGCTGATGGTGCTGGAATTCAGCCAGATCCCCAACGACATGCTGCAATGGGCCTATGACCGCTATTCCTTCAACGTGATCCCGGTGATGGGCCAGATCGTCGCGAATGACCGCGAAAGCTATCAGTATCTGGTCGAATCGATCCGCCGCTTCCCCGATCAGGAAACCTTCGCCGAGATGATCCGCGCCGCCGGCTTCGAACAGGTGAAATACCGCAATCTGACGATGGGCGTCGCCGCCCTTCATTCCGGCTGGAAGATCTGACGTGAGAGGCCCGCACAACCTTTGGCGTCTGATCCGCACCGGCGCCACGTTCGAGCGCACCGGCGCGATGAAAGTCGTGCTTGAGGCGATGAACGCGCCGCCGCGCATCCGTCTGGCCGCCCGCGTGCTGGGCTGGCCGTTCAAATGGCTGGGGCTGAAGGGCGATCCGGCACTGCCGCCCACCACCCGCGCGATCACCGCGCTGGGACCGGCCTACATCAAGTTCGGCCAGATCCTGTCGACCCGCCCCGATGTGGTCGGCGACGAGATCGCCGAACAGCTGCGCTACCTGCAGGACAAGCTGCCCCCCTTCCCCACCGCGCAGGCCAAGCGCATGATCGCGGAAGAGCTGGACATCGTCGTCGATGAGATCTTCTCGGAGATCTCCGAACCGGTCGCCGCCGCCTCGATCGCCCAGGTCCACCACGCGCGTCTGGCCACGACGGGAGAGGCCGTCGCCGTCAAGGTGCTGCGCCCCGGGATCGAACGCGCCTTCCGCCGCGATCTGGACGCCTTCTACCTGGGCGCCGGGCTGATCGAATGGCTGCTGCCCGGCACCCGCCGCCTGCGCCCCAATGATGTGGTCGCCCATTTCGAAGGCGTCGTGCTGGCCGAGCTGGACCTGCGGCTCGAGGCCGCCTCGGCCTCGGAATTCGCGGCCAACACGGCGCAGGACGAAGGCTTTTCCATCCCCGAGCCGCGCTGGAACCTTTCGGCGCGCCGGGTGATGACGCTGGACTGGGCCGAAGGCCTGCCGCTGGGCGACAATGCCGCGCTGGACGGCGCCGGCCACGACCGCACCAAGCTGGGCGCGCGGGTGCTGCAGCTGTTCCTGTCGCACGCGCTGCGCGACGGCTTCTTCCACGCCGACATGCATCAGGGCAACATGAAGGTCGCGGCCGACGGCCGGATCCTGGCCTATGATTTCGGCATCATGGGCGCGATCGACGAATACACCCGCCGCGTCTATGCCGAGATCCTTTTCGGTTTCATCCGCCGCGACTATCGCCGCGTGGCCGAGGTGCATTTTGAGGCCGGCTACGTTCCGGCCGACCGCGACATCGACGCCTTCGCCCGGGCCCTTCGCGCCGTCGGAGAGCCGATTTTCGGCATGGATGCCTCGCGCATCTCGATGGCGCGGCTGCTCAGCTACCTGTTCGAGGTGACCGAGCGCTTCGGCATGGAAACCCGGACCGAACTGATCCTGTTGCAGCGCACGATGGTGGTGGTCGAGGGGGTGGCGCGTTCGCTCGACCCGCATATCAACATCTGGCAGGTGGCCCGGCCGGTGGTGGAAGGCTATGTCCGCCAGAATGTCGGCCCGCATGCGGCGGTGCGCGATCTTGCCCGAACCGCCCGGGTTCTGGGCCGCTTCGGGCCACGGCTGCCGCAGATGGTCGAGGCCGCCCTGATCCGCCAGTCGCAAGAGCCCGCGCCACCGGAAGCGCCAAGCGCGTTTGCACCGCTGGGCTGGGTCGCGCTGGGGGCTTTGCTGATGGCGGTGGGAATCTATCTTGGCTCGGTGATCTAGGCGCCGGGGGGGGGCACACCCCGGACCTCCGATGAGTATTTTCGCCAAGGTGAGCGGGGCAGTCAGCCCGGCTCCAGCTTCCCGCGCAGCTCATAGACCAACCGCAGTGCGTCCAGAGGCGTCAGCTCATCTGGATGCACGTCTCGCAGCGCCGCCTCCACCGCCGAGGCCCGGGCTGGCGTGGCCGGCGCGGCAGGCGCCGCGGGGGTGGCGGCGAAAAGCGGCAGATCGTCGATCAACGCGCGTTTTGCGGCCCCGCCCTCGCGTTCGCCCTTTTCCAACGCCTCAAGCACGGTGCGCGCGCGCGCCACCACCGCATCGGGCAGGCCGGCAAGCCGCGCCACCTGCACCCCGTAGGATCTGTCGGCCGCGCCCTTCAGAACCTCGTGCAGGAAGATCACCTCACCCTCCCATTCGCGCACCGCGACGGTGGCGTTCTCAACCCCCGCCAGTTGGGCCGCAAGCGCCGTCATCTCATGGTAATGGGTGGCGAAAAGCGCGCGGCAGCAATTGACGTCGTGCAGATGCTCCAGCACCGCCCAGGCGATCGAGAGGCCGTCATAGGTGGCCGTCCCCCGCCCGATCTCATCGAGGATCACCAGCGCCCGGTCGTCGGCCTGATTGAGGATCGCCGCGGTTTCGACCATCTCGACCATGAAGGTCGAGCGGCCGCGCGCCAGATCGTCGGACGCCCCGACCCGGCTGAACAATTGACTGACAAGGCCCAGATGGGCGCTGGTGGCCGGCACGAAGCTGCCGGTCTGGGCCAGCAGCGCGATCAGCGCATTCTGCCGCAAGAAGGTCGATTTACCGGCCATGTTCGGCCCGGTCAGCAACCAGATCGCGGGGGTGTCGCCCTCGGTCAGATCGCAATCGTTGGCCACGAACGGCCCCGCGCCCTGCCGGCGCAGCGCGCGTTCCACCACCGGATGGCGCCCGCCCGTCACCGCGAAGGCGCGGCTGTCATCGATCTTCGGCTCGACCCAATTCTCCTGCGCGGCGAGATCGGCGAAACCGGCCGCAAGGTCGATCTCGGCCAGGGCGCGGGCGGCCTCTCCGATCTGCGGGGCGCGGGCCAGAATTGCCTGTTTCAGGCTGTCATAGAGACGTTTTTCGATCTCGAGCGCACGGTTGCCCGCGTTCAGGATCCGGGTTTCCATCTCGCTGAGCGGGACGGTGGTGAAGCGGACCTGATTGGCCGTGGTCTGGCGGTGGATGAAGGTCTCGTTCAGGGGCGCGGAGAGCATCTTCTCGGCATGGGTCGCCGTCGTTTCGATGAAATAGCCCAGCACGTTGTTGTGCTTGATCTTCAGCGCGCCGATACCGGTCTGCGTGGCATAGTCGGCCTGCATCCGGGCGATCACGCCGCGCCCCTCGTCACGCAATTCGCGCGCCTCGTCCAGATCGGCGTCTTGTCCGGGGGCAATGAAGCCGCCGTCGCGCGCCAGCAGCGGCGGCTCGGCCACCAGTGCCGCATCCAGCAAATCGACCAGTTCCTCATGATCCACCAGCGCCCGGGCGGCGGCGTTCAAAAGCGGCGGCGCCTCGGCCGCGGCGATACTTTCGGCGATCTCGCCCGCCTGGGTCAGCCCGCCGCGGATCGCCGCCAGATCGCGCGGCCCGCCACGGTCCAGCGCCAGACGCGACAGCGCGCGGTCGATGTCCGGCACCTTGCGCAGGGCGGTGCGCAGATCGTCCCGAAAACGGCTCTGTTCCAGCAGAAAACGCACCGCCAGATGGCGCGCGTGGATCTCCGGCAGATCGCGCGAGGGGCTGGAAAGCCGCCGCTCCAGCAGCCGCCCGCCCGCCGCCGTCACGCTGCGATCTACCGCCGCCAGAAGCGAGCCCTCGCGCCCCCCCGCCGTGCCCGAGGTGATTTCCAGACTGCGCCGCGTCGCGGCGTCGATCTGCATCGCGCGGGCTGCGCTTTCCTTCACCGGCACGCGCAGAAGCGGCAGCTTGCCGCGCTGGGTGAGTTCCAGATAATCGACGATCGCCCCCATCGCCGAGACTTCGGCCCGGGTGAAATTGCCAAAGCCTTCCAGCGAGCCCACGGCATAAAGATCGCAAAGCCGCTTTTTGGCCGAAGCGGAATCGAAACTGGCGCGCGCCAACGGGGTGGCAGCCGCGCCAGAATCCGTCACTATTACGGCCAGATCGGCCTCTCGCGCCTCACTCAGCACCACCTCGCGCGGCGACAGGCGGGCCAGTTCCGGGCCCAGACGGTGGGGCGGGCAATCCATCACCCGAAACTCGCCCGTCGAGATATCGACCCAGGCCAGCGCGGCCTGATCGCGCACCTCGGCGAAGGCCGCCAGGAAGTTGTGGCGCCGCGCCTCAAGCAGGCTTTCCTCGGTCAGGGTGCCGGGCGTGACCAGCCGCACCACGTCGCGCTTCACCACGGATTTGGAGCCGCGCTTCTTGGCCTCGGCCGGGTCTTCCATCTGCTCGGCGATGGCGACGCGAAAGCCTTTGCGGATCAGCGTCAGCAGATAGCCCTCGGCGGCATGTACGGGGACGCCGCACATCGCGATATCCTCGCCCAGATGCTTGCCGCGCTTGGTCAGGGCGATGTCCAGCGCCGCGGCCGCCGCCGCGGCGTCGTCGAAGAACATCTCGTAGAAATCGCCCATCCGATAGAACAACAGCGCGTCCTTGTACTGCGCCTTGATCTCCAGATATTGCGCCATCATCGGCGTGACAGTCGCCTCGGTCGTCACGGAAATCTCCCTTTGATCCGGGCCGACCCTACAAAAGCCGCCCCCCCGCGGAAAGCGCGAAATCAGCGCGGTTGGCACCGTCCGCGGGCGGCGGTAGAAGCGGGAGGCCGCAGGAAGGAACTGGCGCCGAAAACGTGTCAGGCGCGGGCATTCGGCGGGGTGCCGAAGATCTATATTCTCAGCATGGCGGTACAGGCTGCCCGTAATGTGATTCAGGGTCGTTTTCCGCAGGAACAGGGACGAAACGGGGGGCAAATGACGATCTACAACCTGGGCTCGATCAACCTCGATCATTTCTATCAACTGCCGCGCTTGCCCACCCCGGGCGAAACTGTGGCAACCGGCGGCTATAACACCGGGCTGGGCGGCAAGGGCGCCAACCAATCCGTCGCGGCGGCCCGGGCCGGGGCGCGCGTGCTGCATGTCGGCGCGATCGGCGAAGATGGCGACTGGGCCCTGCAGCGACTTGAATCCTATGGGGTGGATGCCACCCAGATCGCCTGCGTCGGCACACCGACCGGCCATGCGATCATCAATGTCGACGCGAAGGGCGAAAACACCATCGTCATCTTCCCCGGCGCCAACCGTGCGCAATCGGCCGAGGCCATCGCCCGCGCGCTGGAGGCCGCCAGCCCGCGCGACACGCTGCTGCTGCAAAACGAGACCTCGCATCAGGTCGAGGCCGCGCGCCTGGCCCGCGATGCGGGCATGCGGGTGATCTATTCCGCCGCGCCCTTCGACATCGACGCGGTGCGCGCGGTGCTGCCCTATGCCAGCCTTCTGGTGATGAACGCCGTCGAGGCCGGGCAATTGCGCGAGGCTCTGGGCCAGGATCTGGCCGCGCTGCCGGTCGGGGGTATCGTCGTGACCCGCGGCGGCCAGGGCGCGGAATGGATTTCGGCGGGATCAGAGCCTGTTTTCGCCCCCGCCTTCCCGGTCACGCCGGTCGACACCACCGGCGCGGGCGATTGCTTCACCGGCTCGCTCGCCGCCGCGCTGGATGCCGGACGCCCGCCGCAAGAAGCGATGCGTTTCGCCGCCGCCGCCGCCGCGCTGCAAGTCACCCGCCCCGGCACCGCTGACGCCATGCCCACCCGAGCCGAGGTTGGAAGCTTCCTGGAGCAGCACGCATGACCCAAGAGCACGTCACCACCCATCAGGCCGAGGAAGACGCCCGAAATGAGCGCCTCCTGATCCATGTGAACGGCCGCATCCTGCCCAAGGCCGAGGCCACCGTCAGTGTCTATGACAGCGGCTTCATGCTGGGCGACGGCGTGTGGGAGGGGCTGCGGCTTTACAACGGCCGCTGGGCCTTTCTTGACGACCATCTCGATCGGCTGTTCGAGGCGGCGAAGGCGATCGACCTCGATATCGGGATGGACCGCGCCGGCGTGATCGCCGCGCTGGAGGATCTGCGCCGCGCCAACGGCATGGAGACCGACGCCCACGCCCGGCTGATGGTGACGCGCGGGGTGAAGGCGCGGCCGTTTCAGCATCCGTCGCTGTCGCGGTCGGGGCCGACGGTGGTGATCATCCTGGAGCACTCGAAACCGTCCCTGCCAAGGCCCATTCGCCTGGCCACCGTCCCCCATATCCGCGGCCTGCCGATGACGCAGGACCCCAAGCTGAATTCGCATTCCAAGCTGAATTGCATCCTCGCCTGCATCGCCGCCGAGAAGGCCGGCGCGGACGAGGCGCTGATGCTGGATGTCCACGGTTTCGTCAACACCACCAACGCGTGCAATTTCTTCATCGTCCGCAAGGGTCAGGTTTGGACCTCGACCGGCGATTATTGCATGAACGGGATCACCCGCCAGAAGGTGATCGACCTGTGCCGCGCCAACGACATCCCGGTGCATGAGCGCAATTTCAGCCTGGTCGACACGTATGGCGCCGACGAGGCCTTCCTCACCGGCACCTTCGGCGCCCAGACCCCGGTGTCCGAGATCGACGGCCGCCAGATCGGCAGCGGCCAGATGGGCCCCGTGACCGAACGCATCCGCGCGCTTTACAGGGCGCTGATCGCCGAGGACGCATGATGCGCATCGCCATGTGGTCCGGCCCGCGCAACCTGTCGACCGCTATGATGTATGCCTTCGCCCAGCGCCCCGATTGTGCGGTCTGGGACGAACCCTTCTATGCCGCCTATCTGAAGATGACCGGCCTCGACCACCCGATGCGCGACGCGATCCTTGCCGCCGGCAAGACCGATCCGGCCAAGGTGGCCGCCGCCTGTGCGGGCGCAATTCCGCAAGGACAGAGCCTGTTTTACCAAAAGCACATGGCCCAGCACATGGTCCCCGACATGCCGCTGGACTGGGCCCATCGGGTGACCAATGTCTTCCTGATCCGCCACCCGGCGCGCGTCATTGCCAGTTACGCGCAGAAGCGTCAGGCCCCGGTTGAGGCCGATCTGGGCTTTTGCCGGCTGGCAGAGCTATGCGACCGCTTGGGCGGGGCGGATCCGATCGTGATCGACAGCGCCGACATCCGCCGCGATCCAGCCGGGATGCTGGAGAAGCTGTGTACGCGGCTGGGGATCGGCTTTGATCCGGCGATGACGCGCTGGCCGGCGGGCGGCAATCCGGCCGACGGGATCTGGGCGCCGCATTGGTATGGGGCGATCCATGCCTCGACCGGCTTCGCGGGCGAGGAAGGGCCGCTGGCAGATCTGAGCGGCGCCTATCGGGGGCTGGTCGAGGAGGCGATGCCCCATTACGCGCGGATGGCCGACTTGCGGATGCGGTGACGCCTCCGGCGGGAGTATTTCGGCCAAGATGAAGGGGCCGGTTTCTGGCCGACCCTTTGCAGGTCGTGGTGCAGCATGGCGATCGCAAAGCGCGGGGCGGCCGAACCTGCTGAGCTTGAGAAACTCGCTGCTGAATATAATGTCAGCCAGGTGGACCTTTGTGGGGGCAATGCAATGGATGCAGGCGCGTTCTCGGAAGAATGGGAACAGGGGTGGAATAGCCACAACCTGGGCCTGATCCTGGGCCACTATCGCGACGACATCGTGTTTCACTCAAAGAAAGCGATACCGCTCTTGGGAAGCGGTGAGATCGTTGGGAAAGAAGCGCTTGGAAAATACTGGTCCGCCGCGTTGGATCAGCAGCCGGACCTTCATTTCCGGGTTCAGGATGTGTTCGAGGGCTACAGGATGCTCGTCATCTCGTATTGGAACCATCGCGGGATTCTTGCCGCCGAGACGCTGTATTTCGACGACGCGGGTCTGGTGTTCCAAGCAGCGGCTTGTCATCGATCTTCTGAAGGTTAGCGACGGTTGGTCCGTCGCGCTGCCAGAAGCATCTGACCGCAACGAAACGCCAAGGGCGGGGGGTCTTGCCGGCCCCTGGCGTGTTTTCGGCTGTGTCAGAGCCTATTTGAACTTGGCGTTGCGGGTCGCCAGCAGCTTCAGGCGCAGCGCGTTGAGCTTGATGAAGCCCTGCGCATCCTTCTGATCGTAGGCGCCGGCGTCATCCTCGAAGGTCACATGGGCCTCGGAATAGAGCGAATGATCCGACCAGCGCGCGACCGTCCGGGCCGAGCCCTTGTATAGCTTCACCCGCACCGTGCCGGTCACATGCTCCTGGCTCTTGTCGATCAGGGCTTGCAGCATCTCGCGCTCGGGCGAGAACCAGAAGCCGTTGTAGATCAGCTCGGCATAGCGCGGCATGATCAGATCCTTCAGATGGCCCGCGCCACTGTCGAGGGTGATCTGTTCGATCCCGCGGTGCGCTTCCAGCAAGATGGTGCCGCCAGGGGTCTCGTAGACGCCGCGCGACTTCATGCCGACAAAGCGGTTCTCGACCAGATCGAGGATGCCGATGCCGTGCTTGCCGCCCAGTTCATTGAGCCGGGTCAGGATCGTGGCCGGGCTCATCGCCTCGCCGTTGATCGCCACCGCGTCGCCCGCTTCGAAGGTGATTTCCACCATCTCGGGGGCGTCGGGCGCCTCTTCGGGACGGGTGGTGCGCTGAAGGACGTAATCCGGCGCCTCATCGCCCGGGTTCTCCAGCACGCGGCCCTCGGACGAGGTATGCAGCAGGTTTGCATCGACCGAGAACGGCGCCTCTCCGCGCTTGTTCTTGGCGATCGGGATCTGGTGCGCCTCGGCGAATTCCAGCAGCTTGGTGCGGCTGGTCAGATCCCATTCCCGCCACGGCGCGATCACCTTGATCGAGGGGTCGAGCGCATAGGCCGACAGCTCAAACCGGACCTGATCGTTGCCCTTGCCTGTCGCGCCATGGGCCACCGCATCAGCGCCGGTCTCATGCGCGATCTCGACCAGACGCTTGGAAATCAGCGGCCGGGCGATCGACGTGCCCAGCAGATAGAGGCCCTCATACAGCGCATTGGCGCGAAACATCGGGAAGACGAAGTCGCGCACGAATTCCTCGCGCACATCCTCGATATAGATGTTCGAGGGAGCGATCCCCAGAAGCTCGGCCTTTTCCCGCGCCGGGTCCAGCTCTTCGCCCTGGCCGAGATCGGCGGTGAAGGTCACCACCTCGCATCGGTATTCGGTCTGCAGCCATTTGAGAATGATTGAGGTGTCGAGCCCCCCGGAATAGGCAAGCACGACCTTCTTCGGTGCAGACATGGAACCCTCCTGCGTCGGATGAACGCTGGGCGCTTAGCCGGTTTGGCGCCGGAGGGCAAGGAGCGGCGGCAGCGGCGGCCCCGCGGGGACGGGTCAATCCAGCCCGGCGAGGCGCGCCTCGGGCGGCAGGGCCGCACGTTCCTCGGCCATGAGGCGCTCGATCGTCTGGTCGAAATCAGGCGCGTAGGGATCAAGGATCGCCAGCTCGGCGCGGACCTGCGCCAGCGGGCGCGGCGCGGTCTGGGCGCGGGCGCCGAACGTGGCGAAGACCAGTGCGATCAGCACGAATATCAGAAACGGGCGGGGAAAGATCGGTTGCATCAAAGCACCTCCTGGTTGCGAAAAACGGGGCGGGGACGGGCGGGCGCCCCCTTGCCATGCAGGGCCAAACCGGCCAGAGCTTGGCGATGACGGATTTTGCCGAAGACGCCCGGCGGGCCGAGACCGCCCTGCGCGCCGTGCTGGCGCCGACGCCCTTGCTGCGCAACGATCACCTGTCGGCCCGCTACGGCGCCGACATCTGGCTGAAGCGCGAGGATCTTAGCCCGGTGCGCAGCTACAAGCTGCGCGGCGCCTTCAACGCGATGCGCAAGGTGCTGGCGGCCGATCCGGCGCAGGGCCATTTCGTCTGCGCCAGCGCCGGCAACCATGCGCAGGGCGTGGCCTGGGCATGCCGACATTTCGGCGTGAAGGGCACGATCTTCATGCCGGTCACCACCCCCGCCCAGAAGATCGGCAAGACCCGCACCTTCGGCGGCGATCACGTCGATATCCGTCTGATCGGGGATTATTTCGATCAATCGCTGACCTCGGCCCGGGCCTATTGTGCCGAGTCGAGCGCGCATTTCCTGGCCCCCTTCGACGATCCCGACGTGATCGAGGGGCAGGCCAGCGTTGCCGTCGAGATGCTGGCGCAGCTGGGCCGCGCGCCCGATGCGGTGATCCTGCCGGTCGGCGGCGGAGGCCTGGCCGCCGGCGTCACCCGCTACATGGCGACAACCGCACCCCAGACCCGCTTTCATTTCGTCGAGCCGCTGGGCGGCGCCAGCCTGAGCGCCGCGCTGAAGGCCGGGGCGCCGGTCACGCTGGACCGGGTCGATGGCTTCGTCGACGGGGCGGCGGTGGCGCGGATCGGTGACGAGCCTTTCGCCCGGCTGAAGAATTTCAGCGCGGATCAGGTGCTGCTGGCCCCCGAGGACCGGATCTGTACCACGATCCTCGAAATGCTGAATGTCGAGGGGATCGTGCTGGAACCCGCCGGCGCGCTGTCGGTCGACGTGCTGCCCGATCTGGCCGCAGAGATCGCCGGCAAGACCGTGGTCTGCGTGACCTCTGGCGGGAATTTCGATTTTGAGCGCCTGCCCGAGGTCAAGGAACGCGCCCAGCGCTATTCCGGCGTCAAGAAATACTTCATCCTGCGCCTGCCGCAACGCCCCGGCGCGCTGCGCGATTTTCTGGCACTTCTGGGCCCCGACGACGACATCGCCCGGTTTGAATATCTGAAGAAATCCGCCCGCAACTTCGGCTCTGTCCTGATCGGGATCGAAACCGGCCGGGCCGAGAATTTCACCGGCCTGACCGCGCGGATGGACGCTGCGGGCTTCACCTACCGCGACATCACCGCGGATGAGACCCTTTCGGGTTTTCTGGTTTGAGCACCGTCTTGCCCCGCAACGTGACCGCCCGCCAGCCATCCTGCCGTCCTCAGGCCGCGCTGCTGCGCTGGCTCAGGGAACCGCCGCGCTTTGCAAAGGCCGTGACCGAGGCGCCGTAGCACTGAAGGATCGGGCCGATATCGATGCAGTCCGCCGAACCTGCCGCCGCCTGGCGTTCACCCACCTGGCACAATGCGGCCAGGTCCGAGAACCCCAGATTCAGGGCACTGCCCTTGAGAAAATGGAGATCCTCCTCATAAAGGTCAGGATCTGGCGCGGTTTCGAGCCGCGCGATCACCGAATCGGATTCCTCCAGAAAGATCTGCACCACCTCGAAGAAATCCTCTTCGCCGATTTCTTCAAACAGGGTCTCCACCCGGCCCCAATCAATCATCGTCACTCTCCTTCGTGGGCGGCGACCCGCCATCGGGTCAGCCTGTGCCCGATGCCTTAAAGAAGGGTTAGATCCGGGGCGCCCGGCGACGATTTTGCGCCCCCGGAACTGGCCAAGTCACTGCAGATTTTAACTTTCATCCGCTGTTAAGCGATCTCGACCATTCTGACGGGCAGGCAAGAAACGAGGCACAGTTGCAACCGTTGCAAACAGAAATCCACGCGCCGCACCCGCCGCAGGGGGCCGGTGCGATCCGCCAGGTGCTGGTGGTCGACGACAGCCGCGCCCAACGGCGGCTGGTGTCGGCGGCGCTGCTGCGACTGGGCTATCAGGTGGCCGAGGCCGGATCGGGCGCCGAAGCGCTGGAGTTCTGCCGCACCCATCCCGTCGACCTGGTCGTCAGCGACTGGATGATGCCGGGGATGGACGGGCTATCGTTTTGCCGAGCCTTCCGCGGGTTGAAGCGCGACAGCTACGGCTATTTCATCCTGCTGACCTCGAAAAGCGACAAGCACGAGGTGGCGCTTGGCCTTGATGCGGGGGCCGACGATTTCCTGGCCAAGCCGGTCAATCCCGACGAATTGCGCGCCCGCGTCTCGGCGGGGGAACGGATCGTGCGGATGGAACGCGAACTGACCGAGAAGAACCGATTGATCGGCAGTGCGCTGTCCGAGATCCGGTCGCTCTACGATTCGCTCGACCGCGAATTGATCGAGGCGCGCAAACTGCAGCAATCGCTGGTGCGCGAACGTCACCGCGATTTCGGCTCCGCAGAGGTTTCACTGCTTCTGCGGCCCTCGGGGCATGTCGGCGGCGATCTGGTGGGCTGCTTCGAGATCGACGCGCACCGGATCGGGCTGTATGCGATCGACGTGTCGGGCCATGGCGTGACCTCGGCAATCATGACGGCCCGGCTGGCAGGCTTGTTCTCGGCCGCGACGCCGGACCAGAACATCGCGCTAAAGGCCGAGGGACGCGGCCACACGGCCCGACCCCCGGCCGAAGTCGCGGCGGCGCTGAACCATCTGCTGCTGGAAGAGATGAAGACCGACCAGTACCTGACTTTGCTTTATGCCGAGGTCGACCTGACCACTGGCCAAACCGCCCTGGTGCAGGCGGGGCATCCGCATCCGGCGGTGCTGCGTGCGGACGGGCGGGTCGAGTTCCTGGGCAATGGAGGGCTGCCGGTCGGGCTGATCCCCGACGCGCGCTACCAGGACGTCACGGTCTTGTTGCAACCGGGGGATCGGCTGATGCTGATGTCGGACGGCATCACCGAATGCGAAGACCCGTCGGGAGTGCAATTGGCCGAAGCCGGCGTGGCACACATCCTGACAGCGAATCGCGACCTGCGCGGACCGATGCTGCTGGAGGCGATGATGTGGGATCTGAACAGCTTCGCCGGGGGCAGCGATTTCCAGGATGACGTCTCGGGCGTGCTGCTCGAATTCAAGAGCCTGGGCGGGGATCCGGGGCCGGCAGAGGCCTAGGGCGACGGCCTGTTGGCCGGTCCGTCCGGCCTTTGTATTGGGCCGTGATCTTGTTGAGGGTGTTCCGCTGGCGGCGGGGGCCCTGCCCCCTGCACCCCCGGGATATTTTCACCAGAATGAAGCAAAGAGTGCGCTTTGGCCGTCGGTTTCGCGGAAATGCGCCGCGGTCGGAGCGCCTTTGGTCCAAGCAACTATGGCGGCGGGGTGCATGCCTCTCCCCGGCGTCGAGTCCCGCGACCGGCTCAATTACGCCGTCCGGGCCAATCGGTCCGCTTCTCAGCTCCGGTTAAGCCGCTGTTCATGTCTCCGCTCTATGCTGATCGACGGGTGAATTAACGGGTGATGTGATGGACGCGCATGGTAATGCGGCGCCAGTCATTATCAAACGCAAGAAGAAAGCAGGCGGTGACGGCCATCATGGCGGCGCCTGGAAAGTGGCCTACGCGGATTTCGTGACCGCAATGATGGCCTTCTTCATGCTGATGTGGCTGCTGAACGCGACGACTGAAAAGCAACGCAAGGGGATCGCGGACTATTTCAGCCCGACAATCCCGATCAACCGGGTCTCGGGCGGCGGTCAGGGCGCCTTTGGTGGCGAATCAGTCTTTTCCGAAGACCAGATCGCTCAGGCCGGAACCGGCGCCAGCCGGAACCACCCGACCGAAGAGCGCCAGGCCGCGGGCGCCATGGGCGCCAACAGCGCCGAGGCCCAGGCCGACCGCAAGGAAGAGCAACGCCTGCGCGCCATGGAACAGACCCTGCGCGCCATGGGCGGCGAGACGATGAGCGACGACAATATCCTGCGCCATGTGGTGACAAAGCTGACGGACGAGGGCCTGATCGTCGAACTGTTCGACCTGCCCAATCAGCCGCTTTTTGCCGCCGATGGCGCGGTTCCCGAGAAGGCGACGCGCGATCTGATCAAGATGATCGCCGAGGTCTTCTCTCTGGTCGGCAACAAGGTGGCGGTGGCCGGGCATGTGCGCTCTTACCCCGTCGTGCTGAAGGACAACCCTGTCTGGCCATTGTCGGTCGCCCGCGCCGGCGCGGTGCGCGACTTGCTGGAAACCAGCGGCCTTCCCGCCGCACGGATCCAGCGCGTCACCGGCTTTGCCGACCGCAAGCCCGCCGCGGAGAATCGAGAGGCCAAGCGCAACAACCGGATCGAGATGATCCTGCTACGCAGTCGCCGATGACCGAGGCCGGAGCGCGCGATATTTGGCCATTAGCGCGATATTAAGACCCCGTCCGCATTCTGCTCGCAACAGGAATCGATGCAGCAGAAAGGTGCCTTGATGACGATCTCCTCTTCTCTCAACGCAGGTGTCGCGGGGCTGAACGCCAATTCCGCGCGGCTTGCCACGATCGCCGACAACATCTCGAATTCGGGGACCTATGGCTACAAACGCGCCGAGACCGAATTCCAGTCGATGGTAATCTCGGGCAACTCGGGCAGCGGGACCTATTCGGCGGGGGGCGTACGGGCCTCTAGCGTGCGACTGATCGACGAACGTGGCGCGCTGGTCTCGACCAGCCATCCGCTGGACATCGCCATCGCCGGGCGCGGCATGCTTCCCGTCACCCCGGCGGTCAGCCTGAACGCGAGCACTGGCGGCGACAAGCCGATGATGATGACCACGACCGGTTCCTTCCGCACCGATAGTGACGGCGTGCTGCGCACCGGATCCGGGCTGGTGCTGCTGGGCTGGCCCGCGGATGCCGACGGCACGATACCGACCTTTGCCCGTGACACCGTTTCGGGGCTGGAGCCGGTGGTGATCAACGCCAACCAGACCGCCGGCGATCCGACCACCGCGATGAACCTGGGTGTGAACCTGCCCGCCACGGAAACCGAAGCCGGCGCTGTCGGCGATACGCTGCCACTGTCGGTCGAATATTTCGGCAACCTCGGCACCTCGGAGACGCTGGATATCTCGTTCGCGCCCACCGTTCCCACCAGCGGCAGTTCGAACGAATGGACCATGACCATCGCCGATTCGGCCCAGGCCGGGGCGGTGATCGGGCAGTATACGCTGACCTTCGACGACAGCCGCGGCAACGGCGGCACGCTGGCCTCGGTCACCGCGATCTCGGGCGGTGCCTATGACGCCACCACGGGTGAGCTGGCACTGACCGTCGCGGGCGGTCCGCTGACCATGACGATCGGCAAGCTGGGCGACCCGAACGGGCTGACGCAGCTATCCGACAGCTTCGCGCCGACCTCGATCACCAAGGACGGCTCTCCCGTCGGCAACCTCACCGCGGTCGAGATCGACGAGAACGGCTATATCACCGCGACCTACGATACCGGCTTTACCCGGCGGATCTATCAGATCCCGCTGGTCGATGTGTCCAACCCCAACGGCCTTTATGCGCGCAACAACCAGACCTACCAGGTCTCGCCCGAATCGGGGTCGTTCTTCCTGTGGGATGCGGGCGACGGGCCCACCGGGCCGGTGGTCGGATACGCGCGCGAAGGCTCGGCCACCGATGTCGCGGGCGAGCTGACCAACCTGATCCAGACCCAGCGCGCCTATTCGTCGAACGCCAAGGTGATCCAGACCGTCGACGAGATGCTGCAGGAAACCACCAACATCAAACGATGATTGCGAGTGAGTGATGTCGATCGGCTCTGCCCTTACCAATGCCCTTTCCGGACTGAACGCCGCCTCGCGGGGGGTGGAGCTGGTCTCATCCAATGTCGCCAATGCGTCCACCCCGGGCTACGGCACGCGCGAGTTGAGCCTTATGTCGCGCACGACGGGCACGACGGGCTCGGGCGTGCAGGTGGCGGGGGTGGTGCGGGTGGTCGATCAGGCCCTGCTGACCGACCGGCGGATCGCCAATGCCACGGCCGGATCCACCGGGGTCGGGGCCGATTTCTTTTCGGCGCTGGAAGCTGCGCTGGGCACGCCCGACCACGATGGCGCGCTGAGCCAGCGCATCGACGACTTCGACACAGCCCTTCTACAGGCCGCCAGCATGCCCAATTCCGATGCCAGGCTGGCCTTGGTCCTGAATCAGGCACAGCGGATCACGCAGCAGTTTCATGCGGTCTCGAACCAGATCCAGACGGCCCGCAGCAACGCCGATCAGGCGATCGCGCGCGATGTTGACCAACTGAACGACGCGCTGGGCCGCGTGTCGGCGATGAACCAGCAGATCCGGTCGGAAACCGCGGTCGGGCATGACGCCTCGGCGCTGATGGATCAGCGCCAGCAATTGATCGACAGCATCTCGACCATCGTGCCGATCCGCGAGGTCTCACGCGATCACAACCAACTTGCCCTGTTCACCACGGGCGGCGCGATGCTTCTGGACGGACAGACCGCGAAGTTTGGCTTTTCGCCGGTGTCGCTGGTCACGGCGGACATGACCAAGGCCTCGGGCGCGCTTTCGGGGCTGACACTGAACGGCAGGGATATCGCGACCGATGGCGGTGCACGGCTGATCGCCGGGGGCACGCTCGCCGCCCGGTTCGAGCTGCGCGATGCCCTGGCACCGACCGCCCAGGCCCAGTTGGACGGTCTGGCCCGCGATCTGATCGAACGCTTTGCCGATCCCGCCGTCGACCCGACGCTGAACCCGGGCGATCCCGGCCTCTTCACCGACGATGGCGTCGCCGTTGATCCGACGCTGGAAGCCGGCCTTGCGGGCCGGATCGCGTTGCACACGGCGGTGGTCCCCGAAGAGGGCGGAGCGGTGTGGCGATTGCGCGACGGCATCGGCGCCACGGCCCCGGGCCCGGTTGGCAATTCCGCGATCCTGAATGCGATGGAAACCGCGCTGGGCGACCCCCGCGTCGCCGCAAGCGGCGGGCTCAGCGCCTCGGCGATGGGTTTCGGGGCGCGGGCCGCCGATCTGCTGTCACATGTCGGGACCAGCCGGCAGAACGCAGAGGGCGCAGCCAGCTATGCCGCCGCCCGATCGGAAACGCTGCACACGCTGATGCTGGAGCAGGGCGTCGATACCGATCAGGAGATGCAGAAGATGCTCGTCCTCGAACAGGCCTATGGCGCCAATGCCAAAGTGATTCAGACGCTGGGCGGGCTGCTCGACCAGCTGTTGCAAATCTAGGGGGTCCGGATGGCACTCGTCTCGCTTGGTGACATGGCGCAGAGTTTCATGCTGCGCAGCCACAATGCCCGGCTGAAGGCCGATCTGCTGCGTCAGAGCCAGGAATTGTCGACCGGCCGGGTCCAGGATGTCGGTCGCCGCGTGGGCGGCGATTTCTCGCAGCTTGCGGGGCTGGAACGCAGCCTGGCCCGGATCGACGCCTTCAGCCTTGCAACGCGCGAAGCGACGGTGCTGACCGAGGCGATGCAAGGCGCGCTTGGCTCGATCAGCGATCAGGCGACCTCGCTGGCGCCCAATCTGCTGACTGCCGCCCAGGCCGGGCAGCCGTCGCATGTGGATGCGATCGGGGCCGATGCCCGCGGCCGGTTTGAAACCGCGCTGTCGCGGCTCAACACCCGGGTGGGTGACCGCAGCCTGTTCGCCGGCACGACCACCAACGCGCCCGCCGTGGCCGATGGGGAAACGATTCTCGGCGCCCTGGTCACCGCGACCGCCGGTGCCACCACGGCCGACGATGTCGCCCAGGCGGTCTCGGACTGGTTCGACGATCCCGCCGGCTTCGCGACGATCGGCTATCTGGGCGGCACCCAATCGCTCAGCCCACTGTCCATCGGTGAGGGAGAGCGTGTCTCGATCGGAACGCGCGCCGACGATCCGGAACTGCGCGGCACGCTGAAGGCGTTGGCGACGGCCGCGCTTCTGGACGAGGGGATCCTGTCCGGCGACACGGCGGCCCGCGCGGCGCTTGCCTCTCGGGCGGGCGAGGATCTGCTGGCCGCCCAGGGCGATTGGTCCGCCCTGCAAGCGCGGCTGGGGGTCGCGCAGGAACGCATCAGCTCGGCCGAGATCCGCAATGCGGCCGAAAGCTCTGCGCTGCAGATCGCGCGCAGCGATCTTCTGGCGATCGATCCCTACGACACCGCAACCGCGCTGCAGGCGACGCAAACGCAGCTCGAAACGCTCTATTCCATCACAGCGCGCCTGACGCGCCTCAACCTGACGGATTACCTTTGATGCTGCGCCGCCCGACCATACTTGTCGCCCTGATCGCCACATTCGCGGCGAGCGATCCCACCCCGGCCCCGGCGGCCGCGATCCGCATCAAGGATCTGGTGGAATTCGACGGCGTGCGCGGCAACGATCTGGTCGGCTACGGCCTGGTCGTGGGGCTGAACGGCACCGGCGACGGGCTGCGCAATTCGCCCTTCACCGAGGAGATCATGGCCAACCTGCTGGAACGGCTGGGCGTCAACGTCGCGGGCGAGCAGTTCCGCCCCAAGAACGTCGCCGCCGTGCTGGTCACCGCAAGCCTGCCGCCCTTCGCCCGCGCCGGCGGCCGCGTCGACGTGACGGTTTCGGCGATCGGCGATGCCTCCAGCCTGCTCGGTGGCACGCTGGTGATGGCGCCTCTGAACGGCGCCGACGGCAAGATCTACGCGGTGGCGCAGGGCACGATCATCGCCGGCGGGGTCGCCGCAAAGGGCCAAGGCGCCAGCGTGACCCAGGGTGTTCCCACGGCGGGCTCGATCCCCGCCGGCGCCCGGGTCGAGCGCGAGCTGGATTTCGACTTCGGTGGGCTGAAGGCCGTGCGGCTGGCGCTGCGCAACCCCGATTTCACCACTGCCGCCCGGATCGAGCAGCGGATCAACCGCAGCTTCGGCCGTCGCGTCGCGGTGATGACTGACGCGGGCACCGTGGCGCTGGATATCGGCGCCACGCGGATGGGATCCCCGGCGCATGCCCTGGGCCGGATCGAGAACCTGACGGTAGAGCCTGAACAGAAGGCGCGGGTGGTGGTCGATCAGCGCTCGGGCACGATCGTGATGGGGCAGGATGTGCGCATCAGTCGCGTCGCGGTCGCCCAGGGCAACCTGACCCTGCGGATCGAAGAGGCCCCGATCGCGGTGCAGCCGAACCCCTTCGCCCAGGGCGAGACAGTGGTGGTGCCGCGCACCACGGCGCAGATCGAGATCGAGCCTGGCAAGGGCCTGGCAGAGGTCGCCGGGACGACCTCACTTTCCGAAGTGGTGGCCGGGCTGAACGCGCTGGGCGTGGCCCCGCATGACATGATCGACATCCTCAAGAGCATCAGCGCGGCGGGCGCGCTGCATGCCGAATTCGTGGTGCGCTAGCATCCCGCCCCGCGAAACTGCGCCGCCCCCCCTCGGATGATCTGGCGCCTTCGGGCCCTTTCACCGGCGGCGAAGGCGCAGTGCGCGGTAGGCCCCTGACCTCACATGTAGCCGCGCACAAGCGCCCCGGCGATCAGGCTCCAGCCATTGGCGACGACGAAGAATGCCAACTTGAATGGCATAGAAACGATCGCCGGCGGCACCATCATCATCCCCATCGACATCAGCGCCGCCGCCACAACCAGATCAATGATCAGGAAGGGCAGATAGATCAGGAAGCCGATCTCGAATGCGCGCTGGATCTCGGACAGCAGGAAGGACGGCATCAGCACCGACAGCGGCGCCTGGCCAACCGCCAGCCCCGCCGTGTCGGGACGCAGCGCGCGCATGGCGTCATAGGTGGCCGGATCCAGCCTTGCCGCCATGAAGGCGCGGAAGGGGTTTATCGTCGCTTGCAGCGCGGCGGTGACATTGGCATCGCCGTTGAGCAGCGGCTGAACACCGTCGGCCCAGGCGCGGGCGAAGGTCGGCTCCATCACGAAATAGGTCAGAAACAGCGCCAGGCTGACGATCAGCATGTTGGGCGGCGATTGCTGCAGCCCGATCGCCTGGCGCAGGATCGACAAGACCGTGACGATGAAGGGAAAACAGGTGACCATGATCGCAAGACCCGGCACCAGGCTCAGCACCGTGATCAGCGTGATCAGCTGGATCGACCGTCCCGCCAGCGTCGCGTCATTGCCAAGCGACAGGCTGATCTCTTGCGCCGACGCGGGCAGGGCCAGCATCAGCAGCAGCCCCGCGAGCGCCCAGACACGCATCCGTTAAAGCCCCCCGGAAAGCGAGGCCACCTCGGTCAGGCGCACGGCCAGTTGCCCCGCTTGCTCTCCCTCCAGTTCCTGCAACTCGCCGCGGGCGATCAGCCGGCCGCCAACGTATAGCTCAACCGGGTCGTCGACCCGCCGGTCCAGCGGCAGAACAGAATCTGCCTGCAATTTCAATAGGTCCCTTACAAGGGGCCGGCTTTTGCCGACCGAGATGACGATCTCGATCGGCACCTGGGTGAAGGGGTTCACCGGGCCGCTTTCGGCCGCCGGGCTCGCGTCATCCATCTATGCGCTCCTGTTCCGCCTGGGTGAAATATTCGGCCAGTGCGGCGCAGATCGCCTCCACCATGCCATCAAGGTCGATCCGATCTTCGGCGGCCCCGAAGCGCAGGACAGCCTGACCCTCGCCCAGGGTCGGCTCATCCTCCAGCGCAACGGGAAGCGCCTCTTGTGCATCCAGCACCGCGGCGACCGCGGCGTGCATCTTCGGGTTGACGAGGATCGTCACCGGCACCTCGGCCCGGGCCTCGACCAGCGGCATCACCCGCTCGACGATCATCGGCGCGAGGCTTTCCGCCGCCACCACCGGCAGCAGCTTGGCCGCGATATCCGACAACAACGGCCCGACCGAGCGCAGCACATTGGCCCGCGCCTCGTGATAGGTGAAGGACAACGCATGAAGATGGCGCGCAAGATCGGCGCCGATCTTTTCCTGCTCCTGCGCATTTGCGGCAACCGCGTCGTCCCAACCCGCCTTGTAGCCCTGTTCGAAGGCTTCGAGCCGAATTTCCTCGATCTGGACCTGTTCGAGCAGCAGCGCATCGCTTGCACCCTTCTCGGTCTCGAACACCTCCAGCTGCAATCGGCCTGCCATCACGCCCGCTCCTTGCTGTCGTCACGATCTTCCATCCAGTTGCGCAATATCTCGACGGTTTCTTCCTGCCGCTCCTCGATCAAGCGGCGCAGGCGCGCGACCGGATCCTCGTCCTCGCCGCCAAAACCACCGCCGCCATCCAGATCCATGCCCATGCCCATACCCGGCATATCCGGGTTGAAGACTGGCAGCTCTGGCAGCCCCCCCATGTCGATCTCGCCGCTGACCACGCGCGGCAGATCACCGCCCAGTCCGGGCAGCCCGCCATCCATGCCCGCGCCCATCCCGTCGGGCGCCGGCAGGCCCGGCGGCGCCGCCCCGCCCCTGGCCGTAAGCCGCGCCGAGGTCAGGATCGGCCGCAGCACGAAGACCCCCAGCGCCAGCGCCACCAGCGCCAGAACCGTGATCTGGATCAGGCTCATGACATCGAGCACCATGCCGCCAAACATCCCGGCGCTGGCCGCTGTCCCCTGCTCGGCCGTGGTTTCGAACTGCAGGGTTTTCAGCGTGATGACATCGCCCCGCGCCTCGTTGTAACCGACCGTAGAGGCCACCAGATCGCGCAGTGCCTCAAGCTCGGCCTTGGGGCGCGGGACCCAGCTTTCGGTACCGTCGGCGCCGGGCGTGCGCAGCCCGTCGACCAGCACCGCGACGCTGATCCGCTTGATCGCCCCGGGACCGCGGTCCAACTGACGCTGGGTTTGCGAGACCTCATAATTCACCCGCTCACGGGTTTCCGAATCGCGCGACTGGCTTTGCGATCCACCGCTGGCGGCGTCCCCGGTGGGCAGATTGGACGCCACCGTCACCGCGCCGCCGCCACCGCCTTGCGAGGAATTGCTGCGCTCTTGCGTGTCCGAACTGATCGCCACGCGACCTTTCGGATCGAAACGCTTCTCGGTGATCGATTCGCGCTCATTCACCGTCTCAAGGCTGACTTCCACCACCGCATGTCCGGGTCCCACGCGGGCCGCCAGCAACCGCTCGACATTCTGTTTCAACATGGCGGCACGGTCGCCCGCCGCCTGCACCGCGCCGGGCTTGTCGTTCCCCCCCTGCAGCAGCCCGCCCGAGGAATCGATCACCGCGACATCTTCATGCTGCAGCCCCGCCACTGCGGAAGACACAAGATATTTCAAAGCCTTGACCTGGGCCTCGGGCAAAGTGCCCTGGGCCGTCGTCACCGTCACGCTGGCCGTCGGGCGCAGACGCTTGAGAAAGGGCGAAGACTGGCTAGAGGAAATATGGACCCGGGCCGCGCGGATATTCGGGCTGGCGACGATGGTGCGGGCCAGTTCGCCCTCTTTCGCGCGCCAATAGGCGGCGTCGAACATCTGCGAGGTGGTGCCGAAGCCCGACAGCCCGTCCAGCAGTTCATAGCCCGAAGCGCCGTTGGCCGGCAGCCCCTCCGCTGCCAAGGTCATGCGCAGGGCATCGCGCTGCGACCCGTCGACCCAGATCGAATCGCCCCGTACCTGATAGCTTACGCCGCGCTGGTCGAGGACGCGCACCACGTCCCCCGCCGCGCTGGCATCAAGCCCCGCGTAAAGCAACGTCATCGCCGGCTGCGTGGCCATCCGCGACAGGCCCAGCACTGCCACGAACATCGCCAGCGTCGCCGCCACCACGATCACCCGGCGCCGTCCGTCCAGTCCGCGCCAAAGCGACAGCATCTGCTCCAAGACGTCTCTCCGATTCAGGGGGCGTTCTGCCCCGGTCGAAGTTCTGAATGAACGATCGGGCTTAAGAATCGGTTAGCCCGGACCGTGTAGGAAGTTCCTCGACACAATGAAGTCGGGGCCCATCCGCGCCCCGATATCGGAGGATCCGATGGCCGAGGACGAGGCCCTGGAAGAGGGCGAAGCCAAGAAGAAATCCAAGCTGCCCATGGTGATCGGGCTGGTTCTGGCGCTGGCCGGGGCGGGGGGCGGGTTCTTCGCCACCTACAGTGGCCTGCTGCTGAGGGGCGCGGATTCCACGGCTTCGGCCGATGGTCATGGCGGCGGGCAGGGCAATGGCCACAAGGCCGACGCCGACGCGGCATCGGCGGAACTGGCCAAGATCGCCTTCGTGCTGGTGGATGCGCTGGTCATCTCGCTCGGGCCGTCGAGCCGTTCCACCCATCTGCGCTTTAGCTCGCAGCTGGAAGTCGAGCGCAGCCACCAGGAAGAGGTGACCATGCTGATGCCGCGCATCCTGGATGTGCTGAACGGCTATCTCCGCGCCATCGAGGTGCACGAGATCGAGGATCCCGCCGCGCTGATCCGACTGCGCGCCCAGATGCTGCGCCGCATCCAGATCGTCACCGGAGAGGGGCGCGTGCGCGACCTTCTGGTGACGGAATTCGTGCTGAACTAGGGGCCAAGATGACTGTGATTTCCGACATCCTACTGGCCTCGGGCGCCTTCGCGGCGGCGCTCTACTGCTATGTGTTGTCACGACGGCTGACCCGATTCACCAAGCTGGAATCGGGCATGGGCGGGGCGATCGCGGTGCTGTCCGCGCAGGTCGACGACCTGACCCGGGCGCTATCCCGGGCGCAGGGCGCGGCGGCGGCCTCGTCCGAGAACCTGACCAGCCTGACCACGCGCGCCGAAGACGTCGCCGGCCGGATCGAGCTGCTGCTGGCGTCGCTGCACGATCTTCCCCAGGCACCTGCCGCGGGGCAGGCTTCGGCCCCCGCGTCTCACCCCGCCCCCGATGCCTCGTCCGACCCGGGCGATGAGCGCAAGCTGCACTTCACCCGCCACCGCTCACGCCGGGCGGATCCGCTGATTCTGTCGGAGGCGGCGGAATGAGCGCGCGGCGGGCCAAGGCCCCGGCACCGCGCCGTCGCGCCGGGCGCGGGGCGCTTTCGCTGATCATCGCCCTGTTCGTGCTGGCTGGCGCGATCCGCGTCGGCTCTGGCGTCAGTGCCGCGGTCGGCGCCGCACCTTCACCCGCGCAGGACCACGGCGCCGCGGCCACGCCAAAGCAATGCTCCGCCACCGAGGGCCTCGCAATGCCGCTGGTCACCGCGCTGAAAGAGCGCGAGGCCCGCGCCGCCCGGCTGGAAGCTGCCCTGAACGACCGGCGTCAGGCCCTTGCGGTGACCGAGAAAGTGGTCACCGAAAAGCTGGCCGCCCTGAAAGCCGCCGAGGAGAAGCTGGCCAAGACCATCGCCATCGCCGACAGCGCCGCGGACAAGGATGTCGCCCGCCTGACCGAGGTCTATGCCGCGATGAAGCCGAAGCAGGCCTCGGCGGTGTTCGAGCAGATGGCCCCCGATTTCGCCGCCGGTTTTCTGGGCCGCATGCCGCCCACCTCGGCCGCGGCGATCCTGTCGGGGCTAAGCCCGCAAACCGCCTATACCGTCAGCGTGATCCTGGCCGGGCGCAACGCCGCCGCGCCGCGCGACTAGTCCCGTTCCCGCCGCCATTCCCCCAGGCCGAGAGACTATCTTAACCCCGTTCTGCAAGTCTGGCCCGACTCGTCACCGCAATCCGCAGGAGCGCCTGGATGCTGGGAATCATTGGTATCATCACGGTTTTCGTCATGGTTTTTGGCGGATACCTGATGGCGGGGGGCAAGATGGGGATCATCATGCATTCCCTCCCCTACGAATTGACGATGATCGGCGGCGCGGCGATCGGCGCCTTCCTACTGTCGAACGATATGAGCGGTGTGAAGGCCACGCTGCGCGACCTTGGCAAGGTCTTCAAGGGCGTGAAGTGGAAACCCAGCGACTACCGCGATCTGCTCTGCCTTCTGTATGAGCTGATCCGCGTCGCCCGCTCCAACCCCGTGGGGCTGGAGGAGCACATCGAAGCCGCCCACGATTCATCGATCTTCGCCAAATATCCCAAGATCCTGAAAGACCACGAGGGGGTAGAGCTGATCTGCGACACGCTGCGCGCGGCCTCGCTGAACTATGACGACCCGCATCAGGTGGAAGAGGTGCTCGACAAACGCATGGAGACCCATCAGCACCACGCGATGCATTCCAGCCATGCGCTGCAGGCGATGGCGGACGGCATGCCGGCGCTGGGCATCGTCGCGGCTGTGCTGGGGGTTATCAAGACCATGGCCTCGATCGACCAGCCGCCCGAGATCCTTGGCGGCATGATCGGCGGCGCGCTGGTCGGTACCTTCATGGGGGTGTTCATCGCCTATGGCTTCATCGGCCCGATGGCGAGCCGGGTGAAAACCGTGACCGAAGAGGATGCGCATTTCTATCAGCTCATCCGCGAAGTGCTGATCGCCAATCTCTACAACCACCCAACGAACATCTGTATCGAGGTGGGGCGCCAGAACGCCCCGCACCAGGTGCGCCCGTCCTTCACCAATCTCGAGGAGGCCCTGCGCGAGTTGAAGCAGGACGCGGCATGAAGCGGCTGATGTTTGCCGCCGCGCTGGTCGCGCAGGCCCCGCTCGCCTCCGCCGCACTGGCCGAGGTAATCGTGGTCCGCACCGGCGAACATGACAGCTTTTCGCGCGTGGTCCTGCCGCTCGCCGAACCCGCCGAGGGATGGCAGTTCGGTCGTCTCGACGACGGCTATCAGCTTCGGCTGGGACGTGGCGCGGTGCGCTTCGATCTGTCGGGCGTCTTCGACAAGATCCCGAAGACCCGGCTTGCCGCCATTTCGGCCGATGACGCGACCGGCCGGCTGACCCTGCGGCTTGCCTGCACCTGTCACGCCGAGATCTTCGCCTTCCGCAGCACCCGTCTGGTGATCGACATTCGCCCTGGCGCGGCGCCGGCCAACTCGCCCTTCGAAAGGCCCCTGCCATCCGGCATTTCGCCGCGCTCGCGACCCGCGGCACCGCCAAGGCCGCCCGCGCTCGGCTATGACTGGCGCCAGGTGCCTCCGCCGCGGCTGCCGGCCCCACCGCCCCCGAATATCGACATGCCTGCGCCGCCGAACCCGGAAATCGCCCGCGCCCGCACGGCACTGCTGGAACAGCTTTCGAGGGCGGGCACCCAGGGCCTCATCGAAATCGATCCGCGCCAGATCGCTCAGATGAAGGACCCGGCGGAGGGGGCGGATCAGCACGCCGAACCGAACACCGCCACGGCGCCCCAGCCCCATGCAACGCCGCCCTCGGACGCGCCTTCGGCCCAGGCGCAAACCGCGCACCACGACACCGGACATGCACCCGCCCAGGCCGCCCCGACGAAGGCGACCGGCGAAGACGACAAACATGACCGCCTGCGTATCAGGACGGTCTTGGATCGCGACGCCCAGACCCCGGCGGGGCCCGGCCTTTCGGCGCGCGGCGGCACCTGCCCGCCCGACGATGCCTTCACCATCGAAAGCTGGGCCGACGACACCCCGCCCGCCGAGCAATTCGCAACCCGCCGCCGCGCCCTGGTGGGTGAGTTCGATCGCCCCGGCACAAGCACCGCCGCGGACCTTGCGCGCACCTATCTTCACTTCGGCTTCGGGGCCGAGGCACGCACTGTCCTGACCGCCTTCCCCGGCTCCGGCGGGGCCAAGCGCGAGATCCTGCTGGCGCTCGCAGCGATCATCGACGATGAGCGTCCCGCCCTCACCAACCCGCTGTCGGGACTGGCTGCCTGCACCGGAAAGGCCGCGCTCTGGTCGATGCTGGCCGAGCCGCCCCCAGCCCCGGGGGACCCGGTCGATACCAGCGCGGTGCGGCGCAATTTCTCGGGGTTGCCGCTGCATCTGCGCCGGATGCTCGGCCCGCGGCTGTCGAGCGCCTTCCTGACGCTCGGCGATACCGAAACCGCCCGGGCGCTGCGCAACGCGATCACCCGCGCCGCCGGCGCCCCCGGTCCCGCCATCAAGATGATCGACGCAAGGATCGACATCGCCGAGGGCCACCCCGAACGGGCCGAGGCCACGGTAGAGCCGGTGATCGCCGCCGATGGCCCGCTCTCGGCCGAGGCGATGGTGCTCTTGATCGAAACCCGCACCAACCGCGGCGAGCCGGTCGATCCGCGCCGGATCGAGGCCCTCGCCGCCCTCGCGCATGAACATCGCGGCACCGCGATGGGCGCCCGGCTGACCCGCGCCCAGGCACTGGCGCTGGCCACGATCAACCGCTTCCCCGAGGCTTTCGCCGTCAACAGCAAGGACCCGGAGGGCCGCAAACGCCTGTGGCAATTGCTGGCCAAAGGAGGCGATGATGAGGCCTTGCTGAAAACCGCCCTGAGCGAACCCGACCCCGCGCTCGACGCCGGCACCCGCCTGCAATTGGCCGACCGCTTGCTGACGCTCGGCTTCGCCGAGGCCGCGACGGCTTGGGTCAACGCCGGGCCCGTGCCTGACGAAGACCGCCGCTTGCGCCTTGCCCGCGCCGCGCTGGACCGCCGCGACGGGCTGGCGGCGCTGGATGCGCTGGGCCCGATGGAGGCGCCCGAAGCCCAGCTTCTGCGCGCCCGCGCCCTTGGGCTGACCGGCGCCCATCAGGCGGCCGCACAGCTTTACGCCGCACTGGGCAAGCCCGATCGACAGGGCGCCGAAGCCTGGCGCGCCGGCGATTGGGCGACCGCCCGCAAGACCGGTACCGCGGATCAGAAAAAGGCTCTGACACTGCCTGATCGGTCCCCGCCCGCCAAGGCCGCCTCGGCCCCGCTGGCCTATGGGCGGGCGCTGATCTCGGCCAGCCAGGAGGCCCGCGCCGTGCTGGGTGGCCTGTTGGATGAGAAGCCGCAAACCGCCCCCGAAGCACAGGGTGCAGCGCCGACGACGGCGGCCGCGACGAACTGAGTCCCGCTTACCGAATCGCAAGACATCGCGCCTAGGGTTGGCCGCGGGACGCCAGAAGGCCGTCCGCGACAAGGAGCCGACATGACCGGACCCCGCCCCGGATCACGCCGCGAGAGGAATGGCAGAATGCCCGGCAAAATCGGCCCCGCCTGCGCCCCGCGCTCAACCTCGACGCCAGGCCGCAGATTGCTGGCCACGGCACTCTGCACCGGGATCGGCCTGTCCGGCGCCACCCCCGCCCGCGCGGTCGCGGCGAACAAGGCGGATCTGTCCGCCCTGTGCGATGCCGCTGCTCGCCACGCGGCCCGCGCCACCGGTGTTCCCGTTTCGGTGCTGCAGGCGATCTCGCTAACAGAAACCGGGCGCCGCCGGGGTGGCACCACCCGCCCCTGGCCCTGGACGGTGAACATGGAGGGCAAGGGCCATTGGTTCCCCACCCGCGACGCCGCGCTCGCCTTCGTCGACGCACGCGCCGCCGCCGGGGCGCGCAGCTTCGATCTGGGTTGTTTCCAACTCAATCACCGCTGGCACGGCGACGCCTTCGCCTCGTTCACCGACATGTTCGACCCCGAGGCCAACGCGCTATATGCCGCGCGCTTTCTCAGCACCCTGTATGACGAATTCGGCGACTGGACCCGCGCGGCGGGGGCCTATCATTCGCGCACGCCCGAACTTGCCCGCCGCTACACTGCCCGCTTTTCTCAATATATGGCCGCGTTGACCGGGGCCGCACCGCCAGCCCCAGTCACACGCCTGTCCCAGGCCGGCCCCCGCAGCCCCACGCCGAATGGCGCCGGCTCGGGGCAAAGCGTGGCGCCGCGTAGCGCGGCCTCCGCCCCGAACCGCTATCCGCTGCTTCAGGCAGGCCAATCGGCGGGGCTGGGATCGATCGTTCCGCAACGCGCCGCGGGCCCGTCGCTTTTTGCCGCCGGCCGGCCGCAGGGCTGATGGGGGACATATGCCGAAACTCAGCCTAGCCACCATCTTTCGCCCCACGATCCTGCTGGCGCTTGCGCTGATGGCGGTGATCGTGATGATGATCCTGCCGATGCCAGCCTGGGTGCTGGACATCGGGCTGGCCACCTCTTTCGCGCTGGCAATCCTGATGTTCACCGTCACGCTGTTCATTGAACGCCCGCTGGATTTCTCGGCCTTCCCGACGATCCTGCTGGCTTCGCTGATGCTGCGGCTGTCGCTCAACGTCTCGTCGACCAAGCTGATCATCGGCCAGGGCCACACCGGCACCGCCGCCGCCGGCCATGTGATCGAGGGCTTTGCCAGCTTCATCATGGGCGGCTCGGTCCTGCTGGGCCTTGTGGTCTTTTGTGTGCTGCTGATCGTCAACTTCATCGTCATCACCAAGGGCGCGGGCCGGATGGCCGAGGTCGGCGCGCGGTTTGCCCTGGACGCGATGCCGGGCAAGCAGCTGGCGATCGACGCCGACATGTCCGCCGGCGCCATCGACCATACCGAAGCCAAGCGCCGGCGCGAGACCGAGCAACAGGAAACCACCTTCTTCGGCTCGCTCGACGGGGCGTCGAAATTCGTCAAGGGCGATGCGGTTGCGGGCCTGTTGATCACGCTGCTCAACATCGTCATGGGGCTGGTTATGGGCGTGGCGGTGCATCACATGCCGCTGGGCCAGGCGTTCACGACCTATGCGATCCTGACCGTGGGCGACGGGCTGGTCAGCCAGATCCCCGCAGTCATCATCTCGGTCGCCGCCGCCTTGTTGCTGGCGCGTGGCGGGGCGATCGGCGCGACCGATCTGGCGCTGTTCAGCCAGTTGGGCCGGCATCCGGCGGCGCTGGGGACGGTTTCGGTGCTGATGGCGATGTTCGCGCTGATTCCGGGACTGCCCTTCCTGCCCTTCGTGGCCGGGGCCGCGGCGCTGGGGTTTGCGGCCTTCCACAGCCACCGCCTGGCGACGCGCTCCGCCAAGGCAGCCGATACCCCGACACTCGAGGAAGCCGCCTCCGAACGCCCCCTGGGCGACGTGCTGGACCTGGACGAGATCCATGTCGAATTCGCCCCGGATCTGGTGACGATGGTGCTCGATCCCGCAACCGGCCTCGACGCCCGCATCTCCAACATGCGCAAGCATGTCGCCGCGACATATGGCGTGATCCTGCCCGAGATGCGCCTGACGGACGAGGCCAGCCTGCTTCCCGGCACCTACCGCATCCGCATCCAGGGGGTCGAACAGGTGCGCGACCGCCTGCACCCCGACAAGGTGCTGGCGCTGCTGACCGACGACGGCGCCTTCACCCCGCCCGGCGAGGACGTGAAAGAGCCGGTCTACGGCGCCCCCGCCCGCTGGTTGCCGCCCGACGCGCAGGAAGAGGCCGCGATTTCCGGCACCACCGTGGTGATGCCGGCCGAGGTTCTGGCCACCCATTTGCTGGAGGTGCTGCGCGCCAATCTGGCCCGCTTGCTCAGTCTGCGGGGCCTGCGCCGGCTGATGGAGGAATTCACCAACCTCTCTGACCCCGCCCGGGCCGAAGCGAACCGCCGCCTTCTGGACGAATTGGTCCCCGAAAAGGTGCCCATGGATCAGCTGCTGTCGGTGCTGAAGCTTCTGCTGGAGGAACGCGTCTCGATCCGTAACCTGCCGCTGATCCTGGAGGCGATCGCCGAAGTCCGCCCGACCGCCCCCTCGCCCGAGGCGATCTGCGAACATGTCCGCCAGCGCCTGGGCTTCCAGCTGGTTGCCGAACTGCGTCGCCCGGACGGAACCCTGCCGCTCTTGCAGCTTGCCCCGGAGTGGGAGGAAACCTTCGCCACCTATCAGATCGACAGCGATCGCGGCGCGCCCGATGTCGCCCTGCCGCCGGAACGCTTCAACCGCCTGGCCACGGCGCTGGCGGAAAACCTGGCAAGCGCCGGCGAAACCGGAACCTTTCCCGCTCTCGTCACCTCGACCCGGCGGCGGCGTTTCCTGCGCACCGTGATGTCGGCCAAGGGGCTGACCGCACCGGTCCTGTCGTTTGAGGAGATCGGACTAGAGGCGCGCCCTGCCCTGGTCGGCACGGTGGCGGAATGATCGACGCGCTGATCCAGCTTTCGGGCGAGACGCGGGGCTGGTTCGCCGCCGCCGCGCTGGTCTTCTTGCGGGTCGGCGCGGCGATGGCGATGCTGCCGGGCTTTGGCGAACAAAGCATCCCGGCCCGCATCCGCCTGGTGCTGGCCTTCGCCTTTACCGCGATCGTCACGCCCTCGGTCCAGGGTCAGCTGCCGCCGGATCAGGGGCTGATCTGGCCGATCATGACCGAAGCCGTCATCGGGTTGGCGCTGGGCGCGGTGCTGCGATTGTTCATCCAGGTGCTGCAGATGGCGGGCACGATGGCGGCGCAGGCGACCTCGCTGTCGCAGTTCTTCGGCGGCGCGGGGGTTGAGCCGCAGCCCGCCATCGCCCAGATCCTGATGATCGCGGGCTTCGCGCTGGCGGTGGCGACCGGGCTGCACGTCCGCCTCGCCCAGGCGCTGATCCTCAGCTATGATATGCTGCCCCCGGGCCGGTTTCCGGGGGCGGGGGATCTGTCGCGCTGGGGCATCGCCCATATCGCCCACGCCTTCGCCCTGGCCTTCACCCTCGCCGCTCCCTTCGTCATCGCTGCGACGATTTACAACGCCGCCCTCGGCGCCATCAACCGGGCCATGCCGCAGCTGATGGTGGCCTTCGTCGGCGCCCCCGCGCTGACCTTCGGCGGCCTCTTCCTGCTGATGATCGCGGCCCCCTTGATGCTGGGCCTCTGGACCGACGCGTTCTCGGCCTTCCTGGCCAATCCCTTCAGGATGCCAAGATGAGCGGCGGCGACGACGAGACAGAGAAGGAATTCGAACCGACCGAGAAGCGGCTGGCCGACGCCCGCGAACGTGGAGAGGTGCCGCGCTCGCCCGAATTGACAACGGCGGCAAGCTACGCCGGCCTGTTGATCGCGGGCATGGCCCTGGGCCCGGCGGCGCTGATCAAGATCGGTGGGGTCGGCACTGTCTTGCTTGACCAGCCGGATCAGTTGGCCGCGCTGTTCCGGGCCGGCGCCACCGCTCCTGTGGGCGGGCTGATCGCCGCGGTTCTCACTGGTGCTGCCCCGTTTTTCGCGATTCCGGTTGTTCTGGTTCTCGCCGCGCTTGTCGCCCAGCGCGCGGTAACCGTGACACCCGACAAGCTGAAGCCAAAGCTGTCGCGGATCTCGCCGATCGCTGGGGCGAAGAACAAGTTCGGTCGCTCGGGACTGTTCGAATTCGCCAAGAGCCTGGTCAAGCTGATCCTGGTCTCGGCGATCCTGGGCCTCTTCCTGTCTACCCGGATGCCCACGATCCTGGGCACGATGGCGCTGGCGCCCGGCCAATCGGCGGCACTACTGCTGCAGCTTTTGCTGGAATTCCTGTTCATGGTGCTTTTGCTCAGCGCGGTCATGGGCGCCATCGACTACCTCTGGCAGCGGCAGGAGCATCTGCGCAAGAACCGCATGTCACGCAAGGATCTGCAGGACGAGGCCAAGCAATCCGAGGGCGATCCGCATATGAAACAGGCCCGCCGCCAGCGCGGGTATGAGATCGCGATGAACAAGATGCTGGCGGAAGTGCCGCAGGCCGATGTGGTGATCGTGAACCCGACCCATTTCGCGGTGGCCCTGAAATGGGATCGCAACAGCGGTCGCGCTCCGCATTGCCTTGCGAAGGGCACCGATGAGATCGCCGCCCGCATACGCGAGGCCGCGCAAACCGCCGGCGTGCCGATCCAGCGCGATCCGCCCACCGCCCGCGCGCTGCACGCCACCGTCGAGATCGGCCAGGAGATCCCGCGCGACCTGTATCGCCCCGTCGCCGCCGCCATCCGCTTCGCCGAGGCGATGCGCGCCAAGGCCAAGGCAAGGCGGCCCTGATGGCCGACGCGCGCCTCGTCGGCCTGCACCGCCTTGCCCGCATGGCACTTGAGGTCGAGCTGGCCGAGCTGCGCGCGGCGGCGCGGCGCAAAGAGGCCTCTTTGGCCGCATTAGAGACTTTGTCGCAGCTGGCACAGGCAACACCGGATCTGTCCCCGGCTGCGGCGGGGCTTGCGGCACTGCGCTATCAGCGCTGGGCCGATCTGCGGCGGGCCGAGCTGAACACCCGGCTCGCAAAGCAGACGGCGGAGTGGATGGAAGCCCGCGACAAGGCCGCCCACGCCTTTGGCCGGACCGAGGCGCTGTCGCGGCTGGCGGCCCGGAACGCCCCCCGCAAACCGCGGGATTAGAGCGGCGCGGGGTCAGCCGGCCGGCCTCAGGCGTCCTGTCGCAACATGTCGATGATCAGCACGTTCTTCAGGATCGGGCCCAGGGTCTTGAAGGCGGCCTCTTTCAGCGCATCGCGCAGGACCAACATGTTGTTGCCCGAGGTGAAGTTGCCGTCGAACCCGCCGGAATTGGCATGGTCGAACATCACCCGCAGGAAGGCGTCGCGCAGCTTCGGCTCCAGCGCGAAAACACGATCGCGCCCGTCCCCTGTAACCTCCAGGCTCAGCGACAGGATCACCAGCGAGGAGACACGCCCATGTTCCAGAACCGGCACGATGAACTGGTTGTTGAGCTTGACGAAATCATGGCCGTCGGACTCCTCCGCGCTGGCCTCATGCCCGCCGCCGCCCTTCGCCTCGTGACCCTTGGTGTCAGGACCCTTGGCCTCATGCCCCTTGGCGGCAGCGGCCGGGGCCCCGTGGCTGTCAGCGGGGGCGCCATGGCTGGCGGCGGCCTCGGCCGGGGCGGCGGGGGGGCGCAGGAAAATCCCCACGCCCGCCCCGGCGCCGAGGCCGACCAGCAACAGAACGACCGGAAGCAATTTCTTCAACATTTGCGCCCCCTAGAACGGCAACAGGATATCGGTGATCTGCTGGCCATAGCGTGGCTGCTGCACATCGCTGATCTGCCCGCGCCCGCCATAGGCGATCCGCGCCCCCGCGATCTTGTCATAGGTGATCTCGTTGGTGCGGGTGATGTCCTCGGGGCGCACATATCCGGTGACCACCAGATCGCGCAGTTCGTTGTTCACCCGCACCTCCTGCGAGCCCTGGATCTGCAGCACGCCGTTGGGCAATTCTCGCACCACGGTGGCCGCGACCCGCAGCGTCAGCTTCTCCTTGCGCTGGACCGAGCCCGAGCCCTTGTAGCTGGACGACCCCGAGGCCGAGACCGCATCGGCCATCGAGGCCCCGGCGGGCAGCTTCGAGTCGATGCGCTGCGGAATGCCGAACATCTGCGGGATACCCATGCTTTCCGATCCGTCGCGCGTGCGGCCAGTGGAATTCGAGATCTCGGCCTTGTCGTCGATCTGGATCACCACGGTCAGGATATCGCCCCGATTGCCCGCCCGCCGGTCGCCGAACAGCGACTTGCGCGACCCGGTCCAAAGCGAGGCCTGCCCGGATGGAACTGCCCCGCGGGTCGCGACCTCGGGGGGCTGGCTGTAGATCGCATTGTGCTGCCCGGTTTCCAGCGGCGTGAAGGCCGGCGCCTTGCCGACATCGGCCAGCCGTCCGCAGGCGGAACTGGTCAGCAGCGCCAGAAGGGCAAGCAGGGGCAGGATCAGGTGGGGCATCTTGTTCTCCTTCAGCCTCATTGGCCGGCGCCGACGGCGACCGAGCCGTCCGCCTGGACGACCCCGGATACCGTGCTGCGCGAATCGGTGTTCATCACGCGGATCGCATCGCCCACGCCACCGCGGCCCAGCGCGCGGCCCTCGGCGCGGATCATCAGCCCGCCGCGGCGGTAGGCCAGCTTCACGCGCTGGTTGCGGTCGACCAGCGCCGGCGGCCCGACATCGCCCGACCGGATCGGCCGCCCGGCGTAAAGCACCACACGCGCCTCCTGGCCCAGCGCCTCGGAAGCCTCCGACAGCGCCCCGGGCACCCGGGCCTTGATCGTCGACAGATCCTCGGGGCCCAGGATCGCCCGCGCCCGGATAGTATGCGCGGCGATCAGCGTCTGCGCCCCGGCGGGCGGCGCGAGCAGCAGCAAGAAGATCAGCAATCCTCGCATCACCGCACCTGCGTCGTCGCGCCAAGCATCTGATCGGCAGCGGTGATCACCTTGGCGTTCAACTCATATCCGCGCTGCGCCTTGATCAGTTCGGTCACCTCGCGCACCGCATCGACCGAGCTATCTGTCACATCCCGGAAGGTAGTATGGCTGTTTCTTGAACAGCTTCGGCTTGAGTTTGTGCCATTCCTTCATCGCCAGCAAGGGCGACTTGCTGCCCAGTGCTGATTGCGGGAGTTGTTGGTTGTAGAG
>CAJYAD010000032.1 GCA_913064775.1 uncultured Albidovulum sp. | reverse complement strand
GCGCCTGCCGCCCGGGCGAGGCCGAGGCCGGCCAGCAGGTGGCGGATGCCGTCGCCTGGGGCCCGGGGCCGCGCGCCGCGCAGGCGCTGATGCTCACGGTGCGGGCGCGGGCGCTGCAAGAGGGACGACTTGCCCCCAATGCCGAGGACGTGGCCGCCATGGCGCGCCCGGTGCTCAGCCACCGCATGGCGCTGACGTTCGCGGCGCGGGCGCGGGGCGAGACGATGGAAGGCGTGATCGACGCCGTCACCGCCCGCGTCACCCGCGTCGAGGCCGCCGCGTGACAGACCCCGCCGCCTCCGCCCGTCTTCGGGGCCGGGCGGAAACGCTCGCCGGCAGCCTGCCGCCGCTTCTGGCCGAGGCCGAGCGGCTGGCGGCCTCGGTGATGCTGGGCGCCCATGGCCGGCGCCGCGCCGGGCTGGGTGATGAATTCTGGCAATACCGCCCGGCCCATCCGGGCGATGAGGCGCGGGTGATCGACTGGCGCCGCTCGGCCCGGTCGGACGCGCATTTCGTGCGCGAAAAGGAATGGCAGGCGGCGCAGTCGGTGGTGTTCTGGGTCGACGGCTCGCGCGCGATGGATTTCTCGGGCGACCGGGGTCGCCCGCCCAAGGCCGACCGCGCGCGGCTGTTGGCGCTGGCGGCGTCGGTCTTGCTGATCAAGGGCGGCGAACGCGTCGGCCTGACTGCGCCCGCGGTCACGCCGCGCTCGGGCAATGCGCAGCTTTTGCGGCTGGCGATGTCGCTGGGCGGGATGGGTGAGGCGGGCGCGGCGGGTGCGGCGGATATCGAGGACACCGCCGATTACGGCGCGCCGCAGGCGGGCAGCCTGCCGCCGCATGGCCGCGCTGTGTTCCTGTCGGATTTTCTGGGCGATCCGGCCGGGGTGGAGGCCGCGCTGACGCGGGCCGCCGACGCCGGGGTGCGCGGCGCGCTGGTGCAGGTGCTCGACCCGGTGGAAGAGGCCTTTCCCTTCGATGGCCGGACGATCTTTGAATCGATGTCGGGGGCGCTGCGCCACGAAACCCTGCGTGCGGGCGATCTGCGCGGCCGCTATCTGGAACGCCTGGCCGAGCGCAAGGACCGGCTGGCGGCGCTGGCCCGGCTGACCGGCTGGCAATACCTTTGCCACCACAGTGCCGAGCCGCCCTTGGGTGCGCTCTTGTGGCTATACCACGCGCTGGAAGGCGGGCGCTGATGTGGGTGCTGGGCCCGATCGGCTTTGCCGCGCCCTGGCTGCTGCTGGGGCTGGGGGCGCTGCCGCTTCTGTGGCTGTTGCTGCGCGCGGTGCCGCCGGCGCCGATCCGGCGGCGGTTTCCCGGCGTCGCGCTGCTGCTGGGCCTGCGCGACGACCGCCCCGAGACCGACCGCACCCCCTGGTGGCTGCTGCTGTTGCGCATGCTGGCGCTGGCGGCGGCGATTCTGGCCTTTGCCGGGCCGGTGCTGAACCCCAAGGCGGGCGAGGCCGGGCGTGGCCCGCTTCTGATCCTGACCGATGGCAGCTGGGCCTCGGCCCGCGACTGGGCGCGGCGCACCGACCGCATCACCGCGCTGTTGCAGGACGCCGCGCGCGCCGGGCGTCCGGTGGCGGTGGTCTCGCTGACCGACCTGCCGGCGCAGGCCAAGGACGGCGCGGGCGGCCCGCAATTCATGGAGGCCCGCGCCTGGGAAAGCCGCCTGCCCAACATCCAGCCCAAGCCCTGGGCGCCTGACGCGGCATCGGTGGCGCGTTGGGCGGCGGCGCTGCAGGGCAGCTTCCAGACCTACTGGCTGTCGGACGGGCTGGCGCGCGACGGCCGCCCGGCGCTGCTGGCGGCGCTGGAACGCCACGGCACGGTGCGGGTGTTCGAAAGCCCCCGCCCGATCTACGCGCTGCGCCCGCCCGCCTTCCGCGACGGCGCGATCGAGGTGACCGCCCTGCGCGCCGGCACTGGCCCCCGCGCCCGGATCGACGTGGCCGCCCGTGGCCCCGGGCCCTCGGGGGCCGAGCGGGTGCTGGCGCAGGCCGCGCTGACCTTCGCGCCGGGCGCCTCGGAGGCCACCGCGCGGCTGCAACTGCAACCCGAGCTGCGCAACCGCATCACCCGCTTCCAGATCGACGGCAGCCGTTCTGCCGGCGCGATCAGCCTGACCGACGACGCGCTCAAGCGCCGCAAGGTGGCGCTGATGGGCCCGCCCGACCGCGAGCGGCTGCAACTGCTGTCGCCGCTTTTCTACCTGCGTGAGGCGCTGGCGCCGACGACCGACCTGATCGACGGCTCCTTCGACGATATCCTGCTGGCGGCGCCCGATGTGATCATCCTGGCCGATGTTGCGAAACTCAGCCCGAACCAGGAGAAGGAGCTGCTGGCCTGGACCCGAAAGGGCGGGCTTCTGGTGCGTTTCGCGGGGCCGCGGCTGGCCGCCAGCGATGTGTCGCGCGAGGCCGAGGATCCGCTGATGCCGGTCCGGCTGCGCCTGGGCGGGCGCACGGTGGGCGGCGCGATGAGCTGGGGCCAGCCGAAGACGCTGGCGCCCTTTGCCAAGGATTCGCCCTTCTATGGCCTCACGATCCCCGATGACGTGACGGTCAAGGCGCAGGTGCTGGCCCAGCCCGACCCGACGCTGTCGAAACGCACCATCGCCAGCCTTGCCGACGGCACGCCGCTGGTCACCCGCAAGGCGGTGGGCAAGGGGCAGGTGGTGCTGTTCCACGTCACCGCCAACGCCGAATGGTCGACGCTGCCGCTGTCGGGCCTGTTTGTGCAGATGCTGAACCGGCTGGCGGTCTCGACCCGGCCCGAGCGCCCCGATGCCGCGCAGATGAAGGGCACCACCTGGGTGCCGGTCCGGCTGCTGGACGCCTTCGGCACTGCGCGCGACGCGGGCCAGATGGCCGGCCTGCCCGGCGAAAGGCTGGTCGCGGCCCAGGCCGGTCCCGACACGCCGCCCGGCCTTTACCGCAGCGACGACCGCCGCCTGGCGCTGAACGTGACCGATGCGAAGACGGTGCTGAAACCCGCCGCCTGGCCCGCCGATATCGAGGTCGAGGGCTTGAGCGCCGCGCATGAGACCCCGCTCGCCTGGATCCTGCTTTGCGCCGCGCTGATCCTCTTCCTGCTCGATCTTCTGGCCTCGATGGCGCTGTCGGGCCATCTGCGCCGGGGCGCGCGGGCCGGGACGCAGGCCGAGGCGCGATCGGGCGCGCGGGCGGGCACCACGGCGCTGCTGGTGCTGATCGCGCTGGCCGCCAACCCGGGGCAGGGGCGGGCGCAGAATATCACCAAGCCGGGCGATGCCTTCGCGATCCAGGCCACCGCCGGCGTGGTGCTGGCGCATGTGCTGACCGGCGACGCCCGCGTCGACGCCGTCGCCCAGGCCGGGCTTCAGGGCCTGTCCGACGTGCTGACCGAGCGCACCTCGGTCGAACCCAAGACCCCGATGGGCGTGAACATCGAGACCGATGAGCTGGCGTTCTTTCCCATCCTCTACTGGCCGATCACGGCGGATGAGCCGATCCCCTCGGCCAAGGCCTATGCCAAGCTGAACGAATATCTGCGCACCGGCGGCATGATCGTCTTCGACACCCGCGATGCCGATCTGGCCGTGGGCGGCGCGGTGACGCCGAATCAGCGGCGGCTGCGCCAGATCGCGCTGGGCCTCGACATCCCGCCGCTGTCGCCGGTGCCCAAGGACCATGTGCTGACCCGCGCCTTCTATCTGATCCAGGACTACCCGGGCCGCTATGACAGCGGCATCACCTGGGTCGAGGCCGCGCCCCCCGACGCGAAAAAGGTCGAGGGCATGCCGTTTCGCAACCTCAACGACGGGGTGACGCCGGTGGTGATCGGCTCGAACGATTGGGCGGCGGCCTGGGCGGTGAATGCGCACGGCCTGCCGATGTTTCCGGTGGGCAGCGGCTATGCCGGCGAGCGCCAGCGCGAGATCGCCTATCGCTTCGGCGTCAACCTGATCATGTATGTGCTGACCGGCAACTATAAATCCGATCAGGTCCATGTGCCGGCACTGCTGGAAAGGCTGGGGCAATGAACCTGGGCGCCGAAATCGGGCAGATCGTCTTTGCGCCGCTGATCCCCTGGCCGCTGCTTTGGGGCGCGCTGGGCGTGGCGGTGCTGGCGCTGGTTCTGGCGGTCTGGCGCCGGCTTTCGGGCTGGTGGCTGCGCGGGCTGACGGCGGCGGTCTTGCTGCTGGCGCTGGCCAACCCCTCGATCCAGACCGAGGACCGCACGCCGCTGTCGGACATCGTGCTGCTGGTCACCGACCATTCCTCGAGCCAGAAGATCGGCGACCGGCCCCAGCAGACCGCCGCCGCCGAGGCGGCGATCAAGGCGAAGCTGAAGGCGTTGCCCGACACAGAGGTGCGCGAGGTCTCGGTCGGCGACGCGCCGGGCGATGGCGGCACGCTGATGATGGGGGCGCTGTCGGATGCGCTGGCCGAAGAACCCCGCGCCCGGGTCGCGGGCGCCATCCTGATCACCGACGGCCAGATCGGCGACATGGCCCAGGCGCCCGACTTTCCGGCACCGGTGAACGTGCTGCTGACTGGCCACAAGGGCGATTGGGACCGCCGGCTGATCGTCAAGGACGCGCCCGCCTATGCGATCATGGGCGAGCCGGTGAAGCTGACGCTTGAGGTCTCGGATCAGGGCGCGGTGCCGGCCGGCGCGGGCAAGACCGCGATGCTGGAAATCTCGATCGACGGCGGCAAGGCGCAAAGCGTCCGGGTGCCGGTGGGCAAGCCGCTGGATCTGCCGGTGACGCTGCCGCATGGCGGGATGAACGTGCTGCAGTTCAACGTGCCGGCGCAGAAGGGTGAGCTGACCGACCGCAACAATGCCGCCGTGGTGCAGATCAATGGCGTGCGCGATAGGCTGCGGGTGCTGCTGGTGTCGGGTGAGCCGCATACCGGCGAGCGGGTCTGGCGCAACCTGCTGAAATCCGACCCCTCCGTCGATCTGGTGCATTTCACCATCCTGCGCCCGCCGGAAAAGCAGGACGGCGTGCCGGTGTCGGAATTGTCGCTGATCGCCTTCCCGACGCGCGAGCTGTTCGTCGAGAAGATCAAGGATTTCGACCTGATCATCTTCGACCGCTACCGCCGCCGCGGGATCCTGCCCGCAGCCTATCTGCAGAACGTCAAGAATTATGTCGAGCAGGGCGGCGCGGTGCTGGTCTCGGCGGGGCCGGAATTCGGCTCGGCCGACAGCCTGTGGCGCTCGCCGCTGGGGTCGATCCTGCCGGTGGTGCCGACCTCGCAGGTGCTGGTCGGCGGCTTCAAGCCTGAGATCACCAAGCTTGGCGATCGCCACCCGGTGACCGAGGGGCTGGCGGCCTTCGGGCCAAAGCCGAAGCCGGGCGAGACCGGCCCGGGTTGGGGCCGCTGGTTCCGCCAGGTCGAGGTGAAGAACCGCGGCGGTCAGGTGCTGATGACGGGCTATGATCATGATCCGCTGTTGATCCTCAAGCGCGAGGGCAAGGGCCGCGTGGCGCTGCTGGCCTCGGACGAGGCCTGGCTCTGGTCGCGCGGCTATGAGGGGGGCGGTCCGCAGCTGGAACTGCTGCGCCGCCTGGCCCATTGGCTGATGAAGGAACCTGAGCTGGAGGAAGAGGCGCTGACCGCGACCTCGGAGGGCGCGAAGATCCAGATCGTGCGCCGCTCGCTCAGCGAGGGCCACGACCGGGTGACGATCACCGGGCCGGACGGCAAGCTTTACCACGCGCCGCTGAAAGAGACCGAGCCGGGCCGCTTTACCGCCAGCTGGGTGGCGCCCGACATGGGCCTCTACCGGCTGGAGGAGGGCGGCAAGAAGGCGGTGGTCGCGGTGGGGCCCAGCGCGCCGAAGGAATTCGAGGAAACCATCGCGACCCCGGCCAAGCTGCAGCCGCTCTTGGCGGTGCACCGTGGCGGGGCGCACCGGATCGAGGACGGCATCCCCGACATCCGCCGGGTCAGCGCCGGGCGCGCGGCCTCGGGGCGGGGCTGGATCGGGATCACCCCGCGCCACGCCTATGTCACCCGCGATCTGAGGGTCAGCCCGCTGCTGCCGGCCTGGGCGTTCCTGTTGCTGGCGGCGGTCTTCGCCCTGGGCGCCTGGCTGCGTGAAGGGCGGCGGTAGGGCGGGGGCTCTGCCCCCTGCGCCCCCGGGATATTTGGGCCAAAGAGAAAGCCAGGAGCGTTCTTGGCTTTCATTCTGGCCCGCGTATCCCGTTGGGTCGCCATCCGCGCGCAACGGACCCGTAAGCCACAGGCCGGCTAGCCCAGTTGCCGCACCATCCGGGTCGCTTCGCGGTAGCCGAAAAGCGGCGCCAGCGCGCCCAGGCGTTCGGCCCCGGCCTCGGTGAAACCGGCGCGTTCGTAGAGCGCGCGGGCGCGGGGGTTGCTGTCGGTCACATCAAGGCGAACCTCGGAATGCCCCCGGGCGCGGGCCTCGGCGCAGACTGCCTCGACCAGGGCCGATCCGATGCCGCGGCCGCGGGCCTCTTCGCGCACGCACAGGCCTTCGAGCTGGAAGAACCAGGGCTCTCGCTCGGGGCCCAGAAGGCGCCAGGCGGCGGCGCGCCATATCGCGCCAAGCGGCCCGTAGATTGCCGCCATGTCGTGGCGCTCGCCATGGGCGAAGGCGCCGGCCCGGGTGCGAAAGCCCGCCAGCCCGACGAGCACACCATTGGTGCCGATCGCGCACAGCGCCTGGTCGGCGCGCATCACCCGCGCCAGATAGGCCAGCGCCAGATCCTCGGGGCCCATCACCCGGCCCAGCTTGGGTGCGAAGGCGCGCCAGTAAAGCCGCGCGGCCTCGGCGCGGTGGGCCGAGGCCAGGCCCCGGCGAATGTAGATCTCGGCCGCGTCGTCCAATCGCTCGGTTCCCCTGGGGCACCAGGGGGCATCACCCCCCCGTTTGCCTAAGGCGAAGGCCAGCCACAGTCCAGAGGCTCCGGTGCAGGCAAGCCCCCGTTGCCGTGGTCCGAGCGGATTGCGCGATTCCCCGCCGTTCCTTGCGTCGGGCAGAAATTTCGCGACCTTCTTGCGGCAATTGCCGCAGGCGAGGTGCTATTCCGTTCGATGATGTCCTTCGCCGGCCAAGGCGGGCGCGCGCGCCGAACAGGCGCCGGTGTTGCCGGGCGCCTAGCCGTCGACCCGGGGCCTGACCGGGTTCACCGGCTCCAGCTTTTCGGTGTTCACGTCGGGGTCGGTGTCGTAATAGACCCGCGTCTTCACCCCCGGCAGCTTGGCGAAGGCATCCATCAGCGTCACCGGAAAGAAGGTCTGCGGCAGCGACTGGAAGCCCGGCAACTGGCGCAGGATCTTCGAGGTGTTGTCGGCGCACATCGCCTTGGGCACGGCGCCGTTGGTCTCGACCAGCTTCAGCGCCTCATCGGCGATCTGGGGCGAGACGACGACGGTCTGCTCGACCGTGTGCCAGGTGATCCGCGTGTGGTAATCGAGGAAATTGTCCAGCACCGCCGGCGTCATGCCGAAATGCACATCGTTGCGTTCGGGGGCCTGGGGATTGGTCCAGGTGCCGGCCGGATCGAACATCACCCGCTGGGTGTCGTTGACCATCAGCGCCGAATGCCCGCCCTCGCCCGAGCGGTTGTTGATCACCGTGATCAGCGTCAAAGTGCGCGGCCCCGGCGCGCTATAGCGGAAACGCGCGACTTCGGCGTTCGGGGCCCAGAGCGACTCGGCCCCGCAGGCGGACAGGCTGACAAGCATCAGCAGACTCAACAACAGGCGGCGCATCGGCGCTCCTTCAAGGCAAGACAGAAGTTGGGGGGATCAGCCGTTGACCAGCGCCACGAAGATCAGCGTCAGGATGGCGAAGCCGCCGACCCATGTGGCCAGCCTGACGAAGCCCGCGAAGGTTTGCTCGTGGGTGCGGATATCCATGGTGCCGCGCTTGTACTCGCCCATTCCTCGGTGCTCCGTTACGTCCTGTGCTGATCTCTGGATAGCCGATTTGTGAGCATCTGTCACCTGTTTGGCGTCCGGCTCGCGCGGCTGTGCACTGGGTGCACTGGCGCGCGCACCCTAGACCCGTTGCCAGATCCAGGTGCCGTCGGGATCGGTGTCGCGGCGGATCTGGCCGCGGCGCCACAGGTGGTTCAGATGCGCCGCGGTTTCGGACAGCGCCAGCCCATATTGATCGCCGCCGATCTCGCGCTTGAAGATCGGCAGGAAGCAGGCGCCGGCCTTGCGCGGGCTGTCCAGGTGATCGAGCAGCCGCGCCAGCGCGCTGATGTGGTTCTCGGCCAGTTGGCGCATCCGCAGCGGCAGGCCGTGGTAGGGCAACTTGTGGCCGGGCAGCACCAGGTGGCGATCCTCGGCGAAGGGGGCGAGGCGGGCGCAGCTGTCAAGCCATTCGCCCACCGGATCGGCGCCCTGTTCGGTCGTGTGCACCCCGAGGTTGGGCGAGATCGAGGGCAGCAGCTGATCGCCCGCCAGCACCAGATCGTCGTCGCGGCTCCAGAAAGTGGCGTGGTCGGGGGCGTGGCCATGGCCGAAGCGCACGTCCCAGCGACGGCCGCCGATTTCGATCACCTCGCCGTCCGAGATCCGGGTGAAGCCGGACGGCATTGGCGCCACCACGTCGGCGAAATTGTAGGGCCGTTCGGCGGCGCGCTTGGCGTAGACCTCGGGATCCATCCCCAGCGCCCGCCAGAAGGCCAGGGTCTGCGGGCTGGGCAGGTCTTCTTCGTCCAGCAGCAGCATCCGTGCCATGAACCAGCCCAGCCGGGGCATCGCCAGTTCGGCCCCGTGTTCGGTCTGGAACCAGCCCGCCAGACCCAGGTGGTCGGGGTGGTGATGGGTCGCGATCACCCGCTTGATCGGGCGCCCGGCCAGCGGCCCTTGCAGCAGCCGGGCCCAGATCTTGCGCGCGTGACGCGTGTCAAAGCCGGTGTCGATCAGGGTCCAGCCGTCGCCCTCGTCCAGCGCATAGACATTGACGTGATCGAGGCGCATCGGCAGCGGCAGGCGCAGCCACAGCACCCCCTCGGCCACCTCGATCGCGGTGCCCTCCTCGGGCGGGTCCTGCCAGGGCGTGCGGATCTGCAGGGCTTGCATCTCGGTCATGCGCCCAGATCCTCGGGGGTCAGGGCGTAAAGATCCGCGGCCCCGGCGCCGGCCTGGGCCAGCAGCGCGGCGTGATCGGGCAGCAGGCGCCGGATGAAGACCCGGGCCAGCCGGCGGCGCGGGCCGTCGCCGCCCTCGGCCATCGCGGCGCGCAGATGGGCGTCGGCCCCCAGCACCAGCGCGAAGGCGCGCAGGAACGGCACGGCGCCGGCAAAGCGGTCCTGCATGTCCGCGCCGACCAGCGCCTCGACCCCCTCGCGCAGCGATTCCGCCGCGTTCCAGACCGCGCCGGCCAGATCGGGCAGGCTGGCGCGGGCGGCTTCCACGCCCTTCTGGATCTCTTCGATCAGGTGAAAGGCAGCCTCGCCCCCGTCCATCATCTTGCGGCCCACCAGATCCATCGCCTGGATGCCGTTGGTGCCCTCATAGATCGCCGTCACCCGCACATCGCGCAGATATTGCGCGGCGCCCGATTCCTCGATGAAGCCCATGCCGCCATGCACCTGCATCCCGAGGTTCGCGACCTCGATGCCGGTATCGGTGCCGAAGGCCTTGGCGATCGGCGTCAGCAGCGCGGCGCGGGCGGACCAGTCGGCCTCTGCCGTGGCGCGCGCCATGTCGAGGGCGACGGCACAGTTCAGCGCGATTGCGCGGGCGGCGAAGGTCTGGGCCTTCATCGCGGCCAGCATCCGGCGCACATCGGCATGGCCCAGAATCGTGGCGCTGCCGTCCGGGGTGCGGCCCTGCTTGCGCTCGCCCGCAAAGGCCAGCGCGTGTTGATAGGCGCCTTCGGCCACGCCGATACCCTGGATGCCGACGCCGAGGCGGGCGTTGTTCATCATGGTGAACATCGCCTTCATGCCGGCATGCGCCTCACCCACCAGCCAGCCGGTCGCGCCCTCATAGGCCATCACCGCGGTGGGGCTGCCATGCAGGCCCATCTTGTGTTCCAGGCTGACCACCGACAGGCTGTTGCGCTTGCCCGGATTGCCGTTTTCGTCGGGGATGAACTTCGGCACCATGAACAGGCTGATCCCCTTGGTGCCGGGCGCGCCATCGGGCAGGCGGGCCAGCACCAGATGGCAGATATTGCCCGAAAAATCGTTGTCACCCCATGAGATGAAGATCTTCTGCCCGGTCACCGCATAGCTGCCGTCGCCGTTCGGCACTGCCTTGGTGGAAAGCGCGCCGACATCCGATCCGGCCTGCGGCTCGGTCAGGTTCATCGTGCCGCACCATTCGCCCGACACCAGCTTTGGCAGGTAGATCGCCTTCAGCTCGTCCGAGGCGTGATGCTCCAGCGCCTCGATCTGGCCCTGGGTCATCAGCGGGTTCAACTGCAGCGACAGGCAGGCCGCGCTCATCATGTCGTTGACGCAGGTGGTGACGGTCAGCGGCAGGCCCATGCCGCCATGCGCGGGATCGGCCGAGATCGCGACCCAGCCGCCCTCGGCGATCTGGGCATAGGCCTCGGCGAAGCCCGGGGTGGTGCGCACGACGCCGTTTTCCAGCACCGCAGGTTGCAGATCACCGGTGCGTTGCAGGGGGGCAAGCGCGGTTTCGCACAGCTTGCCGGCCTCTGTCAGGATCGCCTCGACGGTCTCGCCGGTGGCCTCGGCGAAGCGGTCGGTCGCGGCGACGCGGCCGAAGCCCGCGACATGGTCGAGGATGAAGCGGTATTCGCTGACCGGGGCGCGATAGGGCATTGAGATCTCCTTGCTGGGTCGCCCGGCGCGGCTTGTGATGGGCGCGGCGCGCGCGTATGTGGGCGATGGCTGCGCCAACCTAACGCGGGGGCAGCGGCCTGCAAGCCCAACGCCACGTCACGAAGCACGCCATGACCGATCCGACCATCACCCAGACCCTGCCCGACAGCCCCGAAGGGCTGCGCCGGGCTGCCGAGGTGCTGGCCAAAGGCGGCCTTGTCGCCTTCCCGACGGAAACGGTCTACGGCCTGGGCGGCGACGCCTGCGATGACCTTGCGGTGGCGCGGATCTTCGAGGCCAAGGGCCGGCCGCGTTTCAATCCTTTGATCGCCCATCTGCCCGATGTTGCCGCGGCCCGCGAGATTGCGACCTTCGACGACCGCGCCGAACGGCTGGCCGATGCCTTCTGGCCCGGGCCGCTGACGCTGGTGCTGCCGCTGCGGGCGGGGGCGGGGCTGTCGCCGCTGGTCACGGCGGGGCTGGACAGCGTGGCGCTGCGGGTGCCGGAACATCCCGCGGCGCGGACGCTCTTGCGCGCCTTCGGCGGGCCGGTGGCGGCGCCGTCGGCCAATCCCTCGGGGCGGATCAGCCCGACGCGGGCCGCGCATGTGCTGGCCGGGCTTTCGGGCCGGATCGAGGCGGTGGTGGATGGCGGCGACTGCCCGGTGGGGGTGGAATCGACCATCGTGAGCCTTCTGGGGGCTGCGCGCCTGCTGCGCCCCGGTGGCCTGCCGCTGGAGGCGCTGGAGGCCTGCCTTGGCGCGCCGCTATTGGCCGGGGCCGAGGGCGCCGGCGACAGGCCCAACGCGCCGGGGCAACTGGCCTCGCATTACGCGCCGGGGGCGGCGGTGCGGCTGAACGTGACCACCCCGGCGAGGGGGGAGCTGTGGCTTGGCTTTGGCCCGGACTGCGCGGGCGCGGCGCTGAACCTGTCGCCCTCGGGCGACATGGTCGAGGCAGCGGCGAAGCTCTTTCATCTGCTGCACCGCGCCGATGCGCTGGCCGAGGGCCGCACCATCGCGGTGGCGCCGGTGCCCGATCACGGCCTTGGCCGCGCGATCAACGACCGCCTGCGCCGCGCCGCCGCGCCGCGCGGCTAGGGCAGGCGCGCGCTCTGGCTCGGCGGCCCCCCGGCGCCTGGGCTTGCCCCGCCCCCCGGGCCTGCCGTATAGAAGCCCGAATTCATGAAGTCGTGGGACGGAGAAGGTCATGGCAGGCCATTCCAAATGGGCCAATATCCAGCATCGCAAGGGTCGGCAGGATGCCGCGCGCTCGAAGCTGTTCTCGAAATTCGCCAAGGAAATCACCGTGGCCGCCAAGATGGGCGACCCGGATCCGGACAAGAACCCGCGCCTGCGGCTTGCGGTGAAGGAAGCCAAGTCGCAGTCGATGCCCAAGGACGTGATCGACCGGGCGATCAAGAAGGCGATCGGCGGCGATGCCGAGAACTACGACGAGATCCGCTATGAGGGCTACGGCCCGAGCGGCATCGCGATCATCGTCGAGGCGATGACCGACAACCGCAACCGCACCGCGTCCAACGTGCGCAGCTATTTCACCAAGCACGGCGGCAATCTGGGTGAGACCGGATCGGTTTCCTTCATGTTCGACCGGGTGGGCGAGATCGTCTACAAGGCCGAGGCCGGCGATGCCGACACGGTGATGATGGCCGCGATCGAGGCCGGCGCCGAGGATGTCGAAAGCGACGACGACGGCCACTACATCTACTGCGCCGACACCGATCTGAACGACGTGTCGACCGCGCTGGAGGCCGCGCTTGGCGAAAGCGACACGGCCAAGCTGATCTGGAAGCCGCAGACCCGGACCGAGGTGGATCTGGAGACCGCGCAGAAGCTGATGAAGCTGATCGACACGCTGGAAGACGATGACGACGTGCAGAACGTCACCGCGAATTTCGACGTGCCCGAAGAGGTCGCGGCGCAGCTCTGACCGCTGCGGCGGGGCCTGAAGCGGGCCCCGCAAACTGCTCGCGGCTGCGCAACCCGCTTGCATTCGCCCCGCTTGCATTCGTCCCGCCAAGAAGGCTGTGCGGCACCCGTTTCCTGACGAGCGGCGCCCCTGCCGGGAATGTGCCGGCCGGGGTGTAGGGCTGGTGTGTAGGGCTGGGGTGCTGGCGCTATTCCCGCCGACGCAACGCCTTTGGCGCGCGCCCTTGCTGCGGCAAACTTGCTGCGGGTATTGCTGACCGCCCGGAGCGGTCAGGTGGCGCGGATCACCTTGGCGAAGGGGGCGAAGATCTGATCGTTGGCGGCGATCACCGCGCCCTTGCCGAGGATGTCGTTGCCCTCGCGCACCGGCCCGATCATGCCGCCGGCTTCGCGTACCAGGATCAGCCCGGCGGCCATGTCCCAGCTGTTCAGCCCGCGCTCCCAATAGCCGTCATACCGCCCCGCCGCGACATAGGCGAGGTCGAGCGAGGCCGCGCCCCAGCGCCGCACGCCCGCGCAGACCGGCATCAGGCGGCCCAGATCGGCCAGCGTCGCCGGCAGGGTCGAGCGCCCGCCAAAGGGCACGCCGGTGGCGAAGATGCACTCCAGCATGTTGCGCCGCCCGGACACCCGCAGCCGCTGGTCGTTCATCCAGGCGCCGGCGCCCTTCTCGGCCCAGAACAGCTCATCCTTGGCGGCGTCGTAGATGACGCCGGAAACGACCTCTCCCTTGTGCTCCAGCGCGATCGAGATCGCCCAATGCGGCAGGCCGTGCAGGAAGTTGGTGGTGCCGTCCAGCGGGTCGACGATCCAGCGCCGGGTCGGATCCTCGCCCTCGACCGGGGCGCTTTCCTCGCCGACCCAGCCATAGGTGGGGCGACCGCCCATCAGTTCCTCGCGGATGATCTTTTCGGCGGCGATGTCGGCGCGGCTGACGAAATCGCCCGGACCCTTGGAGGACACCTGCAGGTTCTCGACCTCGCGGAAATCCTTGACCAGGCTGCGGGCCGCACGGCGCGCCGCCTTGATCATCAGGTTGAGGTTGGCGCTGCCCTGCTGCGTGCTCATCGTCCGGCTCCTTCGGTTCGCGGCCCCTATAGGCGCAAAGGCCTGCGAAGGGAAGGGGCCGCGGGGGCGCCCGGGTGTGGGCGCGGGGCCTTTGGTTATTCGCCGCGCGGGAAGCGCTGGTTCTCCTCCAGCACGTTCAGATCCATGTGGTTGCGCATGTAGCGCTCGGACGCCAGCTTGAGCGGCTGGAAATCCCACGGGAAATAGGCGCCGTTGCGCAGCGCCTCATAGACCACCCGGCGGCGGGCCTGGCTTTGGCGCACCTCGGCGTCATAGGCCGCCAGATCCCAGCGCGCACGCGCCTCGGCGCGGAACCCCGCCAGCGCCTCGGCGCAACCCGGGTCGGCGGCGCGGTTCACGGTTTCCAGCGGGTCGGCCTCCAGATCGAAAAGCTGTTCGGGGTCAAGCGTGCAGGCGGTGTATTTCCAGCGCCCCGCGCGCAGGCAGACCAGCGGCGCCTGACTCCCCTCGGCCGCGTATTCGATTGCCACCGGCGTGGAGCGCGCGCCGCCCCGCGCCAGCGGAACCAGGCTTTCGCCGTCGGTCCAGGGCAGGACCTCTGCCATGTTCACCCCGGCCAGATCGCAGAGCGTCGGCAGCGTGTCGATGGTCGACACCGGCGTATCGATCCGCCCGGGTGCGAGGCCGGGGGCGGCGATCATCAGGGGCACCCGGGAGGCGCCCTCAAAGAAGCTCATCTTGAACCACAGCCCCTTGTCGCCCAGCATGTCACCGTGATCCGAGACGAAGACGATGATCGCCTCCTGCCGGGTGCGGTCCAGCGTGTCGAGGATCTCGCCCAGCTTGTCGTCGAGATAGGAGATATTGGCGAAATAGGCGCGGCGGGAGCGGCGGATGTCATCCTCGGTGATGTCGAAGGCGGTGTGGTCGCAGGCCTCCAGCAGGCGGCGGGAATGGGGGTCGAGATCCGCGAACGGCGGGGCGGGGTCGGCGGGGCTCAGATGCGCGCAATCCTCGTAGAGATCCCAGTATTTGCGGCGCGCGACGTAAGGATCATGCGGATGGGTGAAGCTGACGGTCAGGCACCAGGGCCGGGCGTCGGCCCCGCGCGACAGGTCATAGAGCTTTTGCACCGCGTGGAAGGCGACCTCGTCGTCATATTCCATCTGGTTGGTGATCTCGGCCACGCCCGCGCCGGTGACCGAGCCGAGGTTGTGATACCACCAGTCGATCCGCGCGCCCTGCTTGCGGTAGTCGGGCGTCCAGCCGAAATCGGCGGGGTAGATGTCGGTGGTCAGGCGTTCCTCAAAGCCGTGCATCTGGTCGGGGCCGACGAAATGCATCTTGCCCGACAGCGTGGTGGCATAGCCCGCGCGGCGCAGGTGATGGGCATAGGTCGGGATGTCCGAGGTGAATTCGGCCGCATTGTCGTAGACCCGGGTGCGGCGCGGCAATTGGCCGGACATGAAGCTGGCCCGCCCCGGCGCGCAGAGCGGAGAGCCGGTGTAGCTGTTGGCGAAGCGCACCGAGCGCGCCGCCAGCGCCTTGAGGTTGGGCGCATGCAGCCAGTCGGCCGGCCCGTCGGGGAAGAGCGTGCCGTTAAGCTGGTCGACCATCAGGATCAGGATATTGGGCCGGTCGGTCATGGGGGTCTCGCTTTTGATGGGGGCAGGATGGCGATGGCGGCCGGGGCGCGCTGGTCCAGGGGCGACGGGAAATTCCACGCAGCGTCATGCTGGGGGCCGAGTGGGGGCCGAGTTGGCGCCAGAGTGGGGTGCGGGCGCGAGGAAGGGCGTATTTGAGGAACAATGAAACGGGAAGGGGGGCTTCGGGCCGCGCCGGGCGAGGGCTTGGGCGAAACGACCGCCGGATAGGGCGGCGCGCCCTGAACGAGGCGATGGTACGTGACTGATCGTGAGTGAAGTTTTGGTAAAATGACCCCTGCTGCTGTGGACATAGGGGGGAGCGGCCCCGATACTGCGCCCTCATGATCTTGACCCCGGCCCACGCTGGCGGGCCCTGTGGAAGGGCTCGCGGACCGATGTTTTGGCCAGGGAGGCGAGGAAATCGTTGCCGCAAAGCCGAAATGCGGGTTATTGATTGGTCAGTCAACAAAAAAATCGACGATAGGGAGCGACCTCAGATGAATGATGAACTGCGTTATCTTGCGGCCCGGGCGGCTGCGGGCCGGCTGAACCGCCGCGCTTTTCTGGGGCGCGCCGCGGCGTTGGGGGCCACCTCGGTGGCTGCGAACACCCTGCTGTCGGGGGCGGCTCGTGCCGCCGGGCCGAAAAATGGCGGCACGCTGACGATGGGCCTGGGCGGCGGGCAGAGCACGGATTCGCTCGACCCGGCGCTGGCCGCCAGCCAGGTCCCCTATATGTACCTGCAAACGGCAGGCGACCGGCTGACCGACGTGGCGCCGGATGGCTCGATCATGATGAAGCTGGCCGAGGAGGTTTCCAGTTCGAAGGACGCCAAGACCTGGACCTTCAAGATCCGCAAGGGCGTGACCTTCCAGAACGGCAAGCCGCTGACCGCCGACGACGTCAAGCAGACGATGGAGCGCCATTCGGACAAGAATTCGAAATCCGGCGCGCTGGGAATCATGAAGGGTATCGCGTCGATGAAGGTCGACGGCGACAACTTTGTGGTCGAGCTGCACACCGCGAATGCCGATCTGCCCTATCTGATGTCGGATTATCACCTGGTCATCCAGCCCGGCGGCGGCATGGACGACCCGATGGCGGGTATCTTCGCCGGGCCCTACAAGATCAAGCATTTCGAACCCGGCGTGCGTATCGTGTTCGAGAAATACCCGGAGTACTGGGACAAGGATGTCGGCCATTACGACACCATCCAGATGCTGGTGATCAACGATTCCACCGCCCGCAACGCGGCGCTGCAATCGGGCCAGGTGCAGATGGTCAACTCGGTCGAGCCGCGGGTGGCCGATCTGCTGAAGCGGGCACCGCATATGGAGGTGGCGGTGACCAGCGGTCGCGGCTTCTACTGCTTCAACATGTTCTGCAACACCAAGCCGTTCGCGAACAACGACCTGCGCATGGCGCTGAAGCTGGGCATCGATCGCGAGGAGTTGGTGAAGAAGATCCTGGCGGGCTATGGCTCGGTCGGGAACGACATGCCGGTGAACAAGGCCTATCCGCTGTTCGACGACACCATCCCGCAGCGCACCTACGACCCGGACAAGGCCAGGCACCACCTGAAGAAGTCGGGCTATGACGGCAAGATCGTGCTGTTGACCGCCGATGGCGCCTTCTCGGGCGCGGTGGACGCGGCCCAGCTGTACCAGCAAAGCGCGGCGAAGGCGGGTATCAAGATCACCGTCCAGCGCGCCCCGAACGATGGCTACTGGACGGAAGTCTGGAACAAGAAGCCGTTCGCGGCCTCTTACTGGGGGGGGCGTCCGACCCAGGATCAGATGTATTCCACCGCCTATATCTCATCGGCGGCCTGGAACGACACCCGGTTCAAGGATCCGAAGTTCGACAAGATCATCGTCGAGGCGCGGGGCGAATTGGATAAGGCCAAGCGCAAGGAGATGTACCGCGAGGCGGGGATGATCATCCGCGACCACGGCGGGCTGATCAATCCGATGTTCAACCAGTTCCTCAACGCCTTCGACAACACCAAGGTCGCCGGATGGGAAGCGAACCCCAATGGCGACATGATGAACGGCCTGGCGGGCGTGCTGTGCTACCAGGCGTAAGCCGATGAACATCGTCCTGAAACTGGTTGCCCAGCGCATCGCGCTGGGCATCCTGCTGCTGCTCGCGGCCTCGGTGCTGATCTTCGTCGGCACCAACATCCTACCCGGCGATGTCGCCCAGTCGATCCTGGGCCAGTCGGCCACGCCGCAGGCGCTGGCCAACCTGCGGGCCGAGCTGGGGCTGAACCAGCCCGCCTATCTGCGCTATCTCGAATGGCTGGGCGGGGTGCTGCACGGCAATCTGGGCCATTCGCTAACCAACGGACAGGACATCGCCACGGCGATCTCCGGGCGGCTGGCCAACACGCTGTTCCTGGCCTCGGTCGCCGCGGTCATCGCGGTGCCGCTGGCGGTGACACTGGGCCTGATCGCGGTGCGCTACCGCGACCGCTGGCCCGACAAGCTGATCTCGGCGATCACGCTGACCTCGGTGTCGCTGCCGGAATTCCTGCTGGGCTATATCGTGATCTATTTCCTGGCGGTGAAGTTCCATGTCGCACCCTCGGTGGCGACGATCTACCCGGGGATGAGCCTTTTGCAAAAGCTGCATGCGGTGATCCTGCCGGCGCTGGTGCTGGTGCTTGTCGTGCAGGGCCAGATGATGCGCATGACCCGCGCGGCGGTGCTGAACCTGATGCAATCGGCCTATATCGAGACCGCCGAGCTGAAGGGCCTGCGCCCCTTCCTGATCATCGCGCGCCATGCCTTTCCCAATGCGATCTCGCCGATCATCAACGTGGTGATGATCAACCTCGCCTACCTGGTCGTCGGCATCGTGGTGACCGAGGTGGTCTTCACCTATCCCGGCATGGGCCAGTATCTTGTCGACCATGTCGCCAAGCGAGACATCCCGGTGGTGCAGGCCAGCGCGCTGATCTTCGCCGCGGTCTACATCGGGCTGAACATGCTGGCCGATGTGGTCTCGATCCTGACCAACCCCAGGCTGAGGCATCCGAAATGAGGAACATCCCCCTTTCGGCCCTTGTCGGGCTGATCATCACCGCAGGCTTCTTCCTGGCCGCCATCTTCGCGCCCTGGATCGCCCCCTATCCGCTGGGTGCCGCGGTGGGCGGCGTCTGGAAGGCGGCCTCGGCCAGCCACTGGCTGGGCACCGACGGCATCGGCCGCGACGTCCTCAGCCGGATGATCTGGGGCGGGCGCACCACGATCTGGATCGCCACCGTCGCCACCATCCTCAGCTTCGGCACCGGCGCCACGCTGGGCTTCGTCGCCGCCGTGATGGGCGGATGGGTCGATCAGACGATCTCGCGCTTCGTCGATCTGGTCATGTCGATCCCCTCGCTGATCTTCGCGCTGGTGGTGCTGACGGTGATCCCGCCCAGCATCACGGTGCTGATCCTGGTGATGGGCTTTCTTGACGCGACCCGGCCCTTCCGGGTGGCGCGCGCCGTGGCCGTCGACATCACCGTGATGGATTACGTCGAGGCCGCCCGCCTGCGCGGCGAGGGGCAACTTTGGATCATCTTCCGCGAGGTGCTGCCCAACGCGCTGTCGCCGCTGGTGGCCGAGATGGGGCTGCGCTTCATCTTTCAGGTGCTGCTGCTATCGACGCTGTCGTTTCTGGGGCTTGGCGTGCAGCCGCCGCTGACCGATTGGGGCGGCATCGTGAAGGAAAACAAGGATGGGCTGGTCTATGGGGTGACGGCGGCGCTGTATCCGGCGGTGGCGATCGCCTCGCTGGCGATCTCGGTCAATCTGGTCGCCGACTGGATCCTCAATCGCACGACCAGCCTGAAAGGGGGCCGCGGTGGCTGAGACTCTTCTGCAGATCCGAAACCTGCGCATCGAGGCCACCGCCTATCCGCCGGGCGAGCCGCCGCAGGATATCGTCATCGTCGACGACGTGTCCCTGACGCTGGAAAAGGGCCGGGTGCTGGGCCTGATCGGCGAATCCGGCGCCGGCAAGTCCACCATCGGGCTTTCGGCGCTGGCCTATGGCCGCGGCGGGGTGCGTATCACCGGCGGAGAGATCCTGCTGAACGGGCGCGATCTGCGCAAGCTGCGCCCGGCGGGCATGCGTGCCGCGCGCGGGCGCGAGGTCACCTATGTCGCGCAATCGGCGGCGGCGGCCTTCAACCCGGCCAAGCGGCTGATCGATCAGGTGATCGAGACCACGCTGCAGCACGGCCTGATGCCGCGCACCGCCGCCGAGATGCGCGCGGTGGAGCTGTTCGCCAAGCTGGGCCTGCCGGATCCCGAAACCTTCGGCAAACGCTATCCGCACCAGGTGTCGGGCGGGCAACTGCAGCGCGCGATGACGGCGATGGCGCTGTGCCCCGCGCCCGATCTGGTGATCTTCGACGAGCCCACGACCGCGCTGGACGTGACCACCCAGATCGACGTGCTGGCCGCGATCAAGGAGGCGATCGCCGACACCGGGGTGGGGGCGCTTTATATCACCCATGATCTGGCGGTGGTGGCGCAGGTCAGCGATGACATCATGGTGCTGCGCGGCGGCAAGACGGTGGAATACGGCCCCGTGCGCCAGATCATCGAGGCCCCGCAGCAGGACTATACCCGCGCGCTGGTCTCGGTGCGCGGCATCGAGCACGAAGAGAAGACCCCCACGGCCGAGCCGGTGCTGAGCGTGAAGGGCGTGACCGCGCGCTATAGCGGCACCCGCTTCGACGTGCTCAGGGACATCTCGGTCGATCTGTCGCCGGGCCAGACGCTGGCGGTGGTGGGCGAAAGCGGGTCGGGCAAGTCGACGCTGGCGCGGGTGATCACCGGGCTGCTGCCGCCCTCGCAGGGCGAGATCGTGGTCGCCGGGCGCCAGCTCAGCCCCGATCTGAAGTCCCGCACGCGCGAGGATCTGCGCGAATTGCAGATGATCTACCAGATGGCCGACACGGCGATGAACCCGCGCCACACGGTCGGCACGATCATCGGCCGACCGTTGGAATTCTACTTCGGCCTGAAGGGCGCGGCCAGGCGCAAGCGGGTGCAGGAGTTGCTGGACGAGATCGAGATGAGCGAGGGCTATATCGACCGCTACCCGGCCGAGCTGTCGGGCGGGCAGAAGCAGCGCGTCTGCATTGCCCGGGCGCTGGCGGCCAAGCCGAAGATGATCATCTGCGACGAGGTGACCTCGGCCCTTGATCCGCTGGTGGCGGACGGGATCCTGAAGCTGCTCTTGAACCTGCAGAAGATCGAGCAGGTGGCCTATCTGTTCATCACCCATGATCTGGCGACGGTGCGCGCGATCGCGGATTCGATTGCGGTGATGTATCAGGGCGAGGTGGTGCGCTACGGCACGAAATCCGAGGTGCTGGCGCCACCCTTCGACGATTACACCGATCTTCTGCTGTCTTCCGTGCCCGAGATGAAGCTGGGCTGGCTGGAAGAGGTGATCGCGCACCGCAAGATGGAAAGCGCGGGGCACTGAGGCCGCGCCGGGGGGCTGTCTGCCCCCCCCACTGCACCCTGGGCCCCCCGAGGATATTTGTGCCAGAAAGAAAGTGTCAGCTGGCGTAGTCGCTGCCTTCGCGGTCGAGGATCTCGCGCAGGTCGCGCAGATGGGCGGCGGCGCTGTCGACGGGATAGTCTTCGAGTTCCCGCGCGGTCTTTTCGGCGATCTCGTCGGGCAGGATGCGCAGCGGCTGGCCGGTTTGCAGGGCGCGGATGTAGGTTTCGGCGGCGCGTTCGAAATAATAGAGCCGGTTGAAGGTTTCGGCGATCGTGTCGCCGATCACCAGCACGCCGTGATTGCCCATGATCATCGTCTTGACCTTGGGGTCGGTCAGCAGGCGGGCGCAGCGCGCGCCCTCGTCCTCGAACGCCAATCCGCCATAGCCGTCGTCGATCACCGTGCGGTTGAAGAACATCGCGCAGTTCTGGTCGATCGGCGGCAGGCGGCTGTCGGCGAGGCTGGCCAGCACGGTGGCATGGATCGAATGGACATGCATGACGCAGCGGGCCTGCGGGCAGGCGCGGTGGATGCCGCCGTGCAGGCCCCAGGCGGTGGGGTCGGGGGCATCGGGGCGGGTCAGCGTCGCGGGATCCTCGGCGTCGATTTCCAGCAGATCCGAGGCGCGGATCAGCGCAAAGTGGCGCACGTTCGGGTTCATCAGGAAGCGGCTGCCGCTGTCATCCACGGCATAGCTGAAATGATTGGCGACGGCCTCGTGCAGGTTCAGCCGGGCGGTCCAGCGGAAGGCGGCGGCAAGATCGCAGCGCGCCTCCCAATGGGTGATGTTGGCGATGTTGGTGGGGGCGTTCATGGCATTTCTCCTTGGACAAGGTCGGCGCATGGCGCGTCCGTTCCCGGCCATGATGAAGATTGCCGCCCCGGCTGCAAGCCCGAAGGCTGGTGCGGGGCCGCGCTGCATGCAAGAACGGGGCCAACTGGTAGCACGGGGGCAGTGATGCGCGAATTGACCTGTTTCAAGGCTTATGACATCCGCGGGCGGCTTGGCGTCGATCTGGACGAGGGCGTGGCCGAGCGCGTCGGGCGGGCCTTTGCCGAGGTGCTGGATGCCAGGCGCGTGGTGATCGGGCGCGATTGCCGGGCGTCGTCGGAGGCGCTGACCGAGGCGGCGGTGAAGGGGCTTCTGGCCGCCGGGGCCGAGGTTTTGGATCTGGGGCTTTGCGGCACCGAAGAGATGTATTTCGCCACCACCCATTTCGCGGCGGATGGCGGGATCGAAGTGACGGCCTCGCACAATCCGATGGATTACAACGGCATGAAGATGGTGCGCGCGGGCTCGGCCCCGCTGGGGGCCGAAAGCGGGCTGGCCGCGATCAAGGCCGCCGCCGAGGCCGCCGATTTCGGCGCCGCGCAGCAAGGCACCCGGCACCCGGCCGAGGGCGCGCGCGCGGCCTATGTGGAACGCTGCCTGTCCTTCGTCGACATTGCGGCGCTGAGGCCGCTGAAGATCGTGGTGAACGCGGGCAATGGTGCTGCGGGCCCGACCTTCGACGCGATCGCCGCGGCGCTGGCCGAGCGGGGCGCGCCGCTGGAATTCGTGCGCCTGCATCACGATCCCGACGGCAGCTTTCCGAACGGCATCCCGAACCCGCTGCTGCCGGAAAACCAGCCGGTCACGGCCGAGGCCGTGCGCGCCGCCGGCGCCGACATGGGCGTGGCCTGGGACGGCGATTTCGACCGCTGCTTCTTTTTCGATGCGTCGGGGCGTTTCATCGACGGCGAATATATCGTCGGGCTGCTGGCCGCGGCCTTTCTGGAAAAGCACCCGGGCGAGACGGTGATCCACGACCCGCGGATCATCTGGAACACGCAGGACATGGTCTCGGCCGCCGGCGGGCGCGCGGTGCAGTCGTGCACCGGACACGCCTTCATCAAGCAGGCGATGCGCGATGAGGGTGCGATCTATGGTGGCGAGATGTCGGCGCATCACTATTTCCGCGATTTCGTCTATTGCGACAGCGGCATGATCCCCTGGCTGCTGGTGGCCGAGCTGATGGGCCGGCGCGCGCAGGGGCTGGCGGCGCTGGTCGAGGCGCGGATGGCGGCCTTTCCGTCCTCGGGCGAGATCAACTTCCGCCTCGACGATCCCAAGGCCGCGATCGCGCGGGTGGTGGCGGCCTATGAGGGCGATGCACTGGCGCGCGACGAGATGGACGGGATCGGTCTTGGCTTTGCCGAGTGGCGGTTCAACCTGCGGTCTTCCAACACCGAACCGGTGGTGCGGCTGAACGTGGAATCGCGCGGTGACCGGGCGTTGGTGGCGGCGAAAGTGGCCGAGATCCGCGCGCTGCTGAAGGGCGGCTGAGGCGGCGCGCGGCCCCAGGGGCGGCGGCGTATTTGGAGAACAATGAAAGGGCTACGCGGGGCTTCGCCAAAATGTCGCAGTCCCGGTTGCTCTTCCCCTGAAAGCGCTGATAGGCTTCGCGCGTACCGGCCCCGGCTTGGGCCAGAGAGGAACGGATTCATGCGATACGCCATACCCAAAACCGCGGCCGAGGCCGCGTCCTTGCTTATGGAGGAGGCCGCGCGCGTCCTCGCCGGTGGAACCGATCTGCTGGTGCAGATGAAATCTGGGGCGCGCAGCCCCGAGGTGATCGTCGACATCAAGCATCTGCCCGGTCTGCGCGACATCAGCCGCGAAGACGGCGGCTTTCGCATCGGGGCTGCCGTGTCGGGCGCCGAGATGCAGGAACACGCGGATCTGGTCGCGGCCTGGCCGGGGGTGGTCGAGGGGGTGAACCTGATCGGTTCGACCCAGATCCAGGGGCGCGCCACGATGGCGGGGAACCTGTGCAACGGATCGCCCGCCGCCGATGGCGTGCCGGCGCAGATCGCGGCGCAAGCGGTGGTGCGGATCGTCGGACCGAAGGGCGAGCGCGACTGTCCGGTGGCCGAGATCCCGACCGGGCCGGGCAAGATCAGCCTCGGGCGGGGCGAATTCGTCGCCTCGATCCTGCTGCCGGCGCGGCCCGAGCGGTCGGGCGACGCCTATCTGCGCTTCATCCCGCGCACCGAGATGGACATTGCCGTGGCCGGGGCCGCGGTGAATCTGGTGCTGGCGGCGGATGGCACGGTCGATCAGGCGCGCGTCGCCCTGGGCGCGGTCGCGCCGACCGCTATGTTGGTGGAAGAGGCCGGTGCGGCGCTGGTCGGCACCAAGCTGGAACAGCCCGCCCTGGACGCGCTTGCCAAGGCCTGCGAGGCCGCCTGCAAGCCGATCGACGACAAGCGCGGAACCGTCGAATTCCGCACCCATGTGGCGGGCGTGCTGGCCAGGCGCGCCGCCCGCATTGCCTACGTTCGTGCAGGAGGCCGCGCATGAAGACGCTCCATGTATCCACCCGGGTGAACGGCGACGAGACCGATTTCGTCTGCGCCCCCGACGAGACCCTGCTTGACGCGCTGCGTAACCGGATCGGCCTGACCGGCGCCAAGGAAGGTTGCGGCACCGGCGATTGCGGCGCCTGTTCGGTGACGCTGAACGGACGTCTGGTCTGTTCCTGTCTGGTGCTCGCCGCCGAGGCCGAGGGCGCCGAGATTGGCACCATCGAGGGCCTCGCCGACGGCGACAAGCTGCATGTGCTGCAGCAAAGCTTTCTTGACCACGCCGCGCTGCAATGCGGGATCTGCACGCCGGGCATTCTGGTGGCGTCCAAGGCGCTGCTGGAAAAGCACCCCGAGCCCACGGACGAGGAGGTGCGCTACTGGCTGGCGGGCAACCTTTGCCGCTGCACCGGCTATGACAAGATCATCCGCGCCGTGCAGGATGCCGCCCAGAAATTGAGGAGTGCGTAACATGGCCTTCGACCAACAGCAGAAGCGCGACTTCAAGGTTGTCGGCACGCGGCCGGTCCGCCCCGACGGGATCGACAAGGTGACGGGGCGCGCGATGTATGGCGCGGACCTGTCGGCGCCCGGCATGCTGGTGGCGCGGGTGCTGCGCAGCCCCCATGCCCATGCCAAGATCGTCAAGATCGACATCTCGAAGGCCGAGGGCCTGCCGGGCGTCAAGGCGATCGTGACCTCGGCCGATCTGGGCCGCCCCGAGGACGAGGCGCTGCGCGACACGCAAGACAACTGCCTCGCCTACGACAAGGTGCTTTATGACGGGCACCCCGTCGCCGCCGTGGCCGCGACCACGCCCGAGGCCGCCAAGGCCGCGCTGGCCGCCATCGAGGTGACCTACGAGAAGCTGCCCCATGTCACCGACGTGGATGCGGCGATGAAGGCCGGCGCGCCGGTGGTGCTGGACGGCCGCGCCTATGAGGAAGTGCCCGCAGGCTGGTCGCAGAACGTCACCAACCACTGCGAATTCGGCCATGGTGATCTGGAGGCGGGCTTTGCCAAGGCCGACCTGATCCTTGAGCGCAGCTTCAAGACCGAGGCGACGCATCAGGGCTATATCGAACCCCATGCCTGCCTGGCCTCGGTCGGACCGGACGGGCGCGGAGAGCTGTGGTGCTGCACCCAGGGCCAGTACATGGTGCGCGAAACCTGCGCCGGCATCCTTGAGATGGACGCCAGCCAGCTGAAGGTGACGCCGTCCGAGATCGGCGGCGGCTTTGGCGGCAAGACCACCGTGTTCATCGAACCGGTGGCGCTGGCGCTTTCGCGCAAGGCCGGGCGTCCGGTGAAGCTGGTGATGACCCGGGATGAGGTGTTCCGGGCTTCGGGGCCGACGATCCAAAGCTCGACCGACGTGAAGATCGGCATGACCAGGGACGGGCGCATCACCGCCGCCGAGGCGACGCTGCGCTATTCGGGCGGCTGCTATCCCAACATGACCTGCATGATGGGCGCCCAGGCGGCCTTTGCCGCCTATGATCTGGACGCGGTGCGCACCTATGGCTGGAACGCGCTGACCAACCGGCCTAAGGAAATCTCGTACCGTGCGCCGGGCGCGCCGACCGCGATCTATGCGGTGGAGAACGTTCTCGACGAGATGTGCCAGGAACTGGGCCTCGACCCGATCGACGTTCGGCTGACGAACGCCGCCGACAAGGGCACCAAATCGAGCTATGGCGTGACCTTCCAGGACATCGGCCTGAAGACCGCGCTGGAGGCCGCGAAGGCGCATCCGCATTATTCGGCGCCCCTGGGCCCGAACCAGGGGCGGGGGCTGTCGTGCGGCTTTTGGTTCAACTTCGGCGGCAACTCCTCGGTGACGCTGTCGGTCAACACCGACGGCACGGTCAACGTGACCGAGGGCAACCCCGACATCGGCGGCTCGCGCGCCTCGATCTCGATGATCGCGGCTGAAGAGCTGGGCATTCCCTATGAGCATGTCCGCACGCTGGTGGCCGACACCGCCAGCATTGGCCATTCCGACACCACCGATGGCAGCCGGGTGACCTTCATGGTCGGCCTCGCGACGATCAAGGCGGCGCGCGAGGCGACCCAGAAGATGTGCGCCCGCGCGGCGGCGATCTGGGGGATCGAGCCCGACGCGGTGGAATGGATCGATGGCGCGGCGCAGCCCGCCGGGCCCAACGCCGGGAAATTCCCGCCGATGAGCCTGGCCGAGATCGCCGCCACTAGCCTCAAGACCGGCGGGCCGATCGCGGGCCATTGCGAATCCACCGCCGATGGCGCGGGGGTCAGCTTTGGCGTGCATCTGTGTGACATCGAGGTGGATCCCGAGACCGGCTTCACCAAGGTGCTGCGCTACACGGTGGTGCAGGACGCGGGCAAGGCGATCCATCCCGACTATGTCGAGGGCCAGATGCAGGGCGGTGCCGCCCAGGGCATCGGCTGGGCGCTGAACGAGGAATACATCTACGGCGAGGACGGGCTTTTGCAGAACCCGGGCTTCCTGGATTACCGTATTCCCGTGGCCTCGGACCTGCCGCCGATCGACACGGTGATCGTCGAGGTGCCGAACCCGGGCCACCCCTACGGGGTGCGCGGGGTGGGTGAGACCTCGATCGTGCCGCCGCTGGCGGCGATCGCCAACGCGGTCAGCCGCGCGGCCGGGGTGCGGCTGCACGAACTGCCGATGTCGCCGCCGAAGATCCTCAAGGCGGTCATGGCGAAGGGCTAGGACGATGGTGAAGGTGGCAATCTGGGGCAGCCTGCGCCACGCCACCGACGGGGCGGCGGAGGTCGAGGTGGAGGCTGCGAATTTCAAGCAGCTTCTCGATCGACTTTCCGCTGACTACCCCGGCCTCAAGCCGCAGATCGAACGCGGCGTGTCGCTGGCAGTCGACGGCAAGATCTACCGAGAGGCCTGGTTCACACCGATCAGTCCCGACAGCGAAGTGGTCCTGATGCCCTATATGCAGGGCGGCTAGGGCGGCCCGGGCGGCGGCTTTCGCACCAACATGGCCGCGCCCACAGGCCGCCGCCATTGCGCTTGACCCCCCCGCCGCCGCGCCTTACCCCCGGACCCAGCTTTGGAGTGTCCGATCATGCCCACCTTTTCCGCCCATACCACCCTGTCCGGCGTAGGCCCGGCCACCGCGCTTTCCGAGGCGATGGAGCGGATCGAGCCCGCGCCCACCGGGATCGGTGTCGTCGAGATCGAGGACGGATCGGGCCTGTGGGAGGTGGCCGCCTATTTCGAGGCCGCCCCCTCGGACACCGACCTTGCCCTGCTGGCGGCGGCCTTCGACGCCAAGCCCTTCAGCGTCTCCGAACTGCCCGAGGTCGATTGGGTCGCCAAGGTCCGGCGAGAGCTGGCCCCGGTCGAGGCCGGGCGCTTCTTCGTCTACGGCAGCCACGATTCCGACAAGGTTCCCGAAGGCAAGATCGCCCTGATGATTGAGGCCGCGATGGCCTTCGGTACCGGCCACCACGGCACCACGCTGGGCTGCCTGCTGGCGCTTGATGCGCTCGATCAGGGGGGCTTCGTCGGCCGAAACGTCGCTGACATCGGCTGCGGCACGGCGGTGCTGGCGATGGCCGCGGCGGCGATCTGGCCGAACCCGGTACTGGCCTCGGATATCGACCAGGTCGCGGTCGAGGTGGCGCAGGCCAATGTCGCGGTGAACGGGCTGGAGGGGCGCGTCCTGTGCGTCGAGGCCGCCGGGTTCGAGCATCCGCGCCTGGCCGAGGCCGCGCCTTTCGATCTGGTCTTCGCCAATATCCTGATGGGCCCGCTGATCGCGCTGGCGCCGTCGATGGCCGAGAATGTCGCGCCCGACGGGCGGGTGATCCTGTCGGGGCTGCTCAACACTCAGGCCGACTCGGTGATCAATGCCTATCTGGAGGTGGGCTTTGTTCTCGAAACGCGGAAAATTCTGGGTGAATGGACCACGTTGACACTGAGACGGGGAAAATAGGGGGAATTTGCCCTAATTTCGCCATTATCCCGACGCAGAACTGACCTTGTGGATGGGGCCTGCTTCGGGAGTTGACGAATGGCCGATCCCAATCTTGCCAATTTCAATGGTCGTGTCAGGCGTATTCACGACGCCTATCAGCGCGGCGCAAGGTTCGAGACTGCGGGTTCCAAGGGGCGCGCGCGGCGACCCCGGGTACGCCGACGCTGGCTGCCGCTCCTGCGGCCCTTGCTGATCGTGCTGGTGGCGGTCTTTGGTCTCAAGTCGATGATTTACAACCACCTTGGCGCCAGCGCCTATCAGACCCGCGTGGCCGAGATGCGCGCGAGCACGGGGTTTGAGCATTACGGTGCGCTGCTGATGCAGGCGGATCCGGTCACCCTCTATCTGGCGGCGGCAGCGAAGCGATTGCAGCACTGAGCAGCCCACGCCCCCCGGCGCCAAGGCCCGCAACTGCATTTCGGAGCGCAGAGACAGTGCCGATAATCGCCTTCGCCAAGGGGGCTGAAATGCAGAACGCCGCACCGGTCTACCGGCGCGGCGTTTGACGTCCCTGCACGGGCGGGCTTTACAGGCGCGGCTTGCCGACGCTGTCGATGTCGCCGCGGCACAGGCCGATGTCTTCCAGTTCGCGGTCGCTCAACTTGTCCAACGCGTGGCGGGTCTGACGGGCGTCGTTCCAGTCGCGCAGGTGATGGATCAAGGTCCAGGCGCTCTGAACCAGATGGAAGGTGGTGATGGCGCCAAGCGGCGCCGGGCGGGTCGTCTCATAGGCGGCCATGGCGGGTTCCTTTCACAAACTGCCCAATATGCGGGCGTGCTCTCTTGATAGGCGCCATTTAGTCGGGCGGGGTTGACACGGCAAGCTGGTCAAATCGCATGGCATATATGCAATTCTCGCATGGCTTCGCGGCCGATCTTTCGCACCCGCGGCATGGCGCGCCCAACCCTTCTGAAACAGTCGCTTTCAGACATCCGAACGGCGTATTTCATCCGGATTTTGCCGCATTGCAGCATTTGACATGTCGGCGGTGCGGCATGGCGCGGCACTGGCGGATGTTCGCCATTCGTGCTACTGCGTCAAAAAAAGCACAAGCTGAGGGGGCAGAATGCGCGTTTTGGGGATCGACCCCGGTCTTCGCAACCTCGGCTGGGGGGTGATCGACGTGGTCGGTACCCGCATCAGCCATGTGGGGAACGGCATCTGCCATTCCGATTCGGGCGATCTGGCGTCGCGATTGCTGACGTTGCACAGCCAGCTCACCGATGTGCTGCACCGCTATGGTCCGGGCCATGCGGCGGTGGAGCATACTTTCGTCAACAAGGACGCGGTGGCGACGCTGAAGCTGGGCCAGGCGCGGGGGATCGCGCTGCTGGTGCCCGCGCAATTCGGCCTTGTGGTCGGGGAATACGCCCCCAACGCGGTGAAGAAGGCGGTGGTCGGCGTGGGCCATGCTGCCAAGGCGCAGATCGACCACATGGTGCGGCTGCAGCTGCCCGGGGTGGAGATCGCCGGGGCCGACGCGGCCGACGCGCTGGCGATCGCCATCTGCCACGCGCATCATCTGCAATCGGCGGGCCGGCTGGAGGCCGCGCTGGCCAAGGCGGAGGCCGCACGATGATCGGACGTATCGCCGGGCGGATCGAATACCGCGGCTCCGACCATGTGCTGATCGACGTGCGCGGCGTGGGCTATATCGTCCATGTCTCGGACCGCACGCTTGCCGCGCTGCCCGGGGTGGGCGAGGCCTGCGCGCTATATACCGACCTGCTGGTGCGTGAGGATCTGTTGCAGCTTTTCGGCTTTCCGACCCTTCTGGAAAAGGAATGGCACCGCCTGCTGATGGGCGTGCAGGGCATCGGCGCCAAGGCCTCAATGGCGATCCTGGGGGCACTGGGGCCCGAGGGCACGGCGCGGGCGATCGCGCTGGGCGACGCCAAGGCGATCACCGCAGCCCCCGGCGTTGGCCCCAAGATCGCGCAGCGCGTGGTGATGGAGCTGAAATCCAAGGCGCCCTCGGTCATGGCGCAGGCGGGCGGGCTTTCGGCCAGCACCGTGCCCTCGGACGAGGACGCGGTGATCGAACCCGCAGGCCCCGCCGCGAAACCCGCCCGCAAGGCGCCTGCGGCCCCTTCGGCGGCGCAGACGCGGGCGGTGCAGGCGGGCGATGCGCTCTCGGCGCTGGTCAATCTGGGCTACAACCAGTCCGACGCGGCCGAGGCGGTGGCGCTCGCCTCCGACGCCGCGCCCGAGGCCGAGGCCGCCGCCCTGATCCGCGCCGCGCTGAAACATCTGGCGCCGAAGACCTGAGCGTCGGGCCCCCCCGGCCTAGGCGTTGAAATGGATCTTCCAGCCCGTGCGCACCTGCGCATCGACATCCGCAGGCACCGTGCAGCGCGCCCGCGCCAGAATCGCATCGCGCCGCCTTGCCGCGCCGTCCAGCAGCTTCGGCTGCCCGGCCTCGTCCCATTCCTTCGGGCTCATCCGGTTGCCGACGCTGGGGTAGACGTAATCGCGCTGCATCAGCGCCAGCGTCTGCGCGTGGCCCAGATAATGCCCCGGACCGCCCAGGCAGACCTCGCGCATCGCCTCAAGGCTGACGCTGTCCTCGGTCACCTCGATGCCGCGCACCGCCCGCAGCGCCTGGCCCAGGACATCGTCGCCCAGCACCATGCTTTCCAGGCTGAACCCCAGCAGCGAGGCATGCATTCCCACCGCCTCGTAGCACAGGTTCAGCCCGGCCAGCCCGGCCATGACATTGGTGATCCCCTGCTCCCATCCCGCCTGCATGTCGGGCAGCTTCGCGTCGCTGATCCCCGAGGCCGCGCCCCCCGGCAAGCCATAGAAGCGGTGCATCTGCGCGCAGCCGGCGGTCAGCAGCGCCTGCTCGGCCGATCCGCCCGACATCGCGCCGGTGCGCAGGTCGGAAACGAACGGCCAGGTGCCGAAGATCGCCGGATGCCCCGGCGCCATGGCGTTGACATAGACGACGCCGGCCAGACATTCCGCCACCGCCTGCACGATCGCGGCGGCAATCGGGGCAGGGGCGGTGGCACCGGCCTGACCCGCCGACAGCAGCAGCACCGGCATGCCTGCACGGATGCAGGCCTCCATCGTGCGGCAGCTTTCCTCGGCGAATTTCATCGGCGGCACGACGAAGCAGTTCGAATTGCTGACAAAGGGCCGCGCCCGCCAGGCGGCCTCTCCCCCCGCCACCAGATGCAACAGCTCCAAGCAGCCCGCCACATGGGCGGGGTCCGAAAACGAGGTGCCGACATGTTTGGTGGTGCCGCTGAGCGCACCGTAAAGGGTGTTCACGTCCATCTCGAAATTGTCGGCGATGTCGCGGCAGACCATCGGACGCTGGAAGAAATGCACGTTGTCGAGATGCTGGCACAGCTTCGCGGCCGCATAAAGATCGGCCGAGGTCGATTCGCGATAGCTGCCGTCGGGGTCGACGATATGCACCGCCGCGCCTGCGGTGCCGAAATGCACCCGCGCGCCCGACAGATCCAGATCATGCACCGGATCGCGCCCGAACAGCGTCAGATCCCGCGCCGCAAGCGCCAGCATGTCCTCGACCAGCGCGCGGGGAAACCGCAGCCGCCCGTCCGCGCCCAGCTCTGCCCCGGCGCGGGTCATGATCTCGATCCCCGAGGCCGGCGCATTGGCCAGCCCGATCTCGGCCAGCGCCTGCAGCGCGGCCTCATGGATGCGCGCCTCGTCCACCTGGGTCAGCGGCCGGTAGCGCCCGCCCTCCAGCCCCGGCCGGATCGGCCGCACATCCTCGGCCAGCGGCGCCGCCCGCAAGGCCACCCGCGCCGCCCGCCCCCCGGCCCGCCGCGCGCGGACCGAAACGCCGTCCTCCCTTACCGCTTCCATCCGACTGCCCTTTCATCTTGGCAAAAATACTCGTCCGGGGTCGCCATCGCCGCGCCATGGGTTCCAGCGACAACAGCGACCGGGTGCCCCCCTGCGCCGGCTACATCCGCACCCGTTCCGACCCGGGGTCATACATCGGCACCAGACTTGCCCGCGCCGGCACCCGCCGCCCCGCGATATCGATCTCATAGGCCGAGGCCAGCACCTCCTCGGCGCTTTCCCCCGCGCAGGGCACATAGCCCAGCCCCACCGCGCCCCCCAGGCTGTGGCCGTAATTGGCCGAGGTGACGATCCCCACGATCCGGCCGTCGCGAACCAGCGCCTCGTTGTGGAACAGCATCGCCTCGGGGTCCTCCAGCAGGAATTGCACCAGCCGCCGCTCCAGCCCCGTCGCGCGCTTGGCGAGCACCGCCTCGCGGCCGATGAAATCGCCCTTCTTGGTCTTCACGGCAAAGCCGAGGCCTGCCTCCAGCACGTGATCCTCATCGGTGATGTCATGGCCGAAATGGCGGAACGCCTTCTCGATCCGGCAACTGTCCAGCGCATGAAGCCCGCACAGCGTCAGATCCGGCGCGGCCTCCATCAGGGCCTCGAACACATGCGCGGCCTGATCGGTGGAAACATAAAGCTCCCACCCCAGTTCGCCGACGTAAGAGACCCGGTGCGCCCGCGCCAGACCCATGCCGATCTCGATCTCGCGCGCCGTGCCGAAGGGATGCGCGGCATTCGACAGATCATCGGGGCTGACGCGGGCCAGAACATCGCGTGCCTTGGGGCCCATCAGGCACAGCACCGCCTCAGCCGCGGTGACATCGGTAATCACCGCCAGATCCGCGTCCAGATGACGCCGCAGCCAGGCCAGATCGCGCTGCAAGGTGGCGCCGGGCACGACCAGCAGGAAGGCGGTCTCACTCAGCCGCGTCACCGTCAGGTCGCTTTCGATCCCGCCGCGCGCGTTCAGCATCTGGGTGTAGACGATCTGCCCCGGCGCCACATCCATCTGGTTGGCGCAAAGCCGTTGCAGGAAGGCAAGCGCACCCGGCCCCTCGACCCGGATCTTGCCAAACGAGGTCATGTCGAAGAGCCCCGCGCGCTGCCGCACCGCCAGATGTTCGGCGCGCTGATTGTCAAACCAGTTGGGCTTGCCCCAGGAATAGCAGTATTCCGCCGCCTGGCCGGGCGCTGCGAACCAGTTCGCGCGCTCCCATCCCGCAACCTCGCCGAAGACGGCGCCACGGGCGCGCAGATGCTCATCGATCGGCGAGCGCCGCACCCCCCGCGCCGTCGCCATCTGCCGGTTCGGCCAATGGTCGGCGTATAGCAGGCCCAGGGTCTCGCTGACCCGTTCGCGCAGGTAGCGCCGGTTGCGCTGGAACGGCTGGGCGCGGCGGATATCCACCTCCCACAGATCGAAGGGCGGCACGCCGTCCTCCATCCATTGCGCCAGCGCCATCCCGGCGCCGCCAGAGCTGACGATACCGATCGAATTGTACCCCGCCGCCACCCAGTAGCCGCCCAGCTCCGGTGCCTCGCCCAGATAGTAGCGGTCGTCGGGGGTGAAGCTTTCGGGACCGTTGAAGAAGGTGTGGATGCCGGCGCTCTGGAACATCGGCATCCGCGCCATGGCCATTTCCAGGATCGGCTGGAAATGGTCGAAATCCTCGGGCAGGGCGTCGAATTCGAAACTCTCGGGGATGCCCGCCATGCCCCAGGGTTTGGCCTTCGGCTCAAACGCGCCCAGCATCATCTTGCCGGCGTCGGATTTGTAATAGGCGCATTCATCCGGCACCCGCAGCACGGGCAGATGGCCCAGCCCTTTGATCGGCTCGGTCACCAGATAGAAATGCTCGCAGGCATGCAGCGGCAGACTGACGCCCGAGCTTGCGGCCAGATCGCGCCCCCACATGCCGCCGCAATTCACCACCATATCGGCGGCGATATGGCCGCGTGCCTCGCCCGCCTGCCAATCGACGCCGGTGACCCGCCCGCCCGCCTGGGTGACGCGCGCCACCTTCACCCTCTCGACGATCCGCGCGCCGCGCATCCGCGCCCCCTTGGCCAGCGCCATGGCGATGTTGGCCGGATCGCATTGCCCGTCGCCCGGCAGATGCACCGCGCCGACCACATCGCCCACCTCCAGATGCGGATACACCGCCGTCACCTCGGACGGCCCGATCTCGGCCACCTCGACATCGAAGGCGCGCGCCAGGCTTGCCTGCCGCAACAGCTCCTCATGCCGCGCCCCGGTCAGCGCGACGGAAATCGAGCCCACCTGCCGCAGCCCCGTCGCCACCCCGGTCTCGGCCTCCAGCGTCGCATAGAGATCGGCGGAATATTTCGCCAGCCGGGTCATGTTCTGACTGCCCCACCAGCCCCGCCGCATGCCAGGTGGTGCCGCAAGTCAGCTGCTTGCGCTCCAGCAAAACCACATCGCTCCAGCCCAGCTTCGCCAGATGATAGGCGACGGAACAGCCCGACACGCCGCCCCCGATTATCACCACCCGCGCCTTCTCAGGTAAATCCATCCCGCCGCCTCACTCCCGCAACCGCGCATTCCTCGGATCCCACGGCGCCCCGTCCAGCACCTCCGCCGCGCAATGTACCCCGAAGATCTCGACCTCCAGCCGCGTCCCCGGCACCGCCAGATCCGCCCGCACTATCCCCAGCGCCAGCGAGGCCCCCACCCGGTGCCCCCAATCACCGCTGGTGGTCTCGCCCACCACCGCGCCGGCGTGCCAGAGCGTCGACATATAGGGCGCGTCGCAGGCGCCGGCCTGAACCCGCAAGATCACGAAGCGCTTCGCCACGCCCGCCTGACGCTCGGCCAGCAGCGCGCCGCGGCCGCGAAAGTCCGACTTTCCGAAATCCACGAACCTCTCCAGCCCGCCCTGCAGCACGGTGTAATCGGTCGAAAGATCGCCCTTCCAGGCGCGAAAACCCTTCTCGATGCGCAGGCTGTTCAGCGCGAACATCCCGAAGGGCCGCAGGCCCAAGGGCGCGCCCGCCGCCATCAGCGCATCCCACACGGCGGGGGTGTCGCGGGGGCGCGAATGCACCTCCCAGCCCAGCTCTCCGGCGAAGGAGACCCGCAAAAGCCGCACCTCGGCGCCGGCGATCGTGGCCGTCTGCCAGCTCAACCACGGCAGGCTCAAGTCGGCGTCGCATATAGCGGCCAGCACCTTGCGAGAGGCCGGACCGGTGACGATCTGACAGGCCCAGTCTTCGGTCTCGTCGACCAGCGTCAGGCCCGGCTCCAGATGCCTGCGCAGCCACTCGAGATCATGCGATTGCGCCACGGCGGCGGTGATCAGCCAGATTTCCTCCTCGGCCAGCCGGATCAGCGACATCTCGGTCACGATCCGGCCCTTGTCGTCGGCGAAATAGCCAAGGCCCACGCGGCCCACCCCCGGCACCCGCCCGGTGATCTGGCGCGCAAGCCACCCGGCCGCGTCCGGCCCCGTCAGCCGAAAGCGCGCAAAGCCGGGCAGGTCGAGGATCCCCGCCGCCTCCGCCACCGCCCTGCATTCCTCGGCCACCGCGTCGAACCAGGGCCCGGCGCGGTCCCAGGTCTGGCTGGCGCCTTCCGAGGTGTCGTCGCCCGGCCTTGCGTACCAATTCGCCCGCTCCCAGCCGTTGGACGCGCCGAAGACCGCGCCCAGGGCCGCCACCCGGTCATGCACGGCAGAGAATTTCCGATCGCGCCCGGCGGGCCAGGCGTGATGCGGGAAATGCATCGCATATTCGTGGCCGTAGACCTCCATCCCCTTGGCAATGCAGTAGTCTTCGTCCTCGAACCCGGTGAAGCGGCGCGGATCGCACGACCACATGTCCCATTCGGTCGCGCCCTCGGTCACCCATTCGGCCAGCACCTTGCCGGCGCCGCCCGCCTGACAGATGCCGAAGGTGAAGACGCAAGCCTCATAGGCATTCGGCAGCCCCGGCATCGGCCCGATCAGCGGGTTACCGTCCGGCGTATAGGGGATCGGGCCGTTGATCACCCGGGTTAGCTTTGCCTCCCCCAGCAGCGGCACCCGCGCCATCGCGTCGGTGATATGCCATTCCAGCCGGTCCAGATCATCGGGGAACAGCTGGAAGCTGAAATCCGCTGGCATGGGATCGTCGGCACCCGTCCAATGCGCCCGGCAATTGCCCTCATAGGGGCCAAGGTTGAAGCCCATCTTTTCCTGCCGCAGGTAGTAAGAGCTGTCGACATCGCGCAAGAGCGGCAGCTTGCGGCCCTCGGCCTTCGACCAGGCCTCCAGCTCGGGGATCGTGTCGAACAGCATGTATTGATGGCTCATCACCATCATTGGCACCTCGCGGCCGAACCAGCGGCCGACCTCCCGCGCGTAATAGCCCGCCGCGTTCACCACCACCTCGCAGCGGATCTCGCCCTTGGCGGTGGAAATCACCCACTCGTCGCCCTCGCGCCGGGCGCCGGTGGCGGGGCAGAAGCGCTCAATCCGGGCGCCGAGGTCGCGCGCGCCCTTGGCCAGCGCCTGGGTCAGCTGCGCGGGGTCGATGTCACCGTCATGGGGGTCGTAAAGCGCCGCCGTCAGGTCATGGGTCTCGACGAACGGGTAGCGCGCGCGCAGATCGTCGGGCCCCAGCACCTCCAGATCCATGCCCTGATGGCGGGCCATGCCGCGCACGCGCTCAAACTCCATCCGCCGTTCGCGGCTGTGGCCAAGCCGGACTGAGCCGGTGACGTGGTAATTCATCGGGTACTCCACCGCGTCGCCCAGGCCGCGATAAAGTTCCGCCGAATAGCGCTGCATGTTCATGATCGACCACGAGGACGAAAACGTCGGCACGTTGCCCGCCGCGTGCCAGGTCGACCCGGCGGTAAGTTCGGTCTTCTCCAGCAACACCGCGTCGGTCCATCCCGCGCGCGCCAGATGGTAAAGGCATGAGGCCCCCACCGCCCCGCCGCCGATGATCACAACCCTTGCCTGCGTCGGAAATGCCACCCGCCCCTCCTGTCCTTTGGCGCAGCTTGCCGCGCCGGCTGCGCGCTTTCAATTCAGGTGACCAAGGGTTATTGATCGAAAAATCCGATCAGGGGGCGCCCGGGTGCAGACCGAGTGGATCGATACCTTTCTGGACCTTGCGGAAAGCCGCAGCTTCCGGCGCACGGCGGAACGGTTGGGGCTGACGCAATCCACCGTCTCGGCGCGGGTGCAGGCGCTGGAGGGGGCGCTGGGCAAGCGGCTGTTCCTGCGTTCGCGCGCCGGGACCGAGCTGACGACCGACGGGCTGAAATTCGAACCCCACGCGCGGGCGCTGCGGCGCAGTTGGACCCAGACCTTGCGGGCGATGGACCCGGCGGGCGAGGCGGCGATGACCCTGCGCATCTCGATGCAACCCGATCTGGCGGCGACCCATATCGGCGATTGGGTCAGCGATTTCCGCCAGGCGCTGCCCCAGGCCGCCTTCTATATCGAGATGGATTTCTCCACCCAGGTCTGTGCCGATCTGGCCACCGGGGCGGCCGATCTGGGGGTGATCTTCACGCCCAAGGCGCTGCCCGATCTGCATTTCGAAAGCCTGGGCGCGCTGCGCTACCGGCTGGTGTCGACCACCGCCGCGCGCCGCGCCGATTTGGCGGGGCAAACCCATATCCGCGCCGAATATTCCCCCGCCTTCGACATGCTGGCGCGCGAGGCGCTGCCGGAGCTGACCGAAACCCCGGTGGCCAGCGGCCAGAACGCGGCGGTGGTCGGCCTTCTGGCGGCGCTGGGCGGGTCGGCCTTCGTGCTGGAGGAAAGCGCCTGGGCGCTGGTGCGTGACGGGCGCGCGCAGCTGGTCGCGGATGTGAAGCCGATCGACCAGCCGGTCTATGGCGCGCTGCACCTGAAGAACCGCACGGCGCAACTGCACCGCAGGCTGCTGGCGATCGTGCGCCGCAACCTCGAGGCGCGGGCTCAGGCGAAGCCGGGGAAGTAATCGACGCGGATGCGGGCCCGGGCGACGCCCAGCTCGGCCAGGGTCTTCTGGAACTGCCGCACCATGCCGTGCGGCCCTGAGACATAGAAGATCCGTTCGCGGAAATCCGGCACTTCGCGGGCGATCAGCGCGGCATCGATCCGGCCGATATGATCGGGGTCGACCTCGGGGTCCGGTTCCGCCAGCGCGTAGACGGTGCGCAGGCCGATGCGGGTGCGGGCGGCTTCGAACAGCTCGGAATAAGAGATGTCGGCGGCCCGGGTCACGCCGTATAGCAGCACGGCGGGGTGGTGGTCGCCGCTGTCCATCATGTGCTGGATCATGCTGCGAAACGGGGTGATGCCGATGCCGCCGGCGATGAAGGCCAGCTTTTCGCTCGGGCGCGGCGGCAGGGTGAAGCCGCCGGCGATGCGCGCGCCGTGGATCAGGTCACCCGGCCGCATCCGCGCCAGCGCCTGTTTGAAGGCGCTGGGGGCGGGGTAGAATTTCACCCCCAGCCGCACCTCGGGGTCGGTCGGGGCCGAGGCGATGGTGAAGGTGCGCCGGTTGCCGCGATTGTCGGGAGTGGGGACGTCCAGCGTCCATTCCAGATATTGCCCGGGCCGGAAGGCCAGCGGCCGGTCCGGGGTGAAGACATAGTCGTAGCAGGCCTCGGCAGTGCGCTCGATCCGCTTCAGCCGCAGCAGGAAGCGGCCCTTGGGGCTGACCAGGAAGGCAAAGAGGTTGCCGGCGAGGAAGGCCATCTCGGGCGTCGGGTAGAAGCTGCCGAAATGGGTGTTGGGCGACGACAGCACCCCTATGAGAATGCCGTAAAGGATGCGCGGGGTGCGGGGCTGCGGGGCGGTCAGCGGCTCGGTCAGCATGGCGAAGCCGGCGAAGAACAGCGGCGAGTAGAGCAGTGAGAATTGCAGCGTCTGGCCAAGCATCGCCGGCGGAGAGGTCGCCAGCGCAAGGCCGAGGTTGGCCAGCAGATAGGCGCCGACCATGTCGAAGCGCTGCACCTTGCGCACCACCAGCAGCCCGCCGACCAGCACGACGGCCAGCATCAGCGGGCTGCCGTCGACCCACCATGTGGCGGGCTGGCCGACGATGAAGGCGGCGGCGACGGCGCCGACCGCGACCGGGTTGAAGATGTGCCGGCGCCGCACCGTAGCCAGGAATTTCGATGCGATCGCCGCGGACGAGGCCACGATCAGCCCCAGCACGCCCTGATGGTCCTGCGCCGCCACCGGCGGCATCAGCAGCACCAGAATCAGCGCGGTGATATAGACGGATTCGGTATTTGCGGGCACCTGAAAGGCCCATGCAAAGGCGCGGTTCACCACCCAGCAGGTGGCGGTGACGATCACCGCCGACAGCGCCAGCTGCGCCGGGTCCGCCGGGCTGAGGCCGACGAAGCCGCCGATCAGCGCCACCGCCACCAGCGCCGCGAGGTAGGTCAGCACCAAGCGGTACATCGTGATCCGGTTCAGCGCCACGTCGATCAGCCCGGTCATGACAGCACCAGATCCCTGAACCCCGAGGTCATGGTGGCGACACGGTCGGCGCCGACCATGTAGCCTTCCAGCCCGGGGGTGTCCTCGATGAAGGCGATGCCGTCCTCTTCCATGGCGAAGGCGGCGGTGACGAAGCGGTCGGCCTCTAGCACGTCGGGGCCGACCACGGTCAGGCTGACGATGCGGGTGATCTTATGGCCCGGGTCGTGGGGGTTGTAGATATGCTGGCCGCGCGCCGCGGTGCCCGAGGTGGCGATGCCGCAATCGCTTAGCCCCAGGACCTTGATGATCTCGTCCGGGGCGAAGGGGTTCGACAGGCCGACGCGCCAGGGCCCGCCCTCGGCATCCAGACCCGACAGCTCAATGTCGCCGGCGATCTCGACGCAGAAATGCCGGTGCCCCAGCCCGCGCAGCAGATCGGCCGCGCGTTTCACCGCCCAGCCCTTGACCACGCCCGAGGGGTCGAGCGTGCCATCGGGCCGGCGGATGCGGAAATAGCCCTGGGTCTGGTCCTCGGTCAGCTCGGCCAGTTCCAGCACGTCGCGCATCTCGGGGCTCAGCGCTAGGGCGGGGATCTCGCCACGGTCGAAGCGGCAGAGTTCGCTGTCGCGCCGGTAGGGGCTGAAGCGGTCGTCGACCGCGTGGAAATGCGCGAAGACCGCGTCGAAGGGGGCGAGGTCGGCGGCGTCGTGGATCTCGACGATCACGGGCATGCCCATGATCTGGCGGGTGTGGCGGGGCATGTGCTCAGATGGCCCGGTCAAGCGCGCTTTGCAGCGATTTCAGATAGGCGCGGCTGTCGAGCGAGGCGCCCGACACATGGCGCACGCGGGTGCTTTGCGCCGCGATCACCTCGCGTTCCAGCCGGGGCAGGGCGCGGTGCGCGATATAGCGGCTGGTGGATCGGTCATGGGGGGCGCGCAGCACCTCGACCCGCGCCAGCCGCCCGCGGCGGATCACCGCGCGGACCTGAACCTGGCCGTAATAGGCGCTGTAGCTGCGCCCGGTATAGCTGCCGTCGCGCAAGCCCCGCGCCGGCGCGGGGCCCAGCCCCAGACCCAAGCCCAGCCCGGTGCCCAGCGCCAGGGCGGAAACAAGGATCCGGCAATTCGCTTTCCATCTGTTCATGAGAGGCCCATATATTTTTTCTGATTTCTGTGCGCCCGGGGTAATGCCGGGGGCTGACGTGAAGCTGAAACCGGCGCCTCCGGGCGTTCAGACCGGCGTTACCTGGGCGGAATCCCGCCAAGGCCACCGCCGGCCGGCAAGCAGGAGAAGCCGATGCGCGTTCTGTTGGTCGAGGACGATCCCGCCCTGGGGCAGGCGGTGCGCGAGCATATCGCCAGCCTCGGTCACGGGGTGGATCTGGCGCCGACGCTGGAAGAGGCCGAGGCCGCGCTGGGCATGGTCGGCTATGAGATGCTGATCCTCGATCTGGGCCTGCCCGATGGCAACGGGCTGGACCTGCTGCGCCGCCAGCGCCGTGGCGGGGCGGGGCTGCCGGTGATCATCGTCACCGCCGTCGACCAGATCGCCCGCCGGATCGAGGGGCTGAACAGCGGCGCCGACGATTACCTCGTCAAACCCTTCGATCTGGACGAGCTGACGGCGCGGATCGCCTCGGTTCTGCGGCGCTACAGCGGCAATCCCAATCCGCTGGCGAAGATCGGCGAGGCCGAGGTCGACATCGCGCGGCGGATCCTGCGCAAGGGCGAGGAGCGGATCGACCTGACGGCGCGCGAATGGGCGGTGCTTGAGCGTCTGATGCGCCACCCCGGCGCCATCGTCGGCAAGCCCGAGATCGAGGATTCGCTCTACGCCTTCGGGGCCGAGATCGAAAGCAACGCGGTTGAGGTTTATGTCAGCCGGCTGCGCAAGAAGCTGGGCCGCAGCGCCATCGCCACCGTGCGCGGCGCCGGCTACCGGGTTGAGCCTTGAGCCGCCTCCTGCCCGGGCGCCCCTGGCGCAGGCGCAGGCTTTGGGGCGGGGCCTCGATCACCCGGCGGCTGGTGCTTAGCCTGACGCTGGCGACGGTGGTGATGTGGTGCCTGGGGGCGGGCTATGCCAGCTATGCCTCTTACCAGCAGGTCAGCGCGGCCTTCGACTCGGCGCTGCGCCAGACCGCGCTGCGCATCCTGCCGCTGGCCGCCGATGATGCGGTCTCGCACGAGGCCGACGATGCCCGCGACATCGCCCGGATGATGGACAGCGGCGCGGTGCACATCAGCTATATCCTCAGCAATGCCAGCGGCAAGGTGCTGCTGCGCGAACGCGGCGCGCCGCAGATCCCGTTTTCCACTGACCGGACGCCGGGCTTTTCCACCGCCCATGGCTACCGGATCTATTCGCACAGCGATCCGGTCAACAAGCTGACCATCACCATCGTCGAATCGATGCGCGACCGGACCGAGGCGCTCTATGACAGCGTCGAGGCGATGCTGTGGCCCTTGCTGTTGCTGGTGCCCCTGAACATCCTGGCGATCTGGCTGGGGGTGCGCGGCGCGCTGCGCCCGATCGAGAGGCTGCGCGCCGATATCGCCGCCCGCGACGGCCGCAATCTGGCGCCCCTCGATCAAAGCGGCCAACCGCGAGAGCTGCGCCCGATCGCCGATGCCGTCGCCCGGCTGATCGAGCGTCTGGCCCGCGCGCTGGACGCCGAGCGCGCGCTTTCCGCCAACAGCGCGCATGAGCTGCGCACCCCGATCGCCGGTGCACTGGCCCAGACCCAGCGCCTGCTGGCCGAAACCCGCGAGACCGCGACCCGGACACGCGGGCGAGAGCTTGAGGCCACGCTGAAGCGGCTTGCGCATCTGTCGGACAAGCTGATGCAACTGGCGCGGGTCGACGCCGGGATCGGGCTTGGCGACGCGCCTGCCGATCTGAAGCCGATCTTCGACGTGGTGGTGATGGATACGGTGGCCCATTGGAACGCCGCCGACCGGGTGCGGCTGGAAACCGGCGGGCTGGGCGCGCTTTGGGCGGCGATGGATCCCGACGCCTTCGCCATCGTGCTGCGCAACCTGCTGGACAACGCCCTGGCCCATGGACCGAAGGCCGAGCCGGTCCTTGTGCAACTGGACGCCGGCGGCCTGCTGCGCGTCGTCAACGGTGGCCCGGCGCTGCCAGCGGGGGTGCTGGGCACGCTGACCCAGCGTTTCGCGCGTGGCAAGACAAGGGCCAGCGGCGCGGGGCTGGGGCTGGCGATCGTGCAGACCATCGTCAGCCAAAGCGGCGGGGAATTGCACCTTGCCTCGCCCGCGCCGGGCCGCGCCGACGGCTTCGCCGCCGAAGTGCAACTGCCCCTTGTCGCGTCCGGGCCCCTGGCGGCGCCCTGAGCGCCCCGGGATAACCGCCCCTTGGCACTGGCGCCCGATCCGACCATGCTGGCGGCTGTTCGATGCAGCCCAGTGACTGAACTCCGGTGACTGCTTCCCGGTGACTGCATCTGCGGACGGAGGCCGAAAGATGACATCCCAGACCGAAGGCCCAAGCCTTGCCGATGTTCTTGCCGCACGGCAGGCGATTTCGGGCATCGCCGCGCGCACGCCGCTGGTGCCGTCGCCCTATCTGACGGGGCAGGTGGGCGCCGATTTCCTGCTGAAGCTGGAAATCGCCCAGCCCACCGGCGCCTTCAAGCTGCGCGGCGCGGCCAATGCGGTGGCCTCGGTGCCCGAGGGCGCGGCGGGGGTCGTGTGCTGCTCGACCGGCAACCATGGCCGGTCGGTCGCCTATGCGGCGGCGCGGCGCGGCCTTCGCGCGGTGGTGTGTCTGTCGTCGCTGGTGCCCGAGGCCAAGGTCGCGGGTATCCGGGGCTTGGGCG
>CAJYAD010000031.1 GCA_913064775.1 uncultured Albidovulum sp. | reverse complement strand
CTTGTTCCTCGGCGCGCGGGCGGTGTTTCATCGCGGCTTCCAAATCTGCAAGGTTTTCAACAAAATCATACGAAACCTTGCAGGTAAAAGCGACCAAAAGGTCGCCATAATCACGCAAAATCAATGCGGTAGGTGTTGTTCAGAGCGGACTCCTGATCCTACTCGGATCACACTGGCACAAGTGCCGTCAGGAGGGGCTACCCAACCCATCATCAAAGCCGTCGGTCACTAAGATCGCCATATATGGCGTCCGGCGACCACATATATGTGTCGATTGGAAAGATTTGGCGGTCGACCTTCTCGAAATCCCTCCGCGTCCAATCGAACGTCAAAACAGGCTCTGAACGCCGACCTGCATCCCGATATCGCGGAAAGCGAAAGCGAAAGCGGAAATCGAGCTGTTGTGCCGCGATGCCCTGAAACTAACGTAAGGAATGTAGCGGTTGAGAAGGATCTTGTTGGTTTTCTCGACCGACACGGCGAACCCGTATTCATGCCCAACGCGGCGCACGGCGAACCCCGGCGTCGGAGCCCCTTGCAGGAACCATTCTCCGTAGACAGATGCGTTCACCGAATACCCACCACGCAGATCGACCTGCCGCGAGAGCCGAAACGAGGCCTGGGAATAGGAATAATCCCTCCGCACGGCATCGCGATGCTCCAGCGCCAGATCAATCGCATAGAACCCATTTCCCTTCACGCTCTTTCGCATCGTCACGTCGGCATCATACTGGGTTCCGCCCTGCTGAACATCAACGTGATTGTCTGCGTGGGCGAGGAACAGGTTGGCCGAAAACGAGAACCCCCGGCTGTTCTGGCCCAGATACGTGACCCACACACCCGTCTGATTTTCAGTGAAGACGCCAAGAGATCGAACAAGGGTCTCCCTTGCTTCGAGCGCAAGCGTGCGTCGAGGCCAGGATAGCTGAAAACCTGTGCCACCTCTCGCCGTTATAACGGTTGTGTGATGACGCACGTCGGCGCCGCGGTAGGTCAGTGCCAATTTGTGTTGAATCGCCGGTTTCGTGGTTCCGCAGAAAATTTTCACCCGAGGCGGATGTCTGCTTCCCGCCCTTCCTGCGCAGATCTCTTCCTCCCGGGCCCGGCTTCCATCCGATTTTGCATCTGCCGCCCGCCGACGAACTCCCTTCGGAGATCCAGGCAGGAGGCCGTCATGTCCATCGAGTCCCCGTTCAACACCGCCGGCGCCACGCGGGCGCACGGCAAGCGCCCCGTCGTGCTCCGCTTTGCCGAGCTGTTCCCCCACCAGGTCCGCCGCTACCAGCTCCACAATGACCGCAAACAGCGCGACATGGACCAAGTCGATCCTGCCCGCACGCATCTCAATCGCAAGCTGATCGGTGCGGAGGACTGGTTCGAGACCCTCCCCGCCGACATCCGCCTCGCCAGTCTGGAGAACGTCAACCAGGAGGTCGAGGGGCTCCAGCGCGCCAATCGGATCGGTGAGGCGCAGAAGCGCCTGCTGGAAGGGCCGCGCGATCCGTGGCGCAAGTCGAAAGGCGGCCCCCTGCGTGAGTTCGTCATCACGGCGCACCGCGACTGGTTCGAGACACCGAGCGAGAGCAACATGCTCTTCGATGTCGCCGATCAGGAAGCGCGCGAGCAGCAGTTTGAGGCCATGGCGCTCGCGTGGCTGAAGTCGCGCTTCGGCGATCAGGTGATCCATGCCCGCGCCGATCGCGACGAGACCACCTTCCACATCCACGGCATCATCGCCCCCTGGACAGAGAAGACCTCGAAGCGGAGCGGGCGGCAGCGGCTGTTGCAGCCCTCGTCGCATCCGCTCCTCAAGGACTACGAGAAGGCACAGGACGACATCGGGGCGTTCTTCGCGGATCTCGGCTTGGTCCGGGGCAAGCGCCGGGCTGAAGAACGGCGGGAGGCGAAGGCCGCGAAGGAGACAGATCCGTCCGTGGATGTGCCCGAGCCGCGCGCGCATGTCCCAGCCCATATCTGGCGCGCGGACGAAGAGGTGCGCCTCAGGCGCAGGGCGCTCAGGCTCAGGAAATACGCCACCGTGATCAAGGCCACGCGGGCGCGCGCCGCGCAACGGCAGAAGGAGGCTGAGGCGCAGAAGGCCAAAGCGCGCGCCGCCGAGCACGAGGCGAGGCTGCGCAAGCGCGACGCGGACGAGGTGCTTCAGATCGCCGAGCATGTGGCTGAGGGCCATTTGGTGCCATCGCCAGAGGGGCGCATGAAGGTGTCGCGGGATCTGCCGGAAGGCTCCGGCGTGCGGCGGCGTCTGGAACGCCTCCTGGCGCAGCCGACCGTCTCCGGACGGCAGCTGATGCGCCATCTGGGCCGCGCCTATCGCGCGTTCGGGCGTGTGGCGACGGGGCGGGCCGAGGAAGAGGTCTCGGCCCGGCTGAGCGCGATCGAGCAAGGCGCAACGGCGGTTGCCGCCCTGCGCGCCAAGATGCTGGCAGTGCTGCCCGACAGTCTTCGCAAGAGTTTCATGACCGATACCCTGACGGAGGTGCGCGAGGCTGACAGGGCCATCAAGGCACTGAAAAAAAGCACGGAATCCGGGGGCAAAAACAATGAGAGATGAGGGGAATGAATTTTCTTTCACCGCATCTGGCTTGCGCCATTTGTCTTAATGAACCCACTCCAACCGAAAGGATCAAGACATGACGGTTCATATCTCCGAGCAGAAGCAGGATGCGCTCTACACCCAGTTCATGCGCTTCCAGAACAAGGTCGTGAGCATCACCGAGAAGGAACACAAGGCGCAACTCAAGCGGCGGCGCTATGTGACCGAAGCCTTCGGCAAATGGCTCGACTCGGCGCCGCGGGCGGAAACTGAGCGGTTCCTCGCGGCGCTTGCCGAAGCTGGCACCGCCGCTGATCGCAAGCGCATCGCGGACTACCGCGAGAACCTGCCCGCCGAAGCGGAGGCGGCCAAGCCTGCGCCGGCCAAGGAGGAGCGCACTGCGGCGTCCAACAGCAACAAGCAGCCCCCGCAAGCGACCGCCGAGGGCTGATCCCGATCCGCGACCGGGTAGCCCGCAGCGCTCGGGATCATCAGTTGCGACCCGAAGGCCCGCCCCAATGGCGGGCCTTCGCATTTTCAGAGTTTGAGCATGGCGCCGTTGGACGCCAAGGGGCAACTGACGGGTGAGCTATGCCCCTGCACCCCTGGCGTATTTCGGGAACGCTGAAAGCGAAGAGCGTTCCTTGCGCTTCACCTTGGCGGAAATACTCCACGGCGGTTGCCGTTGTCGCGCCGTCGGCAGGGACGACGCCATGTGCCCCCCGGTCCGGCCACCACGAGGCGCTTGATTTCCCGGCCCGTTCCCCGTATCAGGCGCGAGTCCGGGCCGGAATCGGCTTCGGACCCGTTCGGTATTTTCTGCGGGGGCTTCTTCGGCCCCGACCGATGCAGCACCGGACGGGCCAACAGAAGACGACCTGAACCTCTGGCGGGCGCCCCTTCTCCGGAAGGCTGCGGACCCGGAAGAAGACCGAGAGCTCTGAGGCGGCATCAATCCGCGGGCCAAACCGCGATGTACGAAAGGAAAAGGGCGATGAACCTGATCGCTGAACTCGAAGCCGAGCAGATCGCCACGCTCGGCAAGACCATACCGGATTTCAAGGCCGGCGACACCGTGCGCGTCGGCTACAAGGTGACCGAAGGCACGCGCTCGCGCGTGCAGGCCTATGAAGGCGTCTGCATTTCCCGCAAGGGCGGCACCTCGCTGGCGGCCTCGTTCACCGTGCGCAAGATCTCGTTCGGCGAAGGCGTGGAGCGGGTGTTCCCGCTGTACTCGACCAACATCGACTCGATCGAGGTGGTCCGCCGGGGCCGCGTCCGCCGTGCGAAGCTGTACTACCTGCGCGCACGTCGCGGGAAATCGGCCCGGATTGCCGAAGATTCGACCTACAAGCCCAAAACTGGCGCCGAAGCCTGAGGAGCGCGATCATGAGAAAAGAAATTCATCCCGACTACCACATGATCGAGGTCAAGCTGACCGACGGCTCGACCTATCAGGTGCGCTCGACCTGGGGCGCCGAGGGCGACACGCTGTCGCTGGACATCGACCCTTCGGTCCACCCGGCCTGGACCGGCGGCAACGCCAAGCTGATGGACACCGGCGGGCGCGTGTCGAAATTCAAGAACAAATATGCGGGCCTGGGCTTCTAAGCACCGGACATCGCAGGAAGATCGGGGGCGTGCCGCAGGGCGCGCCCCTTTTCGTTGGCGGGGCCGCGCTGGTTTGGGCTGCGAAAAAAGCAGCCCGCCCCCCGCCCGCGCGTGCCCCTCGCGCGACGCCCGCGCGAAATTGCGTGCACCCCTTGCGCGGCCCGCTTCCAATGGCTAGGCGCTCAACATATAGTAGACGTGCGCGTCAAGGCCGCGCCATTCAGACCGGGGCACACCCCGGCACTACTTCACGAATAGGGTCAGGGACGAAAAAGTGGCGCATATCATCGTTGTCGGGAACGAGAAGGGCGGGTCGGGGAAATCCACCACCTGCATGCATGTCGCCACGGCGCTGTGCCGCATGGGGCATCGGGTCGGCGCGCTGGACCTGGACTTGCGCCAGCGCAGCTTCGGCCGCTATGTCGAGAACCGCCGCGCCTTTGCCGCGCGCGAGGGGCTGGATCTGCCGACCCCCGATTACCGCGACTTGCCCGAGATCGACCGCGCCAAGATCGGCCCGAACGAAAACGTCTACGACCACCGTCTTTCGGCCGCTGTCTCGGCGCTGGAGGCGCAGTCGGATTTCATCCTGATCGACTGCCCCGGCTCGCACACCCGGCTTAGCCAGGTGGCGCATTCGCTGGCCGATACGCTGATCACGCCGCTGAACGACAGCTTCATCGATTTCGACCTGCTGGCGCGCACGGACCAGCAGACCGGCAAGGTTCTGGGCCCCTCGATCTATTCGGAAATGGTGTGGAGCGCGCGCCAACTGCGCGCCCAAGCCGGCCTGAAGCCGATCGACTGGATCGTGCTGCGCAACCGGCTTGGCGCCCAGCAGATGCACAACAAGAAGAAGGTGGGCAAGGCGCTGGACGAGTTGTCGCGCAGGATCGGCTTTCGCGTCGCACCCGGCTTTTCCGAGCGGGTGATCTTCCGCGAGCTGTTCCCCCGCGGGCTGACGCTTCTGGATCTGCGCGATGTCGGGGTCGAGAACCTGAACCTGTCGAACATCGCCGCGCGCCAGGAAGTGCGCGACCTGATCTCGGAACTCAGGCTTCCGGGCGTGACGGCAGATTTTTGAAAGGCGTCTGCGTCCGGCGGTGACGCGCCGGCAGCGGCCGCCCCATCGCGCGCAGCCGCAAATTAAAGCGGCAATCCTCTACTTCGGTCTTGCGCGAGAACAGCCCCACCAGGCACCACAGCAGTCTCATTCGCCTTTTCCTCCGGCATTCAGTTCCGTCGTTAGGGCCAGGGTGGTGGGGAAACCGGGCCGAAATGCGGCATCACGAAGCCGTCATGCGGGTCGATCGCCGAAAATCCGCGACAGATTGTTTCGCGCGCCATTGGGGTGTTGCCCCTGCGCATGGGCCGGCTGGAACGCCCTGCCCGAACAGGCTACACCGGTTTCGGGCAGGCAGGGGATGACCAATGGCGAAGACCATATTGCTGACGGGGGGCGCGGGCTACATCGGGTCGCACACCTATGTGGCGCTGGTGCGGGCGGGCTATGACGTCATCATCCTGGACAATTTCGCGAATGCGCGGGCGGATGTGCCCGACCGGCTGGAGGTGATCACCGGCGCGCCGGTCACCGTGCACCGCGCCGATGTGCTGGACAAGCAGGCCGTCGCCGCCGTCTTCGCCGCCCACAAGATCGATGCGGTGGTGCATTTCGCGGCCCGCAAGGCGGTGGGCGAAAGCCAGACCATCCCGCTGGAATATATCGAGACCAATTGCACCGGCCTCGTGAACCTGTTGATAGCGATGCGCGACGCGGACGTGTTTCGCATCGTCTTCTCCTCCTCCGCCACCGTCTATGCCGAGACCGAGGACTGGCCGATCCCCGAAGAGGCCGATCTGGGCTATGCCTCGACCTATGCGCTGACCAAGCTGGTGGGCGAGCAGATCATCCGGCAACTGGCGGGATCGGACCCGCGCTGGCGCCATGGGATCTTGCGCTATTTCAACCCTGCCGGGGCCCATGAAAGCGCCCTGATAGGTGAAGATCCGCAGGACATTCCCAACAACCTCATGCCCTATATCGCCAAGGTCGCGGTGGGAGAGCTGCCGGAACTCAACATCTTCGGCAATGATTACCCCACCGCGGACGGCACCGGGGTGCGCGACTACATCCATGTGATGGATCTGGCTGAGGGCCATGTGAAATCACTGGACGCGCTGATGGCGGGCAATGACAGCCACATCGTCAATCTGGGCACCGGCAAGGGCTATTCGGTGCTGGATATGCTGGCCTCCTACTCGAAAGCCTGCGGGCGCGATCTGCCCTATCAGGTGACCGAACGGCGCGCCGGCGATCTGGCCTGCTACTTCGGCGATCCAGCCAAGGCGAAGGCGCTGCTGGGTTTCGAGGCCCGGCGCGATCTGGACGACATGTGCCGCAGCAGCTGGGCCTGGATTTCGCGCCGTTCAAACATCCGCGGCGCCTAAAGCTCCGTGCGCAGGTGCCAGAGTTCGGGGAATAGCTCGACCTCCAGCATCCGGCGCAGGTAGCTGGCGCCGCCGGTGCCGCCGGTGCCGCGCTTCATGCCGATCACCCGTTCCACCGTGGTGACATGGTTGAAACGCCAGCGGCGGAAGTAATCCTCAAAATCCACCAGCTTCTCGGCCAGATCGTAATAGGGCCAATGCGCCCTCGGGTCGCGGTAGACCTGGGCCCAGGCCGCCTGCACGCCCTCATCCTCCTGCCAGGACGCGGCGGGATCGCGTGCCAGCACCGCCTGCGGCACCGCCAGCCCGCCGCGCGCCAGCGCCGCCACCGCCGCCGCGTAAAGCGAGGGGCGGGTCAGCTCTGCCTCCAGCAGCGCGGTGATCTCGGGGCGGTGGGCATGGGGGCGGATCATTGCCGGGTTGCGGTTGCCGACCATGAATTCGATCAGCCGGTACTGCCAGGACTGGAACCCCGAGGACTGGCCCAGCGCCGCGCGGAAGGTGGTGTAATCCGCCGGCGTCATGGTGCGCAGCACATCCCAGGCGCTGTTGAGCTGTTCGAAAATCCGCGACACCCGGGCCAGCATCTTGAAGGCCTGGGCAAAATCGTCCTGCCCGATCGCCGCGCGGGCCGCGCCGATCTCGTGGGTCGCCAGCCGCATCCACAGCTCGGACGTCTGATGCTGGATGATGAACAGCATCTCGTCATGCGCGTCGGACAGCGGGTTTTGCGCCCCCAGCACCCGATCAAGCTGCAGATAATCGCCATAGGACATCTGCCCGTCGAAATCCATCCGGGCGCCTTCGGTGGTGGGATCGTAGGGGTCGTTCATGCGGGCTCTCGCAATCGGAAACGTTGAATCTTGCCGGTCTCGGTCTTCGGCAGGGCCTGGGTAAAGACCACCCGGCGGGGGTATTTATAGGGCGCGATCACCGCTTTCACATGATCTTGCAGGCGCTTCACGGTCATCTCGTCGGCCGCCACGCCCTCGGCCAGAACCACATGCGCCTCGACGATCTGGCCCCGGTCCTCGTCCGGCGCGCCGATCACCGCGCATTCCAGCACATCATCATGGGCCAGCAGCGCGGCCTCGACCTCGGGCCCGGCGATGTTGTAGCCCGCGCTGATGATCATGTCATCCGAACGCGCGGCGAAATGGAAATACCCCTTCTCGTCCTGACGGAAGCTGTCGCCGGTCAGGTTCCAGCCATCCAGCACATAATCCGTCTGCCGGGGATCTGAAAGGTAGCGGCACGCCGTCGGCCCCCTGACCGCCAGACACCCGACCTCGCCATGCGGCAGCTCCTGCCCGTCCTTGCCGACGATCCTTGCCTCATATCCCGCGACCGGCTTGCCGGTGCAGGCGGGGCGGTGGTCGTCGAAACGGTTGGTGATGAAGATATGCAGCATCTCGGTCGAGCCGATCCCGTCGAGCATCGGCTTGCCGGTCTTCTGGCGCCATTCCTCATAGATCGGCGCGGGCAGCGTCTCGCCCGCCGAGACCGCCGCGCGCAACGAGGACAGATCCGCCCCCTCGTCCATCGCCCGCAGCATCACCCGGTAGGCGGTGGGCGCGGTGAAGCAGATGGTCGCGCGGTATTTCTGGATGATCTCGACCATGTTGGGCGGGCTGGCATTCTCCAGCAGCGCCGCCGCCGCCCCGAACCGCAGCGGAAACACCGCCAGCCCCCCCAGCCCGAAGGTGAAGGCCAAGGGCGGCGAGCCCACGAAGATGTCCTCGGGCACCACGCCCAGAACCTCGCGCGCGTAGCCATCGGCGATGATCAGCAGATCGCGGTGGAAATGCATCGTGGCCTTCGGCTCTCCGGTGGTGCCGGAGGTGAAGGCCAGCAGCGCCACGTCGTCGCGCCCGGTCTGCACCGCCTCATAGGTCACCGGCTTGTCCAGCGCGATCCGGTCCAGTTCGGCATCATGATTGGCGGTGCCGTCGAAGCCCACGACAACGCGCAGATATTCCGAGGTCTTGGCGCAGGCGACCAGCTCCTCCATCAGCCGGGTGTCGCACAGGGCATGGGTCACCTCGGCCTTGTCGACGATCTTGGACAACTCGCCCGCGCGCAGCAGCGGCATGGTGTTGATCGCCACCGCCCCCACCTTCATCACCGCCAGCCAGCAGGCCACCATCGCCGGGTTGTTGGCCGACCGGATCAGCACCCGGTTACCGGGCGTCACGCCGTAATCCTCGACCAGCGCATGGGCGATGCGGTTCGACCAATCGGCCAGTTCCTTGTAAGTGCGCCGCCGTCCGTTGCCGATCAGCGCGGTCCGGTCGCCGAAGCCGCGCGCGACCATGCGGTCGGTCAGCTCGACCGCGACGTTGATCCGCTCGGGGTAGTCGAAGCCCGTCAGCCGGATCTCGGGCCAGTCCCCGGGGGGGGGCAGCCGATCGCGGGTGAAGCTGTCGAGATGTGCGGTCGGTCCAAGCATGTCGTCACTCCCTCAGGGCTGCGGCACTACGGCCGTCGCCTCGATTTCCACCTTGGCGCGGTCCTCGACCAGCTCCCCCACCTGCACCAGCGCCATGGCGGGGAAGTGGCGGCCGATGATCTCGCGGTAGACGGCGCCCAGTTCGGGCAGCCGGCCGAGGTATTCGTGCTTGTCGGTCACATACCAGGTCAGCCGCACCAGATGGTCGGGCCGGGCGTCGCCCTCAGCCAGCACGGCGACGATGTTGCGCAGAACCTGCGCGACCTGGCCGACGAAATCGTCGGTCTCGAACTGCTGATCGCCGGTCCAGCCGATCAGCCCGCCGCAAAAGATCATCCGCCCCTCGGCGGCGATGCCGTTGGCATAGCCCTTCGCGGGCTTCCAGTTCTTCGGGTTGAGGATCTCATGGCTCATGCGCCCGCCTCCTGCAGGACGGCGCGCGCGATGATCACCTTCTGCACGTCGCTCGCCCCCTCATAGATGCGCAGCGCGCGGATCTCGCGGTACAGGCTTTCCACGGCAAAGCCCTTGCGCACCCCGTCGCCCCCATGCAGTTGCACCGCGGCATCGATCACCTCCTGCGCGGCCTCGGTGGCGTAAAGCTTGGCCATCGCCGCCTCGCGGCTGACGCGCGGGGCGCCCATGTCCTTCGCCCAGGCGGCGCGGTAGACCAGCAAGGCGGCGGCATCGACCTTCAGCGCCATCTCCGCGATATGCCCCTGCACCATTTGCAGATCGGCAAGGCAGCCGCCCCCCGCGCGCGGCCGCTGCACCCGCGCCAGCGCCTCATCCAGCGCCCGCCGCGCAAAGCCCAGCGCCGCCGCCCCCACGGTGGCGCGGAACACATCAAGCACCGACATCGCCACCTTGAATCCGGCCCCTGCCGCGCCGATCCGCGCGCTCTCGGGCAAGCTGACATCGCTCATCCGCAGATGCGCCAGCGGATGCGGTGCCACCACCTCGATCCGCTCCACCACCTCCAGCCCCGCACTGTCCGCCGGCATCAGGAAGGCCGAAAGCCCCTTCGCCCCCGGCCCCTCGCCACTGCGCGCGAAGACGACGTAAAGATCGGCGATCCCGCCGTTCGAGATATAGGTCTTCTCGCCGTTCAGCAGGTAGCCGCCCGCCACCGCCTTGGCCGTGGTCGCGGTATTGGCCACGTCCGACCCGGCCCCCGGCTCGGTCAGCGCAAAGGCCGAAATCGCCGCCCCGGCGCGCGTCTTCTCCAGCCAGAGCCGTTGCTCGGCACCGCCGAACAGGCTGACAGCGCCCATCCCCAGCCCCTGCATGGCGAAGGCGAAATCCGCCAGCCCGTCATGCCGCGCCAGCGTCTCGCGGATGATGCAAAGCGTGCGCACATCCAGCACCTCCCCCGCGCCCGCACCGGAATGCCGCAACCAGCCACCGGCGCCCAAAGCCGCCACCAGCCCGCGGCAAGCCGCATCCACATCGCCATGATCGACAGGCAGATGCGCCGCGCACCATTCCTCCAGCCCGACGGCGAGCGCCCGATGCCGATCCTCGAAAAACGGCCAATCCAGAAACGACCGATCCAAAGCGCCACCTCATTCTTTCTGGTCCAAATATCCTCGGGGAGTCCGAGGGGCAGACGGCCCCTCGGTCGGGGGGTGCGGGGGGCCGAGGCCCCCCGCCGCTGCCCTCAATCCCCCTCGAACACCGGCTGTTCCTTGGCCACAAAAGCCCGATAGGCGCGCTCGAAATCCCGCGTCTGCATGCAGATCGCCTGCGCCTGGGCCTCGGCCTCGATCGCCTGATCAAGCCCCATGTTCCATTCGTGTTCCAGCTGCGTCTTGGTGATCCCATGCGCGAAGGTCGGCCCCGCCGCGATCCGCGCCGCCAGCGCCATCGCCGCCGCCTCCAGCTCCTCGGCCGGATGCAGCGCATTGAAGAAACCCCAGGCCGTGCCCTCCTCGGCGCTCATCGACCGGCCGGTATACAGCAGCTCCGCCGCCCGCCCCTGGCCGATGATCCGCGGCAGCATCGCGCAGGCGCCCATGTCGCACCCCGCCAGCCCCACCCGGGTGAACAGGAAGGCCGTCTTCGCCGCAGGCGCCGCCAGCCGCAGATCCGAGGCCATCGCGATGATCGCCCCCGCCCCCACGCAGATCCCGTCGACCGCTGAAATCACCGGCTTGCCGCAATGGATCATCGCCTTCACCAGATCCCCGGTCATCCGGGTGAAGGCCAAGAGGTCCTTCATGTCCATGCCCACCAGCGGCCCGATGATCTCATGCACATCGCCGCCCGAGCAGAAATTGCCCCCGTTCGAGGCAAAGACCACCACATCGACATCCTCGGCATAGGGCAGCGCGCGGAAGGTGTCGCGCAGCTCGGCATAGCTTTGAAACGTCAGCGGGTTCTTGCGTTCGGGCCGGTTCAGGCGGATCACCGCGATCCGGTCGGTCACCTCCCACAGGAAATGCGTCGGGCTAAGCCCCGCCATCTTGGTCATTCGCGCGCTCCCATGCGTTTCAGAATATCGGTCAGGGCGTCCAGATCGGCCTCGGACAGGCCCGAAAACAACTGGTCGACCTCGGCCTCGTGCCCTGCCGCCTGAGCCTCGAAAGCCGTATGGCCCTCGGGCGTCAGCGCCACTTTCACGGTGCGCCGGTCGGTCGCCACCGGCTGGCGCCGCGCCAGCCCGTCCTTCTCCAGCCGGTCCACCACCGCCGTCGCATTGCCGTTCGACACCAGCAGCATCCGGCTGAGCTCGGACATCGTCACCCCCTCGCGCCGCCGGTAAAGCGCCGCCATCACGTCGAACCGCGGTAGCGTCGTCTCATGGTTGCGGCGCAGGAAATCGCGCAGATGCGATTCCGCCCCCCGGGTCACGCCCAGAAGCCGGATCCAGGCCTTCAGCCGGCGCTTCGACAGGTTGCTCATAGCTCGCCCCCAGACACCGCCAGCGCATGGCCATTCACCATCGCCGCGCCCTCCGAGGCCAGATACAGCACCGCCGAGGCGACCTCTTCCGCCGTGATCATCCGCCCCACGGGGTTGCCCGCATAAAGCATCGCCTCGGCCTCCTTCTGCCCGACGCCGAAGCGCTTCATCAGCCCCTCTGCCGCGCGTTCGGCCATCGGCGTGTCGACGAAACCGGGGCAGACAGCATTGCAGGTGATGCCCTTCTTCGCCACCTCCTGCGCGACCGAACGCACCAGCCCCAGCACCCCGTGCTTGGCCGCCGCATAGGCCGCGATATTGGCCCCGCCCTGCAGGCTGGCGGTAGAGCCGATGGCGATCAGCCGCCCCCCCTTCCCCATCCCGGGCAAGGCCGCGCGGAAGGTCAGGAACACCCCCGTCAGCGTGACCGACAGCGTCTGGTTCCAGGCCGCAAGCGTGGTGTCGGACAGCTTCGCCGCAGTCCCCGTGCCGGCATTCGCCACCACCACATCGAAGGGCGCGTCGAACAGCGCGGCCACCTGCGCCTCATCGCTCACATCGGCCAGCCGGCAGGTCATGCCGCGCCCGCCGTCGGTCTCGGCCAGCGCCTCGGGCTGGCGGCCGCAGATGGTCACGTCGCAGCCCGCCTCGGCGAAGGCGCGCGCCACCGCCCGTCCGATGCCCGAACCGCCCCCGGTGACCAGTACCCTGCGTACCATCAGACCTGCTCCAGTTCGCGGGCCCGTTCGGCCAGCCGCCGGGCCTGATCGCGCCCGGCCAGATAGGGCAGCGGCCAGCCGCCCGCGTCATCGCCCAGCGCGATGCCCGCATGCAGCGTCCAATAGGGATCGGCCAGATGCGGCCGCGCCAGACAGACCAGATCCGCCCGCCCCGCCATCAGGATCGAATTCACATGATCGGGCTCGGTGATATTGCCCACCGCCATCGTCGCGATCCCGGCCTCGTTGCGGATCCGGTCCGAGAACGGCGTCTGGAACATGCGGCCATAGACCGGCCGCGCCTCGGTCGAGGTCTGTCCGGCCGAGACATCGATGATATCCGCGCCCGCATCGGTGAAGGCGCGCGCAATCGCCACCGCCTCTTCGGGCGTGACACCCACATCGCCCACCCAATCGTTGGCCGAGATTCGCACCGACATCGGCTTTGCTTCGGGCCAGGCGGCGCGCATCGCCCGGAACACCTCCAGCGGATAGCGCATCCGGTTTTCGAGGTTGCCGCCATAGGTATCCGAACGAACATTCGATTTCGGTGAGATGAAGGACGAGATCAGATAGCCATGCGCGGCGTGCAGCTCGATCATGTCGAAGCCGGCGCGGGCGGCCATCAATGTGGCGGCGACGAATTCGGCCTTCACCCGGTCCATATCGGCACGGTCCATCTCTTTCGGCGCCGGATTGGCGGGCGACCAGCGCAGCGGTGAGGCGCTCATCGTCGGCCAGTTTCCGGCCTTCAGCGGCGCGTCCATCTCCTCCCAGCCCAGTTGGGTCGAGCCCTTGCGACCCGAATGTCCGATCTGGCAGCAGATCTTCGCGTCGGTCTCGGCATGGACGAAATCGACCAGCCGCTTCCACGCGGCCTCATGCTCGGGCGCATAGAGGCCGGGGCAGCCCGGGGTGATGCGGCCCTCGGGGCTGGGACAGGTCATCTCGGTATAGATCAGGCCCGCGCCGCCCTTGGCGCGTTCGGCGTAATGGGCGAAATGCCAGTCGGTCGGGCAGCCGTCAACGGCCTTGTATTGCGCCATGGGCGAGACCACGACGCGGTTCTTCAGCCGCATTCCACGCAGATGGAAGGGCGCGAACATCGGCACATGGCCAGCATTGCCGCCGGCGCGGGCCTGGAACCAATCCTCGGCGCCGCGCAGCCATTTGCTATCGCGCAAGCGCAGGTTTTCATGGCTGATGCGCTGGCTGCGGGTCAGCAGCGAATAGTTGAACTGCACCGGGTCGAGATCCAGATAACGCTCCACCTCCTCGAACCATTCGGTCGAGTTGCGCGCCGCCGATTGCAGGCGCAGCACATCAAGGCGCCGGTCCTCCTGATAGCGGCGAAAGGCAACCTCCATTTCTGAACCATCATTCAGGAACCCGGCCAAAGCGATCGCGCTTTCCAGCCCCAGCTTGGTCCCCGACCCGATTGAGAAATGCGCAGTCGCCGAAGCATCGCCCAACAGCACCACGTTCTTCCAGTGCCATGTTTCGCACAGGACGCGCGGGAAACTCAGCCAGGCCGAGCCGCGGATGTGGCCGGCATTCGACATCAGCGGGTGACCACCCAGATACTTTGCGAATATCCGTTCGAGAACTGTGGCGTTCTCTTCCTTGCTCATGGTTTCGAAGCCGAAGGCCTGCCAGGTCTCGGGCGCACATTCCACGATGAAGGTCGCGGTGTCGGCGTCGAACTGGTAGGCATGGGCCCAGATCCAGCCATGTTCGGTCTTCTCGAAGATGAAGGTGAAGGCGTCGTCGAATTTCTGACGGGTGCCCAGCCAGACGAACTTGTTACGGCGCAGGTCGACCTCGGGGCGGAAATGTTCGGCCAGCGCGCTGCGCACGCCGCTGTTCAACCCGTCCGCCGCGACCACCAGATCATAGGCCGCCATCGCATCATCGATCGGCGGGGCCTGGGTTTCGAAGCGCAGATCAACACCCAGATCGCGCGCCCTGTTCTGCAGATCCATAAGCAGCTGCTTGCGCCCGATGCCGCAAAAGCCGTGCCCCGACGACACCGTCCGATGCCCCGCATGGACCACCGCGATATCGTCCCAATAGGCGAAGTTCGCACGCACCTTCGCCTCGCTCTCGGGATCGTTCGCGGCCATGTTGGCCAGCGTCTCGTCCGACAGCACGACGCCCCAGCCGAAGGTGTCGTCGGCACGGTTGCGTTCAACCACGGTGACGTCATGGCCCGGGTCGCGCCGCTTCATGCTGATCGCGAAATAGAGGCCCGCCGGGCCGCCGCCGATAACCAGAACCTTCATCGCGAGTCTCCCGCTGCGAACATGCAAAACATGCCAGCCGCGCGAAACTGCTTCAAGTTTAAAATTTCAAACCCGAAGGATCAGGCCCCGTCGCCCTCGGCGAATTCAGCCTCCAGGCGGTCAAAAAACTGGCCGGTCAGCTTTTTCGCGGTCGAGTTGATCAGACGCGAGCCAAGCTGCGCGATCTTGCCCGAGATATTGACCCGCACGTCATAGCTAAGCTCGGTCCCCTCGGGCACCTCCTTCAGCGTCACATCGGCCGAACCCTTGGCCGAGCCCGCCACCCCGCCCGAACCTTCGCCCGCCAGCGTCAGGCTTTCGGGTTCGTTGACGTCCTCATAGGTGACCTTGCCCTTGAACGAGGCCTTCACCGGGCCGATTTTCAGCGTGATCTTGGCGTCCATTTCGGTATCCGAGACGCGCGTGACCTCGTCGCAGCCGGGGATGCAGCGCTTAAGCACTTCGGGGTCGTTGATCGCGGCCCAGACGTCGGCGCGCGGGGCGGCGATCACCTGGGTGTTCTGAAGGTCCATGGCACTCTCCGATGTTGCCCCCACAAACTGTCGCTTTCGCGGCCCCTGTCAAGCGACGGCAAGGGCCGGACGGCAGCTTTCGGCAACGACGGCGTGAGCAGGGCGAGAGAAGCCCCCCGAAGGGGGCGCCCCTTAGTGGCCCAGGATCTGGCTGAGGAACAGCTTGGTGCGGTCCGACTGCGGATTGTTGAAGAATTCCTCAGGCTCGTTCTGTTCGACGATCTGGCCCTGATCCATGAAGATCACCCGGTTCGCCACCTGCCGCGCAAAGCCCATCTCATGGGTGACGCAGAGCATCGTCATCCCCTCTTCGGCCAGCGCGATCATGGTGTCGAGCACCTCCTTGATCATCTCGGGATCCAGCGCCGAGGTGGGTTCGTCGAAGAGCATGATCCTGGGCTTCATGCACAGCGACCGCGCGATCGCCACGCGCTGCTGCTGCCCGCCCGAAAGCTGGCCGGGATATTTGTGCGCCTGCTCGGGGATCTTCACCTTCTCGAGGAAATGCATCGCGGTTTCCACCGCCTCGCGGCGCGGCGTCTTGCGCACCCAGATCGGTGCCAGCGTGCAGTTTTCCAGGATCGTCAGATGCGGGAACAGGTTGAAATGCTGGAACACCATCCCGACCTCGGAGCGCACCTTGTCGATGTTCTTCAGATCGTTGGTCAGCTCGATCCCGTCGACCATGATCTGGCCGGCCTGATGTTCCTCAAGCCGGTTGATGCAGCGGATCAGCGTGGATTTGCCCGACCCTGACGGCCCGGCGACGACGATGCGTTCGCCCTTGTGCACCGTCAGATCGATGTCGCGCAGCACATGAAAAGCGCCGTACCACTTGTTCATCTTGGTGATCTGGACCGCGACCTCGGAAGAGACCTGCATTTTGGAGCGGTCGACTTCGCGTTCCGTGACGAGTTCTGACATAGGACCCTCCTAGTGATGGTCGGTCTGGAGCTTGCGCTCGAGATACATGGAATATTTCGACATGCCGTAGCAGAAGACGAAGAACAGCGCGCCGACGAAGATATACAGCTCCCAATAGATGCCGTTCCAATCAGAGGTGGCGCGGATCGCATTGATGAAGCCGATGGGATCGAGAAGCCCGATGAACACCACCAGCGTCGTGTCCTTGAACAGGCCAATGAAGGTGTTGACGATGCCGGGGATCGAGATCTTCAGCGCCTGCGGCATGATGATCAGCCGCTGCGCCATCCAGTAGTCCAGCCCCAGCGCATCCGCCGCCTCGTACTGGCCGCGCGGCAGCGCCGCCAGGCCACCGCGGATCACCTCGGCCATGTAGGCGGCGGCGAACAGGGTGACCATGATGACGACGCGCAGGATCAGGTCGAAGTTGGTGCCCGGCGGCAGGAAGTAGTTCAACAGCAACGAGGCGGTGAACAGCAGCGTGATCAGCGGCACGCCGCGGATGAATTCGATGAAGCCCACCGACACGGTGCGGATGAAGAACATGTTCGACTGCCGCCCCAGCGCCAGAAGCACGCCCAGCGGCAGCGACAGCGTGATCCCCGAGATCCCGATGATGATCGACAAAAGGAAGCCGCCGACATCGCGCGACTGCACGCTTTCCAGCGCGATCGGCAGCACGGCGCTCAGGCCCTCGTCCACCGGGCCGGCGGCGAAGAACCACCACAGCCAGGCCACGACAAAGCCCGCGGCCGCCGCCAGCACGGTGGATTTCTCGACCATCAGACGAAACGCGATGCCACCGACGACAAAGCCCAGAAGCGCCGAGATCGGGAACCACAGCGAGCCGCCCCAGATCAGCCAGAAGCCCAGGAACGGATAAAGCGCCGAAAGCCACAGCAGCTTGCGCGGCACCTGGCTGAACAGGATCGGCGCGATCGCCAGCAGCATCCCGACCAGCGCCAGATTGGCGCGCCAGTAGCCTTCCACCGGGTAGAAGCCGTAAAGCAGCTGGTTCCAGCGCTCGTGGATCACCGCGAAGCAAGCGCCATCGGCATTGGGGCCGAAATCGCTATGGATGATCTTGCGGCACTCGCTTAGCGACCCGGCGTTCCACACGGTATGGCCGAACCAGGGCGCCACCCCCGCCAGAAGCGTCAGGATGACGTAAAGCGACACCAGCGTCAGCAAAGAGTTGAGCCAGCCCGAAAACAGGTTCTCGCGGGCCCAGCGCAGCGGCCCGATCTGGAAACTGGGCGGCGCCTTGGCCTCCAGCATTTCGGTCCGGACATATTGAAGGGGTTGGTCGGTCATCTCACCGCTCCTTCAGCTTGACGCTGCGGTTATAGAAATTCATCACCGATGAGATGATCAGGCTGATCGCCAGGTAGATGCCCATCATCAGCAGCATCGCCTCCAGCTCTCGTCCGGTCTGGTTCAGGGTGATGCCGCCCAGCGTGGCGCGCAGATCCATGTAACCCACGGCGATCGCCAGCGAGGTATTCTTGGTGATGTTGAGGTATTCCGAGATCATCGGCGGGATGATCACCCGCAGCGCCTGCGGCAGGACCACCAGATTGGTCGTCTGCCCGGGCTTCAGCCCCAGCGCCAGCGCGGCCTCGGTCTGCCCGCGCGAAATCGCCTGAATGCCGGCGCGGACGATCTCGGCGATGAAGGCGCCGGTGTAGACCGACAGCGCCACCCACAGCGCGATCAACGAGTTGCGGGCATGAACCCCGCCGCGGAAGTTGAAGCCCTTCAGTTCCGGGTAGCCCAGGTGGAAACCCAGCGCGACCAGCAAGATCACGATCGGCGCGATCAGGATCAGCGCACTTTTCCACCAGGTCACCGGGCGGATGCCGGTGGCGTTCTGCACGGTCTCGGCGCTGCGCTGCAGGCGCTTGTAGCCAAGGATGCTAAGCACCATGACCGCGATGATCGCCAGCAGGTCGGTCGAAACCAGGAAGATCCCCAGATCGATATTGCCCAGGCTGCGAAAGAATAGCGGTTCAGGGAAATAGACACCGCGATTGGTCACCGCGATGGTATCGAAGAACCACATATGCGCCGACGGGTTGGCGCCACGGAACGCGTTGGGGGCGGGGGCGGCCTCGGTCATGACCGCGAAGATCACCAGGATCCAGATCAGCAGCGGGATGTTGCGGAACGACTCGACGTAGATCGCCATCAGCTTCGCGACGACCCAGTTCTTCGACAGCCGCAGCACCCCGGCGATCACGCCCAGCACGGTCGCCGCCACGCAGGAGATGAAGGCGATGAACAGCGTGTTGAGCAGCCCCACCAGCATGGCCCGGCCATGGGTGGAATCGCTGTTATAGGCAATGAAACGCTGGTTGATGTCATAGCCCGCGCGCGACCACAGGAAGGAATAGCTGAAATCCTTGCCCAGTACATGCAGGTTGTAGATCGTGTTGTTCACAAGCCAGGTCGCCCCGGCCATCAGCAGGAACATGAACACCACCTGGATGGTCAGCGACCGATACCGGGTGTCGTAAATGAGCATGCTCAACCGAAAGCTATCTTTCGGTGGAATCGTTATGTCGGCCATGTCGGAAGATCCCCCTGAAACCACCGCATTCTGGTTTTCATCTGCCCGGCAGCCAGGGCCCGGGTCGGGTGCGGTTGGTCAGCCTGTTCGGTAAAGGAGGGGCGCGCCGCGGCACGCCCCTCCCAGTGTCTAGATATCAGCGGAACGGCGGCGAATACTGCAGCCCGCCATGGGTCCACAGCGCGTTCAGACCGCGGGCCAGGCCGATCGGGGTCGATTCGCCCAGGTTCGCGGCAAAGATCTCGCCGTAGTTGCCATTCGCGGCGATCGCGCGCTTGGCCCAGGCGTCGTCAAGCCCAAGCATCTTGCCGAGGCCCCCGTCGGTGCCGAGGATACGGTTGATCTCGGGGTTGTTGGTCCCCTTCGACAGTTCCTCGATATTGGCCGAGGTGATGCCCAGATCTTCCGCTTCGACCAGCGAGTTCGCGACCCAGCGCACCACGTCCGCCCATTGATCGTCGCCCTGACGCACCAGCGGCCCCAGCGGCTCTTTCGAGATCACCTCGGGCAGAACCACATAATCATCCGGCTTGGCGAAGGTCGCGCGGGTCGCGGCCAGACCCGAACGGTCGGTGGTGTAGACGTCACAGGCACCGGCCAGGAATTGCTGCTGGCCTTCTGCGTTGGTCTCGATCGGGACCGGGTCATACTTCATGTTGTTGGCTTTGAAGTAATCGGCCAGGTTCAGCTCGGTCGTGGTGCCGGTCTGGATGCAGACGGTCGCGCCATCCAGTTCCTTCGCGGACGACACGCCCAGCGCTTTCGGAACCATGAAGCCTTGACCGTCATAGTAGTTGATGGCGACAAAGGTGAACTTCAGGTCGACATCGCGCGAGAAGGTCCAGGTGGTGTTGCGGGCCAGCATGTCGACTTCGCCCGAAGCGAGCGCGGTAAAGCGGGTCTGGCCGGTGGTCGGCACGAACTTCACCTTGGTCGGATCGCCCAGCACGGCCGCAGCGACCGCGCGGCAGTAATCGACATCAAAACCCTGCCAGACACCGTTGGCGTCGGGCGCCGCAAAACCGGCGAGGCCGGTGGTCACGCCACAGTTCAACTCGCCGCGTTGCTTGACCTCGTCCAAGGTGCCTGCGGTGGCCATGCCAGCCGCAAGGCAGGCAGCCCCCGCCATGCCAAGGATTACGGATTTCTTCATTGTTACCTCTTCCTGCTGTGCCGCTCCATTGCGCGGCTTTTTGATCGGCGTCTCGGCCGACATGCACTCAAGGGTTCGTGACCCTTCGTGAAAGCCAGTTTGTTCAAATTGCCGAGACAAGGTCAAGCAATCTGTCCGAAACGGACCCAATGCCCGTCGCGCCCTTTCGAGCGGCGGAGTCGTATTGTCGCTTTAGTATTAACGGATTGGCGGCTGGCTAAGCGCGGCGCTGCAGCATGGCGTGAAATTTTGCCGCATGATGAAAGGCGTTACACCTGTTCTTGGTGCGCGCCATGGCCTCCTCGTCGGTGCCCCAAAACTCTTCTTGCCAGATCTCGTCGATTCGACTGACCGCCCAAAGATCGGCGGCTTCCCGGTGCCCGTGGATCGCGGCGAATCCGATCACGAGAGAGCCTGAGATCGTGACCAGGTCGTGAAGCGCGGTCAGTTCGAACGGGGTCAGCGTGAAGACGCGGTTGCCCAGCGCGCGCAGGCTATCGCCCGGCTGCGGCGCATGCATGACCCCGGTGACGGGGATCAGCCGCGCCTCAAGCGCCTCGGCCGCCCAGTCCAGCAGCGGATCCCAGCCGGCGGCCTGGCGGGCAACCAATGCCTCGGGACTTTCGGCGCGGTAGCACAGAAGATCGGCATCGGCATAATCCGCAAGCATCCGGGCCACGTCGTCGAATCGCGGGGTGACCTTGTCGATCGCGGCATTCGCGGCGCGGGTGTAGGGCATGACCTCGGGGTTGACGCGCTCTGCCTGCGCGTCCCATTCCGCCGCGATCGCCTGCGCCAGCGCCCGGGTCGGCACGACCAGCGGTGCCTTGGCGGGCGTGCGGACGGGGCGACCGTCCAGCCGCACGGTGAAGCCCTCGGGCAGCTCGGCCACGGCGGCCTCTTTCCAGAACCGTTTCGGCGCCCATTCGGCCATCAGCCTCTCCAGATCCGTTCCAGCGCGTCTTCGAGCTGCGCGAAATCGTCGATCAGCAGATCGGCGTCCTGCAGCCGCGCGCGCGGATGATAGCCCCAGGTGACGCCGATCGTCGCCAGCCCCGCGGCGCGGCCCATCTGCATGTCGAATTCGGTGTCGCCCACCATCACCGCACGATGCGCCTCGACCCCGGTTTCGGCCAGCGCCGCCATCAGCATCGAGGGATGCGGCTTCGAGGGATGATCGTCCGCCACCTGAAGCGACACGAACCGTTTCCTCAGCTCATGAGCGGTCAGCAGTTTCTCAAGCCCGCGCCGGGATTTGCCCGTGGCGACCGCCAGCAAAAGCTCATCCTGCGCGGCCAGTGCATCGAGCACCGCCAAGGCGCCCGGAAACAGCGGCGACGCCGCCCGGCCGCCGCCCCAGCTTGCGCGGTAGCCTTCGACAAGGCCGGTCAGCTCGGCCTCTGTCAGCCCCGGCGCAAGGATCGCCATCGCCTGCGGCAGTGACAGCCCCACGACCGACAACATCGTCTCGCGGTCGGGCGCCGGGCGGCCGAGAACCTCGAACGCGGCGCGCATCGAGGCAACAATGTCGTGCTGGCTGTCGACCAGCGTGCCGTCGACATCGAAGACGACAAGGCGCAGATCGGTGCGCAGGTCGACGGTCATTCGTCCTCCGCGAAGGGATCGGCGGGCACGTCGTTCTCGTGCCAGCCCAGCGTCTTCCAGGTGCGCTTCATATGGTCCGGCAGCGGCGCGGTGAAGGTCATCTCGCGCTTGGTGATCGGGTGGGTGATGGTCAGAGAGCGGGCATGAAGATGCAGCTTGCGGCTGATCTCTCCGCCCAGTTGCGCGCCCCAGCCGTCGCCCAGGTTTTCCTGCCCCGAGCCGCCATATTTGCCGTCGCCCACGATCGGGTGGCCGATCTCGGCCATATGGGCGCGCAGCTGATGGGTGCGCCCGCTGATCGGCACCAGCGCCATCCAGGCCGCACGCGTGGCCAGCCCGTCGAGCACCGCGTAATCGGTGGTCGCGCGTTTGGCGCCCTCGGTCTTGGCCACCTCATCGGGCAGGATGCAGCGCATCTTCTCGCCCTCACCGCCCCGGCCCCGGCCCGGCGCTTTCACCAGACCGTAGCGGATCGTGCCCATCTTGGGGTGCGGCACGCCGGCGACCGCGGCCCAGTAGATCTTGCGCGTGTCGCGGTGGCGGAAGGCCTCGGACAACGCACGCGCGATGCGCGGCGCGCGCGCCAGCATCAGCACCCCCGAAGTGTCCTTGTCGAGACGGTGCACCAGCGCGGGCTTCTCGGCACGGCCGAATTTCAGCGCCTCGGCCAGCCCGTCGACATGACGCGCGCCCTGACCGCTGCCGCCCTGGCTGGGCAGACCCGCCAGCTTGTTCAGCACGATGATATGGTCGTCACGGTAGATCACCGCGGCCTGGATCATGCGAACGTCGTCTTCGCTGAAGCCGGGCGTCCGGGCGGGCTTGGGCGCGTCGGACTCGGGCAGCGGCGGCACCCGCACGCTTTGCCCCGGCGCGACGCGCGAATTGGCCTTCACCCGACCGCCGTCGACCCGCACCTGACCGGTACGGCACATCTTTTCCACCTGGCCCTGGCTGATCTGCGGAAACCGCCGCTTCAGCCAGCGGTCGAGCCGCTGCTCGCCCTCGTCGACCGAGACGCTCAGTTGCATGACACCGCTCATTGAGGCATCGGCCCAAGGACCGCCCGCATCCCGTGGACGCCCGCGATCAGCGCCACGATCGACACCATCACCGACAGCCCGACATAGGTGATCGCCAGATCATACCGCCCGGTATCGATCAGCCGCCAGCTTTCCAGCGAGAAGGACGAGAAGGTGGTGAAGCCGCCCAGCACCCCGGTCGCCAGCAGCGCGTTCCAATGGGTCAGGCCCTTGTGGGCCAGATAGACCACCAGCGCCCCCATCAGGAACGAGCCGAAGATATTGACCGCGATCACCCCCAGCGGAAAATCGTGATGGCCCCAGTTGTGGCCGATCCACACCCCGGCGAGATACCTCAGAGAGGCACCGATGGCGCCGCCGAGGGCCACCTGCAACACCGTTATCGTCATGCGCGCGTCCTTACCCGTTCGCAGCCGGTCATCCGCCCTGGCGCTTGGCGCGCAGCTTGGCGAAATAGTCGACTCGCTTTTTCAACTCGCGTTCATAGCCCCTTTCGGGCGGGGCGTAAAACAGCGGGCGTTTCATCCCCTCGGGGAAATAATTCTGGCCCGAAAAGCCATCCTCGGCATCGTGGTCATAGGCATAGCCCGCGCCGTAGCCCTGATCCTGCATCATGCCGGTGGGCGCGTTCAGGATATGCTTGGGCGGCATCTGCGATCCGGTCTTCTTCGCCGCCGCCCGCGCCGCCTTGTAGGCCATATAGCCGGCATTCGATTTCGGCGCGAGAGCCAGATAGATCACCGCCTGCGCCAGCGCCAGTTCCCCCTCGGGGCTGCCGAGGCGCTCGTACAGCTCCCATGCATGCAGGCAATGGGTCTGGGCCTGGGGGTCGGCCAGGCCGATATCCTCCACCGCCATGCGGGTGATCCGGCGGGCCAGATAGCGCGGATCCTCGCCCCCCTCCAGCATCCGCCCGAACCAGTAAAGCGCGGCATCCGGATCCGAGCCCCGAACCGATTTGTGCAGCGCCGAGATCAGGTTGAAATGCTCGTCGCCGGACTTGTCGTATTTCGCGGCCCGGCGCATCAGCCGCTGCGCCAGCGCGGCCCGGTCAAGCGGCTTCGCCATCTTCCAGGCCATCACCTGCTCTATCAGGTTCAGCAGCGCGCGCCCGTCGCCATCGGCCATCTCCAGCAGCGCGTCACGGGCGTCGCCGGTCAGGGGCAGCGCGCGGCCCTGCTCCTGCTCGGCCCGCTGGGCGAGGCGTTCCAGATTGGCCAGATCGAGGCGCTCCAGCACGATCACCTGGGCACGGCTCAGCAGCGCGGCGTTCAGCTCGAAACTGGGGTTTTCGGTGGTGGCGCCGACCAGCAGGATCGTGCCGTCCTCCATATGCGGCAAGAAGCCGTCCTGCTGGGCCTTGTTGAAGCGGTGGATCTCGTCGACGAACAATAGCGTGCCCCGGCCCTGGCTGCGGCGCAGACGGGCGGCCTCGAACACCTTGCGCAGTTCGGGGACGCCGGTGAAGATCGCGCTGATCTGGACAAAGGCCAGGTCGGTCTCGTCCGCCAGCAGCCGGGCGATGGTGGTCTTGCCCACCCCGGGCGGCCCCCAGAGGATCAGCGACGACAGGCTGCCCGCCCCCAGCATCGCCCCCAGTGGGCCGTCGCGCGACAGCACCTGCTGCTGGCCGATCACCTCGGCCAGGGTCTTGGGGCGCAGACGGTCGGCCAGCGGGCGCGGGGCCTCTGGCGCGTCGCCCGTGCCGGGCATCTTGTCGAACAGGTCGCTCATGCGGCGCAGATTACCCGGCGGCGCGCGGGAAGGCGAGGGGCGCGCGCGGGGCCTACAGGCTGAACTGCAGGCGGATGCGCTGGCCACGGCGCACGATCAGCACGCGCCAGTAATTGCGCCTGTCCAGCCCGGCGCGCCGCACATCTGCCGGGGTGTGGATCGCGCGGCCGTTGATGCCCAGGATCACATCGCCCGGCTTCAGCCCGGTCTGGCCGGCAGAGCCATGCGTCGCGGTCACCACGACGCCTTTCGCGGCTGCGGGCAGGCCCATCTCCTCGATCACCGCGGGGTTGATGCGCGACAGCGCCAGCCCGTCAAAGACATTCCGATCCGAGGTGATCGTCAGCGGGTCGCGCGGCGGCGTCTCGGGCGCGGCGATCAGGGTCAGCATGGCGCTGGCCCGGGTGCCGCGGCGCAGATAGCTCACCTTTGTCTGGCTGCCGATGCCGAGGGTGGTCATGCGGAAAAGCATCTCTTCGGGGCTGTCGACCGGCTCTCCGCCCACCGTCAGCACGATGTCGCCGCGCGCCAGCCCCGCCTTCGCGAAGGGGCTGCCGGCGGAAAGGCCCGAAATCAGCACCCCCTCGGGGCGGTCAAGCCCTAGGCTGTCGGCCAGCGATGCGGTGACAGTCTGCGCCTTCACCCCGGCCCAGGGGCGCTGGAACTGCTTCGCCCCCGCCTCGGCCTGCTTGAGGAACTGCGCGACCAGGTTCGACGGGATCGCAAAGCCGATCCCGTTCGACCCGCCCGAGCGCGTCAGAATCGATGAGTTGATCCCCACCAGCCGGCCCGACATATCGACCAGCGCACCGCCAGAATTGCCCGGGTTGATCGCCGCATCGGTCTGGATGAAATAGCCGCGCCCGCCCAAGGACACGCCCGAGCGCGCCAGCCCCGAGATGATCCCGTTCGACACCGTCTGCCCGATCCCGAAGGGATTGCCGATCGCCAGCACCAATTCGCCCACCTGCACCGTGTCAGAATTGCGCAGCGGCAACGAGGGCAAACCATGCGCCCCGTCCAGCTTCAGCACCGCCAGATCCAGCCGCTTGTCGGCCAGAATCACATGCGCCTTGAATTCGCGCCGATCATTCAGCGCCACCCGAATCTGCGTGGCCCGGCCCACCACATGGTAATTCGACACCACCAGCCCGTCGGACGACAGGATCACCCCCGACCCCAGCGAATTCTCGACCCGAGGCTGGCCCGGACCCAATTGCCGGAACAACTCGCCAAAGAAGGGATCGCCCGCGAAGGGGCTTTGCTGGCGCACCACCGTCTTGGCGTAGATGTTGACCACGGCGGGCGCGGCCTCTTTCACGATCGGGACGAAGGACAGCGAGACCTGCGCGCGGCTGGTCGGCACCGCCGTCTCGGCCATGGCCGCCCCACCGATCAGCAGGACGGCAAGCAAGGTCGCAAGCGCTTTCATCAGGGGCCTCCCTCTTTGGCCCATGCCTTTTGCCACCGACGCGGCGCCAGTTGAAGGGCGCATGGCGGGCCGGGGCCAGTGACCGGCGGCCCCAGCCCCGCACGCCTCCCGGCGCTTCAGCTCAGTGCAGCTGGGCGCTGAAGTCCATCTCGACCACCTGGTTGGCGATGCCCTCGATCTCCATCACCGGGCCCATCGCCTTCATGTCGACGTTCACCCGCTTCGACCAACGCGGCCAGGTCGCCGCCAGCAGCGTCAGGCACTTGCTGGCGCCCATCTGCCGCGACGACACACCGATTTCCGTGATCAGCCGCGCATGCACCTGACGCCGGATCGAGGCCGGCACGTCATGCGCCACGAACAGACGAGAGCTTTCCCAGATCTCGTCCGCGACCGGCGCCTCGTCATGAAGAAGGTTCGAGGGGATCGTTTCCAGCAGACCGCGCTGCGCGTCGCGGATCATGTAGCTGTAGACGCCGCATTTCGCGGTCGTTGGGGTCAGTCGGTTGCCGGCCAGGACCTGGCCATATTCGTCATGTACCACGACCCAACGGCTGGCCGGGGTGTCGTATTGATCGTATTCCATGCCCATCGCCTCGGGCAGGTTCCACTTGTTGTGAACGATGAACAGCTCGCGCCTTGCGCGCAGCATGTTCGCGAATAGCTCGCCATGATTGTGTAAGTTGGCGAACGAAAGTGTCGTCGTCTGCATGTTAGCCTCCTGCCTGCAGCAACAAAGATACACGAAAACCGGTTGGGCGGCTCGTGTCAGATTAGTCGGCTGTCCTTTGCCCGTTGGATCGCTTCTGCCGTTGTTCTGGCCATCAGCCGGTCGCGTGCCGAAGCAAGCCGTGCCTTGAGTGCGCTTTCCGAAATCCCCAGCTTGTTGGCCGCCGCCGCGTGCCGCAGCCCGCCTGCGATGCAACGCAGCGCCTCGACCTGCGCCTTGGTCAGTTCTTCCGGAGGTTCGGTCAACCCATGCAGCTGGTTGACGATCGGCTCGATCAGGCCGGCCTCGTCGTCGGTGTATTCCCGATCTGCCCTGGCAAAGCTGGCGATGGTGCGCGACTTGATCGGCCCGCAGGAGATGGTCACCCCATAGCGCAGTCCGAAACGCTCGGCCTCATCCAGGATCCCGAAGGGGTCGGGCACCCGTTTGTCGCTCCAGCGGATCCAGCCGGTGGTGGAAAACCCCCAGGCAACCATTGGATCGCGCAGGACGAATCCGTTTTCGGTGTAATGATCCAGCCAGCTTTGATCGTAGCCCTGGAACATGATCAGCGGGGCCGAGAACCGGATGTGCAAACCGATCGAATAGCCCATCGGAGCCATCGGCCCCAGCTTCCGTAATTGCTTGTCGATCTCTAATTGATTGGACATGTCTTTTTGGACAGGTTGCACGAATCCGCGTCAACCATAAATTGGTGAATCGCCCTCCGACATAGCACTGCGTGATGGATGCTGCGAAGTTAAATCCGAAGGACTTCGCCCGCCGCGTGTTCCCGCCGGCCATGCCGCACACGATGCGCAAGATTGACCGCGCGCGACCCCGGTCGTCGCGGCGGAGGTCGCACGGTCGCGGCGCCGGCTGACCGGGGTTGCGGTCGCCGGATCCCTGACAGGGCACAAAGCCGGCCCGCCATGCTGGAAATGAAAAGATCCGCCGCGTCTGGCGCGGCGGATCAGTAAAGACTTCGCAACCCTTGTTTCAAGGGGCAACGCCCCCTGGAGCGGGGCTCAAACCTCGGCGTCTTCCTCGGCGGCGACGCGGGCCTTGTCGGCCGCACCCTTCGCCGCGGGATCGCGGTCGACGAATTCGATGATCGCCATCGGCGCCATGTCGCCATAGCGGAAGCCCGCCTTCAGCACGCGCAGATAGCCGCCCTGACGTTCTTTGTAGCGAGGGCCGAGCACCTCGAACAGCTTCGCGACATAGGCGTCCTGCTTCAGCTGCGACGCCGCCTGACGGCGGGCATGCAGATCACCGCGCTTGGCGAGGGTGATCAACTTTTCGACAAGCGGGCGCAGTTCCTTGGCTTTTGGCAAAGTCGTCTTGATTTGCTCATGCTCGATCAGAGAGCCGGCCATGTTGGCGAACAGCGCCTTGCGGTGTTCGTGCGTGCGGTTCAGGCGGCGATAGCCGCGGGCGTGACGCATGTGTTTCTCCTAGCGTTATACTTTGTCCGGCGGCCCTTGCGTAGAAGGCCGCACCCCTTGGGGCCCGAAAGCCCGTCCCGTTGATGGGACGCCGTTCTGTAGACTCGGATCGCGGGCTTGTAAACCCTGTCTTTGCAGGGCCAACAGACCTTTCGCGCGTCAGTCCCCCGGCAATTTCAGCAGCCCGCCATAGCACTGCGCCTCAATCCGGGCCCATAGCGGATTGGCGGCATATAGCGCATCCACCTCTGCCTGGGTGAACCAGAACGCCGGATCCTTGATGTAATCCAGCGTCGTCGCGTTGACCCGGGCGTGGCCCGCGCGCGGCGGCACCGGCATCGCGAAGGCCGCCCCCATATCCTGCGCCAGATGCTCGCATCGCAGCCAATGGGTCACGCCATCGGCGAATCGGCCTAGTTCGTCATCCGCGCGGCGCAGGGGTTTCACCACCCCTTTGGGAACCGGTCGGAAACGCCCCGAACACAGCACCTCGCGCGCGACGATGGCCGGGGCGCCGTAACGCTGCACCTCGAAATGTACCCGCGACAGCAGCCACAGCGGCAGACGGCGGATATTGGCGATCACCGCCCGGCCACCCGGCGCGAAGCCGGGGACGCGAGCCGCCCTTTCGGCAAGGCTTTCATGCCAGATCACCGGCTGGTCCGGCCCGACCGGATCGAATTGCACCGTGGGATCGGCGCCAAAGGCGCCCTGCAGCAACCGCTCGGTCGCCGTGCCCGCGCATTTGGGCATGTGCAGCCAGATCCAACGGTCGCTGACGATCATCCGGGGCCTCGTTCTTTCGGCCCCGTTCTAGACGCGCGTGGTTAAGAAAGGGTTGGCCCAAAAGAAAACGGCGGGCCCTTGCGAGGCCCGCCGTCGAAATCCGCGAAAGGATGGTCCTAGAACTGGTCTTCGAACCGCTTCGCCAGGTCCTCGATGTTCTCCGGCGGCCAGTCCTCGACATCCATGCCAAGGTGCAGACCCATGCCCGAAAGCACTTCCTTGATCTCGTTCAGCGACTTGCGGCCGAAGTTCGGGGTGCGCAGCATCTCGGCTTCGGTCTTCTGGATCAGATCGCCGATGTAGACGATGTTGTCGTTCTTCAGGCAGTTCGCCGAACGCACCGACAGCTCCAGCTCGTCGACTTTCTTCAGAAGCAGCGGGTTGAACTCCAACCCGTCGTCCTCGGTGCCGCGGCCGGCCTGCTCGGGCTCTTCGAAGTTAACGAAGATCGACAGCTGATCCTGCAGGATGCGCGCGGCGTAGGCCACCGCATCATCCGGGGTCAGCGAGCCGTCGGTTTCCACCTTCAGCGTCAGCTTGTCATAGTCCAGCACCTGACCCTCACGGGTCGGGGTGACTTCATAGCTGACCTTCTTCACCGGCGAATAGATCGCATCGATCGGGATCAGGCCGATCGGGGCGTCCTCGGGGCGGTTCTTGTCGGCGGCGACATAGCCCTTGCCGGTGTTGACGGTCAGTTCCATGAACAGATCGGCACCGTCATCGAGATGGCAGACCACGTGATCCTTGTTCAGGACCTCGATGCCGCTCGATTCCGAGATGTCGCCAGCGGTGACAACCCCCGGCCCCTTGGACGAGATCGACAGCCGCTTGGGCCCTTCGACTTCCATCCGCAGCGCGACACCCTTGAGGTTCAGCACGATGTCGGTGACATCCTCGCGCACGCCGGCGACCGAGGAGAATTCATGCAGCACATTGTCGATCTGGATGCTGGTGATCGCAGCACCCTGCAACGAGGACATCAGCACCCGGCGCAGCGCGTTGCCCAGCGTCAGACCGAAGCCGCGCTCCAGCGGTTCAGCCACGACCGTGGCCTGACGCGACGCGTCGGCCCCCGGCTTGACGTCCAGCTGAGTCGGCTTGATCAATTCCTGCCAGTTTTTGTGGATCATGCGTGTCGCCTCCATTCTTGTCCGCTGCTCATGACCGAAAGCGGCAGACGCCCGAGGATCAGTAATGACGAACCCGGGCCATGCCACCAAGGCACGGCCCGGGAAAAAATAGTCCGGATCAGACGCGGCGGCGCTTCGGCGGACGGCAGCCGTTGTGCGCCAGCGGCGTCACGTCGCGGATCGAGGAAATGACCAAGCCGACGGCAGCCAGCGCACGCAGCGCCGATTCGCGCCCGCCACCGGGGCCCTGCACTTCGACTTCCAGCGTTTTCACGCCATGTTCCTGCGCCTTGCGGCCGGCGTCTTCGGCGGCCATCTGCGCGGCGTAGGGGGTCGATTTCCGCGACCCTTTGAAGCCCATCGTGCCGGCCGACGACCAAGCGATCGCGTTGCCTTGAACATCCGAGATCAGGATCTTGGTGTTGTTGAACGAGCTGTTCACATGCGCCACGCCAGCAGCGATGTTCTTGCGTTCCTTGCGCTTCGGTGCGCGTTTTTCACGTGCCATCTGTCCTGCCTCCCCTTACTTCTTCTTGCCGGCAATGGCCTTTGCGGGGCCTTTGCGGGTGCGAGCGTTGGTGTGGGTGCGCTGACCGCGCACGGGCAGGTTGCGACGATGACGCAGACCACGGTAGCAGCCCAGATCCATCAGACGCTTGATGTTGGTCGCGACTTCGCGGCGCAGGTCACCTTCGACGGTCAGGTTCGCGTCGATATGTTCGCGGATAGCCAGAACCTCGGCATCCGACAATTGGTTCACACGGCGGCTCAGGTCGATGTTGACCGACTTGCAGATCTCTTGCGCGGCCTGCGGACCGATGCCGTGGATATAGGTAAGCGCGATGGGGACGCGCTTCCCCGTCGGAATGTTAACGCCAGCGATACGAGCCAAGTTCTTTCCTTTCGACGCGGTTCCGTAGTCCCAGAACCTTTTTTCACGATCGCGATCCGAAACGCGCGGCTTCGGGCCGGTTAATGTCACCTTGCATGTCAAGATGATTCCCTTGCGGGACGACGTGACCTAAGGGGTTTTCACCCGAACGTCAAGGCCGCGGACCGAAAGTGATGGTGATCATCCGACAAGCCCCAAGCGCGGTGCGCCGTCGTCGGAAAGCACGCGGCCCTTGCGATTGGCAGGCGCCACTCAGCCCCTATCCAGCACCGCGTCGATCGCGGCCCCGACATCCTCGATCGGGGCCAGCCCGTCGACAACCGAGAGCTGCCCCTTGGCATAGTAATAGCCGATCAACGTCGAGGTCTTCTTGTAGTATTCCATCAGCCGATTGCGCAGCGCTTCCTCGGTGTCGTCCGGGCGGCGGCGCAGGTCGGTCGAGCCGCATTCGTCGCACACGCCCGCAACCTTCGCCGGCCGAGTCTTGTCGTGATAGACCGCGCCGCACTGACCGCAGGTGTAGCGCCCGGTGATCCGCTCGGTCAGCGCGGCATCGTCCACCCGCATCTCGATCACCGCGTCCAGGCCCTGCCCCGCCGCGTCCAGCGCCTTGGCCAGAGCATCGGCCTGGGCCAGCGTCCGGGGGAAGCCGTCGAAGATGAAACCACCCCGGACCCCCTCTTCCAGCTTCTCGCCAATCAGCCCGATCACGATGTCGTCGGACACAAGATCGCCGCGCGCCATCACGTCGGTGACGCGTTGGCCCAGCTCCGATCCGCTGGCCATGGCGTCGCGCAGCATGTCGCCGGTCGACAGCTGCACCATGCCACGCGCATCGACAAGCCGCTTCGCCTGGGTGCCTTTGCCGGCACCCGGCGGTCCGAGAAGAATCAGATTGGTCATCGGCGTGCAGGAGCCTTCTTCTTGGTCGTGCCCGTGCGTTTCTTGCCGCGCAGCTGCGAGCGTTCCAGCAGCCCCTCATATTGATGGGCAAGCAGATGCGATTGCACCTGGCTGACCGTATCCATCGCCACCGACACCACGATCAGCACCGAGGTGCCGCCGAAGTAGAACGGAATCGCGAACTGGTTGCGCAGGATCTCAGGCAGCAGGCACACCAGCGCCAGATAGCCCGAGCCGAGCACCAGAACCCGGTTCACCACATATTCCAGATATTGCTCGGTCTTCTTGCCCGGACGGATGCCGGGGACAAAGCCGTTCTGGCTTTTCAGGTTGTCGGCCACCTCGTCGACCTTGAAGGCGACGTTGTGGGTGTAGAAATAGGTGAAGAACACGATCATCGCGGTGAAGAACGCCAGATACAGCGGCTGCCCGGGGCCGAAATAGGCCAGGATCGTCGCCATCACCGGGCCGGTCTGGCTGCCCGAGAAGGTCGAGATCGTGGTCGGCAGCAGCAGCAGCGACGAGGCGAAGATCGCCGGGATAACGCCGGCCGGGTTCACCTTGATCGGCAGGTGCGAAGAGCCGCCATCATAGACCTTCATCCCGACCTGACGCCGCGGATACTGGATATGCAGCTTTCGCAGCGCCCGCTCCATGAACACCACGAAACCGATCGTGACCACCACCATGATCAGAACGCCAACGATCACGGCGGGCGAAACCACCCCCTCGCGGCCCTGGCTGAGGAACCGCGCCAGCGCGGCCGGAACCTCGGCGATGATGCCGACGAAGATGATCAGCGAAATGCCGTTGCCGATGCCGCGGGCGGTGATCTGCTCGCCCAGCCACATCAGGAACATGGTGCCGCCGACCAGCGTGATGATCACCGAGATCTGGAAGAAATAGCCGGGGTTCTGCGCCAGATGCCCCAGCTCAAGGCTTTTCGCGATCCCCCAGGCCTGGAAGGTCGCCAGCCCCACCGTGCCGTAGCGGGTGTACTGGTTGATCTTCTTCTGGCCCTGCTGGCCCTCTTTCTTCAGCGCCGTCCAGGACGGCACCATCGTCACCAGCAACTGCACGATGATCGAGGCGGTGATGTAGGGCATGATCCCCAGGGCGAAGACGCCCATCCGGGTCAGCGCGCCACCGGTGAACATCGCCAGCATGCCGCCGATGCCCTGGTTCGCCTTCTCCATGAAGTCGCGCAGGGCCGAGCCGTCAATGCCCGGCACCGGGATATAGGTGCCCAGCCGGTAGACGATCAGCAGGCCGAGGGTGAACAGGATACGTTGGCGAAGGTCTGTCGCCTTGCCCAGGGCGCCCCAGCTAAGGTTCGCCGCCATTTGCTCTGCAGCAGATGCCATGCTTGGTCTCTTTCATCACAGCGCCGCCAGCCCGGGCTTCCGGTCGGCGGCGCAGGAAATCCTTGGAAGATGATGTAAGCGGGATCGAGCCCGCTCACAACCTCTTATTCTGCCGGGGTCGCCTCGGCCGCCGCCGCTACCAAAAGCGTGACCTTGCCGCCGGCCTTCTCGATCGCCTCGATGGCGGTCTTCGACGCGCCGGTCACGGCCAGATCGATCTTCGCGGTGATCTCGCCCTTGGCCAGCACGCGGATGCCGTCGCGCTTGTTGTTGGTCAGACCGGCCGCGACCAGCACGTCCTCGGTGATCTGTTCCTTGATGCTCAGCTTGCCTGCGTCGATGAATTTCTGGATCAGGCCCAGGTTCACCACGCCGAAGGTCTTGCGGTTCGGCTTGGTAAAGCCCCGCTTCGGCAGGCGCCGGTAAAGCGGCATCTGGCCGCCCTCATAGCCATTGATGGCCACGCCCGAGCGCGATTTCTGACCCTTGATACCGCGCCCAGCGGTCTTGCCCTTGCCCGAACCGGGGCCGCGGGCGACGCGCTTGCGACGGTGGGTCGCACCCTCGTTGTCGTGAAGTTCGTTCAGTTTCATGTCGCTTCTCCTTGCCGGATGCGGCCCCCAGCGACGGGAGCGGCCGAACACGGCGTTTCTTGAGTTATGTGAGTCGGGAAGACCCGACCGGGGGCGTATAGACGGGTTGCCCCGCTGGATCAAGCCCAACAGGTTCGCCATAGTCATAGTGCATATGGATCACAAAGGCCCATGGACAAACTGTACGAGCAAACACGCGCTTGGATGCAATCCCAACTGGATGTGCTGGTTAGCAGCATCGCACCACCGCGGCGCGTTAGATTGCGCGACGGCATAGCATATCGCTACTTTGAGAAGACACCTCAACAAGCCGTGGTGCAGCAACTGGCAAGGACTATTTCCGGGCTCCGCGCTTCAAGTTTATTATTGGCGCATGACCTTCTTCAGGAACAGATTGCCGTATGCAGGATGGTCAATGAATTTGAGGATGACATAACCTTTCTCACCTTGGCGTCTATGCAAGATCCCCAGCCGGACATTCTGACGCGATATCTCGAAGCTTTTTATGCGGAAGAGACTTCTCTGCAGCAACTCGAGTCTGGAGAACGGGTCAAAGGTAGAAACCTGGTAAGCCGCAAGGACATCGCGAAGTTCCTGGCCAAAGTTTCTCAGGATGCAAAAGGGTCATTCGAGCAGTCCAACACTCAACTCGGTTTGAGCTTTGCTCTGTCTGGATACGTCCACGGCGCCTCAGGCCATATTATGGAGATGTATGAACCAACTAGCGGCAGGTTCGTGACTGATCGATGGGTCGATCATCCTCTTCGAGAAGACCACGAACACGACATCTGGAACTACTATTACCGAGGGATCCTAGCTGTCGTGTTTGCTGCTGCGTGTATTGGGCAGGCGGATGTCAACACCTCAGCGAAACGGTACATCGAGTACTTCAAGGCGACCTCAGGGTCGCGGGTCGACTTCTAGGGCTAGAAACAAAAACGCCCCGATCCATAGGACCGGGGCGCTTCAATCTCTCACCTCAGAACCGGGCTTACCCGCGCTCTTCGATGATCTGCACCAGATGCGAGATCTTCGCGACCATGCCGCGCACCGCCGGGGTATCTTCCAGCTCGCGCGTGCGGTTCATCTTGTTCAGACCCAGGCCCTTCAGCGTATCACGCTGGATGGCCGGGCGGCGGATGGGAGAGCCCACCTGCTTGACGACGATGGTCTTTGCCATGATCCGGTCTCCTTACACTTCGGCCGGGGCAGCATCGGCCTCGGCCGCGGGCGCCTCGTCCTTCTTGAGGATGTCGCCCACCTTCTTGCCGCGACGCTGCGCGACCATCCGGGGAGAGGCTTCCTTCTTCAGACCGTCGATCGTGGCGCGGATCATGTTGTAGGGGTTCTGCGACCCCTGCGATTTCGCCACGACGTCCTGCAGGCCCAGCATCTCGAACACGGCGCGCATCGGACCACCGGCGATGATACCGGTACCGGGAACGGCCGTCCGCATCACAACGCGGCCCGCACCATGGCGGCCCTCGATGTCGTGATGCAGGGTGCGGCCCTCGCGCAGCGGCACACGGATCATCGAGCGCTTGGCCTGTTCGGTCGCCTTGCGGATCGCTTCCGGCACTTCCTTGGCCTTGCCCTTGCCGAAGCCGACGCGGCCCCGCTGGTCGCCGACCACCACGAGCGCGGCAAAGCCGAAGCGCTTACCACCCTTCACGGTTTTCGACACGCGGTTGATCGCCACCAGACGATCGGCGAATTCCGGGTTTTCGTCGCGATCGCGGCGGTCCCGGCGGTTGTCACGTTCTGCCATCAGGCATTCCTTGCTTGGTGGCGCCTCAGCCGCGCCGTTCGGTCCAATCCTGGTGCCCCGTGACTTGTGCCCGGGGCCCGGATCATCGGGAGGGCGCGAACGCCCCCCACCTCAATCAGAACTTCAGCCCGCCTTCACGAGCGGCTTCGGCAAGCGCCTTGATCTTGCCGTGGAACAGGAAACCGCCACGGTCAAAATAGCACTCTTCCACGCCGGCCTTCTTGGCCCGCTCGGCAATCGCCGCGCCGACCTTGGTCGCCGCTTCGACATTGTTCTTGCCGATAACGCCCAGATCCTTCTCGAGCGTCGACGCGGCGGCCAGCGTGCGGCCGTTCACGTCGTCGATCAGCTGGACGCTGAGGTTCTTGGACGAGCGATGCACGGAAAGCCGTGCGCGGCCATTGGCCATCGCCCGCAATTTGTTCCGCACGCGCATACGGCGCTTGAGGAACAGCTGTCGTTTGGTGTTCGCCATGATTGCGCCCCTTACCGTTTGCCTTCCTTGCGGAAGATATACTCGTCCTTGTACTTGATGCCCTTGCCCTTATAGGGCTCCGGCCCGCGCCATTCGCGGATATTCGCCGCGACCTGGCCCACAAGCTGCTGGTCGATACCTTCCACAATGATCTCGGTCTGCTTCGGGGTGCTCACCGTGATCCCGTCAGGGACCGCGAAGTTCACCTCGTGGCTGTAGCCCAGCGACAGTTTCAGGTTCTGACCCTGAGCCTGCGCGCGGTAGCCAACGCCGTTGATCTCAAGCTCTTTCTTGAAGCCCTCGGTCACACCCTGAACCAGATTGGACACCATCGACCGGCTCATGCCCCACTGGGCACGGGCGCGCTTCGAGGAGCCGCGCGGATCCACTTTCACTTGATCACCGACGACCGTGATGGTCACGTCGTCGGTGGCGGTGAAGCTACGGGTGCCCTTGGGCCCCCTCACTTCAACGGTCTGGCCAGAGAGGGTAGCAGTCACCCCCTGGGGCAGCTCGACCGGTTTTTTCCCAATGCGAGACATCCAGACCTCCTTAGAACACGGTGCAAAGGACTTCGCCGCCGACGTTCGCCGAACGCGCGCTGGCATCCGACATAACACCCTTCGGCGTCGAGACGATCGAGACGCCCAGCCCGTTGCGGACGCTCGGAAGCTCGGTCGCGGCGGCATAGACGCGGCGGCCGGGTTTCGACACGCGCTTGAGTTCGCGGATCGCCGAGGCGCCCTCGAAATACTTCAGGCTGATGATCAGCTCGCCCTGGCCATTCGCGGTATCTTTGCGCTCATAGCCGCGGATGTAGCCTTCACTGGCCAGCACGTCGAGCACCCAGGCACGCAGTTTCGAGGCCGGGGTCGACACGGTCGACTTGCCGCGCATCGAGGCGTTGCGGATGCGGGTCAGCATATCGCCGATAGGATCGTTCACAGACATCGTGCTCTCCTTACCAGCTCGACTTCACCATGCCCGGGATCTGGCCAAACGAGGCCAGGTCACGCAGCATGATCCGCGAGAGTTTGAGCTTGCGATAATACGCATGCGGGCGGCCCGTCAGCTCACACCGGTTGTGCAGCCGGGTGGCCGAGGAATTGCGGGGCAGTTCAGCCAGCTTCAGACGCGCCTTGAAGCGCTCTTCCATCGGCAGATCTTGATTGGTCGCGATCTTCTTCAACGCGGCGCGCTTGGCAGCATATTGCTTGACCAGGCGCTGGCGCTTCAGTTCGCGTTCGACCATGGATTTTTTAGCCATATCTCTTTTCCTCCCGCGTCAGCTGTTGAACGGCATGTTGAAATGCTTCAACAGCGCCTTCGCTTCCGCGTCGGTCTTCGCGGTGGTGCAGATGATGATGTCCATGCCGAGGATCTCGTCGACCTTGTCGAATTCGATCTCGGGGAACACGATGTGCTCTTTCAGGCCCATGGCATAGTTGCCACGGCCGTCGAAGGACGTGCCCTTCACGCCGCGAAAGTCGCGGACGCGCGGCAGCGCGATGGTGATCAGACGGTCGAGGAATTCGTACATCCGGTCGCCGCGCAGGGTCACCTTGGTGCCCAGCGGCATCTCTTCCCGGACGCGGAAGCCCGCGATCGACTTCTTCGCCTTGGTCACCACGGCCTTCTGGCCGGCGATCAGCGACAGCTCTTCCTGAGCACCCTTGACCTTCTTGGTGTCCTTCACGGCCTCGCCGACACCCATGTTCAGCACGATCTTCTCGAGCCGGGGAACCTGCATGCCGTTCTTGTAGCCGAACTCTTCCGTCAGCGCGGCGCGAATCTGGTCGCGAAACGCTGCCTTCAGGCGCGGGGTGTAAGTAGCGGTATCCAACATCAGATCGCCTCCCCGGTGGTCTTGGCGAAGCGCACCTTCTGATCGGCTTCCACGCGGAAGCCGACGCGGGTGGCCTTGCCGTTCGCGTCCAGCAGCGACAGGTTCGACAGATCGATCGGCATCGCCTGAGGGATGCGACCGCCCTGGGCAGTCTGGCTTTGCTTGGTGTGGCGGATGGCAACGTTGATGCCTTCCACCACGGCTTTGTTCTGTTGCGGCATGACGCGAGTGATCGCGCCTTTCTTGCCTTTGTCCTTGCCAGCAAGGACGACGACCTGGTCGCCTTTTTTTAGCTTTGCAGCCATCACAGCACCTCCGGCGCCAGCGAGATGATCTTCATGAAGTTCTTCGCCCGCAGCTCGCGCACGACCGGCCCGAAGATACGGGTTCCGACCGGCTCGTTCTGGTTGTTCAGGATCACGGCCGCATTGCGGTCGAAGCGGATGGCGGTGCCATCTTCGCGGCGAACTTCCTTGGCGGTGCGCACGACGACGGCTTTACGCACGTCGCCTTTCTTGACGCGGCCCCGCGGAATGGCTTCTTTCACCGACACCACGATGATGTCGCCGACCGACGCATAGCGCCGGTGCGAGCCACCCAGGACCTTGATGCACTGCACCCGGCGAGCGCCGGAATTGTCAGCGACATCCAGGTTGGTCTGCATCTGGATCATTTAGGTTTCTCCCGACCTTTGGGTCCCAGTTTTTTCCGGGGCCCCAGGGTTTCGATCAAACCGGAAGGTATGAGGCTTAAGCCGAAGCTTCAGCCACAACCCTCCAGCGTTTTGATTTCGAGATCGGCGCGCATTCTTCAATACGAACGACGTCGCCGGTCTTGAACTGGTTCTCCGCGTCATGGGCGCGGTATTTCTTCGTCTTCCGGACCGTCTTCTTCATCATCGGATGGGTGAAGCGGCGCTCGACCAGGACGGTGATCGTCTGGTCGTTCTTGTCCGAGGTGACGGTGCCTTGCAGGATGCGTTTGGGCATGGATCGGGCTCCTTACTTCGCCGCCGCTTCAGCGGCTTTTTGGTTGAGCACGGTCTGAACCCGCGCCACGTCACGGCGCACAACGCGCATCCGGGCGGTGTTCTCGATCTGGCCGGTCGCCTGCTGGAAGCGCAGGTTGAAGGCCTCTTTTTTCAGGGCGGTCAGCTGGTCGCGCAGCTGGTCCGGCGTCTTGTCACGCAGGTCTTGGGCGTTCATCGCCATTTCTTCCTTTTCAACATCACCAGGGGGCCCCATTGGGTGACCCCGATTCTGGTGGAGGTCTCGCAGAAGTCGCGTCTATAGGCGGGTTGGATCAGCCTGGCAACCCCGCGCCGACGGAAATCGCCTTCCAATCACTGCTTTCCTGCCCGTTTCCCTTGCTCTTAACCGTGGCGGGGGCTCTGCCCCCTGCACCCCCGGGATATTTTTGCCAGAAAGAAACGAAGACCCATCCTCAACTTCTTTCTGGGGTAAATATCCCACGGGGGTCCGGGGGTGTGAAACCCCCGGCGCCGAGGACGGGTGACCCACGCCTCGGGCATGGTGAGGCACCGCGGGCTCAGGCCCGAAATCGAAAAGCCCCCGCCGATCACTCGGCGGGGGCCTTTTTCTCAAACCGCTCTCGCGCTGGACTTACCAGTCCTCGCGGGCGACCACGCGGGTCTTGATCGGCAGTTTCATCGCGGCCAGGCGCAGGGCCTCGCGCGCGACAACGTCGTTGACACCGTCGATCTCGAACATGATCCGGCCGGGCTTGACCTTGGCGGCCCAGAAATCGACCGAGCCCTTACCCTTACCCATCCGCACTTCGGTGGGCTTCGAGGTCACCGGGACGTCCGGGAAGATCCGGATCCAGACCCGGCCCTGACGCTTCATGTGACGGGTCAGGGCGCGGCGCGCGGCCTCGATCTGACGGGCGGTGATGCGTTCCGGCTGGATAGCCTTCAGGCCGTAGGAGCCGAAGTCGAGGTTGAACCCGCCCTTCGCCTCGCCGTGGATACGGCCCTTGTGCTGTTTGCGGAACTTCGTGCGTTTCGGTTGAAGCATAGTGCGTCTCCTTCAGCTCCGCTCAGCGACGCTGCGGACGCGAGGCGCCGCCGCTTTCCTGAAGCTCCTGATTACGGCGATCGCGGGCCTGCGGGTCGTGCTCCATGATCTCGCCTTTGAAGATCCAGACCTTGATCCCGATGATCCCGTAGGGCGTCATGCCCTCGGCCGTCGCGTAGTCGATGTCGGCGCGCAGCGTGTGCAGCGGGACGCGACCCTCGCGATACCATTCGGTCCGGGCGATCTCGGCACCGCCGAGACGACCCGCGACGTTCACACGGATGCCCAGGGCCCCCATGCGCATCGCGTTCTGAACCGACCGCTTCATCGCGCGGCGGAACGAAACCCGGCGCTCAAGCTGCTGCGCGATCGATTCCGCCACCAGCTGGGCGTCCAACTCGGGCTTGCGAACCTCGACGATGTTGAGGTGCAGCTCGCTGTCGGTGAAATTCGCCAGCTTCTTGCGCAGGGTTTCGATATCGGCGCCTTTTTTGCCGATGATCACGCCCGGACGCGCGGTGTGGATCGTCACGCGGCACTTCTTGTGCGGACGCTCGATGATGACGCGGCTGACGCCGGCCTGCTTGACCTCTTTGAAGATGAACTCGCGCATCTTCAGGTCTTCGAGAAGCAGATTGCCGTAATCCTTGCTGTCGGCGAACCAACGGCTGTCCCAGGTACGGTTGACCTGAAGGCGCATTCCGATCGGATTAACTTTCTGACCCATTACGCTTGCTCCTCGACTTGCCGGACCGTGATGGTCAGCTCGGAAAACGGCTTGATGATCTTGCCGAACCGGCCGCGCGCCCGCGGACGCCCGCGCTTCATGATCAGGTTCTTGCCGACCCAAGCTTCGGCCACCACCAGCCCGTCGACGTCGAGCCCGTGGTTGTTCTCGGCATTCGCGATGGCCGACTGAAGGCATTTCTTCACGTCGGCGGCGATGCGCTTTTTCGAGAAGGTCAGATCGGCGAGCGCCTTTTCGACCTTCTTGCCGCGGATCATGGCTGCCACGAGGTTCAGCTTCTGAGGCGAGGTCCGCAGCATGCGGGTCTTCGCCATCGCCTCGTTTTCGGCCACGCGGCGCGGATTGTTTTCCTTACCCATGACGCTTACTTCCTCTTGGCTTTCTTGTCGGCCGCGTGACCGTAATAGGTCCGCGTCGGCGAGTATTCACCGAACTTCTGGCCGATCATGTCCTCGGACACGTTCACCGGGATGTGCTTGTGCCCGTTGTAAACGCCGAACGTCAGGCCCACGAACTGGGGCAGGATCGTCGAGCGGCGCGACCAGATCTTGATGACTTCGTTACGACCCGATTCCCGGGACTTCTCGGCCTTCTTGAGGACGTAAGCGTCGACGAAGGGGCCTTTCCAAACAGAGCGTGCCATATGTTAGCGACCCTTCCGTGCGTGACGCGAGCGGACGATGTACTTGTCCGTCGTCTTGTTCGAGCGGGTTCTCTTACCCTTGGTGTCCTTGCCCCACGGGGTGACCGGCGTGCGGCCGCCCGAGGTCCGGCCCTCACCACCACCATGCGGGTGATCGATCGGGTTCATCGCGACACCGCGCACCGACGGGCGGATGCCCTTGTGGCGGTTGCGGCCGGCCTTGCCGAGGTTCTGGTTCGAATGGTCGGGGTTCGACACGGCGCCGATGGTGGCCATGCATTCCTGACGCACCATGCGCAGCTCGCCTGACGACAGGCGGATCTGGGCATAGCCGCCGTCGCGGCCCACGAACTGGGCGTAGGTGCCCGCCGAACGCGCGATCTGGCCGCCCTTGCCGGGCTTCAGTTCGACGTTGTGGACAATGGTACCGATCGGCATGCCCGAGAACGGCATCGCGTTGCCCGGCTTCACGTCGGTCTTGGCGCCGGCGATCACTTTGTCGCCCAGGGCCAGACGCTGCGGCGCCAGGATATACGCCTGCTCGCCGTCCTCGTAGCGGACCAGCGCGATGAAGGCGGTGCGGTTCGGGTCATATTCGATGCGCTCGACCGTGGCCGAAACATCCATCTTGCGACGCTTGAAATCGACGATGCGATAGAGGCGCTTGGCCCCACCGCCCTTGCGGCGCATCGTAATCCGTCCGGTGTTGTTCCGGCCGCCATTCTTCGTCAAACCCTCGGTGAGGGCTTTGACGGGGCGTCCTTTCCAAAGCTCCGAACGGTCGATCAGTACCAGCCCGCGCTGGCCAGGCGTCGTCGGTTTGTACGACTTAAGTGCCATGCTTCCTGTCTTCCGTCTGCTTGCGGCGGGCACGCCCGCCTATGGTTGGTATAGGGCCCCGAAGGTCCCCGAGCTTAAAAATCACCGGCCCCGAGACAAACCCGGGGCCGTGAAGATTCGCGGCGTTCTATCAGAGGCCGGTGGTCACGTCGATGGTGTTTCCTTCCTCGAGCGTGACATAGGCCTTCTTCACGTCGCGGCGCCGGCCGGGGATGCCCCGGAAGCGCTTGACCTTGCCCTTGGTGATGGTCGTGTTCACGGCCTTCACCTTCACACCGAAGAGCGCCTCGACCGCATCCTTGATCTGCGGCTTGGTCGCGTCCGGCGCCACCTGGAAGACAACCGCGTTGGCCTCAGAGGCCATGGTCGCCTTCTCGGTGATCACGGGCTTGCGGATCACATCGTAATGTTCGGGTTTCGCGCTCATTTCAAACGAGCCTCCAGAGCTTCGACACCCGCCTTCGTGAGCACGAGCGTGTCACGCTTGAGGATGTCATAGACATTGGCGCCCATCGACGGCAGCACATCCACCCCTTCGAGGTTCTGTGCGGCGCGGGCGAAGTTTTCGTTCACTTCAGCCCCGTCGATGACCAGAACCCGCTTCCAGCCCAGTTCCTTCGCGGCCTTGGCAAGGATCGCGGTCTTGGCTTCGGCCATTTCGGCCGCATCCAGAACCACCAGCTCACCCGCCTTCGCCTTGGCCGAAAGCGCATGCTTCAGACCGAGGACGCGGAACTTCTTGGGCAGGTCGTGGGCGTGGCTGCGGGGCGTCGGCCCCTTGTAGACGCCACCATGACGGAAGATCGGCGCCTTCTTGGAGCCGTGGCGAGCGCCGCCCGTGCCCTTCTGGCGATAGATCTTCTTGGTCGAGTAGCTGACTTCCGAGCGCCCCAGCACCGAATGGGTGCCGGCCTGGGCTTTCGCCCGCTGCCAGCGCACCACACGATGCAGGATGTCGGCGCGCGGCTCGAGCCCGAAGATCTCGTCGGAGAGATCGATCGAACCCGCCTTGCCGGCATCGAGCTTGATCACATCGAGTTTCATTCTTTCTCTCCTTCGGGCGCGTCGCCTTCACCCTCAGCCTTCTCCGCCTCGATCGAGGCCTCGGCCTCCTTCAGGGCGGCGGCTTCCTGCGCGGCCTGTTCCTCGGCCAGGCGCTTGGCCTCGGCTTCGGCTTCGGCGGCGGCAGCGGCGGCAGCTTCTTCGGCAGCCTTGTGCGCGGCTTCGGCGGCGGATTTCAGCGCAGCCGGCAGGATCACGTTCTCAGGAACCGGCTTCTTCACCGCGTCCTTGATGGTGACCCAGCCACCCTTCGAGCCGGGAACCGCGCCCTTGACCATGATCAGGCCGCGGTCGGCGTCGGTGCGCACGACCTGCAGGTTCTGCGTGGTCACGCGCGCGGCGCCCATGTGGCCGGCCATCTTCTTGCCCTTGAACACCTTGCCGGGGTCCTGGCACTGACCGGTCGAACCATGCGAGCGGTGGCTGACCGACACGCCGTGCGAGGCGCGCAGGCCGCCGAAATTGTGCCGCTTCATGGCACCCGCGAAACCCTTACCGATCGAGGTGCCCGCGATATCCACGAACTGGCCTTCGAAGTAATGGTCGGCGGTGATCTCTTCGCCGACCCCGATCAGATTGCCGGGGCTGACGCGGAATTCCGTGACCTTGCGCTTCGGCGCCACGTTCGCTTTCGCGAAGTGGCCGCGCATGGCGGCGGTGGTCCGCTTGGCCTTCGCGGTGCCCGCGCCCAGCTGAACGGCGGTGTAGCCATCCTTCTCGGCGGTGCGTTGCGCGATGACCTGCAGGGCGTCAAGTTGAAGGACGGTGACCGGAACCTGCCGACCGTCGTCCATGAACAGCCGGGTCATGCCCAGCTTCTTTGCGATAACTCCAGAGCGCATCTCAGTCATGCCCCCTTAAACCTTGATCTCGACATCCACGCCGGCCGCGAGGTCGAGCTTCATCAGCGCGTCCACGGTCTGCGGGGTCGGGTCGACGATATCGAGAAGACGCTTGTGCGTCCGGATTTCCCACTGGTCGCGCGACTTCTTGTCGATGTGCGGACCACGGAGAACCGTGAACTTCTCGATCTTGTTCGGCAGCGGGATCGGCCCGCGTACTTGCGCGCCGGTCCGCTTGGCCGTGTTAACGATTTCCTGAGTGCTGCTGTCGAGCACACGGTAATCGAAGGCCTTCAGCCGGATGCGAATGGTTTGACCTTGCATATCTCTGCCCTCGGGCTGGGGTGGCGGGGTCGCCCCCGCCAACCTGCCTTTACTCGATGATTTTCGACACGACGCCGGCGCCGACGGTGCGGCCGCCTTCACGGATGGCGAAGCGCAGCTTCTCTTCCATGGCGATCGGCGCGATCAGCTCGACTTCGAACTTCAGGTTGTCGCCCGGCATCACCATCTCCGTGCCTTCCGGCAGGTTGACGG
>CAJYAD010000030.1 GCA_913064775.1 uncultured Albidovulum sp. | reverse complement strand
CGTCCCTCTTGCAGCGCCCGCGCCCGCACCGTGAGCATCAGCGCCTGCGCGGCGCGCGGCCCCGGGCCCCAGGCGACGGCATCCGCCACCTGCTGGCCGGCCTCGGCCTCGCCCGGGCGGCAGGCGCGCACCAGATCAAGGATCATCTCGACCACCGCCTCGCCCACCGGCATCCGGCGCAGCACCGCCTGGGCAGCAAGCAGTTCCTCGGGGGTGAAGACCTGTTCGGATTGCGCCTCTTCCAGCCCGGTGGTGGCGATCAGGATGTCGCGCTCGGTCCGGCGTTCGGGGTAGGGCACGTCGACGCGGACAAGAAAGCGGTCAAGCTGGGCCTCGGGCAGCGGATAGGTGCCCTCCTGCTCAATCGGGTTTTGCGTCGCGAGCACGTGGAAGGGCCGCCCCAGCGGCCGCTGCTGGCCCGCGATCGTCACTTCGCGCTCCTGCATCGCCTGCAGCAGGGCGGATTGGGTGCGCGGCGAGGCGCGGTTGATCTCATCCGCCATCAGAAGCTGGCAGAACACCGGGCCTTGCAGGAAGCGAAATGACCGGCTGCCGTCGGCGGCGGTTTCCAGCACTTCCGAGCCGAGGATATCGGCAGGCATCAGATCGGGGGTGAACTGGATGCGGTTCGAATGCAGCCCCATCACCTTCGACAGCGTGTCCACCAGCCGCGTCTTGCCCAGGCCCGGCAGGCCGATCAGCAGCGCATGCCCCCCGCACAAAAGCGCCGACAACGTCAGCCCGACGACCCGGTCCTGACCGATGAAGCGCTTGTCGACCGAGGCGCGGGCAAGCGCAAGGCGTTCCCCCAGCGCTTCGATTTCAGTGACGAGTCCTGCGTCCTCGGTCATGACATCCCTCCGTGAGACTCTATATTGGACATTAGACCGGACATTGGCCCATGGTACAAATGACAAAAGAGCCCACCTTGGAAAACAGACCTGCGCCCTCGGCCGAAAGCCTAGCCTCGGCGGCCGGGAAGGCGGCGAAAAAAGGCCCGGCGCCCGTGCATCTGTGGAACCCGCCGTTCTGCGGCGATCTGGATATGCGGATCGCCCGTGACGGCACCTGGTTCTATCTGGGCACGCCGATCGGGCGGCACGGGCTGGTGAAGCTGTTCTCGTCGATCATCCGCAAGGACGGCGACGATTATTTCCTGGTCACCCCGGTCGAGAAGGTGGGCATCACCGTCGACGACGCGCCCTTCGTCGCCGTGGATTTCGAAGCCGAGGGCGCGGGATCCGACCAGAACCTGACCTTCGTCACCAATGTCGAGGACAGTGTGACCGCCGGCCCCGACCATCCGATCCGGGTCGCGCGCGATCCCGACACCGAAGAGCCCACGCCCTATGTGCTGGTGCGCGCGAATCTCGAGGCGCTGATCGATCGCAAAAGCTTCTACCGGCTGGTCGAGCTGGGCGTGCATTCCACCAAGGGCACCCCGGACGGCGAAAGCTGGTTCGGCCTGTGGTCGGGGGGGCAGTTCTTTGCGGTGATCGCGTCGGCGGAATTACCCTGACGGCCCGGCCCGGCCGCGAAATCTGCGTCTCACCGTCGCGGCACGCGGGCACCTTGGGGTGAATTGGGGCAAAAGCGCTTGACCTTTGCCTCCCGCAACTGTTGAACCACGGCTAAATTTCGCACAGGACAGGCGCTGGCCACTTATGGACGATCAGAACAAGAATCTCATCCTCGCCACCGCCCTCAGCCTTGTGGTGATCCTTGCCTGGTTCTGGCTGTTCCCGCCCCCCGCGAACACCGCCAAGCCGCAAGACAAGGGCCAGATTACCCAGACCACACAGGATCAGGCCAAGGCCCCCGGCGTGGCTGCCCCTGCCGCACAGGCGCCGCAGACCGGCGCCGCCCCCGCGCCCGACAAGACCGTCGCCGCCGAAATCGCCAAGCTGCCGCGCATCCGTATCGATACGCCGACGCTCGAAGGCTCGATCTCGACGCTGGGCGGGCGGATCGACTCGCTCAAGCTGAAGGATTACCGGCAGACGGTGGCCAAGAACTCGCCGCTGGTCGATCTGCTGAAACCTGCCGGCGCCGAGAACCCCTATTACGCGCTTTATGGCTGGGCCCCCGGCGGCACGCTGCAATCGGGTGACGTGCCCGGCCCGAACACGGTCTGGACCGCGCCCAAGGATGCGGTGCTGAGCCCCGGCCATCCGGTCACCATGACCTGGACCAACAGCAAGGGGCTGACCTTCAGCCGCACGCTGAAGATCGACGACAAGTACATGTTCACCGTGACCCAGAAGGTGCAGAACACCGGCGCGGCCGCGGTTCGTCTGGCGCCCTATGGCATCGTCGCCCGCCACGGCATCCCCAAGGGCAAGATGTACTACCTGCTGTTCGAGGGCGTCTACCAGATGGCCAACGGCAAGCTGGAGGAGGTCTCCTACGGCGACCTGAAAAAGGCCGGGCCGGTCAAGGATGTGGGCGACCATGCCAAGCTGCAGCCGGCCGTCTCCACCGGCTGGACCGCGATCACCTCGAAATACTTCATGACCGCGCTGATCCCCGCCCAGGGCAAGAAGTCGACCCAGACCGCGCAATATGTGCCCGGCAGCGACATCTACCAGGTCAGCGTGCAGGAACCCACGGTCACCGTGGCCCCCGGCGCCAGTGTCGAGACCACGACCCAGCTGTTCGCCGGTGCCAAGGTCTACGACATCCTGAAAAGCTATGAGAAACAGGGTGTGCCGCGCTTCATCGACGCGATCGACTGGGGCTGGTTCTTCTTCCTCACCAAGCCGATCTTCCTGGTGCTGCATTTCATCCATTCGATCGTCGGCAACATGGGCGTCGCGATCATCCTGCTGACGGTGTTCCTGAAGCTGCTGGTGTTCCCGCTGGCCTACAAGTCCTACGTCTCGATGGCCCGGATGAAGGAACTTCAGCCCGAGATCGAGAAGCTGAAGGAACGCGCCGGCGACGACCGGGCGGCGATGCAGAAAGAGATGATGCAGCTCTACAAGGAGAAGAAGGTGAACCCCGCCGCGGGCTGCCTTCCGATGCTGTTGCAGGTGCCGATCTTCTTCTCGCTCTACAAGGTGATCTACGTCACGATCGAACTGCGCCAGGCGCCGTTCGTCGGCTGGGTCCGCGACCTGTCGCAGCCTGATCCCTCGTCGATCCTGAACCTGTTCGGGCTGTTCCCCTGGCCCACGCCGGGCATCGATTCACCCCTGCACATCATCTCGCTGGGGCTGCTGCCGATCCTGCTGGGCATCTCGATGTGGCTGCAGCAGAAGCTGAACCCGGCTCCCGCCGACGCGACGCAGAAGATGATCTTTGCCTGGATGCCCTGGGTGTTCATGTTCATGCTGGGATCGTTCCCCTCGGGGCTGGTGCTCTACTGGATCACCAACAACACGATCACCTTCAGCCAGCAGTACATCATCATGCGCAGCCACGGGCATAAGCCGGATGTCTTCGGCAACATCATCTCGGGCTTCCGACGCAAGAAGAAGGCCACTGGAAAATGACAGCCACGCTGGCCCAGATCTGGCGCCACCCGCTGAAATCCCACGGACGCGAGGAACTCGCGTCCGTTTCCCTTTCCGAGGGGGCCTGCCTGCCCTGGGATCGGCACTGGGCGGTGGCGCATGAGGCCGCGAAACTGCCCGAACCGATGGAATGGGTGCGCTGCGCCAATTTCAGCCGTGGCGCCAAGGTGCCGGCGCTGATGGCGATCTCGGCTGCGCTGGACGAGGCCACCGGCCGCCTGACGCTGCGCCACCCCGACCTGCCCCCGCTGACCTTCGACCCCGAGACCGAGGCGAAGGCCTTCCTCGACTGGGTCGCGCCGCTGATGCCAGCCGACCGCGCCGCCTCGGCCCGGATCGTGCGGGCGCCGGGGCGCGGCATGACCGACAGCGCCTTCCCCTCGATCGCGATCCTGAACGCGGCCTCGAACCGGGCGCTTGGCGAGGCGCTGGGCCAGGAGTTGAGCCCGCACCGCTGGCGCGGCAACCTCTGGGTCGAAGGCCCCGAGCCCTGGCAAGAGGTCACCTGGCTGGGCCGCGATCTGCGGATCGGCGGCGCGGTGCTGCGGGTCGAGCAGCGCATCACCCGCTGCAAGGCCACCACCGCCAACCCCGACAGCGGGCGCATCGACGCCGACACGCTTGGCGGGCTTGCGCGCATCGGTCAGGGGCAGGAATTCGGCCTGTATGCAAGCGTCGTTCAGGCGGGCCCGATCGCCCGCGGCGACCGGATCGAGGTGCTTTGATGCTGCAATTTCCGCTCGCCGAGGATCCCGATGAGGCCACCCGCGAACGGGGCCGGCTGCTGTTCGCCGGAGAGGTGACATTCCTCAAGGGTGTGGTGGCGATGTCCGGCCTGCCCGACGCGGACCGGGCCGAGGTGTGCTTTGCCGGCCGCTCAAACGTGGGCAAATCAAGCTTGATCAACGCGTTGACCGGTCGCAAGGGGTTGGCGCGGGCCTCGAACACCCCGGGCCGCACGCAGGAGATCAACTATTTCACCCTGGGCGACCAGGGCTATCTGGTGGACCTGCCCGGCTATGGCTTCGCCAATGCGCCGGTGGCGGTGGTGGCGAAATGGCAGGCACTGCTGAAAAACTATCTGGCGGGGCGGGTCACCCTGCGGCGCGCCTTCATGCTGATCGATTCGCGCCACGGCGTGAAGCCGGTCGACAGCGAGATCATGGACCTGCTCGACCGTGCGGCGGTGACCTTCCAGGTGGTGATGACCAAGGCCGACAAGATGAGCACGGACGGTCTTGAACAGACCCTGGCGCAGACCCGTGCGGCGCTGGCCCGGCATCCCGCGGCCTACCCCGAGATCGTGATGACCTCGGCCGAGAAGGGCGTCGGCCTGCCGACGCTGCGCGCGATCATCGCCGGGCTGGAGTAACGGCGCGGCATTTCCGCGGGTTCTGGATCTTGAATTTCCATGTCAGCGGCGGGGGCGCGGCCCCCTGCCCCCCCCCCCGGCGTATTTGCCGAACAATGAAAGTGAGGAGCGCTGTTTGCTCTTCACCTTGGTAGAAATACTCGACCGGGACGTCGACTAGCGCCGGCACCGAGGGCTGCCTGGCAGAGACGATAAGGGGAAGTTCGGGGAAATTCCTGCGACCGAGACGCCTTGGCATCCGGGGCCGGGGCCGGCGGCGGCGCATGTGCCGGGTGCCGCGGGGATCTTGCGGCGCGCCCCGGCTGGGGCGCCACCGCGCGTCAAGTCCCGGTCAGACCGGGGGGCCCCGCCTGGATCAGGCCGAGGTCGCGAAGAGCGTGTGGCGCCGGTCGGCCCAATCGCTGTCCAGCGCTTCCGCGTCGTCTTGTTGCAGGTCTTCGCGAGAGGTCTCCTCGATCGGGGCCAGCCCCGTGTCTTCGAGGGGTTCGGTTGCGTCCAATGCTATCATGTCCACTCTCTCTCCATACTTCTTTCGTCATCTTCCGGCCCATGTGCCCGGCGAACCGGCAGCGCAACACGCACCGCCCCTTCCCCTGAAGGCAACAGACCCGCATCACCCGATACCCGGATTCATCCCGTTTTCAGCGACAGCCATCCCGTCCATCGACAGGGCCTGAAGGCACAGCTACGGCGAGCCCAACATGTCGGCAGATTCCCGAACGGGGTCGCACCTGTCACGGTCGGGGGCGTAAAAGTCCCTGGGACAGGCCGGGTTTCGACTATCAGGATGTCGCCTTATATGTGTTTGCACGCACATAATGCAAGAGTAAACTGGCAATATCCCTCAAATTCGCACTAAACCCCTGCATATCGCAGCCGCCGGCCCGAGCCTTTGCCCGGGTCGGCGGTCCTGCAAGATCAGGCTGCGGCGCGGTTTCCACCGCGGCGACCGCGGTTGACCGGCCGCCGGCCCTTGGGCCCTGCGGACCGGGGCTTGCCGGCCGGTTCCTGCGCGAAGGCAGGCGCGTCGCCGACCGCCGGAATGCGGCGGCCCATCACCTTCTCGATGGCGCGCAGCTCGGCCAGCTCGGACGGGGCGCAGAATGCCACCGCGGTGCCGTCCCGCCCGGCGCGGGCCGTGCGGCCGATGCGGTGGACGTAGTTGTCAGGCACGTTGGGCAGATCGAAATTGTAGACATGGCGCACCGCGGGGATGTCGAGCCCGCGCGCGGCCACATCGGTCGCCACCAGAATCCGCAATTTCTCGTCGCGGAAGGCCTGAAGGGCGCGGGTCCGCTGGCCCTGGCTCTTGTTGCCGTGGATCGCAGCCACAGCGAAGCCCTTCTTTTCCAGGCCCTGCGCCAGCCGGTCGGCGCCGTGCTTGGTGCGGGTGAACACCAGCGCCAGCTCATCACGGTGGCCATCCAGCATCTCGGCCAGCAGCGGCGCCTTGGCGGCCTGATCGACATGGTGGACGCGCTGGTCGATCTTTTCGACCGGCTTGCCGGGGGGCGAAATCTCGATGCGCACCGGGTCCTGCAGATAGGCGCCGGCGATCTCGGCCATCTGCTTGGGCATGGTGGCGGAAAACAGCAGCGTCTGGCGCTGTTTCGGCAGCAGCTTGGCGATCTTGCGCAGCGCATGGATGAAGCCCAGATCAAGCATCTGGTCAGCCTCGTCCAGCACCAGAAAGCGGGTCTGGTCAAGCCGCACCGCGCGCCGCTCGATCAGGTCGAGCAGACGGCCCGGCGTTGCCACCAGAAGATCGACGCCGCGCGACAGCCGGTTGACCTGCGCGTTGATCGAGCCACCGCCGACGACCACGGCCACCCGCAGATGGGTGCCGGCCAGATAGGTGGCCAGGTTTTCCTGGATCTGGCCTGCCAGCTCACGCGTCGGCGCAAGGATCAGCCCGTTCACCGATTTCGGTTCGGGCGCCTTGCCCGCGCCCAGCAGGGCGTTGGCGATCGGCAGGCCGAAGGCTGCGGTCTTGCCGGTGCCGGTCTGGGCCAGGCCCATCACGTCGCGGCCGTCCAGCGCGGCGGGAATAGCGCGGGTCTGGATCGGGGTCGGCTCGGTGATGCCAGCCTTCTTGAGGTTTTCCACCAGGTTGGGGCGCAGCCCCATCAGTTCGAAAGTCATATATATGTCCTATCGGGCAGCGCCCCACGGGGCGGCTGCCGAAAATACGGGCGCCGCCGTCCGGAATGGGCGGGGTCGCGATTGGGGGCGCGACACGCTGACCTTGGGCAGGATTGCCCGTTGGCCGGCGTCGCGGCGGCCCCTTGCGTGTTGGGGGAACCTTCAGCGGACAGAACCCGTGTGTCGGGCACAAAGCGCCCGCGCCTGCTCACGCGGCAGGGATCCTGTCGCGCTTCACATGCGCTGCGGCGCGGCGAAAGTCAATAGTGGAGGTGCAGGTGCCCGCGGTGCGCGGGCCGCGTTGACCTGTACCGCACGCCCGCCTAAACCCCCCCGGACCAGCAGCAAAGCGGAGGCCCCATGCCCGATCTCATCACCTATACCGACGGCGCCTGTTCCGGCAATCCCGGCCCCGGCGGCTGGGGGGTTCTGATGCAGGCCGTGACCGACGGCACGGTGATGAAAGAGCGCGAGCTGTGCGGCGGCGAGACCGACACCACCAATAACCGGATGGAGCTGTTGGCCGCGATCAACGCGCTGGAGGCGCTCAGCCGGGCCTCGCGCGTCACCATCATCACCGACAGCGCCTATGTGAAGAACGGCATCACCGAATGGCTGGCGGGCTGGAAGCGCAAGGGCTGGAAGACCTCGACCGGCAAGCCGGTGAAGAATGTCGATCTGTGGCAGCGGCTGGATGCGGCGCGGACCCGTCACGAGGTGCGCTGGGAATGGGTCAAGGGCCATGCCGGCCACCCCGAGAACGAGCGCGCCGACGCCCTGGCGCGGCAGGGGATGGCCCCCTACCGCAAGGCCCCGAAGGGCTAGGATTAAAGGCTTAGCCCTTCCTCTCCCTCATCCGAGGTCGCGATGCGGCTCAGGTAGCCGTCGGTCTCTTCCTTGGAAAGGCCGGTGTTCAGCGCAAGCCACAGGATGAACACGCTGAAGACCGCGCCGACGGCGAGCGAGGTGTAGAAGCTCATCACGTCGTTGCCGCCCATCGCCTTGGGCCCGAAGTAATCCAGCAGCCAGAGCCCGCCGAAATAGGGGATCAGCCACCAGCCCGTGGCCCAGCCAAAGGCCGCCTTCTGTGCGCCGCCGGTGGCGTAGTAGATCGCCACATAGACCACGAAGAGCACCGCGATCGCGCCGAACAGGAAGTTGCCGGTCTGAAGCCCGGTCCACTGGATGATCCAGGTCGAGACGATGAACGACAGAGGCGCCAGGATCCAGGCGCCGCCCAGCTTGAAGGGCCGGGTGGCCTCGGGCGAGGTGCGGCGCAGGTGCAGCAGCACCACGGCGCCGATGCCATAGGTCAGCACGGTGATCGAGGTGATATAGCCCACCAGCTTCTGCCAGGCCGGGAACGGGAAGAAGAACACCACCCCCACGATATAGGTCAGGATCAGCGCCGCCACCGGCACGCCGTTCTTGTTGACCCGGGCAAAGATCGCCGGGAAGGACAGCATCTCGCCCGCCGCCATGGTGATGCGCGAGGTCGCGGTCGAGTAGATGAACCCGGTCGCCCCCGGCGAGATGATCGCGTCAACATAAAGGACCGCGCCCCACCAGGCCGCGCCCACGGTGATCGAGATCGCGGCCAGAGGGCCGGTGATCCCCGAGAAGTGCAGATTGCCCCAGCCCTTGGAGATGTCGGCCGGGCTCAGCGCCGTGATGAAGGCGTATTGCAATGCGATATAGATCACCGACGACAGGATGACCGAGCCGATCACCGCCAGCGGGATGTTGCGCGAAGGGTTGGCGGTTTCGCCCGCCATGTCGATCGCCTGCCGGAAGCCCAGCAGCGAGAACACCACGCCCGCCGTCGCCACCGCCGAGAAGATCCCGGTGATACCGCCGTCGCCCTTGGTGATCGCCATGTTGCCGGGGTGATAGGACAGGGTCATCAGGATGATGACGGTCAGGATCGGGATCGCGATCTTCCACCAGGTGGCGATGGTGTTCACCATCAGAACATAGCGCACGATCATCATGTTCAGCCCGACGAAGATCGCCAGCACCACCATGGCCGAAACGAAGCCCATCGCCGTCAGCACGCCGGAATGGGGATCGACCAGCCCGGGGATGTAGTTGTTGGCATAGGTCAGCACCGCCTCGACCTCGACCGGTCCGACCGAGACATAGGCGAAGAACAAAAGCCAGCCCCAGACCCGGCCCACCATGGTGCCGCTGCTGACATAGGACATATGCACCAGGGCGCCGGATTTCGGCATCATCGTGGTGATTTCCGAGAACACGAGCGCCAGCAGCATGACCGCGATCGCGCCCACGACCCAGGACCAGATGGCGCCGGGTCCGGCGGTCTTGGCCGCATGCAGGCCGGCGAACAGCCAGCCCGAACCTATCATCGCGCTGACGCTGGCGAACATGAGCCCGATCGGGCCCGCCTCCTTTCGCAGATGCGATTTCGAATGTGATGCATCGGCCATGGCCTGATCCTCCCTACAATGGTTGCAAGATTCTTGGGGCTCTCCCTCTGTCTTCAACTCGGCCCGCTGACCACCCCCGGAAAGGCCAGGGGAAGTAAAACTATTACACAATAGCGGGATCAAACCTTGCGTTCGCGATGGGTTTCCCCCGCCACTGGAAACCGAACAGCCATTCGTTTAGCCTGTTCTCGATGGCCGCGAAGGCCCCGCCCGAAGCCAAGCACGGAGATCCCCGGACATGAGCCGCCCCCGTTCCGTCCCCGACACGAAGGTGCTGGCCGCGGTACGCGCGCTGCTGGCGGCTGGCGGCGAAAGGGCGGCCTCTTTTGCGGCGGTCTCGCAGGCGTCGGGGCTGGCGGGGTCAAGCCTGGTCCAGCGCTACGGCAACCGTCAGGGCATGGTGCGGGCGGCGCTCTGCGATGGCTGGTCGGATCTGATGGCGCGGACCGAGGCCGCCGCGGGCGCCGCGCCGCGCGGGGTGAAGGGCGGCACCGGCTTTCTCAAGCAGCTAGAGCGCGGCTGCGGCGATCTGATCGCCCTTCTGGTGCCGCTCCAGCGCGACCCGGCCTTGCGTGACCTGGCCGAGGGCTGGCGCACCCGGATCGAGGCCGAGCTGGCGCTGCGCCTCGGCGGCGAAGCGGGTCAGAAGCCTGCCCGCGATGCCGCGGCTCTGGCCTTCGCCGCCTGGCTGGGCAGGCTGCTGTGGCAACAGGCGGGCCCCGGCGGCGCAACCCGGCTGAAGCTGAAGACGATCCTGCGCGGGCACAGCTGACCCGCCGCCGCAGCGTAGGGACCGGACATGGCAGCCGCACCGACCGGGCTCCCTTCCCGTCGCCATCGTCGCCCGGACCAGTCACGCCGCGACGTCGCCCCCCGGACCATCACCAGCCAAAGAACGGCAAGCGGGTGCTTCGATCTTCACCTTGGCGGAAATACTCCGCAGGGGCCGCAATCAGAGCGCCATCGGTCCGGGCGACAATCGGGGCGGGGTGTGCCCCCCGGCGCGGCCCCCCGACCCCCGCGCCCCCCCCCCTGACCCGCGCGGCGCGATTGCAACCGGCCCCCGGCGGCGCTAGGGCTTGGCGGCGTCGCACAGGAGGCCTTGATGACCACATCCGTTCCCGTCGATCCCGTGAAACTCTCGGCTGATCTGATCCGCTGCCCCTCGGTCACCCCCGAGGAGGGCGGCGCGCTGGTGCTGCTCGAAGGCGTGCTGCAGGGCGCGGGGTTCGAGACCACGCGCGTCGACCGCGGCGGGGTGTCGAACCTGTTCGCCCGCTGGGGCCGCAAGGGGGCGAACCGGACCTTCGGCTTCAACGGCCACACCGATGTGGTGCCGGTGGGCGACCCGACCGACTGGGCCCATGATCCCTTCGGCGGCGAGATCATCGACGGCGTGCTCTGGGGCCGCGGCGCCACCGACATGAAGACCGGGGTTGCGGCCTTCGTCGCCGCGGCGGTGGATTTCGTCACCCAGACCCCGCCCGACGGCGCGGTGGTGCTGACGATCACCGGCGACGAGGAAGGCCCCGGCCGCGACGGCACCCGCGCGCTTCTAGATCACATGGCCGAGGTGGGCGAGCGCATGTCGGTCTGCCTGGTGGGCGAACCCACCTGCCCCGAAGAGATGGGCGACATGATGAAGATCGGGCGGCGCGGCTCGATGACGGCGCAATTCACGCTGCGCGGCAAGCAGGGCCATTCCGCCTATCCGCACCGTGCCAACAACCCGCTGACCGCGATGGTGCGGCTGATGGACCGGCTGGCCAGCCACCGGCTGGACGAGGGAACCGAGCATTTCGACGCCTCGACCCTGGCGATCACCACGATCGACACCGGCAATACGGCCTCGAACGTGATCCCGGCCTCGGCGCGGGCCACGGTCAACATCCGCTTCAACGACGCGCATTCCTCGGCCTCGCTGACCAAATGGCTGCGCGCCCAGGCCGAGCGGATCGAATCCGAGACCGGGGTGCGCGCCGAGATGGCGGTGCATGTCTCGGGCGAAAGCTTCATCACCCCGCCGGGGGATCTGTCGGCGCTGATCTCAAAGGCGGTCGAGGCCGAGACCGGGCGGCGGCCCGAGCTGTCGACTACCGGCGGCACGTCGGATGCGCGCTTCGTCAAGGATCACTGCCCGGTGGTCGAATTCGGGCTGGTCGGCAAGACCATGCATCAGGTCGATGAACGGGTAGAGGTCGTGCTGATCGAGCAGTTGAAGGTGATCTACGGCCGCATCCTGACTGAGTATTTCGCATGAATTCCGCGGTGTTCGAGATCGCCGAGACCCGCGACCTCGCCGCCTGCCATGCCCTGCGCCGCGCCGTCTTCATGGACGAGCAGGGCATCGGCGAGGCCGACGAATTCGACGATCTCGACGGGGCCGCGGTGCATCTGCTGGCGCTGGACGGGGCCCGCCCGGTCGGCACCGCGCGGCTGCTGGTCGAGGGCACGACCGGCAAGATCGGCCGGGTCTGCGTGCTGAAGGAGGCACGCGGCACCGGCCTCGGCGCGGCGCTGATCCGCGCGGGGATCGAGCGCCTGCGCGCGATGGGCGGCCTCGAGACGGTGAAGCTCGGCGCCCAATGTCATGCGCTGGGCTTCTACGAGAAACTGGGCTTTGCCGCCTACGGCCCGGTCTATGACGACGCCGGCATCCCGCACCGGGACATGGCGCGGGCGCTCTGACCCACCCCCGCGGCGCCGAATCCCCCCGCTGATTCCCGGTGACGCGACCCGCGCCGCGTGATACGTGGCGCGCATGAGCCAGATCCCCACCAAAGACCAGATCCTCGCCTGGATCGCCGAGAACCCCACGCTGAGCGCCAAGCGCGACATCGCCAAGGCCTTCGGCATCAAGGGCGCCGCCCGCATCGACCTCAAGCGCCTGTTGAAGGAGCTGGAGGCCGAGGGCCATCTGGAAAAGCGCCACAAGACCTTCCGCGAGGCAGGCTCCCTGCCGCCGGTCACGGTGCTGGAACTGCTGGAACCCGACCGCGACGGCGATCTGTTCGCACGGCCCCTGGAAGGCCGGTTCGAGGAGGCCCCGCGCATCCTCTTCCTGCCCCGCCCGGGCGAGGCCGCGGTCGGTCCGGGCGACCGTATCCTGGGCCGGCTGACCAAGATCGAGGGTCAGGATTACGCCTATGAGGCGCGGCTGATCCGGCGGATCGGTTCGGGCCCGCAAAAGCTGATCGGGATCTTCCGCGCAGGGTCCGAAGGCGGCCGGATCGTGCCGATCGACAAGGGATCGGACAAGGAATGGATGGTGGCGACCGACCTGACCGGCGGCGCCAAGGACGGCGAGTTGGTCGAGGCCGAACAGGCCGGCCCCAAGACCCGCCTCGGCCTGCCCCGCGCCCGCGTGGTGCAGCGGCTGGGCGATCCTTCGGCGCCCAGGGCGGTGTCACTGATCGCGATCCACCAGCACGGCATCCCCGACAACTTCCCCGATGATGTGCTGGCCGAGGCCGAGCGCCTGAAACCCGCGCCCCTGGGCCAGCGCGAGGATCTGCGCGCCCTGCCCTTCGTGACCATCGACCCCTCGGACGCGCGCGATCATGACGACGCCTGCTATGCCCATCCCGACGACGACCCGGCCAACCCGGGCGGCCATGTGCTGTGGGTGGCGATCGCCGATGTCGCGCATTATGTGACGCCCGGCTCGAAAATCGACCGCGAGGCCCGGATGCGCGGCAATTCCAGCTATTTCCCCGACCGGGTGGTGCCGATGCTGCCCGAACGGCTGTCAGCCGACCTGTGCAGCCTGCACGAAGGCGTGGCGCGCGCCGTGATCGCGGTGCGCATGGTGGTGGATGCCGAGGGCAGCAAGATCTCGCACCGCTTCACCCGGGCGATGATCACCTCGCGCGCGTCGCTGTCCTACGAGGAGGTGCAGGCCGCCCGGGACGGTGCCCCCAACGACCGCTGCGCCGCGCTTCTGGACGAGGTGATCGCGCCGCTTTACGCGGGCTACACCGCGCTGAAAGCCGCCCGCGCCGCCCGCCAGCCACTGGATCTGGACCTGCCCGAACGCAAGATCGAACTCAGCGAGGATGGCGAAGTTGTCTCGATCGCGCTGAAGGAGCGTTTCGACGCCCACCGGCTGATCGAGGAATTCATGGTGCTGGCCAATGTCGCGGCGGCAGAGGAACTGATCCGCCTGCGCCGGCCACTGCTGTTTCGCGTGCACGAGGAACCCAGCCTCGAAAAGCTCGATGCGCTGCGCGAGGTGGCCCAGGCCTCGGGTTTCACGCTCGCCAAGGGGCAGGTGCTGCACACGCGGCATCTGAACCGGCTGCTAGCGCAGGCCGAAGGCACCGATTTCGACGAGCTTCTGAACATCACCACCCTGCGCTCGATGCAGCAGGCCTATTACGCGCCCGAGAATTTCGGCCATTTCGGCCTGGCGCTGCGCAATTACGCGCATTTCACCTCGCCGATCCGGCGCTATTCGGACCTGATCGTGCACCGCGCGCTGGTCCTCGGCCACGGCTGGGGCAAGGACGGGCTCAGCCCCGAGGATATCGAGGCGCTGGAAGAGACCGCGCAGCATATCTCCGAGACCGAGCGCCGCTCGATGGCGGCCGAGCGCGACACCACCGACCGCTACCTCGCCGCCTATCTGTCGGAACGCGTGGGCAGCGAATTCCCCGGCCGGATCTCGGGCGTGACGCGCTTCGGGCTGTTCGTGAAGCTGGACGAGACCGGGGCCGACGGGCTGATCCCGATCCGCACGCTGGGACGGGAATTCTTCCATTTCGACGCCACCAGCCAAACGCTGATGGGATCAGAGACCGGGCTGACGCTGGGCATGGGCCAGCGGGTGACGGCGCGCCTGGCCGAGGCGGTGCCGGTGACCGGCGGTCTGGTGCTGGAACTTCTGAGCGTCGACGACAAGACCCTGCCCGGCGGGCGCGCCAGCCGTGGCAAGGGGCGCGGCAAACCGTTGGGCCACAAGGGCGGCGCCGCCAAGGCGAAGGCCCGCGCGAAGGCCACGAAGGAAAAGCGCAAGGTAAGCCGCAACAGGAAATAGCAGGCGCCTGCCAAAGCAGACCTCTCGGCACCCGAACGCGCCGCGACGCCCCACTTTCCTTTTCATCTTGGCCAAAATACTCCGGGGGTGCAGGGGGCAGCGCCCCCGCCTCCGCGCGCAGCTCTCTGGGCGCGTAACTCTCCGGGCACCGCCCTAGCCGCGATAGCGGCGCCAGACCCGCAGGTTGTGGATCACCACCCAAACGTAGATCGCGCAGAGCAGCCACAATTCGGTTTCCGCCCCCAGCGTCCAAAGCCACCAAGCAAAGCCCACGCCGATCAGCTTGACCAGCACCAGCCCCGGAACCCGGCCCAGCAGCCACATCAGAAGCGCCACGATCGGATTGGCCTCGCGCGCGCCCTGCGACAGCGCCAGCAGCGTCGTGACAAGGTCGCCCAACTGCAGCACGGCGACCAGAATCGCCGCCAGATCGACGAGCGAGTGTGTCTCAGTAAGCGTCTGCGACCTCATACATGACCGGCTCGAACCGCGAGCACAGCGCCGCGATGCGGCGGTTGCGGTCGCGCATCTCGGGCGTGCGCAGCATCGCCTGGAAATCCTCGCGCCGGGCCCATTGCGAATAATTGGCGATCCGGGTCTGGGCGTCGTTCACATGCAGCCCCGCGCCCAGAAAGCCGGGCTGACGCGAGATGAAATTCTCATAGGCATCGCGCAATTCGTCGAGCAGATCCGCGCAGGTGCCCGGCGTCATCTCGAAGGTGGTCAGCACCGTCTGGCCATGAAAGTCTTGCGAAATCTGTGGCATGGGCGCCTCCAAGCTTCTGCGTTCCACACCAGATTAGCAGATTTGTCGCGGCCGCGCGCGTTCGAAGCACCAGACGGGCGCGAAGGTGCGCGATGGACGAGAATTCATTCGCGTTTTCGGGCCGCCGGACTATCTATGCTGGCAAGACCACATCACGGGGCCCGGAATGGCGCAGGAAATACTACCGGACGGCGCCGAGGGCACACCCTGGGCGATGATCCTGGCGGCCTTCGCCTCCTGCTTCATCGGGATCGGTCTGGCCCGGTTCGCCTATACGCCGCTGATCCCGGCGCTGGTCAGCCATGGCTGGTTCACCGATTCCGCCGCCTTCTATCTGGGCGCGGCCAATCTGGCGGGCTATCTGGCCGGGGCGCTAGTGGCTCCGGCACTGGTGCGGCGCCTCGGCGGGCGGCTGATGCTGCGGCTGATGATGGCACTCGCCAGTCTTAGCTTCTTTGCCTGCGCGGTGCCGCTGTCATTCGCGTGGTTCTTCGTCTGGCGGGTGCTGTCGGGTCTGACCGGAGGGGTGCTGATGGTCTCGGCCGCGCCGGCGGTGCTGCCGCATGTGCCAGTGCGGCTGCGCGGGCAGGCCAGCGGCGCGATCTTCACCGGCGTGGGGCTGGGGGCGCTTCTGTCGGGCACGCTGATCCCGGTGCTGTTGCGTCTGGGGCTGCCGGCCACATGGACCGCGCTGGGCCTGGTCAGCACGGCGCTTTGTATCCTGACCTGGTGGTCCTGGCCCGATTATCGCCCCGCCCCCGACACCGCCGCCCCGCCCGCGCCCGGACAGGCCCGGGCACTGCGCCAGCTTTACGCCTGCTACGGGCTGGATGCGGCAGCGCTGGTGCCGCATATGGTGTTCCTCGTGGCCTTCGTCGACAGCGCCGCCGGCCATGGTTTCGCGGCCGGCGCGATGGCTTGGTCGCTGTTCGGTCTGGGCGCCATGGCCGGGCCCTTCACCCTGGGCGCGCTGGCCGACCGGCTGGGATTCTCCCGGATCCTGCGGCTGGGCTTTGCCGTGCAATTCCTGGCGATCGGCGCGCTGGCGCTGACCCATGCCTATCCGGTGATCCTGATCTCGGCCTTCATCGGCGGCGCCTTCACTCCGGGCATCGCGCCGCTGACCCTGGGCCGGGTACGCGAGATCCTGCACGACGCGCCGCACCGCCAGCACGGCGCCTGGAGCCGGGCGACCGCCTCTTTCGCGGTGATGCAGGCGGTCGGCGCCTATGGCCTGTCGTGGCTATTTTCCCAGACCCGATCCTATCCGCTGCTGTTCGCGCTGGGTGCGGCCTGCGTGTTGCTGGCGCTGGCCGTCGATCTGCTGCTGCAACAGCCAGAGGAGCGCGCCGCCCGATCCAAAGATCGATCCAAGGCCCCATCCAAGGCTGGCCCGCCGGCCTGAGGCCACCGCCAACAGGCTGATTCGGAACGACTCCTCTGATCGAAGCGTGGTGCCCGCGGCCAGCATTGAACACACATATTTGCCGGGATCATCCCGTATAAGTCGGTATCAGGTTCGGGCAGAAAAACCCGATACGCCTTGTTTTTAAGCCTAAAACTCAATCATACCTTCTCATCCGCCGTCACATCATCTATATGTAGAGGGTGGATCATGGGGTGTATCGTGATGGCAAGGGAACTGCACAGGCTGACTGCGATCAAGGTGAAGACGGTTGCGCCCGGTAAGTATGCTGACGGCGGCGGCCTTTGGCTTTGGAAGCGCGAGGACGGGGGCGCTCAATGGTTCCTGCGATCGTCCGTCCACGGCAGAAGGCACGAAATGGGTCTTGGCTCGGTCGCTGACGTGTCGCTAGCCGAGGCCCGCAAGGAAGCGGCCAAATGGCGCTCCGTAGCGCTCTCTGGGGTCAACCCGATCCGTGCGAGAGAGCAGCAACGTCGCGAGGCCGAGCGGAACATGCATCTGCTTAATGACGTGGCGCAGGATGCCTTCGAGGCACGAAAGGCTGAACTCAAAGGCGACGGCACGGCTGGGCGCTGGTTTTCGCCGCTGGCACTGCACATCCTGCCCAAGCTGGGCAAAACGCCGGTTGCCGAGATTGACCAAGTGGACATTCGAAACACGCTGGCGCCGATCTGGCATTCGAAGGGCGAAACGGCTCGAAAGGCGATTAACCGGCTGGGGATCGTCATGCGACATGCCGCAGCGCTGGGCCTCGATGTGGACCTTCAGGCGGTGGACAAGGCGAAGGCACTCCTTGGAAGGAGTCGGGCGGATAGTGAGCATATCCCGGCGATGGCTTGGCGGGATGTCCCCGACTTCTATGCGAGCCTCAGCGATGGCAGCGTGACCCACCTTGCCTTGCGCCTACTGATCCTCACCTGTTCCCGGTCGGCTCCGCTGCGGTTCCTGACGCTCGATCAGATCGACGGGGATGTATGGACGATCCCCGGCGCGGCAATGAAGGGACGCAAAGGGCAGACGGAGGATTTCAGAGTCCCGCTGTCTGCCGAAGCGATGGGCGTGATCGAGGAGGCCAAGCGTCACGCCCGTGGCGGCTTCCTTTTCCCCAGCGTCCGGAAGGGCGTGATCAGCGACGCCACCATGTCGAGAATGATGGAGCGGCGCGGCATGGCCGAGCGCCCGCACGGCTTCCGCACCTCGCTGCGCACTTGGCTGGCAGAGTCCACCGACGCGCCCCACGAGGTGGCCGAGGCCTGTCTGGCGCACGTCACCGGATCGTCGGTTGTGCGAGCATATCGGCGCACCGATTACATCGAACAGCGGCGAGTGCTGATGGAGCGATGGGCCGGGCACGTGACCGGGCAGAGCGGACAGGTGATCAGGATGGTGGCAAAATGAAGCCGGTTAAGTTTGGGTCTGGTTTCACCGCACGTATAGTTGGTCACCTTGTTGACTGGCAGAATCAGGCTGATCTGGATGCGGCGACCGCCGATTTCAGACGCTGGAAAACTGAGAAGGATCAACTTGGCCTATTCGGGCAGGTGGCAAAGGGGCCAGAGGCGCGATGCAAAGAAATTTTGAGCGCTGCGGGTCTAAAGGAGGGTGTGCCGCCATCGCACCCCCTTGATGATGATACGCCTGAAAGTTTGGCATTTGAAATTCTCAGCGGCATTCGCACGGTAAAAGAAGATATTGATTGTCGTGACCCAGACATAGCGGATCGAATCGCGCGGATTGCGTTCCTTGCCGGCGTACGCTGGGCTCAGGCGGACTTAAAATGGCGAGAGGAGAAGCATGCCATACGCGGTACTAAGGTGGCTGGGGGCGAAAGGAACAGCGCTCATAAGACGAATGCTAAGCATGAGCCTCTAAGAAATCGGCGATTTTCCAGAATGGCTGAGCTGGTCCCGGAAATGGGCGTCGACAAGGCAGCCGCTCAATGCGAGACCGAGGGTCTTGGTCACCGGGATGCAATAAAAAAGCAATGGAACCGCTTTAAAAAAAGGGACACCTAGACCACTGTCCCGGGAATAGTCTGGCAATCATCTCATATCAGAAGCGCGACGAAGGTTTCGCGCTTCATCGAATGAGGTGAACGATGATCAATTCCTTCCAAAACCTTTCCCCGCAAGAACGCGCCCGTGCTCATCTGCAATCTGCGGTCGAGGCCAAGAGCGCCCGCATTACAGAGGCAGTCGATCCCCTCCTTAGAGATTGGGAGGGCGCTGCACTCTTGGGTGTATCGGTGCCAACGTGGTGGCGTCGCGTGAAAGACGGGACCGTCCCGAAGCCGATCAAGCTCGGCGGAATGTCCCGCTGGCCGCAATCCGAAATCATCGACGTGATCGAGCGTGCAAAAGCCGCGCGGGACGCTGCTTAATAAAAACCCCGCCGCTGGCGAGCGACGGGGCCTAGAAAATGGAAGCTGTCCGGCTCCTATTCTCAAGGTAGCACGTCGCCCTGCCCTCGGCAACGATCGAGGTAGAGCATGGAAATCAGGATCAGAGCAGGCAACTACCACGGCCAGCGCGGCGTTTGGGTCGCGGCGCGCCCGGTCGCCGGCGAAGGTTGGCACCGCTGGCGATTTGATGATCGCCCCACCGCCATCGCCCACGCGCGACGGCTCGCACGAGACTTCGGCGGCAAGGTCCGCACCGCTCAGATGCTTCCTTTTCCTCAAATTGAGGAACCGGCATGAGCGCTCTTGACCCGAACTTCGAACAGCAACGTAAATCCGCCATGTCTGCCTTCGCGCACGACCGCCACAAGCGTGTCGCGCGCACACTCGGATTCGCCCTGACACTCCACGACGGCCCCGCCTGGGCAGCCTTTACCGCCATCGCCGCCGCGCGTCTGACCGTGGCCGAGCGGGCGGCGATGGCCGGCGCCGCGTTGCTTGCGCTCGATCCCGACGAGGCCGAAGGCGTCATCCAGCACCTTTTCACCGGCGCGGGCTACCCACTACCCGCGCTCCTGGCCCCCCTGCCAGAGGCACGGATCTGGGCCGCAGCAGCGAACCAGTCCGAGCTGAAGGCCTACGCCCTTGCGGCCTTCGAGGCGATGCCTACGCGAGGCCAATCCGCCTTCTGCCGCCACATCACCGCAGAGCGGAGGGCGACATGACGGATCGCGAACTGGACGAGATGATGCACCTCGATTGGCCGATCGTGGTGAAGCGCGCGATGCGCGACGGTGACGATTGGGTGCGCTCTTTCGCCTTGTCGATCAAGCGTCAGGCGAAGCGGCCCGATTGGCGCCCGACGCCCAAGCAAGCGGCCTTGATGCGGGCAATGGTCACTGAAGCGCGCCGGGGCGCCGGTGGCGATGATCCGGGGGAGCTTGTTGAATGACCGTATTTCGCCCCAACGATAACAATATGCATGGCGCCTTTGGGCGAATCCCGGAGATTGGCGACGATGGAGCGCGGCCCCCGGCACAGGACGTGCCGATCATCGCCCAGGCCTTCACCTGGCGCGACCCCGCGTCCCTGCCGGCTCGTGAGTGGCTATATGGCCGCAACCTGATCCGACGGTTCGTGAGCGTCACGGTTGCGCCCGGTGGCCTGGGCAAATCGTCGCTAACGATAGTCGAGGCGTTGGCGATGGCTTCTAATCGACAGTTGCTTGGCGAGTGGGTCGCGGGGCACCTCGGGGTGTGGCTATTCAATCTGGAAGATCCGGCGGACGAACTCGATCGCCGCATCACTGCGGCCATGATGCATCATGGCGTTAACCCCGACGAAATCGCGGGCCGTTTGTTCCGCAACAGCGGGCGCGAGCGGGGCCTGTGCACCGCCTTGCAGGGTAGAGACGGGGTGCAGATCATGAAGCCCGAACTCGACGCCCTGGCGACCGAGATAGGCGCTCGCAACATCGACGTTCTCATTGTTGATCCGTTCGTCAGCTCGCACCGCGTCTCAGAAAACGACAATGGCGCAATCGACCTTGTTGCCAAGGAGTGGGGGCGCCTGGCCGAGCGCTGCAATATCGCAATCGAATTGGTCCACCACACCCGGAAAGCCAATGGCGAGGCCGCGAACAGCGAAAGCAGCCGTGGTGCCGTCGCCCTGATCGCCGCCGCCCGGTCAGTGCGCGTCCTGAACCGAATGACCGACGATCAGCGGGCAGAGGCAGGCGTGACCGACGATCCCGCGACCTTCTTTGCCCTCGACCGCGACAAGGCGAACCTCGCGCCGCCGGGAAAGCGGCAATGGCGGCGCATGGCCTCAGTGGACCTCGGGAACGGCGATTCCGTTGGCGTTGCCGAGGAATGGACTTGGCCCGACGACTTCGACGGGGTGAGCATCCGTGACTTGCTGGCCGTCCAGCGGGCGATTGCCGCCGCCTGCGAGGCCGGAAGTCCTCCGCGCTCCAATGTGCAGGCCAAAGATTGGGCCGGGCGGATCGTTGCGGATGCGCTGGGGATCAACCTCGAAGCCGAGCGCAAACGCATTACTCGAATGCTGAGAACCTGGCGCGCGAACGGGGCGCTGATCGAGGTGATCCGCGAAGACGCAAAGCGCAATCCGCGCCCCTGTCTGGAGGTGGGAGAATGGGCGACGCAATGACCCTCACCACCTCAAAAACCAAGGTGGGGCAAGGTGGGGCAGTGGGGTGCTTTTTCCGGCCTGCCACACTGCCCCACCACCCCACCCCTAACGGGGTGGTGGGGTGGTGGGGCGGAATGTGGCGCAGACGGTCGGATTTCCGAGGTGGGGCGCGGGGCGCACGCTCTTGCAAGAGGTCTTCAGAGATCGAGGTTTCGCAATGACCGGCGCCCAGCTCTACGCTCTGCGCAAGCTCCTCGGCCTCAGCCAGGCCCGGCTTGCCGAACGGGCCGGCGTTACTCGACAGGCAGTCAGCACCTATGAGAACCGCCCCGTTTTGAAGTGGTGGAACGAGGGTCCGGCACGATGTCTTGAGGTGTTACTAATCTGTCCGCCGAGTGGGCATCTCACGCGCGCGCTTATGGGCGATCAAGTTTTGTGGGTCCTCAGCGACGCCGCGCGCGAGTTCGAGGCCGAGGTCGCGCGTTTCCTGGCTGCGGCCGATCGCTCGACAGCCCGCGTGAGCTGCGGCGCTCGCACCCGCAACGGAACGCCGTGTCGGGCGAAGTCGGAGCCGGGCAAATCGCGCTGCCGGCTGCATGGCGGCTTGAGCACCGGCCCGAAGACGGTCGAGGGTCGAGATCGGATTGCGGAGGCTCAGCGGCGGCGCTGGGCGAAGCGGAAGGCGTCTGATGTCGATGGCGGTTCCCGAGGGAGTTTTCCGCAGCCGTGATGCGCGCGCGTCATGGGGTAATATCAGGGCCACGATGACGAAGGGCGGGTCGAGCGCCAAACTCCACCGCCGTGTTGGCATCTAACGCGCGCGTCTATGCATCCCGTTGGATCGTGCGTTTGTTCTGGCCGGTCTTGTCTTGTCGGCTTGATCGCTTTTCCGGTCTCATCCAATTCAAAGATGACGGCACATTTTCTTGAAATAGCGTTGTTCGCGCCGTATCGTTTCTCATCTGAGAGGAGATGTTCAGGTGGCCCTTGTCGAGTGTCGGGAGTGCGGCGGAAGGGTCAGTGATCAGGCCGAAGCGTGCCCTCATTGCGGAATTGGGAATCCTGGCAGGAGCGCCCCATCCGCGACGCAAGAAGCGTCTGTTCCAAAATCTAAGACTCGTAAGCCCCTGGAGAAGGCTGCTCGCGGCTGTTTGGTCGTTGCAGTCGTGTTCACTTCACTGATCATTGGACTGTCTTTCATCTTGCCCACTTCGAAGGGAGCAAGATCATCATCGAGCGGCAACGGATCATCTGCTGCTGCCGTCTTAATCGGCAGCAGGGGCGAGATCGATGGAACGGCCATGGGCTGCCCAAGGCTTGCCGATCTGAAAACCTTCGTTGGCACTTACGATGCTGCGGAGGTTGCTGGCGACAAAGTGGGGGAAAATAATGCTATTCTCGCCGCGTACAGTTCCGGATGCATGACGTTTGTCATAGACGAGAAGGGGCTGGTTATTGATGAAACCGGCTTCTTGGACGGCTACTATCGCCTCCGCATGCATCCCACGGAAGTCGCATATTGGTTCGTGCGGGGGGCGGTAAGGCCTGTGCCTAGCCAACCGAACAAGCCTTAGCAGACGGATCTGGGCCGCAGTTTTCGGCAGATCCGAACCTGCAAGCAGCGCACGGCAGGTGTTTAGAAGGGTGGTTTTCCGCAGGCTCGTGCAACCTAAGCAATTGGAAATATTAATAATACGTCATAATTGTGGTGCCTTGAGTGGGCACCGAACGCGATTTCACCCGTCACCGCTTCTTCAACCTCACGCCGGCACCGCAATTTCCGGGCACATGTGCGGAAAATACAGAAGGGCGTGGCTGTTCTGATCTTGGTCGACGCGACAACAGACCAAATCGGCCAGATGTTCAAGGCGTTCCCAGTTCGTCAGAAGCAGCGTTACCGTGTCTCGAAATTCGGCTTCCGTTTGGACGAGACTGCCAATGCTTTCCATGTCTGGAATGCTTGGTGGATAGTACAGATCAGGCCAAACGGAGGCGCGCTTGGATCGAGATCAACGCGCCCATCCAATCGAAACATTGCTTCCGCTACGGCGCCGGCGTAGCCATAGATCACGTTCTCACGGCCATCCGGTATATGGTGGGCCTCAATTTCGACCTGCCCCTTTGTGCCCCGAACGTTGATCCACCCTTCCGCCCCAAAACACATGGCGGCAATCGCGTGGCCGCATTCGTGGTAGATTGTGAATACTTCTTCCATCGCTCAGTTTCGCATCTTCAGCCGAACCCCAGCGCCGCCGCCGTTCTCAGGGATGAACTCGACCCCGGCAGCTTCCAGGGCGGTGCGGATGGCCTCGACCGTCGCGGGCCGCAATTCTTCACCGCGCTCAAGTCGCGCGACCGTGTCCGGTGATATGCTCGCCAGCTTCGCGAGATCGCGCACGCCAAGGCCGGTTGCGGCACGAGCCATTTTGCATTGCGTGGCGTTCATATCGTAACCCTGTTATGATTTATATTGACGTGGGCGGCCTATGCGTGCATCGTAACGTTGTTCTGATTTCGCTGCAACAAGGAGTTCACGACAATGACCAACAAACAACCCGCCAGCGGGAACGGTAGCGGCTTGCCCGATGGCAGCCTGCCCGCCAGCGGCCCGCCAGCGGCCCGCCCAGCCCGCTCCGTGCGCTTTACCATCAATGGCAGGCGCTGAAGGACGATTACGACACAAGCCCGATCGGCCGCGACGAGGCGACCCTCGACAAGCTCTTCAATGAGATACTGAAGATCGAGCGGCAGGCGGCAGACTTCGATCCGAAGACGATCGAGGATTTCGCCTTCAAGGTCGTCTTTGCTGACGACGACGGCGACATGATGATGAACCGCCAGCAGGAAGCCCTGGCCGCGCGCTGCTATGCCCTGACCGGCGTCGAGCCGCGCGCGTCCTGGGCTGAAAGACGGCTCAATCCGCAATTCCAAAGAAAGGCCTGACAATGACCAAGCAAGAGACCAACAGCAGCCCGGACAGCCATCCCGTCGAGCCGGTGAGCGACGCAGAGAACATCAAGGTTCACGGCAAAGCCCTGTGCGATGAGCGCCTTTTCCTTGATCACATCAAGGAAGTGAAAGGCCTGCGCGAACAGCAAGGGGCCTACCTTGCCAGCCTGCCAACCGAGCCAAAGGATGCAATCAAGGCGGCCCTTCGGATTCTGCATCCCAGCGGCGAGAATTACCCATCCGGCATGGAAGACGCGATGCAGCTTTCCACCGCCATCGTTGCCATGCTGAGAGATGACGGTATCGGGGGCGACGGATGGATGCGCGAAGCCGCGAACCATATCGCATTTCAGGTTGAGGTTTATTTGCACGGGCTGGCCGAGCAGATCGACCGTGTTTCGGATATCCTGAGCAACCCCGGACGGCATGAGCGCGATGCGATGATTGCCGGCGAACCCGAGGCGCGCGTTGCGCTGATCGCAGACGTTCTGAAGATGTCGCCTCCGGAAAGCCTCCTGGCAGATGATGGCGCTCCTTCCGCAGAACTGCTCGCCTTCTGCCGCCAATCCGGGGCAAGCCTCGATTTCATCTTTTGTGGTGACCTGCGGGCGATGATCCGGCGCAGCCATGTCGCCGAGGCGCAGCCGAAGAACGAAGCGCCCAGCGCCGCCCCATCACAGGCCGGCGCGATGCCCTCGGCCTCCGTCGAACTGCTTTCCGACGCGCTCAAGCTCGCGCAGCTAGCCTCGGCTCTGCATGCGACGATCCGCGACAAGTCCGACTTCACCAAAGCGCTTGCCGAGGAAGTCGCAAACCGGGCTGATGCCCTCTATGCGGCGATGGACCGTCCGGCCAGCGAGGCCGTCGGGACGACGAAAGCCCACGCGGCCTGACGACCAGCGCCACGACCGAGGAAAGCCCCGCCGTCGCGCGGGGCTTTTTCGTGCCGGGATCACAGGCGCCATCGCCGCCGCAGAATAGCCGCCCCCGACATCTGCACATTTTTTAATCACATAATGGCCGCCGTCAATCTCGCTGAGATGGTCTGATATTGCTTGACATGTCAAATATTGAGATTTCTTGCAATTGATTCGGAACGCTAATACACTCAAAAGGCCAATAAATAAGGGATTTTCGCCATGGCTGACGTATACCGAGTTCAAGTCGCAATGAGCCTGCGGAACGGTGTCAGCGCCGGGCTGCGCCTCATTCGGCACGACCTTGGCGGCGTCATGAAGGCTATGGACGGCGCGACGGCCAGCACGAAGCGGTTCGGCAAAGCCATGACTGCCACCGGTGCGATCGGTGTGGCCGCAGGTCTCGGCGTCCTCGACGTTTACGAGAAGATAATCCGCAAGGGCGACCTAATGCAGCAGCAACTCGCCAACATGCGGGCCGCTGGTGTCAGGCAAGCCCAGATCGCGCAGAACAGCGCCGCATCCTTCGGGGCGTCCACATCGCTTTTCAACGTGACGCCGCAACACGCCGCATCGACGCTGATGATGCTGCGCTCGATGTACGGCAACAGCCCCGAGGCGCGCGCTGCTCTGGTGCCGGTTCTCAAGGCCGAGGTGGGCATCAACTCCGCGACGGGCGGCAAGGTTGGGTCGGGCCTGATGCAGGCCCTGAAGGCGCTGGACATCACCGGGTCGGCCATTCGCGGCGGTCATATGAGCGTGCCAGCGCTTCTGAAAAACCTGCCCTATATCTCGCAAGCCATGATCCAGACGCACGGGATGCTGACCGGCGCCGAGATCAAGCGCATGATCCAGCAGGCAGGCCCTGCGGCAACGGCGACCTCGTTCAAGAACATCATCAAGGACACCACGGAAGCGGTGATGAGCCTCGGCCCCGCCACAGGGCGCGGCATGTACATGACCTATAAGCTCCTGAGTGCCGGGCAGGCCAACGCGCTCCAGGCGCTGACGATGGTGAATCTCGGTCTGTTGCCGGCAAGCGCGGTTCACAAGGTCAAGGGATCGTTCTATCGGATCATCGACACCGACAAGATCTATGCCGACAAGTTCCTCAAGGAAAAGGGCGCGATTGCATGGCTGCATGACAAGCTCCTGCCGAAACTGGCGAGCGAAGGCATCACCGGCAAGCAGGACGTTATCCAGCAACTGACCCGCATCCTTCCGTCGTCTACCGGCGCGCGGCTGGCATCGTTCCTCGTGAACAACTGGCCGCAGATCATCCGGTCGCGCGCGATGATCCAGAACGGCGTCGATAACGGCCACCCGTATCAGGCGGCCCAAACTAAATGGTCTGGCGCCATTTCAAATTTCTCGAAGGCGTGGTCCGGCCTGATGACGGCGCTCGGGCAGCCCTCGGTGAAATCCTCAACGGCTGCCCTCAACAGCGTCAGCAACTCGATCCACCATATGACCGAATGGGTTTCCAAGAACCCACGGGGCGCGCGAGGCATCGGCTACCTTTTGCTTGGTATCGGAACTGGCCTGACAACCCTGGGCGCGATCGCTCTCAGCGCGGGCGTTGTGGCCCTAGTCGGAACGGGCGGTCTGCTTGTTGGTCTCGCAGCGGGCGTTGGGGTTGTTGGGGCCGCCATGGCCGCATGGAACTGGAAAAGCCTCACTGCGGGGATTTCCAGCGCGGTTAATGCCCTAGGCAACCTGATTAAGAGCGTGCTGGGGGTGCTGCATATCGGAGGTGGCCCGCGACCGGGGACGCACGCGATCACCTACGGCAACGTGCTTAACCCGTTCGCGCATCAAAGCATGCTTCGTCAGCCGATGCGCCATTCCAGCATGGATTATCCCTTGCCGCCGCCGAGCGCGCGCGGCGCATCTGGCGGTTCGACGGGGGTGCACATCACCAATTGGGGTGACGGGAGCCGCGCGATTAAGACCGGCCTCGCATCCGGCCTAAGCTCCAACCAAAGCGGCATGACCGGCTTCAACAGCCGCCTCACGCCGCCCGGCACCCCGGCGTATTCGCAATGAACTGAAACCCGCCAATAGCTGAAAGAGTTCGAAATGCCGACGCCCGAGAATTTCAGATCGCCCTGCGCAATCGCACTTGGCGCAAGAAATGAGCCGGCCGCCCCACATATGGAGATCCCGATGAAAGACACCCTCGACGCGATTGGCGCCCCTCAGCGCATTACCGACGCCAAAGAAGCGCGGGCGCGTCTCTTGGTCGATGCCGCTTCCGGCAAACCAGTGACGGCGCAGGCCCTCCGAGACGCGGACGAAGCGCTACGACGCGCCGAAATCGACGCAGAGCTTGCCGCAGAAGTCTCGAAGCATCAGACGACCCAAGCGTGCAAGGAAGCAGTCGGCCGCCTCGAAGATCAGGCCGCGAAATGGGGCGCTGAAATGAAGGCGAGAGCTGCGGACCACATACATGCCGCAGCGGAACTCGACAAAGCCATGGAAGACGCCCGCAAGGCCGCTGACAGGTTCTCAGAAACGCGGCAAGCCCTCGAAGCGGCTGACCACGCCGGCCACGCCCTCAACGGGCAGGTTGAAGCCGAGGCCCGCGTGAATCACGTGCTGGAAGATCAGCATCGCAGCACGTGGCCCAAGGCGCGCACCATGGGGTCGCTGCCCTGCAACATCGGCGCCGACCTGCGCGCCGAACTCGTCGTGACAGTTACCCGGCCGCGCCTACAGGAGAACGGCGCACATGACGAGGTGCTTTTGAAGTCCGCCGAACAGGCCGCAACGCAGAATGCGCAAGCAGCGGTTTCGCGGCTTTCAGCCGGTTGATCGGCTCGGCTGTTGCTGCCACACTCAGCGCAGCAGTTGTGTCGTAGGGGTTTGCCATGAAGGTCATGATCGTCGCTTTGTTCGCTGCGCTCATGGCCTCTGCCGCATTCGCGGGTGGCTTTGACGACAACCGAGTTGTGATTTCACTCGGCGAATTGATTGGCTCAGAGATTCCTTGCGGGCTGCATTTTGATCAGGATGCGATCAGGCAGTACATCTCCAAGCACGTGCCTGCGTCCGATATGGGTTTCACGGCCAACTTGCAGTCTTACGCCGACGCCACCCAGGATGAATTCTCCAGCATGTCACAGAGCGAGAAAACGGCCCAGTGCTTCCAGGTCGAGCGTGCAGCCGAGGCGAACGGGCTGCTAGGGCATTGACGGAACATGACACGCCGCGCCCGACTCCACCAACGAATGAAGGGTGGATAATAGGGTAGATGCGGCAATTATCATATTTGCCTAAGTGTTTGATTTACAATAACTAATATCACATCAATTGGTGCCCGCGGCCGGACTTGAACCGGCACGCCTTGCGGCTAGGGATTTTAAGTCCCCTGTGTCTACCATTCCACCACGCGGGCACGGGCTGAGGCCGCGCCAACCTAGCGAAGCGCGCGGCAGGGGCAAGAGAGCAGATCCCCGCATTCGCCCGGTGCCGCCGATGTTGCTTGGCGCAGGCCGCTGTGCTACTATCCTGCGCGCCTCGGCCCCGGGGAGGTTCTCAACCATGCACCGCCGCTTCATCGCCACCGCGCTGATGCTCTTGTTCGCCCTCGCCCCCATCGCCGCATCGGCGCAGGGCGGGCTAGGTCTGTCGGGGGCGCTTCTCTACACCCAGAAGGTGGCGTTGGCGAAGGACGCGCTGATGGTGGTGCAACTGCAAACCCTGGACGGCAGGCCCTTCACCACGATCCGGCGCCCGACCCGGGGGGCGCAGGTGCCGCTGCCGTTCTCGCTCCAGGGGCCAGCCAATGCGCCTTTCGGGCTGCGCGCGGCGCTGTTCGTCGACGGCCGGACGCTCTGGGCCAGCCCGCTGATCGTGATCCAGCCCGGGCAGGGCCAGAAGATCCTGCCCCCGGTGATCCTGAACCGGGTCGAGGCCGCCAGCTTTGCGCAGCATTTCACCTGCGGCAAGACCCGGATCGCGGTGACCATCGCCGGCGACGCGGCGCGGCTGCGGATGGACGGTCACCGCTACGACCTGACCGCCGCCAGCCCCGGCCCGGATCCGCGCTATGCCGCCGCGAACGGGTCGCAAGACGCCAAGGACACCTGGTTCCAGCCCCGGGGCAATGCCGCCAGGATCAGCCTGAACGGCAAGCAACTACCCGAGTGCGCGCCCGACATCGCGCCGATGCTGTTCGCGCTTCGGGCGCAGGGGACCAAGCCGGATTGGCAGTTGGAGCTTGCCGCCGGGCGGCTGCGCTTCACCCCGCCGGACGGCGCCCCGATCCGGGCGCCGATTCCGGTGCCCGAGGTCGGGCTGGACGGGCTGCGCTTTGCGGTGCCGGGCGCCGGGCTGGTCGCGATGCTGTCGCGCGGCCTTTGCCATGACGGCGCCAGCCGGCTGCCCTATCCGATTCGCGCCGAGGTGACATCGGGTGACCACAGCTACCATGGCTGTGCCGGCACCCCCGCCGAGGTGCTGGAAGGCGCCCCCTGGAAGGTGCTGAGCGCAGCCGGGACCGACCTGAGCCGCAGCGGAACCGAGATGCGCTTTCTCGCCAATCAGGTGTCGGGCCACGCGCCCTGCAACCGCTTCAGCGCCCGGATGCTGTTCGAAAAGGGGATGCACTTTGGCCCGCTGGCCGCGACCCGCAACACCTGCGCGTCGATGGCGATGAACAAGGAACAGGCCTTCTTCAACGCGTTGGGGGCGACGGATGGCTTCGACATCAAGGACGGCAAGCTGCGCCTGCTGGCCCGCGGCCGGGCGGTGTTGGAGGCCTCGCGCTAAGCGGGCCGCCCCGCCCGCCGTCCGCTAAAGCCGCGTCGCCTGCTGCAATTCCTGCACCAGGCGCGCCTCTTCCTGGGCCTTGGGCCGGGTGAAGCGGGCCAGCAGCAGATAGGCCACCGGCGTGACATAGAGCGTCGCCAGCGTCGCCAGCCCCAGCCCTCCGACGATGATCCAGCCCAGCGCCTGCCGCGCCTCGGCGCCCGCGCCCTCGGACAGGATCAGCGGCACGCCGCCCAGCACCGTCGACACCATCGTCATCATCACCGGGCGCAGCCGGATGGTCGCGGCCTGATAGATCGCCTCGGCCACATCCGCGCCCCGGTCGCGCAGCTGGTTGGCGAATTCGACGATCAGGATGCCGTTCTTGGCCATGATCCCCACCAGCAGCACCAGCCCGATCTGCGAATAGACGTTCAGGCTGCCGCCGGTCAGAAGCAGCGCAAAGACCGCGCAGGCCAGCCCCAGCGGCACCGTCGCCATCACGATCACCGCCGACAGGAAGCTTTCGAACTGCGCCGCCAGCACCAGAAAGACCACCGCCACGGCGGCGGCGAAGACCGCGATCAGGCCGGAGTTCGTCTCGTTCAGGGTCGCCGTCTCGGCCAGCGGCATCAGGTGGTTGCCGGCCGGCAGCGTGGTGGCGGCGATCTCTTGCGCGGCGGTCCAGGCCGCCCCCAGACTGAAGCCCGGCGTCAGCCCGGCCGAGATGCTCACCGCGCGCATCTGGCTTTCACGGTCCAGTTCGGGGGCGACGGCGCGTTCTTCCAGCGTGACGAAGGACGACAGCGGCACCATCGTCCCGTCGCCGGCCTTGACGAAGATATGCTCCAGATCGCTCGGGTCGTTCACCGGCTCGGCGGTTGACAGCATGTCGACGTCGTAGGAGCGGTCATCAAGGTAGACGCTGGTCACCCGCGCGCCCTGCAGCACCGATTGCAGCGCGTCGCCCAGCCCGTTGATATCGACCCCCAGATCCGAGGCGCGGCGCCGGTCGATCTGGATGAATAGCTGGGGCTGGGTGGTCTCATACCCCAGTTGCACCCGGCCGAAACGCGGATCGGCCTCAAGTTGCTCTACCAAGGTCCGGGCAGAGCGGGCGAGCGCGGCGTAATCGGTGCCGGTGATGGCGAAGCTGAGGCCCGATCCGCCGCCCCGGATACGCAGCGAATTCGGCTGGATGGTGAACATCCGCACGCCGACGATGCCCTGCGTCAGCGCATGGACCCGTCGGGCGATGTCGTTCTGGCTGACGTCGCGCGCGGCCCAGTCGCTGAGGGTCATCACCAGAAAGCCGCTGCTGCCCTGCCCGCCGCGCCCGGCGATCGAGAAGACATTGGTCACAAGGCCGCTGCGGCGCAGGCCTTCCACACGGTCCTCGACCTCGCGCATCTTGGCGGCGGTGTAATCCAGCGCCACGCCCTGCGGCGCCGAGATCGCCATCAGCAGCACCGCGCGGTCCTCGCGCGGGGTCAGCTCGCGTTGCAGCCCGCCCGAAACCAGCACCGCCGTCGCAGCAAACAGCGCCGCCGCCAACAGCACCACGAAGGGCGCCGACAGCGCCCAGCGCAGCGTCGCCGCATAGGCCCGCGCCAGCGCCGTGCCCAGCCGCGCCACCGGACCGGGCGCCGCGCCCGCGCCGGCCCCGCCGCCGCCGCGCAGCAGGCGGCTGGCCAGCACCGGCGTCAGCGTGAGCGCCACGACTGACGACAGCAGCACCGCCATCGCCAGGGTGAAGCCGAATTCGCGGAAAAGCCCGCCGGTCTGTCCCGGCAGGAACGAGATCGGAATGAACACCGCCGCCAGCGTCGTCGTGGTGGCGAGGACGGCGAAAAGCACCTGGTTCGTGCCCAGCACGGCGGCGGCGCGCGGGCCCATGCCTTCGGCCCGGCGGCGCACGATATTTTCCAGCACCACGATCGCATCGTCCACCACCATGCCGGTCGCCAGCACCAGCGCTAGAAGCGTCAGGATGTTGATCGAGAAGCCCACCAGATAGATCGTCGCCAGCGTGCCGATCAGCGCGACGGGCAGGGTCAGCGCCGGGATCAGCGTGGCGCGCCAGTCGCGCAGGAACAGATAGATGATCGCCACCACGATCAGGCAGGCCAGCACCAGCGAGCGCAGCACCTCATGGATCGCGCCGTTGATGAAGCGCGCGTCGTCCGAGGTGACGAAGATCTTCACATCCGGTGGCAGCAGCCGCTGCAGCCCGGCCACCGCGCGGCGCACCCCGGCCGAGATTTCCAGCGTGTTCGACTGCGCCTGACGGATGATCCCCAGCCCGATCCCGGTCTGGCCGTTGGCGCGCAGCACCGTGCTGCCCGGCGCCGGCCCCAGCGTCACCGTTGCCACATCGCCCAGCAGCACCCCCTTGCGCAGCACCAGATCCTCAAAAGCGCGGGTCGTGGCGATCGAGGCGACCGAGCGCACCGTCAGCGTCTGGCTGGCCGAACTCAGCGCGCCGGCGGGCACATCGAAACTGGCATTCGCCAGCGCCTTGCGCACGTCGGCCAGCGTCAGCCCGCGGCTGGCCAGTTGGCGCAGGTCCAGATCGACGCGGAAGATCTCGTCCCGGTCGCCATAGGTCTGCACATCGGCCACCCCGGGCACCGCGACCAGCCGGTCGACGATCACGTCCTTGACCAGCCGGGTCAGCTCGGGCGCCGCGCGCCGGGCCGAGGTGACGGCGATCCGCATCACCGCGCCCGCATCGGCATCGGCCTTGACGATGCGCGGCGCGTCGGCGGCCTCGGGCAGGCGGTTCTGCACCCGCGAGATGGCGTCGCGCATGTCGCCGGCTGCGGCATCCAGATCGGTCGATCCGTTGAATTCCACCGTCACCTGGCTGCGCCCGAAATGCGAAGACGACGAGATCGCCTTGACCCCGGCCACCCGGCCGGCGGCGCCCTCGATCGTGGCGGTGATCTCTCGGTCCACGGTCTGGGGCGCGGCGCCAGGCAGATCGGTGCGCACGGTGATCACCGGGCGGTCGACATCGGGCAGCTCGCGCACCTCGATCCCCATCAGCGCGCCAAGCCCCGCGATCACGATCAGCGCGTTGATCACGAAGGCCAGGATCGGGCGGCGCACGAACAGCGCCGTGCCCCGGGCGACTCCGGTCTCGGGCGGCGGCGGTGGCGAAGGCGTGCTCATTGCCGGACCCGCGGCGCGGCGGCTGGCGCAAGGGCCGCGTCCGCCTGTGCGTCCGGCGCCGCCACGGCGACCTCTGCGCCGGGGCGCAGCATCTGCACGCCTTCGGTGACCACCTGATCGCCCGGCGCCAGATCGCCCTTCACCAGCACGGCCTCGGCGTTGCGCTGCAGGATGCGCACGCCGGTGCGCCGCGCGCGGCCCTCGCGCAGGATCCAGACATAGGGCCCCGCATCCGCCCATTGCACCGCCAGCGGCGGTACCGAGGGCACCGGGTCCCCCGGCAGCGCGATGCGGATCGCAAAGGCCATGCCGGCGCGCAGGCGGTCCTCGGGGTTGGCCAGTTCGGCCTCTAGCTGGATCGTGCGGCTGGCCGGATCCACCCGGTTGTCGATCGCACGGATCCGCCCGGTCAGCTCGGTCCCGATGCGCGCCAGGGGGGTCGCGGTCAGCCCAAGCCCGGGCCGCAACTGGCCGACAAAGCGTTCGGGCAGGCGAAAATCGACCAGCAGGACGGAACGGTCGTCGATCTCGACGATCGTGGTGGCGGGGGTGACCTGGGCACCCGGCTGGATCGAGGTCAGCCCCACCCAGCCGGCGATCGGCGCCAGGATCTTGCGCTGCGACAGATCGAATTCGGCCTGACGCCGGGCCAGCTCGGCGGTGCGCAGCGCCAGCCGCGCCTCCTGGATGCGGCTGCTCGCGGTGGCGCCCGAGACCCCCAGCTTCAGCTGCCGAGCCAGGGTTTCCTGCGCATCGAGCAGCATCAGCCGCGCCTTTTCCAGTGCGATCTTCTGGCCTTCGTCCTCCAGTTCAGCCAGAACCTCTCCCTTCGCGACATGGGCGCCCGATCCGACATTGACCACGGCGATCTGCCCCGAGACCTGCGGCCGCACCGCGACCGAGCGCACCGCCCGCCCGTCGCCGATCGCCCGCGCGGTGTCGTTCAAAAGCGCCTGGCCCACGGGCTGAACCAGCACCGCGACCGGCCCGCCCCCACGCTGTCCGCCGCGCCGCCCCTGCCCCGCCGGCGCAGCTGCCCCCGGCGCCTCGATCATGCCCAGCCGCGCCAGCAACGGCCGCACGGCGGGCACATAGGCGATCCACAGCGCCGCGGTGGCGGCCAGAACCACCAAAGCCACCAGCCCCTGTTTCAGAATCGCCATTCCTGCAGCCCACCTCGGTTCACGCATGATCACGGAGTCGTGGGCCATATGCGCCAAAAAGCAAGCCTCTGCCCCCGGGGTAATACGCCGCATGGCACGCCGCAGGCCCGTTTCAGCCACCCTTTGCCGCCGAAGACAGCCCGCCTGCGGGGCACGCGCCGCAGGAAGGCCGCGCGGAAACGCCCCTGCCCCGGCGGCCCGGCGCGACCTTTCGACGCTTGATCCGGTCGCGCCGCGGGCGTAGGCGCGCGGTCATGCGCAGGCCGTCCACCTCTCGCACCGCCGACCCCGCCGTCGCCGCCCCGGCAGCCCGGCGCCGCGACCCCTTGGCCGAGATCGAGGCCCCGGCGCGGCGCGCTCAGGCCCAGGCCGAGATGCTGGCGGTGCTGGGCGGGCTGATCTGGCCGCTGCAGGCGGCGCTGGTGGCCTGGGCGATCTCCGGCTGGCTGCATCATGCGCCGCTTGCGCACACGCTGTGGGCCGGGGGTGGTTTCGCGCTGCTCGGGATCCTGCGCGCCGGGCTTGACGATCTGGGCGGCGCGCTGCTGTTTCGTGCCGCCGACGCGGTGCTGGCCGAGCAGCGCGCCCGGCTGGTGGCGCGTGAAAGCCTGCGCCCGCCGGGCGGGACGGGGCCGTCCTCGGCCGAGCTGGGCGCGATCGTGGCGCAGAAACTGCCGCTGCTGGTGCCGCATCTGACCCGCTATCGCCCGGCCCGGCTGCGGGTGATGGTACTGCCGCTGATCTTCATCGCCCTGACCGCCTGGATCAGCTGGGCCGCGGCGCTGGTGCTGATCGTCGCGGGCCCCCTGATCCCGATCTTCATGGCGCTGATCGGCATGGCGGCCAAGGAAGCCAGCGCCCGGCAGATGGCCGAGATCGGCGATATGAGTGCCCTGCTGATGGATCGCCTGTCCGCGCTGGTCGACATCCGCCTGCTCGACGCGACCGAGCGCAGCGCCGCCGATTTCGCCGCCCGGGCGGAAGGGCTGCGGGCGCGCACCATGGCGGTGCTGCGCATCGCCTTCCTGTCCTCGACGGTGCTGGAACTGTTCTCGGCCCTCGGCGTCGCCATGGTCGCGGTCTATGTCGGCTTCACCCTGCTGCATCAGCTGCATTTCGGCGCCTGGGGCGGGCTGACGGCGGGCGAGGGCATCTTCCTGCTGATGCTGGCGCCCGAATATTTCCAGCCGCTGCGCGATCTGGCCGCCGCCTGGCACGACAAGGCCGCCGCCGAAGCCGTGGCCGAGGAACTGGCCGCCCTGCCCGATGAGGCCGCGCCCGTGCTGGGCCAGGGCGGCCCGGCCACGCCGCTGCCCGGCGCCCTGCAACTGACGCTGCGGGGCGCATCGGTGCGCCGTGGCGGGCGGCTGGTCACGCTGCCCGCGTTTGACCTTGCCCCGGGCGAGGCGCTGGCGCTGACCGGGCCTTCGGGGGCGGGGAAATCGACCACGTTGGCGGCAATCGCGGGGCTTGCGCGGATCGAAGCGGGCGGCTGCCTGGAGGTCTCGGGCCAACCGCTGACCGACGCCAACGCCGATGCCTGGCGCGCCCGGCTGGCCTGGGTCGGCCAGGCGCCGCATTTTCTGGACCGGCCGCTGGCCCGCAACCTTGACCTGCGCGACACCGGCGCCGACCCGGCCCCCGCGCTGGCCGCCGCCCGCGCCGAAGATGTGGTGGCCGCCCTGCCCGATGGATTGCAGGCCAGGCTGGGCGAGACCGGCGGCGGCATTTCGGGCGGCGAGGCGCGGCGGCTGATGCTGGCGCGGGCGCTGATGGCGGCGCCGGATCTGCTGCTGGCGGATGAGCCCACCGCCGATCTTGACGCCGAGACCGCCGAGGCGGTGATCGCGGGGCTGCTGACGCTGAAGGCGCGGGGCGCGGCGCTGATCGTGGCCACCCACGACCCGCGGCTGATCGCGGCGATGGACCGCGCCGTCGCCCTGGAGGCGCCGCAATGAGGCAGCTGTTGCGCATCTTCCGCCTGATCTGGTCCGCCGCCCCCGGGGCGATGGCACGTGGGGCGCTCTTGTCCGTCGCGGTGCTGCTCTCTGGCGCCGCCCTGCTGGGGCTTTCGGGCTGGTTCATCACCGCCACCGGCGCGGCCGGGCTGGCGGCGGCGGGGTTTACCTTTAACGTCTTCGGCCCCTCGGCGGGGGTGCGCGCCTTTGCGCTGGGTCGCACCGCCGCGCGCTATGGCGAGCGCCTGCTGACCCATGACGCGACGCTGCGCGCGCTGGCCCGGATGCGGATCGACCTGATGCGCCGCGAAAGCCGCGCACCGCTGGACCGGCTGCTGCGGCTGCGCGGCGCCACCGCGCTGAACCGGATGACGGCGGATGTGGATGCGCTCGACGGGGTGGCGCTGCGGCTGGTGCTGCCGCTGGCCGCCGGGCTGATCACCCATCTGGTGGCCTTCGCCGCCCTCAGCTGGCTGGTGGATGAGACCGTCGCGCTGTGGGTGACGCTGGGCTATCTGCTGGGCGGCGCGCTGGTGCTGTCGGGGGTGGCGCGGGCAGGCTTTGGCCCCTCGATCCGGGCCGAGCGCGGCGCTCAGGCGCTGCGCCGCGCGGTGATTGACATGGGTCGGGCGCGCACCGATCTGATCGTCTTCGGGCGGATGGAGGCGCAGCGCGACACGGTGCTGGCAGCGGATGCCGACACCCGCGCGGCACTGTTCGCGCTGGACCGGGCCGAGCGGCGGTCGGGATTGGCGCTATCGGCGATCGCCGCGCTGATCGCGGGCGGTGCGCTGATGATCGGCGGCGCGCTGGTGGCGCGGGCAGAGATCGCCCCCGCCGCCGCCGCACTGGGCTTTTTCACCGCCCTGGCGCTGGCCGAGACACTGTTCGGCCTGCGCCGCGGCATGGCCGAGCTGGGCCGGATGCGCGATGCCGCAGGAAGAGTGCTGGACGGCCCCGGCCCGGCGCCCACAGTCGCGACGAAGGAAGCCACCGCCCCCACCGCCCCCGTGGTGCTGGCGGTCGGCGATCTTTCCTACCGCCGGGAAGGCGCTGCACGGGCGGTGCTGCGCGGGCTGACTTTTGAGGTCGCGCCGGGCGAGACGCTCGCCGTCGCCGGGCCGTCGGGGGTGGGGAAATCGACGCTGCTGTTTCTCTGCGCCGGGCTGATGCGGCCGGAAAGCGGCAGCATCACCCTGGCCGGGCGGGCGCTGGCGGAGTGGAATGAGCCCGCGCTGCGGGCGCGGCTGACGCTGGTGCCGCAGCGCGCGGCGCTGGTGGCGGGCACGATCCGCGAGAACCTTGCCCTTGCCACCGGCGCGCTGGACGATGCCGCCGCCTGGGCCGCGCTGCAGGCGGTCGCGCTGGACGCGGTCGTCGCGGCGCGCGGCGGGCTGGAGGCGCGGCTGGACGAGGGAGGCGCCGGGCTTTCGGGCGGTGAGACCCGGCGTCTGGTGCTGGCGCGGGCGTTGCTGCGGCGCCCCGAGGTGCTGCTGCTGGACGAACCGACCGAGGGCCTCGACCCCGAAACCGCCGCCGTCGTCCTGCGCGGCCTGCGCGCCGCCCTGCCCCGGGCCGCGATCCTGGCGGCATCGCATCGCGCCGCGGAACTGGCCTGGGCCGACCGCGTGATCACCCTCGGCTAAGCCCGATTTCGGGGGGCCTGCCCCCCTTGCCGGACCGTCGTCGCGACACGATCCCCTCACGCGAGGGTGATCGCCCGCTTGATCTGAGTCAATCTAACTGCTCTGGGATCGGCCTAGACCATCTTCTGTAAATCGAGTCGCCGGGACATGTTTGCGCCCGGCCAAGCGGAGTTCAGTGACATGGACATGACGATTGTGGACCTCTCGCGGATCCAGTTCGCGATGACGGTTCTCTACCACTTCCTCTTCGTGCCGCTCACCCTGGGGCTTTCGGTCCTCGTCGCCATAATGGAGACCGTCTATGTCATGACCGGCCGTCCGATCTGGCGGCAGATGACCAAGTTCTGGGGCACGCTGTTCGGGATCAACTTCGTTCTCGGCGTGGCAACCGGACTGACGATGGAATTCCAGTTCGGCATGAACTGGAGCTACTACAGCCAATATGTCGGGGACATCTTCGGCGCCCCGCTGGCGATCGAGGGCCTGATGGCCTTCTTCCTGGAAGCGACCTTCGTGGGGCTGTTCTTCTTCGGTTGGGACAAGCTGTCGAAGGTCGGGCACCTGACCGTCGCATGGCTGGTCGCGCTGGGGTCGAATTTCTCGGCGCTGTGGATCCTGATCGCCAACGGCTGGATGCAGAACCCGGTGGGGGCGCAGTTCAACCCGATGACGATGCGGATGGAGATGACCAGCTTCTACGACGTGATGTTCAACCCGGTTGCGCAGGCCAAGTTCGTTCATACCGTCAGCGCGGGCTATGTCACCGCGTCCGTCTTCGTGCTGGGGGTCTCGGCCTGGTACCTGTTGAAGGGCCGGCACTGGGAACTGGCGCGCCGGTCGATCGCGGTGGCCTCGGCCTTCGGGCTGGCGGCGTCGCTGTCGGTGGTGATGCTGGGTGACGAGTCTGGCTATGAGATCTCGGCCAACCAGAAGATGAAGATGGCCGCGATCGAGGCGATGTGGAAGACCGAGAAGGCGCCGGCCAACTTCACCCTGTTCGGCCTGCCCGACCAGAAGACGCAAGAGACCAAGTGGGCCGTGCGTATCCCCTGGTTGATGGGGCTGATCGGCACCCGATCGCTGACCGGGCAGATCCCCGGCATCGAGAACCTGGTGAAGAAGAACGAGACCCGAATCCGCAGCGGCATGATCGCCTATGCGGCCTTGCGAAAGATCCGCGCCGACAAGACTGTGATCCCGGCCGACGTGAAGGCCAGTTTCGACGCCCATTCCAAGGATCTGGGCTACGCCCTTTTGCTGAAGCGCTATACCGCCAATCCCGACAAGGCCACGCCCGCGATGATCACCAAGGCGGCGAATGACACGGTACCGGCGGTCTTCCCGATCTTCTGGGCCTTCCGGATCATGGTGGCGCTGGGCTTCTCCTTCATCGCGACCATGGCCTATTTCTTCTTCATGGCCAGCTTCAGGGGCATGCGCTTTCCACGACCAGCGCTGCGGCTGGCGGTGTGGATGATCCCGGCGCCCTGGATCGCGGCCGAGTTGGGCTGGATCGTGGCCGAGGTCGGTCGTCAGCCCTGGACGGTGGACGGCGTGCTGCCGACGGCACTGTCGGTCAGCCACCTGTCGGTCACCGACCTGCTGATCACGCTGACAGGCTTTGCTCTGTTCTATTCGGTGCTGTTCGTCGTCGAGATGGGCCTGATGTTCAAATACGTCCGCAAGGGCCCGCAAGAGGATGTGGCAGAGACCAATGCCTGGATGGAACGTCATGAGAAACGTCTCGGCGACCGCCTCATCACCCCGGCCGAGTAAGGAGTATCCAAAATGATCCTGCATGATCTGATTTCCCTCGACGTTCTGCGCGTCATCTGGTGGGTCCTGCTCGGCGTGCTGCTGATCGGCTTTGCGCTGACCGACGGGTTCGACATGGGGGTGGGCACGCTTGTTCCCTTCGTGGGGCGCAACGATCTGGAACGCCGTATCGCCATCAACACGATCGGCCCGGTCTGGGAAGGCAACCAGGTGTGGTTCATCCTGGGTGGCGGCTCGATCTTCGCCGCCTGGCCACCGCTTTATGCGGTCAGCTTCTCGGGCTTCTACCTGGCGATGTTCGCGATTCTGGCGGCGCTGATCCTGCGCCCGGTGTCGTTCAAGTACCGCTCGAAGCGCGACGGGGCGGGCTGGCGCTCGGCCTGGGATTGGGCGCTGTTCATCGGCAGCGCGGTGCCGGCGCTGATCTTCGGCGTGGCGGTGGGCAACGTGCTGCAAGGCGTGCCCTTCCACTTCACCCCCGATCTTCTGTCGATCTACACCGGCAGCTTCTTCGGCCTGCTCAACCCCTTCGCGCTGCTGACCGGGGTGGTGTCGCTGACCATGCTGCTGACCCACGGCGCGGCCTGGCTGTCGCTCAAGGCCGAGGGCGAGGTCGCCAGCCGCGCCCGTGCCATCGGCGCCGTCACCGGGGTCGTGGCGATCCTGGGCTACGCGCTTGCCGGAGTCTGGCTGGCGCTCGGCATCGCGGGCTATCACTTCACCGCCCCCGTGCCCGCCGACATGCCCTCGAACCCGCTGCTCAGCCAGGTTGCCCGCGGTGGTAGCTGGCTGGCGTCCTACAGCGTGCGCCCGTGGATCATCATCGCGCCGATCCTTGGCTTCGCCGGAATGGCGCTGGCGGTGCGCGGGCTGCGCAAGGGCGCCGAGGTCAGCACGCTGCTGTGGTCCAAGATGGGCATCTTCGGCGTGATCTCTTCGGTCGGGCTGACGATGTTCCCCTTCCTGCTACCCTCGGCGACCAATCCGGATTCGTCGCTGACGGTCTGGGATTCCTCGTCCTCGCAAATGACACTGTTCGTGATGCTGGTCGCGGCGGTGATCTTCCTGCCGCTTATCCTGGCCTACACGGCCTGGGTCTACAAAGTGCTCTGGGGCAAGGTGACCGAAGCGGACATCACCGGCTCTGGCCATACCTACTGAGAAAGGAAACCGTGATGTGGTATTTCGCCTGGATTCTGGGACTGCCGCTGGCCGCTGGCTTCGCCGTCTTGAACGCGATGTGGCTTGAACTGGTCGAAGACCGGCGCATGGCCGACGAAGACGACGCGCCGACGCGCTAGCCCCGCCGACCGCCGGAACCAACGCGCCCGCCCCCGCCCCGGGGGTGGGCGCTGATCGTTTGCGCGCCAGCCCGACTGAGAAAGCGAAGATCGCGTCGCGGATTTCGCGCCGGGGGGGCACACCCCGTCGCCGCCTGTGCAACCGAAAGGGCGGCGCCATCCCGAGCCTGCCGAAGGTAGTCTCAGCCAACCACCGCCGCCGCCGAATTCGGGGGTTTCCCCATCCCCCCCTTCCGCATTAGGTTCCCCGCCGAATGGAACCCAAGGCGGAGAAGATGAGCCCAGAGACCGGCGGCCCGCACCGCTCTGCCCTGCTGGCGCTCTATCTCGGGCTCAGCCGGCTCGCACCGCCGCTGTTTCGCCGCGCCCAGCGCCGGCGGCTGGCGCAGGGCAAGGAGGATCCCGCCCGCGCCGCCGAACGCTGGGGCCACTCCGCCACGCCACGCCCCGAGGGCCGGCTGATCTGGTTCCACGCCGCCAGCGTCGGCGAAAGCCTGTCGCTGCTGGGCCTGATCGACGCGCTGCACGCCGCGCGCCCCGATCTGCGCATGTTGGTCACCACCGGCACCGTCACCTCGGCCGGGCTGATGGCCGACCGCCTGCCCGCCGCCGCCGCCCATGCCTTCGCCCCCTATGACACGCCCGGCGCGATGGCGCGCTTCCTCGATCACTGGCGCCCGAACCTCGCGGTCTGGGCGGAAAGCGAGCTGTGGCCGCGCATGGTGCATGACACCCATGCCCGCGGCATTCCGATGCTGCTGATCAACGCCCGCCTGTCGGAAGCTTCGGCGAAGGGCTGGTCGCGCGCCGCGGGGCTGGCCAGCGCCATGCTGACCCGGTTCGAGGCGATCCTGGCGCAAGAGGACGACACCGCCCGCCGCCTGACCGCCCTCGGCGCCCCCCCGGCGCGGCTGCAGGTCACCGGCACCCTGAAAGAGGACGCCGCCGCCCCCGCTTGCGACGCGGGCGAACTGGCCCGCCTGGCCGCGCTGATCGGGGACCGGCCCTGCTGGCTCGCCGCCTCGACCCATCCGGGCGAGGAAGAGATCGTGGCCGAGGCCCACCGCGCCTTGCCCGACCATCTGCTGATCCTTGCCCCGCGCCACCCCGAGCGCGGCGCGGCCCTGGCCGAGCAGTTGCGCGCCGCCGGCTGGCAGGTGGCGCGGCGCGCGGCGGGCGAGGATCCCGGCCCCGCAACCCAGATCTACCTGACCGACACGCTGGGCGAGATGGGGCTGTGGTTCCGCCTCGCGCCGCTCAGCTTCGTCGGCGGCTCGCTGACCGAGGTGGGCGGCCACAACCCCTATGAGCCAGCGGCGCTGAACTCGGCCATCCTGCACGGGCCCCATGTGGCGAATTTCGCGCCGATCTACGCCCGCCTCGCCGCCGCCGACGCGGCGCTGGAGGTGCGCGGCGCGGACAGCCTGGCCCAGGGGCTTGCGGCCCTCTCCACCCCCGGCGCGGCCCAGGCGCAGGCCGAGCGCGCAGCCCAGGCCGCGACCGAGGCCGCCGGCGCCACCCGCGCCGCGCTGGCCGCGATTCTGGGCGCGCTGGACCGGCCCGGCCCGGCGGAGGTGCTGGTGACCAACCTCCATCGCCGCTTCACCGGCGTCTCGGCCACCGCCGCCGCCGTCACCGCCCGCCATGCCGGGCAGGGCCGCCCGGTCACGCTGGTGGGCCGGCCCCTGCCCGGCTGCCCCGCCCCGATCAGTGCCCGCGCCGCACTGGCGCTATCGCGTCGCCCGCCGCCGGGGCGCCGCTGCTATCTGTGGCATGTGCGGCGTGACCCCGAGATGGCGCTGGCGATTCTCGCGCGCGACGTGCTGCGGCTTCGGGTCCGCGCGGTCTTCACCTCGGCCGCGATCCGGCGCCATTCGGCCCTGCCACGCTGGATGATCGCTCGGATGGACGCCGTCATTGCCACCACAGAACGCGCCGCCAGCTTCGTGCCGAATACCACCGCGATCGTGCCGCACGGCGTCGACACCGCGCGCTTCACCCCCGCCCCCGACCGCGCCGCCGCCTGGGTCGCGCTGGGCTATGGCGGCACGCAGGGCGTCGCCACCGTCGGCCGCATCCGCCCCGAAAAGGGCACCGACACCTTCGTCGCGGCGATGATCCGCGCACTGCCCGACCTGCCCGGAACCACCGCCCTGGTGATCGGCGCCGCGAAACCGAAGGACCAGCCCTTCCTCGACACCCTGAAGGCCCAGATCGCCGCCGCCGGCCTGAGCGACCGCATCCTCTTCCCCGGCGAGATCCCCGCCGCCCGCATGCCCGAAGTGATGCGCGCCCTCAGCCTGCTGATCGCCACCCCGCGCTATGAAGGCTACGGCATGACCCCGCTCGAGGCGATGGCCTCCGCCGTGCCCTGCGTGCTGACCGAGACCGGCAATTTCGAGGCCTTCATCGGCAACACCGACGCCGGCCGCCTCATCCCCTTCGGCGATGCCGAGGCCACCGCCGGGGCCGCCGGCGCCCTGCTCGCCGCCGGCCCCGCCGCGGGCGCCGCCGCCCGGCTGCGCGCCGAAACCCTGTTCTCCCTGGACCGAGAGGCCGACGCAATCTGGAAGGTCTACGAAACGCTCTGGTCGGCGCCGAAACACCCCTGATCCACTTTCACTCTGGCGAAAATATCCCGGGGGGCCGATCGCGGCACCGCAGCGGATGCGGCGCGGGCCGCGGGGGGCAGCGCCCCCCGCCCCGGCGTGGCCTCAGGCCTGCGGGTCCTGCCACCATTCGGGAATGTCCTTCCAGCGCCGGTGAATCCAGAACCATTGCTCGGGATGCGCGCGGGTCAGGCGCTCAAGACTGTCATTCATCGCCTGGGTCATCACCGCCGGGTCGCCATGCGGGATCGGCGCCTCGACCACGATGTCAAAGGTCAGCCCGTCGGCCCGCCGAACGCCATAGGTCGGCACCACCAACGCGTCGTATTTCAGCGCCAGATCCGCTGCCGACAGCGCCGTCAGCGCATCCTGACCGAAGAACTGCAGCCGCGCGCCGGTCTGCATCCATTGATCCATCAACAGGCCCAGCATCCCGCCGCTGCGCAGGAATTTCACCATTCCGGCCATGCCCCGGCGCCCGCGTGCGAACAGCGGCGTGCCGATGCGCGAGATGGCGCGCACATAATGATCGTTGAAGAACGGGTTCGACATCGGGCGGTAGAGCGCGCCGATGTTGTAGCCCCGCGCGATCAGCGCCGCGCGGCTGGCATCGTAATTGCCGAAATGCCCGGTCACCAGGATCACCGGGCGCCCCGCCGCATGGGCCGCATCCAGCGCCGCAAGCCCCGGCCCCGTCGGCGCCGTGGCAGTGCAGCGGGCGACGAATTCGGCCCCCGAATAGATCTCGATCAGCGTGCGGCCGACATTGTCTGGCACCGCGCGTTCCAGCCGGCGCACCTCGGCCTCGGACAGGTCCGGCAGCACCTTGGCGAGGTTTTCACGCACCCGCCGCCGGTAGCCGGCCAGCGGCGCCACGAGGCGCGACATCAGCCAGCCGCAAAGCGGCACGCGCCAGGAATAGGGAAGCAGCAACAGCGCGCCAAGCACCCCCCGATACAGACGGTCCTGCAGCCAGGGGCTCAGCCCGCGTCCTTCGGATGTCGTCATGCGCTAGAGGGCCTTGCGGCTAGGAAAAAAATGGTGCGGTCGAGAGGACTCGAACCTCCACGGGTGTTACCCCACAGCGACCTCAACGCTGCGCGTCTACCAATTCCGCCACGACCGCACTGCCTTGGCTTGGTGCGCCGTCTCTTAGCCGAGCGTCCAGCGGATGTGAAGAGGATAATTCGGCGCCTGTTTCCGCCCCGGCCCCGCACCGTCCGCGAAAGCCCCGCCCGCGCGGCTGAACCGGCAGGCGGTTGCATTTTGGGCCCGGATCATCACATCACTGGCCGAACATCTGCTTTGCGGCGGCCCCGGGTCGTGGCCCCGCGACCGGAAAGGAACACAGCGATGGTGGAATGGCGCCATTGGCCGGGCCTCGTGCCCTATGAGGAAGCGCTGGCGGCTATGGAAGCGCGGGTCGCGCGAATCGCTGCGGGCGAGGCGGAGGAAGCCGTCTGGCTGCTTGAACACCCGCCGCTCTACACCGCCGGCACCTCGGCCAAGCCCGGTGATCTGGTCGAGCCCGACCGCTTTCCCGTCTTCACCGCCGGCCGCGGCGGGCAATATACCTATCACGGCCCGGGCCAGCGGGTCGCC
>CAJYAD010000029.1 GCA_913064775.1 uncultured Albidovulum sp. | reverse complement strand
CGCCATCCTTGCATTCATGCGTGAGACCATCCCGCAGGAATGGCGAAAATTCCGCAACAAGGTGTCAGACAACTTCCGCGTCATCACCCACGAGAACTTTCGGGTTTTGACGTAGAGGCGGTATAATCATCGGACAGCGCGCCGCTGTCTTCGGGCTCTTCTGTGGTGACCGAGAAATCGGCGAGTTCCGAGGCAATGAAGGCCTCCCACACCGGGGGCGGCGTCCGGCCCATGTAGCGCAGGGCGATGCAGACCTCAGCCAGCAGGTCTATATCCTCTTCGAGCAGCGCGATCAGGCCGGCATTTTGCAGACTTTTCCCCACGCTTTGCGGCAGATCGGGGGGTTGGCGCCCGTATTCCGAGAAGTAGAAGACGAAATGCGTCAGGTCATAGGCCGCCTTGCGATTGGGCACGGCGAAGGCCTGATGCTGGGTCATGAAGCGCAGGACACGCTCTTCCAGCGTCCGGTCGCCTTCCAGCACCGCGACGCCGTGACGGGCGCAAAGCCGGCGCGCCTCCATCCGGTGCAGGTCCGACAGCTCGGCCTCGGCCAGACCGCGTGCCGCCACCTCGGCCGCGATCCGCGCGCCGGTGCCGCGAGGCAGGCCCAGGGCCTCGGCATCGGTGACGATCGACAGGATGAAGCGGTAATATTGCGGGAAGACCGCGAAAAAACCGGGCGCCTCGGCATGAAACGCCCGGTATTGCTGGCCAAGCTCTGTCGCCCGGCCCAAGCCGGTGCATTCTGCGATGTTCAGCAGCTCGGCATTCTCCTTGAGGAACATCACGTCATGCCGCCCCCGGCGATGGCGCAGAAACGCCTCGGCCAGGGGGGCAAGCCCCGGGCGGGCCGCCCGGCGCCCCGACCAGGGCAAGGCGCCGGTTTCGCCCGTGTTGTTCACAAAAGGAAGCACGACCCCGTTCCTCAGGCGGGCTTTTGCGGGCCGAAGGAGGAGGTCGAGAATTGCGTGCCCTCACCCGCCAGCGCCTCGGTCCCGGTGCTCACGAAGGAAGAGGTCGAAAGCATCGTCGCCTCGCCGCTGTCCATCCCGGTCGCACTGGGGCTGAACGACGAGGTCGAGAATTGCGTGGCCTCGCCCGCCAGCGCCTCGGTTCCCGTGCTCACGAAGGACGAGGTCGAAAGCATCGTCGCCTCGCCGCTGTCCATCCCGGTCGCCCTGGGGGCGAACGAAGAGGTCGAGAAATGCGTGGCCTCGCCCGCCAGCGCCTCGGTCCCGGTGCTCACGAAGGAAGAGGTCGAGAATTCGGCGCCCTCGCCGCCCATCAGGCTGCTGCCGGTGCTCACGAAGGACGAGGTCGACAGCGAAGCGCCCTCACCCGCGAAGAGGCTGCCAGCCATGTGGCGCGGGGCTTCATCCAAATCAAATGCAACCTTAACGAATGCTTCCTTCGCCCCGGTCAATCCGATGTTTTCGTAAGTTTTCATGAACTATCTCTCCGTTGCTTAACTAAATCGAGAATCAGCCTGATGGCAGATGACTCAACCTAAAGTAGCATCACAATCGCGTAACGCCACCGTTTTTGTTTCCGAGATGGAAACACCGCCCCGCTTGCCGGGCCGCGCCCGACGGGCTAGGACGGGTCAGAACAGCGCAGGGAGACGCGGGTGAAAATCGCCACCTTCAACATCAACGGGATCAAGGCGCGGGCGCAGGCGCTGCTCGACTGGCTCGACGAGGCCCAGCCCGACGTGGTGCTGCTGCAAGAGATCAAGTCGGTGGACGAGGGCTTCCCGGCGGAACCGTTCGAGGACCGCGGCTACAATGTCGCGACTCACGGCCAGAAATCCTTCAACGGCGTGGCGATCCTGTCGAAACTGCCGCTCGAGGATGTGGTGCGTGGCCTGCCCGGCGATGACGGCGACGAACAGGCCCGCTGGATCGAGGCCACGGTGGTGGGACAGCGCGCGCTGCGGATCTGCGGGCTCTACCTGCCGAACGGCAACCCGGTGGAGCTGGACGATGACGGCCAGCCGGTGGCGGGCGGCAAATACGCCTATAAACTGGCCTGGATGGCGCGGTTGCGCGCCCGCGCCGCCGATCTTCTGGCGGCGGAAGAGCCTGCGCTGATGGCGGGCGATTACAACATCATCCCGCAGGCCGAGGACGCCGCCCGCCCCGAGGCCTGGCGCGAGGATGCGCTGTTTCGGCTGACCAGCCGCGAGGCCTGGCGCCGGGTGCTCAACCTCGGCTTCACCGAGGCAATCCGCACCCGCGATCCGGCGCCGAGCCTCTATTCCTTCTGGGATTATCAGGCCGGCGCCTGGGCCAAGAACAACGGCATCCGCATCGACCACCTGCTGCTGACGCCGCAAGCCGCCGACCTGCTGACCGGCACCGGCATCGACAAGCAGATCCGCGGCCGCGACAAGCCTTCCGACCACGTCCCCGCCTGGATCGAGCTGGACCTCTAGCCCCCGCCCGCGCCCAAGCCCGCCCACTCATTCATCTTGGCAAAAATACTCCGGGGGGTCGCCATTGGAGCGCCATTGGTCCGAGTGACAGTGGCGACGGGCAGCGCCCCCGCCGCGGCGCCTACAACCCCGGCCCCACGACCGGACTCGACCCGTCGCTGAAGCGCGCGAAGCGAAACCGCCCCAGATCGTGCCCGGTGTCGCGCCCCGCGACCAGATCGGCCACCACCCGCCCGATCCCCGGCCCGATGCCAAAGCCATGGCCGGACAAACCGGTCGCCACCACCAGCCCCGGCAGCGCGGGGATATGGTCGATCACCGGCACCACATCGGGCATCGTGTCGATCATCCCCGCCCAGGCGCGCGCCAGCCGCGGCCGCCCGATCGTCGGGAAGGCGCGCGCGAAGGCGTCCTGAACCTTGGCCAGCGCGCGCAGGTTCGGGCGCGGGTTGAGGATGCGCTGATGCTCGAACGGAGAGGCCTCTTCCGTGCCCCAGCGGCGCGGGGTGCGCCAGCCGTCAGGGTAGCCCGCGGGCGCCGCGGGCAGGATGCGGTGGCCCAGCGGATCGGCCAGCACATGCGGCAGGAAGCTGCGCGCATGGCGCAGGGTGTCGGGGCCCAGGAAGACCTCGTGAAACTCGCCGGGCGCCAGCGTATAGCCGCCATCGGCGCGGCGGCGGAAGGCAAAGCCGCGGTCGGCGGCGGCGCCGGCGAAATGCTCGGGCAAGGGCGCGGTCGCGGCGGCCGAGGACAGCACCGAAAGCTGCGGGATCGTCACCCCGTGGCGGCGCAGGAACAGTGCCGACCAGGCGCCGCCCGCCAGCACCACGCTGTCACAGGCGATGCGGCCGCGCTCGGTCACCACCCCCGCCACCCGGCCCGCCACCATGTCGAGGGCACGCACCGCGCAGGCCTCGGCCACCACGGCGCCGCGCCGCGCCAAAGCGCGCGCCAGCGCCGGCACCGCGATCCATGGCTCGGCCCGCGCGTCCGAGGCGGTCCACATCCCGCCCGTCAGCCCGCCCGGCCAATCGCCCGGATCCTTCAGCATCCCCCGCACTTCACCCGCGCCGAGCATCCTTGTATCCAGCCCATGTGCGACGCCGATCTTCGCCCAGGCCTCATGCCGGGCCATATCCGCGGGCCGGTTGGCGATATAAAGCACCCCGGTCTGGCGAAAGCCCAGATCCACCTCGGCCGCGGCCGACAGCCCCTGCCACAGGCGCATCGATTCGATCATGATCGGCAATTCCGCCGGGTCGCGCCCCTGCTGGCGCACCCAGCCCCAGTTGCGAGAGCTCTGCTCACCCGCGATCCGGCCTTTTTCGCACAGCACCACCGACAGGCCGCGTTCGCGCAGATACCAAGCGCTCATCACCCCGGCGATGCCGCCGCCGATCACCACCACATCGGCGCGGGCCGGCGGGATCGCATCATGTTCGGGCCGGGCCGGCATGGGGAAGGGAAAATCCATCTTCGCCGCTACCCGGGCCAGGCGGGCGGATGCGCCCCCCCTTGGGGCGGCGGCGTTCGAATCGCGATACGGGCCGGAACCGCAGGCGCGCGGCGGATCGCGCAGGTGGCACCGGTCTGGACTGGGGGCGAAGGGATCATGGCAAGGCCTTGCAGTTTGCCAGGCAGAGCCTGCGGCCGCCTTGGCCAAAGGTCAAGGCCGCTGCCCTATCCTTGAGCGTCCGCAAAACCTTGACCCATCGGACAAGAAAGTTTCTTGCCCCGCTGTGGAAAATTGCTAACACTTCCCCCAAGACGCCTGCGGGCCGACACCGCAAGTGCGATAAAAATAAAATAAAACCAACAGGTTTGGAGAGAGTCATATGCCCGATGGGGCGCTTCCAGTCCTTGACGTCAAGGACCTGAAGACCGTTTTCAGGACACGCGGCGGTCAGGTTCATGCGGTGAACTCCGTCAGCTTCCATCTGCACCCCGGAGAGCTTCTGGGCGTGGTGGGGGAAAGCGGCTCGGGCAAGTCGGTCACCATGATGTCGCTGATCGGGCTGCTGCCCTCGCCGCCGGCGAATGTCAGTGGCGGACAGATCCTGTTCGACGGCCATGATCTGCGCACCGCCAGCGACGAGACCCTGCGCAAGATCCGCGGCGCACGGATCGGCTTTATCTTTCAGGATCCGATGACCAGCCTGAATCCGGTGTTCAACGTGGGCTTTCAGCTGATGGAGCCGCTGCGCAAGCATATGGGCCTGTCGAAGGCCGGCGCGCGGGATCGGGCGGTCGAATTGCTGGAGCTGGTGGGCATTCCCGATGCGCGGTCGCGCCTGAGGGATTACCCGCACCAGTTTTCCGGCGGCATGCGCCAGCGGGTGATGATCGCTATCGCGCTGGCGTGCGATCCCAAGGTGCTGATCGCCGACGAACCCACCACGGCGCTGGATGTCACGATCCAGGCCCAGATCATCGAGCTGGTGAAGGAGCTGCGCGAGAAACTGGGCATGGCGATCGTCTGGATCACCCATGATCTGGGGGTGATCGCCGGCATCGCCGACCGGGTGATGGTGATGTATGGCGGCCAGGTGGTCGAACAGGCCCCGGCGCGCGAGCTGTTCGCCAATCCGCAGCATCCCTACACGCGCGCCCTGCTGAAGACCGTGCCCAAGGTGCATGGCGCGCGCGAGCCGAAGCTGAACGTGATCGAGGGCCAGCCGCCGATCCTGATGGCCGCGCCCTCGGCCTGTTCGTTCCGCGACCGCTGCGCCCACGCCTTCGCGCGTTGCGGCACCGAAAACCCGCAGCGCCGCCCGGTCGGCGCGAACGGCCATGACGTCGCCTGTTTCTGGGACGCCGCAACCCAAGGAGAGGCCGATGCTTGACGAGGGCATGGTGACGGGCGACGCGCTGGCCGGGCACGCGCCCGACCCCCGGCGCAAGCTGGTCGAGGTGCGCGGCCTGAAGATGTATTTCCCGATCACCTCGGGCCTTTTGCGCCGCAAGATCGGCGACGTGAAGGCCGTCGACAACGTCAGCTTCGACATCTACGAGGGCGAAACCCTTGGCCTTGTTGGCGAATCCGGCTGTGGCAAGTCGACGACGGGACGCGCCCTGCTGCGGCTCTACGAGGTCACCGACGGCGTGGTGAAGATCGACGGCCAGGACGTGGCGCGCGCCGATGCCCGCACCCTGCGCCAGATGCGCACCACGATGCAGATGGTGTTTCAGGACCCGCAGGCCAGCCTCAATCCGCGGATGACGGTGGCCTCGATCATCTCGGAGCCGCTGGACGAACATACCAAGCTGTCGAAGAAGGAAAAGCTGGCGCGGATCTACGAGCTGATGGATGCGGTGGGGCTGAACCGCACCTTCGCCAACCGCTATCCGCATGAATTCTCGGGCGGGCAGCGGCAGCGGATCGGCATCGCACGGGCGCTGGCGCTGAACCCGAAGTTCATCGTCTGCGACGAACCGATCGCGGCGCTTGACGTGTCGATCCAGGCGCAGGTGGTCAACCTGCTGGAAGAGCTGCAGGAAAAGCTGGGCCTGACCTATCTGTTCATCAGCCACGACCTGTCGATGGTGCGCCATATCGCCGACCGGGTGGCGGTGATGTATCTGGGCCAGTTGGCAGAACTCGCCCCGCGTGAGGCGCTCTATGCCGAGCCGCTGCATCCCTATACCGAGGCCCTGCTGTCTGCGGTCCCCGACCCCGACCCGGCGGTCGAGACCCGGCGCGCGCGCATCATCCTGAAGGGCGACGTGCCCTCGCCCGCCAATCCGCCGAAGGGCTGCAACTTCTGCACCCGCTGCCCCAGGGTGATGGCCGTCTGCAAGGATGTCGAACCCGCCTTCCGAGAGGTCAGGCCGCAGCACTTTGTCGCCTGCCACCTCTACGATTCCGACAAGACGCAAGACGCCGGATCAGCCGGCGCATAGGCCCGAGGCGATCAGAGCCCAACCAACGAGGAGAGGATTAATGAAAATCAAACTGGCCTTAATGGGGGCCGCCGCCGCGCTGGCGATGGCGCCCGTGGCCCATGCCGAAGGGCGCGGGACGGACGGCACCGTCAACATCATCTACTGGCAGGCGCCGTCGATCCTGAACCCCTATCTGTCGGGCGGCACGAAGGATGTGGAATCCTCGTCGATCGTGCTGGAACCGCTGGCGGGCTACGACCAGGAAGGCAAGCTGTTCGCGCGGCTTGCGGCCGAGATCCCGACTGTCGCCAATGGCGGCATCGCCAAGGATCTGAAGTCGATCACCTGGCACCTGAAGAAGGGGCTGAAGTGGTCCGACGGCAGCCCCGTGACCGCCGCCGACGTGGTATTCACCGGCAAGTATTGCATGGATCCGCAGGGCGGCTGCGCGCAGTTGTCCCACTTCGAGGGCGTGAAATCGATCGAAGAGGTCGACCCGCTGACCGTGAAGATCACCTTCAAGGAACCGCAGCCGGTTCCCTACGGGCCTTTCGTCAGCTCGGAATCGCCGATCCTGCAAAAGAAGCAGTTTGAAAATTGCATGGGCGCCAAGGCCCCGACCTGCACCGAGGCGAACTTCAACCCGATCGGCACCGGCCCGTTCAAGGTGACCCAGTTCAAGCCCAACGACGTGATCCAGTTCGCCGCCAACCCGAACTACCGCGTCGCGGATGAGCCGCATTTCGCCAAGGTCAACTTCAAGGGCGGCGGCAGCGCCATGGCCTCGGCCCGCGCGGTGCTGCAGACCGGCGAATATGATTACGGCTGGAACCTGCAACTGGCGCCCAAGGTGCTGGAGGACATGGTCAAGGACGGCAAGGGCAAGCTGATGGTCGGCTTCGGCACGCTGGTCGAGCGTCTGCAACTGAACCTGACCGATCCGTCCTCTAGTCTGCCGGCGGATGAACGTTCGACCGCCAAGGTTCCGAACCCGATCCTGACGGACAAGCGGGTGCGCGAGGCGCTGTCGATGGCGATCGACCGCAACGTGCTGACCAAGATCGGCTATGGCCCGATGGGCAAGCCGACCTGCAACTGGGTCCCGGCGCCCGCCAACTTCGCCGATGCCGGCAACACCAGCTGCCTCAAGCAGAACATCGCCGGCGCCAAGAAGCTGCTGGACGAGGCCGGCTGGAAGATGGGCTCGGACGGCTACCGTCACAAGGACGGCAAGAAGCTGATGCTGACCTACCAGACCTCGACCAACGCGGTGCGCCAGCAATTCCAGGCGATCATCAAGCAGTGGTGGAAGGAAATCGGCGTCGATACCGAGCTGAAGAACATCAACGCCTCGGTCTTCTTCGGCGGCGATCCGGGTTCGCCCGACACGTTCCAGAAGTTCTACTCTGACGTCGAGATGTACGCGAACAACTTCAACGGGGCCGATCCCGGCGCCTATGCCGCGCAATACACCTGCAACAAGGCGCCGCGCCCGGCGACCCAGTGGCAGGGTGAGAACATCCCGCGCTTTTGCAGCAAGGAATACGACAGCCTTGTGGCCGAACTCGGCAAGACCGCGAACTATGAAAAGCGCGGCGAGATCGTGAAGAAGCTGAACGCGCTTCTGACGGTCGGCCAGCCTGACAGCACCTACACGATGCTGCCGCTGGTCTGGCGCGGCCGGGTGTCGGCGGTGTCGAACACCCTGGGTGGCGATATCATGAACACCTGGGATTCCGAGATGTGGAACATCCAGTCCTGGTATCGCAAGAAGTGATGCCCCGGGCGCGCCCCGCCCGTTCGGGGCGCGCCCATCTCGCAATCCGGCCCGGCACTTCGGGACTGAAACCGGCACCGACACCGGAAACCTCACCGACAACGACAGGGGCAGCCAATGCTCAACTACACCATCCGGCGCTTGGTTCTTGCGGTGCCGACGCTGCTGTTCATCAGCCTGATCATCTTCTCGCTGCTCAAGCTGGCGCCGGGCAACCCGCTGGGCGACCTGCCGCTGACGATCCCGCCCGAGGTCCGCGAAAAGATGCGCGAGGCGCTGGGGGTCAACAAGCCGCTGCTGGTGCAATACCTGCTGTGGCTGAAGGAATTCTTCGTGGTCGAGCCGCTGCATCTGATCGACGTGATCTTCGGCACCCATTACTCGGCCGGCATGCAGCGGATCATCTCTTGGCAGACGCGCTCGCCGGTCTTCGACATCATCGCGCAGCGCATCCCGCAGACGCTGTGGGTGGTGGGGCTGGCCTATGTGGTCGGCGTGCTGATCGCCCTGCCGATCGGCATCCTGTCGGCCTACAAGCAATATTCGGTCTTCGACCAGACCGGCACCTTCGCCGCGATGCTGGGCCTTGCGGTGCCGCCGTTCTTTTCCGGCGTGCTGATGATCCTGATCTTCTCGGTCTATCTGAACTGGTTCCCGGCGATCTATAACACCAACCTCAACGTCGACAGCTGGCACAACTTTTGGCTGCAGATCCGACAGATGGTGATGCCGGTGCTGGTGCTGGCGATCCAGACCACCAGCCAGATCAGCCGCTATCTGCGCTCGTCGATGCTGGACAACCTCAGTCAGGATTATGTGCGCACCGCCCGCGCCAAGGGCATGTCGGAATCGCGCGTGGTGCTGATCCATGTGCTGCGCAACTCGATGATCCCGGTGATCACGGTGATCGCGCTGGGGGTGCCCTCGGTCTTCGGCGGCGCCATCGTGACCGAGCAGATATTTCTGGTGAACGGGATCGGGCAATTGCTGATCACCGCGATCTACGCCAACGATCTGCCGATGGTGCAGACCATCACCTTCATCTTCGCCGTGCTGATCGTGCTTTTCAACCTGGTCGCCGATCTGCTCTACGGCGTGCTCGACCCGAGAATCCGCTATGACTGATCCCAAGGAAAGACAAGACCCGCGCGCCGTGGGCGAAGCCATGCTGGCCGAGGCCACGCTGGGCCCCGACCATGACCCGGCGGCCGAGATGGTCCAGCACATCGCCCCGCCGCGCAACCAGTGGTGGGATGTCTGGGATCAGTTCAAGACCCACAAGGGCGCGATGTTCGGCGCCGCGATCTTCGCGACCATCTTCGTCGCGGTGATCTTCGGCCCCTATGTCTGGCGCATCAGCCCCAGCTATATCGACTTCACCGCGATGAACGGCGGCCCCAGCCTGGCGCATCCGCTGGGCACCGATTCTCTGGGCCGGGATTCGCTGGCGCGGCTGATGACGGGGGGGCGGATCTCTATCGCGGTGGGGGTCACGGCGATGCTGATCTCGATCTTCTTGGGCACGCTGGTGGGGGTGCTGGCGGGCTATTCCAAGATGCTCGACGGCCCCTTGATGCGGCTGACGGATCTGTTCCTGGCGCTGCCGGTGCTGCCGTTGCTGCTGGTCATGGTGATGCTGTTTCGCGATGCGCTGGCGCATCTGATGGGGCTGGACATGGGGATCTTCACCCTGATCGTCACCGCCATCGGCATCACCAGCTGGATGCATGCCGCCCGCATCGTGCGCGGCGAGGTGCTGGCGCTGAAAGAGCGCGAATTCGTGCTGGCCGCCCGCTCGATCGGCACCCCGCCCTGGCGGATGATCACCCGCCACATCCTGCCCAACGTGCTGAGCCCGGTGATGGTGGCCGCGACCCTGGGCATCGCCCAGGCGATCATCACGGAATCGGTGCTGTCGTTCCTCGGCCTCGGCTTTCCGCCGGATTTCCCGACCTGGGGGCGGCTGCTTTACGATGGCATCCAGTACATGCAGCAATCGCCGGGGCTGGTGATCTGGCCGGGGCTGGCGATCTCGTTGACGGTGCTGTCGGTGAACTATATCGGCGACGGTCTGCGCGACGCGCTGGATCCGCGGGTGCGGGGGCGCTGAGGGAGCAGGCTTGGCCCCGTTCCGCCATCCCCTGCCGCCAGCCCCTGCCGCCCGGTACGCGCGTGAAACGCGCAGGGCGCGCGCCTGCCCGTCCCCACGGGCTGGCGCTTTGATGCGCTCAAGCCCGGGGGGCCTCAGGCAGAACCTTGCTGCCATAAATGGCGATGCTCGACCGTCAGGATGCGCCACCCCACGGGCAGGCGCGCGCCCCGCTCCCCCGTCAGTGCATCCGCTTGCGGATGCGGCGCAGCGCCAGCCACATCGCCAGCACCACCACCGGGGTCAGCACCGCCGTACTTGCCGTCTTCGACCAGTCCAGCGCATGGGCCAGCGGATACAGCGCATAGCTGACCAGATTGACGGCGTAATAGCTGATCGCCACGACCGACAGCCCCTCGACCGTGTGTTGCAGCCGCAATTGCAGATCCGCCCGCCGGTCCATGCTTTCCAGCAGCTTCTGGTTCTGGGCCGAGCGTTCCACATCCACCCGGGTGCGCAGCAATTCGCCCGCCCGCGTGGCGCGTTCCAGAAGCGCCTTCAGCCGGGCCTCGGTCGATTTCACCGTCCGCATCGCCGGATCATAGCGCCGGGTCATGAACTCGGAAAAGGTCTGGCGGCCCTCAAAGCGCTCCTCACGCAGAACGCCGATGCGCTGGTTCACCAGCGCCTCATAGGCCCCGGTCGCGCCGAAACGGAATGAGGAATGCACCGCCAGTTCCTCTAGCTGTGCGGTCACGCCAAGCAGCGCATGCAGCGCGCCCTCGGGCGGGCGGCCCGCGTCGCCCATGCCGCTGACCATTTCCGACAGCTCCGGGTCAAGCGCGTTCAGCCGCGCGCCCAAGGCCCGCGCCCGCATCAGCCCCAGCATCGACATCGCCTTGTAAGTCTCGATCTCGCACAAGCGCTGCACGATCCGCCCGACCCGGCCCGGGCCGGTGCCGGGCCGCACGAAGACGGCAAAGCGCATATGCCCCGCCGGATCGATGCGGAAATCCCCCGCCACCACCGCGGCGCGGTCCAGCACCCAGTTGCAGGCCAGGCTTTCGGGCACGAACCAGTCGCGCAGCAAGGGCATGACCTGCGCCGGATCTTCGGGCAGAAAATCAACCCGGATCAGCACCGAGGTCAGCCGTGTCCCCGGCGCGCCCGCCAGCCAGTCGGCGGGGAAGACTTCGGCCTCGGACGGGTCGAAGGGCCGCGTGCCCAGCCCCTCGGCGAAGGCCGAGAAGGTCACGAATTCGGTGTGGCTTTCCCAGGTCAGCGCATGGCGGCCGATGGCACCCGACCAATGCGCGGCCTCGGGTGGCGGCGGCGCGGCGCCGTGGCGGGCCAGCAGGGCCGACAGATGGGCATGGTCGCGCATCCGGTCGCGGTTGGCGGCATCCTCGGACGGGGTGATCGCCAGAAAGGCCGCGTGGCAGGGCGGCGTGAGCGCGGGGAAGGGGCGCGCGTGCAGCTCATTGGCCAGGGCATAGCGCTGGGGATGGTCGTCGATCGGGCTCATGTCGGGCCTCTCCGCTTGGGCCTGTGCTTGGGCCTGTGCTTGGACCTCTGCTGGCGTCGCATGGCCAGACTAGCCCGCCGGGCGCGGCGCGCAATCGGCTAGCCCGGCGGGCGCGCGGTCTGCGACGATTGGCCCGGGGGGCGCTACATCATCCGCACCGTGGTGACGGTGGCAAAGACCATGACGAACAGGATCAGCGGGATCATCGACAGCCCATAGGCGGTGCGGCGGTTCTTGGGCGTGACCACCAGCCACAGCTCCTGTGCGGTCTGCGGCATCAGCGCCATCATCTCGGCATTCGACAACCCGCCCCGCTGGGCGCGCCGCCAAAGCCGTTCCTCGGCCGCGTTCCACTGGTGCACGACCAGGATGATCGCCGCCAGCAGCACGAAGCACGAGGGCGTCCAGATCACATAGCCGCCGCCGGCCTCATCGCCGAGCCCCAGGTGATACGCGGTGTAGAGGATCATCGGCTTCATGGTGATCGCCGCGCCCAGCAGAAGCTGCGAGAAGGTCGCCGCGATCAGCATCAGCTGCCGGCGGACATGGGCCGGGCCATGCGGCGGATCCTGCGGATGGAACAGCGTGGCGAAGAACCAAAGCCCGGTGAGCAGGAAGGTCCCCCGCATCAGCGCGCCCAGCAGCGCCTGGGCCTGGGCGGCATTCTGCAGGGGCGGCAATTCCCACAGATAGAGCGTGCCGATGAAGGCCAGCGCGGCGGGCAAGGGCTGTAACGCGGCGCGCAGGATCCGCCGGGCGCGGCCCCGATGCGGCAGGCGGCGCGCAAGGCCGCGCCGGGCGCGCCGGCCCAGCCCCGCGATCAGCGCCGATTGCGGCGCCGCCAGCAGCACCAGAAGCGGCCCCAGAATGCGCAGCAGCAGGCCCTGCCAGGCGTGGCCCTCATAGGCGATGCCCGCCCAGGCCGCGAGCGGCGATTGCAGCGCGGCCCAGAGCACGGCAAGCCCCGCGTAGAACACGCCTTGCCGCCAGGTCGCGACGGGCCTGCCCCGCGCGGCCATCTGCTCGGCCCCGTGCATGAACAACCACGCAAGCCCCGCCAGCGGCGCGACGATCAGCGGATTGAACCCCCAGCCATAGGCGACGCCAGCCCCGGCCCAGGCCGGCAGCGGCGCGAGAAGCGCGACGATGGTCAGAGAAAGCCGCATCCGATCCCTCCCCGGATCTTCCCAGCAAGGGGCAGGATAGCGGGCGGGCGCGGAAGGCTCAACTGTGCGGATGCCGCAGGCGCCGCGGCGGGGGCGCTGCCCGTCGCCATTGTCACTCGGAGTTGCCAATGGCTGCGCCACTGGTCCGAGCACCATTGGCGACGGCGCTCCAATGGCGACCCCCCGGAGTATTTTTGCCAAGATGAAGGGCAAGGACCGCGCCCTGCCCTTCATCTTGGTTCGGATATGCCGGGGGCGCCATGGGCGCGCCACCTCGGGACAGGATCAGTCCAGATGGCCGATCAGCTTGCCCACCGAATCCTTCGCGTCGCCATAGAACATCCGGGTGTTCTCCTTGTAGAACAGCGGGTTCTCGATGCCGGAATAGCCGGTGCCCTGGCCGCGTTTCGACACGAAGACCTGCTTGGCGCGCCACACTTCCAGCACCGGCATCCCGGCGATCGGCGAGTTCGGATCTTCCTGCGCCGCCGGGTTGACGATGTCATTCGAGCCGATGACGATCACCACGTCGGTATCGGGGAAATCCTCATTGATCTCGTCCATTTCCAGCACGATGTCATAGGGCACGCGGGCCTCGGCCAGCAGCACGTTCATATGCCCCGGCAGGCGCCCGGCGACCGGGTGGATGGCGAAGCGCACCGTCTTGCCCTGTGCGCGCAGCTTGCGCGTCAGTTCCGACACCGCCTGCTGCGCCTGCGCCACCGCCATGCCGTAGCCCGGCACGATGATCACGCTGTCGGCCTCTTTCAGGGCCGAGGCCACCGCGTCGGCCTCGATCGAGACTTGTTCGCCCTCGATCGCCTGCGCCGGGCCGGTGGTGTTGCCAAAACCGCCCAGGATCACGCTGATGAAGCTGCGGTTCATCGCCCGGCACATGATGTAGCTGAGGATCGCGCCGGAAGAGCCGACCAGCGCCCCGGTGACGATCAGCAGATCGTTGCCCAGGCTGAAGCCGATCGCCGCCGCCGCCCAGCCGGAATAGGAGTTCAGCATCGACACGACGACCGGCATGTCCGCGCCGCCGATCCCCATGATCAGGTGATAGCCGATGAAGAAGGCCAGCGCCGTCATCAGCACCAGCGCCCAGCCGCCCGCGCCGCCCATGAAGAAGAGCAGCAACAGCACCGACAGCGCCGCGGCGCCCGCGTTCAGCATATGCCCGCCGGGCAGTTGGCGGGCCTTGGACCCCACCTTGCCCGCCAGCTTGCCGAAGGCGACGATCGAGCCGGTGAAGGTCACCGCGCCGATGAACACGCCGAGGAACACCTCAACCCGCATGATCGATTGCTCGACCGGCGACTTGTGGGCGATGATCGCGGCAAAGCCGGTCAGCGCCCGGCGTGCCTCGGGGCCCATCGCCTGCACATGCAGCAGGTCGAGATAAGCGTTGTAGCCGACGAAGACCGCCGCAAGGCCGACCAGCGAATGCATCGCCGCGACCAGTTGCGGCATCTCGGTCATCTGGACCTTGTTGGCCACATACCAGCCGATCACGCCGCCGCCGGCGATCAGCACCAGCGACAGGAACCACAGCCCCGCGCCGGGGCCGAACAGCGTGGCCAGCACGGCCAGCGCCATGCCCACCATCCCGTACCAGACCGCCCGCTTGGCGCTTTCCTGGCCCGAAAGCCCCCCCAGCGAAAGGATGAACAGCACCGCGGCCACGACATAGGCGGCGGTGGAGAAACCGGTTTCCATCACACGTGCCCCCTTACGATTTCTGGAACATGGCAAGCATCCGGCGCGTCACCAGGAAGCCGCCGAAGATGTTGATCCCGGCCATGAAGATCGCCACAGCCGACAGCAGCATCACCACCCAAGAACCCGATCCGACCTGCAACATCGCGCCAAGGATGATGATCGACGAGATCGCGTTGGTCACCGCCATCAGCGGCGTGTGCAGGCTGTGGGCGACGCTCCAGATCACCTGGAAGCCGACGAAGCACGCCAGCACGAAGACGATGAAATGCTGCATGAAGCTGGCCGGCGCCACCAGCCCCACCAGAAGCAGCACCGCGGCACCGATGCCGATCAGGGTGATCTGCTTGCGGGTCTGGTCCTTGAAGGCGGCGATTTCCTGGGCGCGACGCTCGACTGGGGTCAGCTCCTTGGGCTTTTCCTTGGGCTTTTGCGCCGCGATCGCCTTCACCTTGGGCGGCGGCGGCGGGAAGGTGATCGCGCCGTCATGGGTGACGGTGGCGCCGCGGATCACGTCGTCTTCCATGTTATGGACGACCTGACCATCCTTGTCCGGCGTCAGATCGGTCATCATGTGACGGATATTGTTGGAATAAAGCGTCGAGGACTGGGTCGCCATCCGGCTGGGGAAATCCGTGTAGCCGACGATGGTGACGCCATTGTCGCTGACCACTTTCTGATCGGGCACGGTCAGGTCGCAATTGCCACCCTTCTCGGCCGCAAGGTCCACCACGACCGAGCCGGGCTTCATCGCCTCGACCATATCCTTCAGCCACAGCTTCGGCGCGTCGCGGCCGGGGATCAGCGCGGTGGTGATGACGATGTCCATCTCGGGCGCCAGCGCGCGGAATTTCTCCAGCTGCTTTTCGCGGAATTCGGGGCTTGAGGGCGCGGCATAGCCCCCCGTTGCGGCGCCGTCCTGGGCCTGCTCCTTGAAATCGAGGAAGACGAATTCCGCCCCCATCGATTCGATCTGCTCGGCGACCTCGGGGCGCACGTCGAACGCATAGGTGATCGCGCCCAGACTGGTCGAGGTGCCGATCGCGGCAAGCCCCGCCACGCCCGCGCCGACCACCAGCACCTTGGCCGGCGGCACCTTGCCCGCCGCGGTCACCTGACCGGTGAAGAAGCGACCGAAATTGTTGGCAGCCTCCACCACGGCGCGGTAGCCGGCGATATTGGCCATCGACGACAGCGCATCCATCTTCTGCGCGCGGCTGATGCGCGGCACCATGTCCATGGCGATGACATTGGCGCCGCGGGCCTTGCAGGCCTCCAGCAGATCGGCGTTCTGCGCCGGCCAGAAGAAGGAAATCAGCGTCTGGCCCTTCTTCAGACGCTTCACCTCGATCGGCTCGGGGCCACGCACCTTGACGACGACATCGGCCTCTTTCCACAGCGCCGCGGCGGTCTTGACGATCGCGACGCCGGCCGTCTGATAGGCCGCGTCGTCGAAACCCGCGGCCACGCCAGCCCCGGTCTCGATCACACATTCATAGCCCAGCTTCTGCAGTTGCCGCGCCGAGTCCGGCGTCATCGCCACCCGCGCCTCGCCGGCGACGATCTCCTTAGGTGCCCCGATCTTCAACCGCGCTCTCCCCGATCCGTAGGTCCCATTCGTTCGTACGAATATATCAGCGCAGCTTTAGCACTGCGCAACAATATTTCGCAAGTAGCGACGAAAATGTCAGCCCTTTCAAAGCCAGCGCCGCACCCTCGCGGCCCATTCATGATAGGCCGCGCCGAACTGCGCCTCCAGCCGGGCCTCTTCGTCGCGAATATAGCGCCGCGCGATGAAGGCCATGAATAGCGGCACCAACAGCAGCGCAATCGGCGCATCCAGCCACAGCGCCGCCCCCGCCAGCACCATCGCATCGCCCAGATAGATCGGGTTGCGCGACAGCCGGAACACGCCCCCGGTGACCATCGCGCTGGGGTCGCGGCGCGGAATGAAAGTGGTGCGCCCCAGCAACATCTGCGCCAGCGCCAACCCCATCAGCCCCAGCCCCGCCAGAACCACCGCCCCCCCCAGCCACTGCCCGACGACCCCGAAAGGATGCCACGGCACCATCAGCGCCAGCGCCCAGGCGAGCGCCAGGAAGATCGCAAGCCACAGCGGCGGAATATCGATCTCACGCATGCTCTTTCCCTTCATCTTGGTCCAAATACTCCGGGCGATCGCCATTCGTCGCGCCGTCACCATTGGCGCTCGGACCAATGGCGCACCAATGGCAACTCCGAGCGGCAATGGCGATGGGGCAGCGCCCCCAGCCTACCCCTCCCGCCGCCCGGCGAAGAACCCGCGCAGCAGATCCGCCGCCGCCTCGGCCCCGATCCCGTCGTAGACCTCGGGCACATGATGGCTTTGCGGATGGGCAAAGACCCGCGGCCCCTGCGCCACCCCGCCGGATTTCGGATCCGCCGCGCCGTAATACAGCCGCGCGATCCGCGCCTGAGAGATTGCCGCGGCGCACATCGGGCAAGGCTCCAGCGTGACATAGAGCGCATGGCCCGGCAAGCGTTCCGACCCAAGGGCGGCACAGGCCGCGCGCAGCGCCAGGATCTCGGCATGCGCGGTCGGGTCCGACAATTCGCGCGTACGGTTGCCCGCAATCGCCACCACCTCGCCCCCCGGCGCCACCACCACCGCGCCAACCGGCACCTCGCCGCGGGCGGCGGCGGCGCGGGCCTCGGTCAGCGCCAGATCCATATGGCTGGTAAAGCGGCTCATGCCTCTTCCTGCCCCGAGCTTTCCCCCCGCGCAAGCCGCTTTCACCCGGCCCCCATCGGCGCTAGAAGATGGCATGAGCACCGACACCCCCGAATCCAGCCGCCCCGCCGGCACCGCGCCGCCCGCCCCGGCTGTCCCGACCTCTCCCGAGGGCGAGCGCATCGCCAAGGTCATCGCCCGCGCCGGCGTCGCCTCGCGCCGCGGCGCCGAGGCGCTGGTGGCCGAGGGCCGGGTCTCGGTCAACGGCAAGACCATCGACAGCCCGGCGCTGAACGTGAAGCCCTCGGACCGGATCGTGGTCGACGGCAAGCCGCTGGCGGCGCCCGAACCCGCGCGGCTGTGGCTGTACCACAAGCCGCTGGGGCTGGTGACCACCGCCAAGGACGAAAAGGGCCGCCGCACGGTGTTCGACGCCCTGCCCGAGGACATGCCGCGGGTGATGTCGATCGGCCGGCTCGACATCAATTCCGAAGGCCTCTTGCTGCTGACCAACGACGGCGACATCAAGCGCCGGCTGGAGCTTCCGGCAACTGGCTGGCTGCGCAAATACCGGGTGCGGGTGAACGGCGCGCCCGATGACGCCATGCTGGAACCGCTGCGCAAGGGTCTCACCGTCGAGGGCGAGCGGTTTCAGCCGATGACCGTCACGCTCGACCGCCTGCAGGGCGCGAATGCCTGGCTGACGGTCGGCCTGCGCGAGGGCCGCAACCGCGAGATCCGCCGCGCGATGGAGGCCCTGGGCCTGGCGGTGAACCGGCTGATCCGGGTCTCCTACGGGCCGTTCCGTCTGGGCGAGATGGCCGCCGGCGCGGTTGAGGAAGTGCGCGCCAAGGTGCTGCGCGACCAACTGGGCCTCGACCACGACAAACCCGCGCCGACCGGCACCGCGAAGGCGAAACCCCGCAGCGCCAGCCGCCACCGGCCCGATGCGAGGACCGGCCCCAGGGCCGAGCGCACCGCCGAACTCTGGCCCGAGCCGGCGACCGGACGCACGGCCAACCGCAAACCCGGCCCTAAGGCTGGCGCCAAGACGGGCCCCAATACGGGCCGCACGGCCGAACTCAAGACAGGCCGCGCGGCTGGCCCCAAGACTGGCGCCAAGTCTGGCCCCAAGTCTGGCCCCAATACGGGCCGCGCACCCGGCCGCAAGCCCGCGCCCAAGGCCTGACCCCGGGCCGCGACCGAACCGAACCGCGCAGCCCCAGGCGGGGCCGCGCCTCTTGCCCCAGCCGTCCGGAACCGCCATGTCCCCCGCCCCTGGCCTTCCCACCCGCACCGCCCGGCTGCTTTTGCGCCATCATGTGGAAAGCGGCGCCTCGGTCGCGGCGATCCTGGCCGTGGTGGCGCTGTCGGCAGGCGCCCTTCTGGGGTTCGAGGCCGCGATCTTCGCCGCCATCGGCGCCACCTGCATCAGCATCACCGACCAGCCCGGCCCGCTGCCGCGCAAGCAGCGCACCTTTCTGGCGGCACTGCTGTCGAGTTCGCTGATCTCGCTGCTCTCGGGTCTGGCGGGGGGGCATCTGCTGGCGATGGCCGGGGTGGTGACGCTGACCAGCCTGGGCTTTGCCTTCGCCACCGCCTATGGCCGCTGGGCGCTGGTCTTCGGCATCTCGGGGGTGCTGGCGCTGATCATCGGCATGGCGATCCCGGCAGAGGATACCGCCGCCGCCTTTGCCCATGCCGGCCTGTTCTTCGCCGGCGGCGCCGCCTATGCGGTGCTGGCCATCGGCGCCGCGCTGGCGCTGGACGACCGCAACCGACGCATGGTGCTGAACGAGGCGCTGCTGGCCTTCGCCGCCTATCTGCGCGCCCGCGCCGGCCTTTACGATCCCCGCCGCGGCATGCGCCCGGCCCTGGCCGAGGTGATCGAGCGCCACGGCGCGGTGATGGAACGCCTGCAGGCGGCGCGCGACCTGATCTTCACCGGCGCGCCCACCGGACGGCGACGCAAGTGGATCGTCGGCATGCTGGCGCTGCTGGACCTTTATGAGGCGGTGCTGTCCAGCGATGCCGATTGGGAATCGCTGCGCGAGGTCGCCGCGCCCGAGGCGCTGGCCCAGGTCGGCGCGCTAAGTGCTGCGGTGGCCGAGGATGTCGAGGCGGTGGCACTGGCGCTGGTTTCGGGCGGCACGGCGGATCTGGCGGCCCGCGATTTCGACCATGCCGAACTGCTGGCCGCGCTGGATGCCACGCTGGCGGATCTGGCGGGCGCCGGGCGCCGCGATGAGGCCGCGGCCCTTGCCCCCACCCGCGCCAAGCTGGCCCGCGCCACCCGCCGCGCCCGCGCGCTGGCCGAGGCGATGGCCGCCCCCGTGGACCAGACGCTCGCGCTGCCGCCGGTGGCGCTGGCGGCCTTCGTGCAGCCGCCCGCGCCGCTCTGGTCCACCGCGCGGAGCCATCTGCGCGCCACCTCGCCGGTGATGCGCTACACGATCCGCCTGACGCTGGCGATGCTGGCAGGCTATGCGGTCACCGTGGCCTTTCCGTCCTATGTCCATGGCGGCTGGGTGTTGCTGACCATCGCGCTGATCATGCGCGCCAGCTATGCCATCACCCGCCAACGCCGCAACGACCGGCTGATCGGCACGCTGGCCGGCTGCGCGGCGGCGGCGGCGCTGATCCCGCTGCTGCCGGTGCCGGCGCTGGTGGCGGTGACCATCCTGGGCGTCGGCACCGCGCATGCCTTCGCCACGGTGAATTACCGCGTCACCTCCTTCGCGGCCTCGCTCATGGCGCTGCTGTTGCTGCAATTGCTGGAGCCGCAGACCTTCTTCGTTATCGACCGGATCATCGACACGCTGATCGGCGCGGCGCTGTCGATGGCCTTTGCCCGCGTCCTGCCCAGCTGGGAATGGAACGACATCGGCCCGCTGGTCGCGGCGCTGATCGCCGCCGACCGGGGCTTTGCCGAAGAGGCGCTGCGCGCGCGCCCGCGCGATCAGGCCTACCGGCTGGCGCGCAAGCAGGCGCTTGACGCCTTCACCGCGCTGGCGATGTCGGTGCGCCGGCTGTCAAGCGAACCGCGCCGCGACGATCGCCGCTTCGTCGTGCTGAATGAGTTGCTGGCGGCGGATTACCTGTTCGCCTCGGATCTGGCCTCGGTGCACGGCATGGTCACCGCCCGGGCCGAGGAGCTGGGCCGCGCCGCCGACCCGCTGCTGCAAGAGACCGGACGCCGAGTCGCCGACAGCCTGTCGATGCCGGGGGCGCGGCCGCCGCCCGAAACCCTGCGCCGCCGCGGCTGGTTCGAGCTGCGCGCCACCGATCCGCTGACCGTGCTGCGCCGCCGGCTTTTGCATATCGAACACAGCGCCCAGCGGCTGAGCGCCCAGGCCAGCCGCCTGCCCCGCCCGCCGACCTGACGCGGGGCCCGAGCAGGGTGCGCGCCTGCCCGTGGGGTGGCGCGCCCTGGCCCGTGAGCGTCGCCCTTCATGGCTGCAACGGACTGCCCTAGTTGCCCGCGTGATCGACGGCCTCGAAGCGCCAGTCCGTGCGGACGGGCAGGCGCGCGCCCTGCGCCTACGGCCCGCACCGGGCGACAAGGGGACTGGCGGAAAGCCAAACCATCTACAAATGCAGGAATTTCTCCACCTCAGCCCGGTTCGCCGCGAAGGCCGCAGCGTCGCCGTGCCAGACGATCTCACCCTTCTCGATCACATTGTACTGGTCCGAGATCCGCGCCAGTTCGTCGATGTTCTTGTCGATCAGCAGGATCGTCAGCCCCTCATCCTTCAGCCGGCCCAGAAGGGCCCAGATCTCGGCGCGGATCAGCGGCGCCAGCCCCTCGGTCGCCTCATCAAGGATCAGCAGTTCCGGGTTTGTCATCAGCGCCCGGCCGATCGCCAGCATCTGCTGCTCACCCCCCGAAAGCTGAAAGCCGAGGTTGCGGCGCCGCTCGGCCAGACGCGGGAAGGCATCAAAGATGCGCGCCTCGGTCCAGCCGCCGGGCTGCGGGCGGGTGGTGGCGCGCAGGTTCTCGACCACCGTCAGCGAGGGAAAGATCAGCCGCCCCTCGGGCACCAGCCCCAGCCCCGCCCGGGCAATCCGGTAGGGCGGCGCGCCGGCCATATCGGCGCCGTTCACCACGATCGCGCCGGCGCGGGGTCGCAAAAGCCCCATCACGCAGCGCACCGTCGTCGTCTTGCCCATGCCATTGCGGCCCATCAGCGTGCTGACCTGACCGCGCGGGATCGCCAGATCGACGCCGAACAGCACCTCGGCCCGACCGTAACCCGCATGCAGGCCGCGGATGCTAAGCAGGTCGCTCATGCCGTGCCCCCGAGCGTGCCCCCAACCGGGTCCCCAACCGTGCCCTCACCCAGATAGGCGGCGCGGGCGGCCGGATCGGCGCGCACCTGATCGGGGGTGCCGCGCGCCACCACCGCGCCCTCGACCAGCACCGAGACCGTATCGGCCAGCCGGAAGATCGCATCCATGTCATGTTCGACCAGCAGCATCGGGATCTCGCGCCGCAGCACCGCAAGGATCTCGATCAGCATCGCGCTTTCGACCCGGCCGAGGCCTGCCATCGGCTCATCCAGCAGCAGGAATTTCGGCGCCCCGGCCAACGCGATGCCCAGCTCCAGCAAGCGCCGCTCGCCATGCGAAAGATCGGCGGCCAGCACATCGGCGCGGTCTTCAAGGCAGATCCGCGCCAGGATCGCCTCGGCCCGGCGGTTCAGCGCGGCCTCGTCCGACGCCGCCGCGAAGAACCGCATCGACGACCCCGCCTTCGCCTGCGCCGCCAGCGCCACGTTCTCGCGCACCGAGAAGCTGGGCAGGACCGAGGTGATCTGGAACGTCCGCCCAAGCCCCGCCTGCGCCCGGCGCCAGATCGGCTGCGCGGTGATGTCATGGCCGTCCAGCAGCACCTGCCCCGCGTCGGGCCGCAGCACCCCCGAGATCTGGTGGATCAGCGTCGTCTTGCCCGCCCCATTCGGCCCGATCAGCGCGTGGCACTGATGCGCGGCCACCGAAAGACAGATGTCGCGGCTTACCCGAACCGCGCCGAAGCTTTTGCAAAGATTGTGAATTTCCAGCACATTCATGCCACGGACCCCGTCTGTGCGGGGCCAAGCAGCCGGTTCAGCCCGCCCTTGGCGAACAGCACCACCAGCACCAGCAGCGGGCCGTAGATCAGCCGCCATTCGGGCATCACCGCGCCCAGCAAATCCTGCACGATGACGACGAAGAACGCCCCCAGGATGGCGCCGTTGCGGCTGCCCAACCCCCCGATCACCAGGATCACCAAAAGATCGCCGGAATGCTGCCAGGTCGCCAGCGCGGGGCTGACGAATTCGTTTTGCTGCGCGGTCAGCACGCCCGCGAGGCCGGCGATCATCCCGGCGATCACATAGGCGGTCAGGCGGTAGCGGAAGACGGAAAAGCCCATCACCTCGGCCCGTTCGGGATTGTCGCGGGCGCCGCGCAGCACCCGGCCGAAACGCGACTGGCTGATGCAGTGCATCAGCCACCAGACCGCCACCATCACCACGAGGATGACGAAATAGATCTGGCCCGCATTCTGCGCCACGTCGGTGCCAAGCAGTGTCGCCATCGACCACAGCGTCAGCCCGTCATCGCCGCCATAAGCCGCCAGCGAGGTGAGGGTGAAATAGGTCATCTGCCCGAAGGCCAGCGTGATCATCAGGAAATAGACGCCCGAGGTGCGCAGGGCCAGCACCCCGGTAATCAGCGCGAACAGCCCCGAGACCGCCAGCGCGATCAGCGTCAGCAGCAGCAGGCTTTCGATCCCCGCCTGCAGCCCGATCGCCAGCGCATAGGCGCCAAGGCCGACAAAGGCGGAATGGCCGAAGCTGACCATGCCGCCCTGCCCGACCAGCAGATCCAGCGCCAGCGCCGCGATCGCCAGCAGCATCGCCCGCATCAACAGGCCGGTCAGATAGCCCTGCCCGATCAGCCCCAGCCCGAAGGGTGCTACCATGAGCAGCGCAAAGATCGTGCCGGCAACGATCGGCGCGCGGTCCCGCACCATCACGCCGCCCCCTTCGCCGGCAGCAGGCCCTGCGGGCGGAACACCAGGATCCCCGCCATCAGGATGTAGATCAGCATCGACGCCAGCGCCGGCCCCACCTGATCGGACATCGAGGGCGGCAGGATCAGCCCCGTCGCCAGCGTCGCCAGCGACCGCCCGAGCGTGTCGATCAGCCCCACCATCAGCGCCGCCAGAAACGCCCCCCGGATAGAGCCGATGCCGCCGATGATGATCACCACGAAGGCCACGATCAGGATGTTGTCGCCCATCCCCGGCTCGATCGCGAAGATCGGCGCGGCGATCACCCCGGCAAAGCCTGCCAGCATGGCGCCGACCCCGAAGACCATTGTGAACAGCCGCCGGATGTTCACCCCCAGCGCCGCGACCATCTGCGGCGTCGTCGCCCCGGCGCGGATCAGCATCCCCACGCGGGTATGGCCGACCGCCAGATAGAGCAGCCCCGCCACCAGCACGCCCGCGCCGATGGTGGCCAGCCGGTAGACCGGATAGCGCAGCTCCGGCGTCAGCGGGATCGAACCCGAAAGCAGCTCTGGCACCGGAAGCGACAGCGTTGCGGGGCCGAAAATAACCTTGGCCAACTCATTGAGGAATATGATAATTCCGAAGGTCGCCAGAACCTGATCCAGGTGGTCTCGGCCATAGAGATGGCGAAAGATGAAATGTTCCAGCAGCAGGCCGAAGACCAGCGCGGTGAGCATCGACAACAGCGCCGCCAGCCAGAAATTCCCGGTCAGATGCAGAAAGGCAAAGGCCAGATAGGCGCCCACCATGTATTGCACGCCGTGGGCGAGGTTGATGAAGCCCATCACCCCGAACACCAGCGTCAGCCCGGCGGCGATCAGGAACAGCATCATGCCGTATTGCAGGCCGTTCAGGCACTGGATCAAGAGCAGCGTCAGGGACAAGGGATACTCGCGCGGTTCAAGCCTCGGGTGCCCGCCCCGGGCGAGGCCGGGGCGGGGCATATGCTCGGTTGATCAGGGGCTTACATCTTCATCTTGCACTGCTGGTGGAAGTCGTCGCCGTAATCCTTCACCACCTCGCGCACGATCGAGGTGTGGTATTGATCCTTGGCGTTCTTCGCGACCTTCAGCAGATAGAAGTTCTGCACCGGATAGTGGTTGTTGTTGAACTTGAACCCGCCACGAAGCGAGGTGAAATCGGCCGCCTCCAGCGCCTTCTGCACGGCTTTCTTGTCGCTCAAGTTGCCCTTGACCTTGGCGACCGCGCTGTCGATCAGCATCGCCGTGTCATAGGCCTGCATGGCGTAACCGCCTGGGATATAGCCATATTTCTTCTCGAACGCGGCGACGAAGGCCTCGCTGGCCGGGGTCTTCGCGTCGGGTGCCCAATTGCCGGCGGACAGATCGCCCAGGGCGTCGTCCTTCTGCGCCGGCAGCGTGGTCTCATCCGTGGTGAAGACCGACAGGAACTTGACCTTGTCCTTCAGCCCCGCGGCGGTGAACTGCTTGACCAGCGCCACGCCCATGCCGCCCGGCATGAAGGTGAACAAGCTGTCGGAATTCGAGGTCGCGATCTGCGCCAGCTGGGGCGAAAAATCCTTGTGGCCCAGGGGGGTAAAGGCCTCTCCTGTGATCTTGCCCTTGTAGGTGCGCTTGAAGCCCGCGACGTTGTCGCGCCCGGCCTGGTAGTTCGGCACCATCAGGAAGGTGTTGTTGAAGCCCTCCTGATTGGCGATCATCCCGGCGACCTGGGCGTTCTGGTCGTTCTGATAGGAGGTGGCGAAGAAGAACGGGTTGCAGTTCTTGCCCGCGAAGGTGGACGGCCCCGCATTGGGGCTGATCAGGAAGGTCTTCGAGGTCACCACCGGCTTGAAGATCGCCTGCAGCATGTTCGAAAACACCGTGCCGACAACGAAATCAGCATGATCGCGCTTGACCAGTTCCTCGGCCTTCTGGCGGGCAACGTCGGGCTTCAGCTCATCATCCTGGACGATGAGGTTGACCTTCTCGCCGCCCAGCATGCCGCCCTTCTGATCGAGCGCCAGGGTGAAGCCATCAACGATCTGCTTGCCCAGTGCCGCCGGCGGCCCCGACAGCGTGACCACCATGCCGATCGTCAGATCCTTGGCCTGCAGCGCGCCGGCGCCAAGCCCCAGCGCAAGCCCCATGGCCGCGCCACCCAGCAGAAATTTGCGAGTCTGTTTCATCTATCTCTCCATGTTGGACAGCCATTTTTGGCTATTTTTTTTTATTATTATCAGTATATTAGTTTGCATTCTTAAAGTTCGATCAGGCCTTCTTGCGCCGCTTTGCCTCTTTCTTTGTCGCGAAGCCGGCCATCTGGGCATAGCCCTTCACGATCGCCTCGCGCTTCTTGTAGCTCAGCACCTTGTTGATGTTCTTGAACGGCTGCACGGTGATCTTCTCGACCTCGTCGATCACCCGCTCGGGCCCGCCCAGCCGGTTGGTCCGCACAAGCTCGGCGGTTATCGGCAGGCGGTCCTGCTCATAGCGGTAGAGCGCCTCGCGCGGGTGTTCGGCCCGGGCCAGATGGTCGGCCAGGCTGCGGGCGTCCAGGATCGCCTGCGCCGCCCCGTTCGAGCCCACCGGATACATCGGATGCGCGGCGTCGCCCAGCAGCGTCACCCGCCCGTAGGTCCAGCGGGGCAAGGGGTCACGGTCGGCCATGGGATATTCGAAGATCTCGCCGCTGGCGCGCACCAGCGCCTCCAGATCCATGTCCGGCACGTGGAAGCGCTTGGCATAGGGCAGCACCTTGGCTAGCGGCGCGCGTTTGGACCAGTTGTCCTCGGGCGGGGGCTGGGTGGCGCCGTCGGCCATGCGCACGTTGACCACCCAGTTCATCAACTGGCGGCCGTCCTTCGCCGGCGCGATCGGGTAGAGCACCAGCTTCGCCCCCAGACCGCCGGCGATGGCCATGGTCTGGCCGTCCTTCCAGACCGGCCAGTCGACCGCGCCGCGCCACATCACCACGCCGGTCCAGCTGGGCCGGCCCTCATCGGGGTAGAAACGGCGCCGCCCGACGCTGTGGATGCCGTCGGCGCAGATCAGCACCTCGCCGCGCAGCGTGCGCGAGGATAGCCCGTCGCTGGTGTCGGTGAATTGCGCGGTCACCCCGGCTTCATCCTGCACGAAACCGGTCAGGCGATGGCCGGACAGCACCGCATCGGGGCCAAGGCGTTCTTCAACCGCTTTGTAAAGAACCATCTGCAACCGTCCGCGATGAATGGAGAATTGCGGATGGGAATGGCCTGCGTGCAGGCCCCGAAGTTCGCGCCAGACCTCTTGGCCGTTGCGGGTGAGGTAGCGCAATTCGCGGGTGCGCAGACCGACCTTGTCCAGCTCTTTCAGCAGGCCCAGCTCGGCCAGTTCGGCGATCGAATGGGGCAGCGTGTTGATGCCGACGCCGACCTCGCGCAGTTCGGGCGATTGTTCGATCACCCGTGCGCGGATGCCGCGCGCGTGCAGCATCAGCGCCGTGGTCAGCCCGCCGATCCCCCCGCCTGCGATCAGGATGGTCATGCATCCCCCTCGGGCGGGGGCGGCAGGAAGTCGATCGCATGGGCGGCCGAGACCGCCACCACCTCGGCCGGGTCGGCGGTGGGGCCAAGGTTGTGCAGCGCCCAGAACAGATCGTAGAGCCGCGCCGTGGGGGTGACCCAGAACAGCGTCTTGATCGTGGCGTCGGACTTGTTGAAGATCCCGTGCGGAATGCCGCGCGGCAGTTTCACCAGATCGCCCGGTTCGCCCACCGCCTGCTGCCCGTCCAGAAGGAAATCGAACCGCCCTTCCAGGATATAGAGATATTCATCCTGATCGGGGTGGATATGGGGCGGCACGAAGGTGCCCGGCGGCAGCGTCGCATGCCACGAGAAACATTCCTTCGTCACATGCTTGGGCACATAGGTTTGCCCTAGGATGTTCCAGCTGATCTGGTCCAGCCCGGTCTGGGATTTCACGATCCCCGGCGTCATCTCGGCCATGTTCCGTCCCCTCCTGGCGGCCTCGGGTGGCCCGCCCTGCGGTCAACGCAAGACTGACTTACCCCTTTTAGATAGCCTAACCAAAAGTATGGCCTTCTGCCTAGGGTTATTTCAGGCTTGAAATACCTGGCCCCAAAGCCGGGGAACGGGCGGCGCCGGGCTGCACAAGGGGGGCGCGGCTGCGGGCGTTGCCGGCCTCGGCCACCTTGGCGGCGAGGCGCAGGAATTCGGCGCGCTCGGCCTCGGTCAGGCCGGGCAGAATGTCGGACTGCAGCGCCGCGACGATCGGGATCAGCCGCGCGCGCAGCGCCACGCCCTCGGGGGTGAGGGTCAGGATCCGGGCGCGGCGATCCTCGGGGCTGGTGCGGCGCGCGATCAGGCCCTTGGTGGCGAGGCGTTCGACCACCCCGCCAATCGTCGGGCGGTCCTGGGCGATCAGGCCGGCCAGCGTCGCCTGATCGATGCCCGGGTATTCGCCAATCATCGCCAGCGCGGCAAATTGCGGCGACGTGAGGTCATGTCCGTTGGCCTTCATGCCCTTGGCGAAGACCGAAGACGAGATCTGGTGCAGGCGCCGGATCAGGTGGCCCGGCATGGAGTAGATGTCCGACATGAACGCAGGATAGGAGACAGCGGCGGCTTGGCAAGGGCGCGCCGCGCGGTGGAAGGCGCGCTGTGGGTTTCACACCTCATCGCCAATGGCGCCCCCGCCGGATATTTTCACCAGAAAGAAAGGCAGGCGGCGGTGCTGTCCCGCGCCCGGGCGCGCCCCGAGGCCTTTGGCCCCTTCCTTCTGGTATGGTCCCCTCCCATCGCCTATATTCCCTGACATAGGCTTCGGTATCCGGGGCGGAAGGGACGATGGGGCAGCCATGTCGGGTTCTGGAATGCAGAAGTTGTCGTATTTCCTGCTGCTGGCGCTGATCGTCTATGCCGCCTTCGCGGGGGGTGTCTGATGGCCCGGCGCTTTGGCGGCAAGTACAGCCCCGGCGGGGCGCCCGAGGGTGAGGCGGGCGACGCGGCGGACTCCGCCAGCACCCCCGCCAACGCCTTCCATGGCAAGCGCCCGGCGCGGGCCGGGGCGCGGGTGAATTTCCTGTTCATCGTGCCGCTTCTTCTGGCGGTGAAGGCCTTTGGTCAGGGGCCGCTGGGCCTGATGCTGGATCTGGGCGCGCTGGGGCTGATGCTGCTGTCGGCCTGGCTGACCCGCGAGGGGCTGTGCGCCGAAGAGGCCTATGACGCCCGCCGTGTCGCCCGCCGCCCGGCCATTCCGCGCAAGATTTTCGGCGCGGTCGCGATGGGGCTTGGCCTGGCGCTGGCCGGGGCGGTCGCGCCCGGCGGGCTGCTGGCGCCGGTGATCTTCGGCCTGTTGGGCGCGGTGCTGCATTTCGGCGCCTTCGGCCCCGATCCGCTGCGCGACAAGGGCATGGAGGGCGTGGATAAGTTCCAGACCGACCGCGTCGCCCGCGCCGTCGCCGAGGGCGAGAAATATCTGGGCGCGATCCATGACGCGATCCAGCGCTCGGGCGACCGCGCCCTGACCACGCGGGTCGATACCTTCCTGGCCACCGCGCGCAAGATGTTCCGCACCATCGAGGACGACCCGCGCGATCTGAGTGCCTCGCGCAAGTATCTGGGCGTCTATCTGATGGGGATGCGCGACGCGACGGTGAAGTTCGCCGATCTCTACGCCCGCAAGCCCGACCCCGGGGCACGCGCCGATTACACCGCGCTGCTGGATGATCTGGAGGCCAATTTCACCGCCCAGACCGCCAAGCTGCTGCAAGACGATCGCAGCGATCTGGACATCCAGATCGAGGTGCTGCGCGACCGCCTGAAACAGGAAGGCGTGGCCCCCGGCTGACCGGCGCCCGCCCGCAAGATTTTCAACAGGAAGGGAATTCGAGATGACGGAAGAAGTTCGCGCCAAGGCCCAGGCCGCCCTTGCCGAGGTCGAGAAAGTCACCACCACCCTTTTGCCCGAACCCACCCAGGCCGAGGTCGTCGTACCGCTGGAGCGCGCCCCCGCCCCGCTGGCCGAGAAGATCCGCCAGCGCATGGATGAGATCGACATGTCCAGCACCCAGTCGATCATCTCCTTCGGCTCAAAGGCGCAGGGCGAATTGCAGACCATCAGCCAATCGATGCTTTCGGGCGTGAAGAACAAGGACGTGGGCCCCGCCGGCGACAGCCTGCGCCAGATCGTGACCACGATCCGCGGCTTCTCGGTCTCGGAACTGGACGTGCGGCGCAAGCAAAGCTGGTGGGAAAAGCTGACCGGCCGGGTCGCCCCCTTCGCCAAGTTCGTCGCCCGCTTCGAAGAGGTGCAGGGCCAGATCGACAAGGTGACCGAGGACCTCGACCAGCATCAGCACAAGCTGTTGATCGACATCAAGTCGCTCGACGTCCTCTATGAAAAGACCCTGACCTTCTACGAGGAACTCGCGCTTTACATCGCCGCGGGCGAGGCCAAGCTGAAGCAGCTGGACGAGACCACGATCCCCGCCAAGGAGGCCGCAGTGAAGGCCGCCCCCGAAAACGATCAGGTGCTGGCGGCGCAGGAGCTGCGCGATCTGCGGGCCGCGCGCGACGATCTGGAACGCCGGGTGCATGACCTGAAGCTGACGCGCCAGGTGACGATGCAGTCGCTGCCCTCGATTCGGCTGGTGCAGGAAAACGACAAGTCGCTGGTGACCAAGATCAACTCGACCCTCGTCAACACCGTGCCGCTGTGGGAAACCCAGCTGGCCCAGGCGGTGACGATCCAGCGCTCGCGCGAGGCGGCGGAATCGGTGCGTGCGGCCAACGATCTGACCAACGAATTGCTGACCGCCAACGCCAAGAACCTGCAAGAGGCCAACCGCGTGATCCGCACCGAGATGGAGCGCGGCGTCTTCGACATCGGCAAGGTCAAGGAAGCCAACGACATCCTGATCGCGACAATCAACGAAAGCCTGCAGATCGCCGACGATGGCAAGGCCAAGCGCGCCGCCGCCGAAATCGAACTGGTCAAGATGGAGGCCGATCTGCGCGACACCCTGTCCTCCGCCAAGGCCCGCTCGGACGGCACCGGTGACAACGCCGGCACCGCGGTGCCGCGCTAGGCTGCCCGCCCGGAATTGCCAGCGCGGAACCGCCCGCGCAGAACCGATTGCAACGGACCGGGCGGCGGGCCAGACTGGCCGCCGCCCGAGCTGACCCCCGAGGAGACAGAGACCATGGCCATCTTCGACTTTCTCAAAGGCGAATTCATCGATGTCATTTCCTGGAGCGACAGCACCCGCGACACCATGGTCTGGCGCTTCGAGCGCGAGGGCCATGCGATCAAATACGGCGCCAAGCTGACGGTACGCGAAGGCCAGTCGGCGGTGTTCATCAACGAAGGCCAGCTAGCCGATGTCTTCACCCCTGGCCTCTACATGCTGGAAACCAACAACATGCCGGTGCTGACCACGCTCCAGCATTGGGATCACGGCTTCCAGTCGCCATTCAAGGCCGAGGTCTATTTCCTCTCGACCACCCGTTTCAACAATCTGAAATGGGGCACCAAGAACCCGATCATCTGCCGCGATCCGGAATTCGGCCCGGTCCGGCTGCGCGCCTATGGCACCTATTCGATGCGGGTCAAGGATCCGGCCAAGTTCATGACCGAGATCGTCGGCACAGACGGCGAATTCACCTCGGATGAGATCAGCTTCCAGATCCGCAACATCATCGTGCAGGAATTCAGCCGGGTGGTGGCCTCGTCGAATGTCTCGGTGCTGGACATGGCGGCGAACACCGCCGACATGGGCAAGCTGGTGACCAACGCCATCGCCCCGACGATCGCGGCCTACGGGCTGGAACTGCCGGAATTCTACATCGAGAACATCTCGCTTCCCGAACAGGTCGAGGCCGCGCTCGACAAGCGCAGCTCGATCGGGATCGTCGGCGATCTGAACAAATACACCCAATATTCGGCGGCCGAGGCGATGACCACGGCGGCTGCCACCCCCGGCTCATCGATGGCCGCAGGTCTGGGGGCGGGCATGGGAATGGGCATGGCCGCACAGATGGCCCATGCTGGCCCCTGGGGCGCCGTGCCGCAATCGGCCCAACCCCAGCAGCCCGCCGCCGCACCGCCACCCCCGCCTCCGCCGCCGATGGAAAAGGTCTGGCATCTCGCCGAAAACGGCGCGACCCACGGCCCCTACGGCCGCGGCCACCTCGGCCGCATGGTGCAAGAGGGTGGCCTGACCCGCGATACGCTGGTCTGGACCCCGGGCCAGGACGGCTGGCAGAAGGCCGGCGCGATTCCCGAACTCGCCCAGCTTTTCACCATCTCCCCGCCGCCACCGCCGCCGCCCCCAACGGCGTGATCCAGCCCCCCCTTAGCCCTTTCACTTTGGTGAAAATATTCTCGGGGGGCTTTGGGGGGCAGACAGCCCCCCATTCTACGCATAGCCTCGCGCCGCAGGCGCACCGCCTGATCCACGCGCAACCCCGATGGCCCCTGCATGAGCGAAATCCAGCACAATTACCCCTGCCCCCAATGCGGGGCCGAGATGCGCTTCTCCCCGGGCGAGGGGATGCTCCAATGCGGCCATTGCGGCCATGAAGAGCCGGCCACCCTGCCCGACGCCCCGCCGCCGCCGCCGCAATCGCTGACCGAGGTGCCCTCGACCCGCGCACGGCACCGCGCCGCACGCGCCGCGCTGACCGAGCATGACCTGCACGCGGCGCTTGCCAACGCCCTGCCCGCCGCGGCGATGGAGGAACGCCGCACCGTCACCTGCCCCTCCTGCGGCGCCGCGTTCGAATTCGACCCCGCCACCCATGCCTCCGAATGCCCGTTCTGCGCCACGCCGATCGTCACCGACACCGGTGCCACCCGGCAGATCAAGCCGCAGGCCGTGGTGCCGTTCAAACTGTCGCAAAAAGAGGCGCGCGAGGCGATGAACCGCTGGCTCGGCAGCCTCTGGTTCGCCCCCGGCGGATTGCAGGATTACGCCCGCAAGGGCCGGGCGCTGAACGGGATCTATGTCCCCTACTGGACCTTCGACGCCGATACCCGCACCGAGTACACCGGCCAGCGCGGCGAAGCCTATTACGAGACCCAGCTTGTCACCGTGAACGTCAACGGCCAGATGCAGCAGCAACAGCAGCAGGTGCGCCGCATCGCCTGGTATCCGACAGCGGGCACCGTGGCGCGCAACTTCGACGATGTGCTGGTGATGGCCTCGGCCAGCCTACCGCAGCGCTATGTCGAGGCGCTCGAGCCCTGGGATCTGGGCGCGCTGCTGCCCTACAGCCCCGATTACCTGGCCGGTTTCCGGGCCGAGGGCTACACCATCGGGCTGGACGACGGCTTCGCCACCGCACGCCAGAAGATGCAGCCGGTGATCGAGGGCGATGTCCGCTACGACATCGGCGGCGACGAGCAGATGATCCAGTCGCTCGACACCCAGACCGCGAACGAGACCTTCAAGCATCTGCTGCTGCCGATCTGGATGGCGGCCTACAAATATCAGGGCAAGACCTACCGCTTCGTGGTCAACGGCCAGACCGGGCGGGTGCAGGGCGAACGACCCTGGTCGGCCTGGAAGATCGCCGGCGCCGTGGCCGTGGCGCTGATCGCCATCGCCATCTTCGTCCTAGTCACCCGCCGCTGATGCGCACGGCCGACCCGCCCGGCCCCGGCGGGCCGCCGGTCAGCGCGTCGGCCCTTTAGCGCGCCCCCCCCCCTAGCGCGCCTTGAACAGCGACCCCAGAATGCCCCGCACCAGCGCCCGGCCCGAGCGCGAGCCCAACTGCCGCGCGAAGCTTTTGGCGAAGGCGGTGGTGACGCTGTCCGAGCGGCTCGCCGCCGCCCGCCGGGGCTTTGTCGCGGCCTTCGGATCGTAGCGCCGGGCCGAGGTGAAACCCTCATCCGCCGCCTCTTCTTCGGGGGCCGCGGCCTTCTCGGCCTCCTTCGCCGCCGCCTCGGCGCGTTTCTGAAGCCGCTCGAAAGCGCTATCGCGGTCAATCACGGTTTCATATTTCCCCACCAGCGGCGAGGCCGCGATCACCGCCGCGCGCTGGGCCGGGGTGATCGCCCCCAGATGGGAGGCCGGCGGCCGGATCAGCGTGCGTTCGGCCACGCTCGGTATGCCCTTGTCCTCGAGAAAAGAGGTCACGGCCTCGCCGGTGCCGACCTCCTTGATCGCGTCCTCGATGGAAAAGCGGGGGTTGTCGCGGTAATTCTGCGCGGCCATGCGCAATTCCTTGCGGTCCTTGGCGGTGAAGGCGCGCAGCGCGTGCTGCACCCGGTTGCCCAACTGGCCGAGGATATCGTCGGGCACATCGGCCGGGTTCTGGCTGATGAAATAAACCCCCACCCCCTTCGAGCGGATCAGCCGCGCCACCTGTTCCACCTTGTCGACCAGCGCCTTGGGCGCGTCGTCGAACAGCAGATGCGCCTCGTCAAAAAAGAACACCAGCTTCGGCTTGTCGGGGTTGCCGACCTCGGGCAGTTCCTCAAACAGCTCTGACAGCAGCCACAACAGGAAGGTGGCGTAAAGCTTCGGCGCCCCCATCAGCTTGTCGGCGGCAAGGATGTTGATGCGCCCGCGCCCGTCCGGGTCGACCTGCATCAGATCCGCCAGCTCCAGCGCGGGTTCGCCGAACAGCAGCGTGCCGCCCTGATTTTCCAGCACCAGCAGCCGGCGCTGGATCGCGCCGATGGTGGATTTCTCGACATTGCCGTAGCGCAGGCCGATCTTGTCGGCATTCTCGCCGATGAACACCAGAAGCGCCTGCAGATCCTTCAGATCCAAAAGCGGAAGCTGTTCCTCGTCCGACAGCCGGAAGGCGATGTTCATCGCCCCTTCCTGCGCCTCGCTGAGGTCCAGCATCCGCGACAGCATCAAGGGGCCCATCTCCGACACCGTGGTGCGGATCGGGTGGCCCTGCTGGCCGTAAAGATCCCAGAAGGTCACCGGGAAGGCGCGGTAATGGTAATCGCTGTAGCCGATGGTGGCGGCGCGTTTCATGAAGGCATCATGCAGCTTGAAGCTGTCCGAGCCAGACAGCGCCAGCCCCGCCAGATCGCCCTTCACATCGGCCAGAAACACCGGCACGCCCGCATCCGACAGCCCCTCGGCCAGGATCTGCAGCGTCACCGACTTGCCGGTGCCGGTGGCGCCCGCGATCAGCCCGTGGCGGTTGCCGAACTTCAAAAGCAGCTGCTCGGCCTCTGCATAGCCCGCGCCGCCGCCGCCCACGAATATCCCGTCACTCATGTTTTTTCCCCGGAAACCGCCTCTATCGTCACAACTTCTTAACCCTTTTCCGCAAGTCTGACTACGACCGGAACGCCACGGCACCGGTCAAGACTTCCTCCCTGTTAGACTGGCCGCACCGTTTCCAACGGTGCGGCGCCTTTCCATTTAAAGACCCGCGTTGATCACGACATTTCACTGTTGACGCGCGCCGATCAAGGCAATAGCGTGCCTTCAATATAAAGTCGGCCAGTCCGACGGGGAGTAAAAAACACATCGGAGAGGGCCCTTCGCGGGCCCTTTTCTAATGATCACTCCCCCTGATCGCGGCGCACCCTCCGGGGCCGCTCACTTTGGCGAGAAACCGCGCGTCGGCGCCCCACGGCCCCGGAATTCGGCCCTGACATCGCCGATGCCGCATGGTACACCCGCCGCCGACCCAACGACCCTTACGGGAGCCAAGATGTCAAAACTCACCCATGCCCTGACCCTCGCGCTGGTGCTGCCGTTCGCGCAGACCGCGATGGCCCAGACCGCAACCACCACCCCTGCCGCACCCGCCGCGACCGCGACGCCGCCGGCCAAGGCCGAGAACGGCACCGCCCCCGCGGCTGGCAGCGACAAAACCGCGGCTCCGGCCGCGACCGGCGCTACGCCCGAGGCCAAGGCCGATGCTGGCGGCTTGTCGATGGGCAAGACCGTCGAGAACAAGATGTATGTGAAGGACAAGCAGGGCGACTGGACGGTGCGCTGCTTCCACACCAAGGACAACAAGGACCCGTGTGAGCTGTATCAACTGCTGACCGACGAGAAGGGCAATCCGGTGTCGGAATTCAGCATGGTGCCGCTGCCCCCGGGCGGTCAGGCGGTGGCCGGCGCGACCATCGTGACCCCGCTAGAGACGCTTCTGCCGCAGGACGTGACCATCTCGATCGATGGCAGCGGCGCCAAGCGCTACGGGTTCATGCTGTGCAATCCGGTCGGCTGTTTCGCCCGAATCGGGCTGACCCAGCAGGATCTGGACGGCTACAAGAAGGGCGCCAAGGGCACGATGACCATCGTCGCCGCCAGCGCGCCGAACGCGCCGATCACGCTGCCGATCTCGCTCAAGGGCTTCACCGCGGCCTATGAGGAAGTGCAGAAGAACAACACCGCCAATGGCATCAACCTGACCAAGGCGCCGGTGAAGAAGTAATTCCGCGACCAAGACTGGGCCCAGGTCTGGGCCCAAGACTGATCCGCGACCGGGCCCGAAATGCGAACGCCGCCCCCCGGGGCGGCGTCTTGCGTTCGCGGCGCCGCGCGGCGGGCCTAGTAGGGCCCTTCCTCCAGCACCCCGTCGGCGCACATCTGGGCATAGAGCAGCCCCTCGCGCAGGCCCCGGTCGGCGACCGACATCCGGTCGGTCGGCCAGACCCGCATCAGCGCCTGCAGGATCGCCGCCCCCGACATGATCAGCGCATGACGGTCGCGCCCGATATGCGGGTCGCGCCGCCGGCCTTCGGGGCCAAGGCTAAGATAATCGCGGATCACGCTGTCGATCTGCTTCGAGGTCATCCGCAGCCCGTCGACCTTGTTGCGATCATAGCGCTTGAGCCCCAGGAACGAGGCCGCCACCGTCGTCACCGTGCCCGAGGTGCCGATGATCTGAAACCCCTCACGCGGGGCCTCGGCGTTGTAGGGGCTGAAATTGGCAAGCTTTTCCTCGAAGAACCAGCTCATCAGCGCGAAGCGGGCCGAATCGTCCTCGACATCCATGAACTGGTCGCGCAGCGTCGCCACCCCCAGCGGCACCGAGATCCAGTCGACCATCCGCGCCACCGGCCCGTCCTGCCCCTGCGGCGCGAACCCCGCGTGCAGCCGCATGATCGAACGCGCATGTTCGTGCGGCGGCACCTCGGACAGGTCCAGCCAGACCAGCTCGGTCGAGCCGCCGCCGATGTCGACGACCAGCAATTCCTCGGTCCGCCGACTGACCAGCGGGGCGCAGGACACCACCGCCAGCCGGGCCTCTTCCTCGGGGGCGATGATTTCCAGCTTCAGCCCGGTTTCCTGATGCACGGTGCGGATGAAATCGCGCGCGTTGCGGGCCCGGCGGCAGGCCTCGGTCGCGACCAGCCGCATGCGGATGACGCCGTGCTTCTCGATCTTCTTCTGACAGATTCGCAGCGCCTGCACCGTGCGCCCCATCGAGCCCCGGGACAGCCGCCCCGACGCCTCCAGCCCGATGCCAAGCTGCACCGTCTTGGAAAAACTGTCCAAGACATGAAATTGGCTGCCGCGCGGACGCGCGATCAGCATGCGGCAACTGTTCGTGCCGAGATCCAGCGCAGCATAGAGCGCGGGATCCGATAGCAGAGGCCGGGGGCGTTCGACCGGTTCGGGGCCTGCGACCGCAAGATGCGGCTCATCCGAGTCCGGGAACGCGCCCTCCCCCTCGGGACGCTCGGGCGTCATCGCGTCGCCCTCCAACTCAAGTTGCGCTCAAGGTAGCCCTGACCGAACCGCTGTGCAAGCTCTGGCAGGGGGCGGCGGCCAGCCTTCGCCGCCCCGTCACGCGGCTGTCGCCGGTTTCCGTTAGCGTTACCGGCGTTGCCCCCTGCCCCGGCTCGGGCTAGGACGGGACCGACCCATTTCCGGACGAAGGACCTATTCCATGGCCGATCCCGACATCTTCAACGACCGCATGCTGTCCCTTGGCCTCGCCCGGGTGTCCGAGGCCGCCGCCGTGGCCTCGGCCCGGCTGGTCGGGCGCGGCGACGAAAAGGCCGCCGATCAGGCCGCCGTCAACGCGATGCGCGAGCAGCTCAACCAGCTCGACATCGCCGGCACCGTGGTGATCGGCGAGGGCGAGCGCGACGAGGCCCCGATGCTGTACATCGGCGAGAAGGTCGGCACCGGCAACGGCCCGGCGGTGGACATCGCGCTTGACCCGCTGGAAGGCACGACGCTGACCGCGAAGGACATGCCCAACGCGCTGACGGTGATCGCGATGGGGCCGCAGGGCTCGATGCTGCACGCGCCCGATGTCTACATGGAAAAGCTTGCCATCGGGCCGGGCTTTGCCCCGGGCACCGTCGGGCTGGAAATGGCGCCGGCCGAACGGGTGAAGGCGCTGGCGCGTGCCAAGGGCTGCGATCCGCAGGACATCACCGTCTGCATCCTGGAACGCCCCCGCCATCAGGAGATGATCGCCGAGGTCCGCACCACCGGCGCCGCGATCCGGCTGATCACCGATGGCGACGTGGCCGGCGTGATCCATTGCGCCGAGGCGGCGGTGACGGGGATCGACATGTACATGGGCTCGGGCGGGGCGCCCGAGGGCGTGCTGGCGGCGGCGGCGCTGAAATGCATGGGCGGGCAGATCTTCGGCAAGCTGCTGTTTCGCAACGATGATGAGCGCGGCCGCGCGGCGCGCACCGGGATCACCGATCTCGACCGCATCTATACCCGCGACGAGCTGGTGACCAAGGACGTGATCTTCGCGGCCACCGGGGTCACCGACGGCTCCCTGGTGCGCGGGTTGAAGCGCGAGCCCGGCTGGGTGACGACCGAAACCCTGTTGATGCGCTCGAAAACCGGCTCGGTGCGGCGGATGATCTACCGCACGCCCGTCGACAGGTGAGCCCGGCCGCCCTGATCCTGATTGACATCCAGCGCGGGTTCGACGACCCGCGCTGGGGCGCGCGCAACAACCCCGGGGCCGAGGCGGCGGCGGGCAGGCTGCTGGCGCGCTGGCGGGCCGCCGGGGCGCCGCTGGTCCATATCCGCCACCTCAGCACGACACCCGGCAGCCCGCTTGGCCCCGGCCCGGGCAATGCGTTCAAACCCGAAGTCACGCCCCTGCCCGGCGAGACGATCTTCGAGAAATCCGTGAACTCGGCCTTCATCGGCACCCCGCTAGAGGCCCATCTGCACGGCCTAGGCGCGACCAAGCTGGTGGTCTGCGGGCTGACCACGCCGCATTGCGTCTCGACCACCTGCCGGATGGCCGCCAACCTCGGCTTCGGCGTGATCCTGGCCCATGACGCCTGCGCGGCCTTCGACACCAGCGCCGACTATTCCTGGAGCAACGCGCCCGCGATGCAGGCCGAAGCGATCCATGCCAGCGCCGTCTCGCATCTGCACGCCGAGTTCGTCACCGCCCGCGCAGCTGACGAAATCGCTGCTTGACCCGGACCTCGCGCTAGGTTTCAACCGGATTGGCGCCTTTCCGCCCGACCGGAGTTCAACATGAAATTCGCGCTTCCCGCCCTGGTCCTCGGCGCGCTGTTGGCGGCCCTGGGATTGGCGCCTCAGGGCGCCCGAAGCGATACAGTCCCCGCCCCCGCCACGGCCCCGGCCGAGAACCCCGCGACCTCGGGCAGCTCGATCGCGGCGCCGGTGGGGGTGTTTAGCGCGACCTATACCGATGCCGGCACCGGGCGGCAGATCGACCTGACGCTGTGGTATCCCGCTACCGGGCCGGGCACGCCGGTGACCATCGGCGGCAACGCGGTGTTCGAGGGCACCTCGGGCGAGCGCGGCGCGCCGATCCCGCCGGGCCGCCACCCGCTGGTGGTGCTGTCGCATGGCGGGCTGCGGTCGTCGTCGAACAACGGGGCGTGGCTGGCGAAACGGCTGGCGCGGGCGGGCTATATCGTGGTGGCCGAACATGGGCCGATGCTGGGGGCGAAGGATGCGCAACTGGCGGTCGAGGAGATCGCCAACCGCGCCCGCGACCTCAGCGGCGCGCTGAACGCGATCCTGTCCAATCCCGACTGGGACAAGAGCATCGCCGAGAACAAGATCGCCGCGGTGGGGCTGTTTCTGGGCGGCACGGGGGCGCTGTCGGTGGCCGGCGGGCACATCGATCCGGCCGCCTTCGCGCAGAGCTGCGACAAGGGCGGTGCCGGCATCGATTGCGCCTGGCTGAAGGCCGGGGGCATCGATCTGCACAGTGCCGACCTGACCCCGCTGACCAAGCTGCGCCGCGATCCGCGGATCGCCTTCGCGATCGCCATCGCCCCCGAATACGCCGCCAGTTTCGACGCTTCCAGTCTGGCGAAGGCGCCGGTGCCGGTCGCGATCATCGATCTGGGCAAGCCGGACGTGGCGCCGAAGGGCATGCAGGGCACGGCCCTGAAACAGGCCGGCGCCAATGTCAGCTACACCGACCTGCCGGGCGTCAATCGCTACGATACCTTTCCTCAATGCACCCCAAAGGGCGGTGCGATCCTGAAGGATTCGGGCAGCGGCGCGCCGATCTGCGGCGACAGCGGCAAGGCGCGCAGCGCGGCCCATGCGGCGCTGGCCCAGGCGCTGATCAATCTTCTGGACGTGCAGTTTCACTAGGATGCGCCATGGCGGCTGCACCTTTGCGGCGGGGGCGCTGCCCCCTGCACCCCCGGGATATTTGGGCCAAAGAGAAAGCAAAGGATGTTCTTTCTGCTTTGACCTTGAGCCAAGTGTCCCGCGGGGGGGCCGCCTGAGCGCGCCCCGCGAATTGGGGCGGACATCGCCCGGCACCTCGGCTAGGAAGGCGGCATGACATCTTTTCTGGGAATCGAGCACTCGGCCACCGGGCGCCGCTGGGTCGGCCCCTCGGTCGAAGAGGAACGTCTGGCCGAAGCCATCGCCCAGAGCACCCGGCTGCCGCTGCCGCTTTGCGCCACGCTGGCGCGGCGCGGGGTGGCGCCGGATCAGGCGGCCGGTTTTCTGGCCCCGACATTGCGAGAGCTGCTGCCCGATCCGCTGAGCCTGCGCGACATGGGCGCGGCGGCGGCGCGGGTCCTGCAGGCCGTGCGTGCGGGCGAGCGAATCGCGATCTTCGCCGATTACGACGTCGACGGCGGCGCCTCGGCCGCACTGCTGATCGGCTGGCTGCGCGAGATCGGGCGCGACTCCACGCTGTATATCCCCGACCGGATCGACGAGGGCTACGGCCCCAACGTCCCGGCGATGGCGGCGCTGGCGCGCGACCATGACCTGATCATCTGCGTCGATTGCGGCACGCTCTCGCATGAGCCGATCGCCGCCGCCCGGGGCGCGGATGTGATCGTGCTCGATCACCATCTGGGCGGCGAGACGCTGCCCCCCGCGCTGGCCGTGGTGAACCCAAACCGTCAGGACGAAAGCGGCGATCTGGGGCATCTTTGCGCCGCCGGCGTGGTCTTTCTGATGCTGGTCGAGGCCAACCGCCAGATGCGCGCCGAGGGCCACCAGGGCCCCGACCTGATGGCGCAGCTTGATCTGGTGGCGCTGGCCACGGTGGCCGATGTGGCGCCCTTGACGGGGGTCAACCGGGCGCTGGTGCGTCAGGGGCTGAAGATCATGGCGCAGCGTGGCCGGCCCGGCCTGGTGGCGCTGGCCGATGTCGCCCGCCTGACCGAGCCGCCCGCGCCCTATCATCTGGGGTTCCTGCTGGGGCCGCGGGTGAATGCCGGCGGTCGCATCGGACGGGCCGATCTGGGCGCCCGGCTGCTGTCGTGCACCGACCCGGCCGAGGCCCGCGCGCTGGCCGAGCGGCTGGATGAGCTGAACACCGAGCGCCGCGATATCGAGGCCGCGGTGCGCGCCGCCGCGCTGGCCCAGGCCGAGGCGCGCGGGTTGGACGGCCCGCTGGTCTGGGCGGCGGGCGAGGGCTGGCATCCGGGCGTTGTCGGCATCGTCGCGGCGCGGCTGAAGGAGGCCGCCAACCGCCCCGCCGTTGTCATCGGGCTGGACGGGGATGAGGGCAAGGGCTCTGGCCGGTCGATCGCCGGGGTCGATCTGGGCGCGGCGATCCAGCGGGTGACGGCCGAGGGGCTGCTGCTGAAGGGCGGCGGCCACAAGATGGCGGCCGGGCTGACGGTGGCGCGCGATCAGCTGGAACCCGCGATGGCGCGGCTGGCAGAGCTTTTGGCAAAGCAGGGCGCCGATCAGGCCGGTGCCGCGGATCTGCGCCTTGACGCGCTGTTGATGCCGGGCGCCGCCACGCCCGAGCTGATCGACGAGATCGAGACCGCCGGCCCCTTCGGCGCGGGCGCCCCTGCCCCACGCTTCGCCTTCGCCGCCCAGGCGGTGCATTTTGCCAAGCGCGTGGGCGAGACCCATCTGCGGTTTTCGTTCTCTGACGGCACCGGCCCCAAGCTGGACGCGATCGCCTTCGGCGCCTTCGACGGCCCGCTCGGCCCGCTGATCGAAGGCCATGGCGGGGCCCGGCTGCACCTGGCGGGGCGGCTGGAAATCAACAGCTGGGGCGGCCGGCGCAAGGTGCAATTGCGGCTGGAAGACGCCGCACGGACCTGAGTTTGAAAATCCATGATCGGGGGGCAAATTCCCTCTTGCGAGTCACGGGCCAACCGCCTAAATACCGCCCCACGCCAAACGTGGCCCGTTCGTCTATCGGTTAGGACGCCAGGTTTTCAACCTGGAAAGAGGGGTTCGACTCCCCTACGGGCTGCCAAGGCGTTCTCGCAAGTATTTGATTTTTATATAAAATCAGAGAAGAGAAAAGTGTCGTCCCACACTATATCCCCCACATCGACGCGGATTATCGTAGATCAGGCCGGATTTCACTGGACGATCTGACGTGCCTTGCGCGCCGCGTCGAGCTGGGAAACGGATCGCGGATGCGTGCTAAGAATAGTTCAACCCGGCCATTTGAGACACATCGCATATACAAGATTGTTGAATGAGGCGACTGCCCCCCCTTGCGCAGCAGGTGTCCGGTATCGCGGCGCTTGATATGCCGCAACAGCCATCATTTGTAGCAGCGGTAGTTGCGAGCCATTGGGTATCTCGTCCAACGCCTGAGAAAGGGTCTGCTTACCCGTCTGATGCAGCGCCATCATGACCTCGGCGCTCTTCGCCAGACTTCTGCAGTAGTTGTCGAGACTTTGGCTGACTTCAGCAGACGCTTGTGATGCAAGTGTTAGGGCAAGGAACGTCACAACAAACTTCATCCTCTTATCTCCCGGCAGTTCTTTGCACCCGAACCGCCCGCTCGCAGGGCTTAGGCGACTTGCGGTTTGCTATGTCGTATCGTCTCATAGGCTTCGTCCATACTCACTTCGGAGTGAGTCTCTGGGGAACCCAGGGCGGTTCAGCCTCCAATCCGAGCCAGCATTATCCCTGACCCGCGGCGAGCCTCGCCCGGGCGCGGGGCGAACGGCGTGTTCGCGCCCGGATCGACTTTGCGTGAACATACTTACCGAAGCGTATGACTGCGGACACCTCACCGCCACGTTGAATGCCGATCTCTGGGTAACGGCCTTTCAGAAGGCTTTTGACTTGGCAGAATTGGAGCAGATCATGAGACCCTCAGTCAGAAATATCCGTACCAGGATCACGGCGGTGGCGCTGGCCGCGCTCATCTCGTTTGGCGGGCTGTCCACCGTTGCTGCCCCGGCCCATGCGGACGGGATCTTTTCGCAAGTGTTGCCGCAGGTGCTGTTTGGCAATCGCGAGGGCGACAATTACCGGCGCGCGGACCGGCGTGATGCGCAGTGGCGGCAAGAGCGGGAACAGTCCCGCGGATATTACCGCCGCAACGGTGACCGGCACTGGCAGAACAATGGCGACGAAGGCCATGCCTACCGCCGCTACCGGCGCGGCGATTGATCCGCGCGTCGAATGTGAACTCTTTGGGTGAGATCGGGTCGATCATGACGGCGCGCGCGGTCTGCGAAAGCTGCCACATGGCGCAGGGCAACGACCGGGCCGGGCGCAACGATTGGGCCGCGCCCAAGCCCCTGTGAAGCGCCCCTGCGTCGTGGACGGCCCGAGGCGCGAAGCCCCGGGTTCGATCCAACATCGCGACGCTGCGGATCGAACCCACGAGCTTGGCCGCAAGGGCCGCGTCACAAGATGCTGGTCGCGAACCGGTCGAGCTTGCTGTTCTCGCGGTAGAGGATGCGGACCGCGATCGCCGCGATCACCCCGGTGGCGGTGCCGCCAAGGATATCGGTCAGATAATGGGTGCCGACAAAGATGCGCGACAGGCAAACCAGAAACGCCATCGCAAAGAGCACCAGCGTCCGGCGCGGCAGCCTCTGTAGCGCGAAGGCCATCACGACCGACATCGACGCGGTCGCGTGGTCCGACGGGAACGACCAGTCGGCGCTCTTGGCGATCAGAAGATGCGTGACGCCAACCTCATAGGGGCGCAAACGGTGGATGAACAGCAGGACGCCCTGGTTCAGGGCAAGGCCCAGCAGGAAGGCAAGCCCGGCGCAGATCGCCGCGTGACGCAGATGCGGACGGTCTTCGCGGCCCCACCATTGCAGGACCACCACCAGAACGATGGCCGGAACCCCGACTTGTGTGATCGCGATCATTATGTGATCGAGAAGAGCGCTTTTTCCCGCGAAGGAGTTGATCCAGTGAGTAATCGCGGCGTCCATTGCCTGCCTTTCATGGAATGAGGTTGATCACGGAATGCAAGTCACTGAGCACCGCATCCACCAAGTCTTTCGATTTAGTGTTGTCCTCAAGGGATTGCACGCGCTGACCGAGATCGTTGGCGGACTTGTGTTCTACCTGGTATCGGCGCCAGCGATCCTTCATTGGGTCAATGTCCTGACCCAGGATGAACTGACCGAGGATCCTCGGGATTTCGTGGCGACCCATCTGGTGAATGCCGCCCAGCACCTGACCGGAGGGACCCAATCCTTCTATGCGTTCTACCTGATCAGCCACGGCTTGATCAAAGTCGTGCTGGTGGCCGGGCTGCTGCGCGAGAAGCTGATCGCCTATCCGCTGTCGCTGATCGCGCTTGGCGCATTCATCGTCTATCAGCTCTACCGCTACAGCTACACGCAGTCTTTCGGGCTGATCGTGCTGACGGTCTTCGATCTGATCGTGATCGTTCTCGTCTGGCATGAATGGCGGCTGTTGCGCAAACACCTGCCGGTGGATTGATCCTGGGGGCCGCCGCGCCGATGTCTGGCCGGTCCCAATTTGATGGGCCTGCAAATGGACGCCACCGGGGGGAAGACACCGTGAAGCCGCGCACGTAATCCGTTCGCCCCCGCGGGGCGCGGAGGGGACGCGGCGCGACACGGTCAGGTGATCTCCTTCGGCTCTGTTCTTCGCTTGCGCATCGTCATCCGGATCAGCACCGGCATCACGAACAGCACCATCGGCAGCTGGATGATCGTGCCCGAGATGATCGCCAACGCCAGCGGTTGCAGCATCTGGTCGCCCGAGCCGCTGATCGCCGCCGCCAGTGGCAAGAGCGCCAGGATCATCGCGAGCGTGCTCATGGTAATCGGGCGCAGACGGTTGATCGCCGCCTCGAAGATCGCCTTGGTGTCGGGCATCGACTGACGCAGCAACTGGTATTCCGACACCAGGAAGATCGACATCTCGGTCGCGATCCCCACGATCATCACCATGCCCATCATCGCGGTGATGTTCAGTTCAACCCCGGCGATCCAGAGCCCGGTGAAGACGGCCCCGACCGCGACCACCGAGGAGCCGACAACGATCAGCGCGATCCACAGGCTCTCATACAGGAACAACAGCAGGATCAACTCGGCGATGATGGCGGCGCCGAACACCTTGATCATCCCCTGCGCGGCCATCTGCTGCTGCTTGTAGGCACCGCCGATCGTGTAGCTGACGCCCCTGGGCAGGAAGCCCGGCGTCTCCAGCCGCGTCTTCACGGCGGCAATGGTCGAGCCGAGGTCGTGCCCGCCGCCGATCTGCGCGGTGACGGCCACGACCTGCGCCAGGTTGCTGCGCGTCAGTTGCGGCTGGCCGCCCTGAAACACGACCTTCGCGACGGTCGAAAGCGGGATCAAGCGGCCCTGCGGCGTGCGGATCGGCACGTCCTTCAGTCTGTTGCGCCGCACCTCCTCATTCTTCGCGCCAGCCCAGAGCCGCACGCCGATCTCGCTTTGGCGGCCGACATATTTCGTCACCACGTCGCCTTGCAGGAATTTCGACACCTGCCCGGTGATGTCGGCCACACTGAGGCCGAAAGAGGCCGCCGCGACCGGATTGACGTGGATTTCCAGCGCGTCGCCCGCCG
>CAJYAD010000028.1 GCA_913064775.1 uncultured Albidovulum sp. | reverse complement strand
GGAGCAACTCGATCTCTTTGACGCAATGAACCTGCCAAAGCCCGCCTGACGGGCGCCGTTGTCACATTTTTGGCCATCCGGCCATAACAATATCAATCACTTGCGCGATTAACTGATGAACTTGGGGGCGATGGGACTTGTCGCCGATCCGCTGCTCGCGGCGATCCGCAAGATCGAAGAATCTCTGGGCCAGATCCATGGCGAGATCACCACCCTGTTCGACAGCTTCATCACGATCCGGCTGATGCCAACCAACATGCGCATCGCCGCCTCGCGGCTGGAACCGGCGGGCGGACCGATCACCGCGATCTCCGAGAATTACCGCCTGATGGCGACCGAGGTTGCCAGCCAGTTGGAGGCTTTCCGCGAAGGCGGGCAACCGATCGCCGGCATCTGGCTGGCGCTGGTGAGAGAGGCGGTGTTTCTTCATTGTGTCGCCCGGCTGCAAGAGAACTGCGTCGGACAGATCGACAATATCGGCCCCGATTCCGTGTCTCTGTCGCAGACGGGTGACGATGATGAAGAAGAGCCAGCGTCGCAAACGTCCGCCGTCGTCTCGGAGACAGGCCTGCTTGTCACGCAGATGATCGACTATCGCGAAAAGGCACATCACGCGCTTGAGCGGGTGATCGCCGCGGTCGGGCAATTGCCCGCGCTTTGCGCGGCGTTGCGCCAACAGATGGTCGGGCTCGATGCCGTCCGCCGGTCCTGCCGGGTCGAGAATTCATGGGTCTGCGCGCGCGGGGGCGGCTTGACCGCTATTATCGAGCAACTCGATTCCTTCCATATCGAAACCGAAGGGCGGCTTGAACTGATCACGGATCAGGCGCAGCAGATCACTGCGCAATTGCGCGCGATCAGCCGGCGCGGGCAACCGACCCCGGGCGCATTGGCGGCAGAGCGCCTCAGACGGGCGTCGAAAGAGGCGCCCCCCGAGCAAAGGCTTTAAGGTTCTCCACCGCGAGCATCCCCATCGCGGTGCGGACCTCCAGCGCGGCGGTGCCCAGATGCGGAAGCAACGTCACGCAGTCAAGATCGCGCAGCGCCTGCGGCACGTCGGGCTCATGCTCATAGACGTCGAGGCCCGCGCCGGCGATCTTCCCCGATTGCAGGGCCGCGATCAGCGCCTGTTCGTCGATCACGTCGCCACGGGAGATGTTGACCAGATGCGCCGTGGGCTTCATTGCCAAAAGCGCGGCAGCGTCGATCAGGTGGCGTGTGCCCGCGCCCCCGGGCACCGCGATCACCACGACATCGGCGACGGCCATCACCTCGGCCAGGGTGGCAAGCTGGCGCGCGGGCACGCCCGGATCGGTCACCTGCGAACGGTTGAAGAACACCACGCCCATGCCAAAGCCGTGGTGCGCACGCTTTGCGATCGCCTGGCCGATGCGGCCCATCCCGACGATGCCCAGGGTCTTGCCGGTGATGTGCACGCCCAGCATCTCGGTCGGGTACCAGCCCCGCCAGCGGCCCGCACGGACCAGCCGGTCGCCCTCGGCCGCGCGGCGGGCGGACATCAGCATCAGGGTCATGGCGATGTCAGCGGTGGCATCGGTCACGGCGCCGGGCGTGTTGGTCACGGCAATGCCAGCGGCCTTCGCCGCAGCCACGTCGATATGGTTGTAGCCCACGCCGAAATTCGCCAGCAGCTTGGCGCGCGGCGCCTTCACCGCGGCGAAGGCGGCGGCGTCAAAAGCGTCGCCCAGCGTCGGTAGGACGCAATCGTAATCGCGCAGCGCCGCGTGGATCTCGTCGCGGCTGAGGGGGCGGGTGTCGTCGCGCAGGGTGACGTCGAACTCGGGCGGCAGGGCGTCGAGCACCGGATCGGGCAGGCGGCGGGTGATCAGCAGTTTCATCAATAAAGCCTCCCGCCCAGCGGCACGTCCTGATCCGGCGCCAGCAGCACCACCTCATTGTCGGAATCGGGCACGCCCAGCACCAGAACCTCGGACATCACCGGGCCGATCTGGCGCGGGGGGAAGTTGACCACCGCCAGCACCTGACGGCCGATCAGCGCCTCCGGCGTGTAATGCCGGGTGATCTGGGCCGAGCTTTTCTTGATGCCCAGCTCCGGCCCCAGATCGACCCACAGCTTGATCGCCGGCTTGCGCGCCTCGGGGAAGGGTTCGGCCTGCACGATGCGGCCAACGCGGATGTCCACCTTCTGGAAATCGTCGAAGGAGATCGTCATTTGCCCAGCTCCCGCCCGCGATCCGCCGCCGCCTTCACCGCCCGTTTCAGAAGCGGCGGGAAACCGGTTGCCTCATCCATCAACACCGCCAACGCCGCCGCGGTCGTACCGCCCGGAGAGGTCACGTTGACGCGCAGTTGCGCGGGATCTTCCGCCGCCTCCATCGCCAGCGCGCCGGCGCCCGCGACGGTGGCACGGGCCAGCGTCATCGCCAGATCCGGCGGCAGGCCTTCGGCGACACCGGCCGCGGCCAGCGTCTCGATCAGATGAAACACATAGGCGGGACCAGAGCCCGAGACGGCGGTGACCGCATCCATCTGATGCTCACCTTCCAGCCGCACGGTCTGGCCCACGGCGGAAAGCAGCGTCTCGGCCAGGTCCATGGCGTCGGCCGAGGCATGGGCATTGCCGGTCAGCGCGGTGATGCCGCGGCCGATCGCGGCGGGGGTGTTGGGCATGGCGCGGATCACCGGGGTGGCGGCGCCGAAGACGGCTTCGTACTGTGCGATCGTGGTGCCGGCCGCGACCGACAGGAACAGCGTACCGCCGCCGCCGAGGGCGGTAAGCGCGGGCAGCGCGGCCTCCATCATCTGCGGCTTGACCGCGATCAGCACGATCGCCGGATCCGCGGGCAGCGCGGCGTTCAGATGCAGCCCCTGCTTTGCCAGCCCCTGCACCCATTCTGACGGATGCGGGTCGGTCACCCAGACCGCGCCCGGCGCCAGCCCGCGTTTCAGCCAGCCCGCCAGCATCGCCGAGCCCATCTTGCCGCAGCCCAGCAATACCAGCCCGCGCGCCGCCACCTGTTCCAGTCCGCTCATCCCGTCCTCCGTTGCGGCGCGGAGACTAGAGCGCATCGGCGAAAGGCGGAAGAGGTGCGGCGCAAAAAGTGCGGTGCGCGGGCGGGCCCTAGAATGGAGATGTCTTCGGGCACGGGTAAGTCGGTCTTGATCGCAGGGCGCGCGTTGGTGGCCCGCCCTGCCAAAAAAACGCCCGCCTCGAAAGGCGGGCAGGTCTGACCGTCTGCGAATTTTCGGTGTTCAGGCGTGCCCGTAAGCCTCGGCGATGGCGACCTGCATGGCATCGGCGGGCGCGCGGTCGGCCCAGGCAACAAGCTGGAAGGCCGGGTAGAAGCGTTCAGACGTGCGAACGGCAACGGCGATCAGCCGGTCGATCTGTTCGGGGCTGGCGATCTGGCCACCCGTCAGCACCAGACCATAGCGCCAGACCATCAGCCGCTGCTCTTCCCAGAAGGTGAAGGCGCCGGCCCAGCAGGTATCGTTGATACGGTTGAGGGTTTCGTAGATCTCGGGCATGCGCCCCTCGGGCGGATCCATCTCGAAGGTGCAGATCAGGCGCAGCGTCTCGTCAATTGCCGACCAGGCCAGGGTGATCGAGTAACTGCGCCACTGGCCTTCGACCTGCATGGTGATCTGGTCGTCGGTAATGCGGTCGAAGTCCCAGTCACGGTATTCGGCAAGCGTTTCGACGATGTCGATCGGGTGGAGTTCGTCATTGTTCACGAATTCTTCTAAAACTGACATGGCCCGGCCTCTCGAATTTTATCCCCAGGCAGGGGAGACCCAACAAAACCATGGGTACCCTACAAGGAGCGGCGTATGTTTGCATCCGTCCTTACTATATATGGTGTATGCGTGAAGGGGTTCTGTAAAGCTCTATTTCCGAAAATATCTGTGGAAAACCCTGGATAATCGTAGTTCTCCACCGATTTCGGCAGAGTTTGATACGAAAACCTGCGGCAGAGCGGTTTTCAAGGATGGGGGCGTAAACGGCGCGTTCAATGAGGCGTGACTGCCTGTTTGATATGCGCGGGGCCCGGGCCCCGCGTCCCGACCGGGGCGCGCGCCGGTGCTCAGGTACTCAATAGCCCAAGCCGGATGCTGAGGGTCTCGTGCTCGGCGTTCTCGATCGCCCGGTACATCGCCGTCACATTCTGTTGTTCGGTCCGGCCACCAAGGCGGTGCGACTCCATCATCGCGACGGTAACCTTGATGGCACGGCCAGCACCATCCGTCAGCCCCTTGGCGCGAAGCTCGTCGTTGATCGCGGCTTCGATCGCCTCGCGCTGATCCGGGCTCATGGCGGCGGTGTCCGATACGATGAGGAAGACACCAGACCCGCAATAGGCGATGAAGGGATGCGGCAGCTGGGCATGCGCCAGAATCGCCCGCGCGGCCGCAGCAAGCACCCGGGTGAATTCCTCAGGCGTACACCGCCGATGCAATTCGGCGCCTTCGCGCATGTGAAAGGTCACCACCGAAAGCTTGTTCTCGCTGGAACGAGACAATTGCGCCACATAATTCGCCAACGCGTCGAGCTTCACCGAGCGCTTCACACCCTCGATCTGGACCGGATCGAAATAGTTCTGCTCCCGCTGCTCTGCCACGCCGGATCTGTCCGCCATCGCGCCCGCCCCGGCTGTCGATGCACCACCTGTCAGCGCGATTTGCCGCGTCCGCGACAGCAGTTCGGTGGCATCCACGGGCTTGGTGATGTAATCGGATGCGCCGGACATGAACGCCCGCTGCACATCTTCCTTCTTCCCGCTGGCGGTCAGCATCACGATGCTCGCGTCGTGATACTCCGGCAAACGCCGCAGCCACCGGCAAAGGTAGTCGCCCTCGATCTCAGGCATGCGCATATCGATGAACGCACAATCGAAAGGCTGCGCGGCGCCTGAGATTATCTGTGCAGCCTGCTGCGCCGAGACGGCCGACGTCACGTCCTTGAACCCACCGGAATCGAGCATTGCCTCGAGAACTTCCAGAAAAAACGGGTCGTCATCGACCGTGAGGATCTTCATTGTCGTCTGTCCCCTCCCTGCGATTCGAATGCGAAACGACGAATGGCCTGTTTTGGCGTTAAGGTCCATTCACGCTGATTTGTGCGGCGGACTTCTTTGCAGCTCGATTTGGGTGGTCACGTTATCATCTACTTAACAGATCCGACACCGCCTGACGCAAGGTAATCTCATCCTCCGCGTTGAAGACCGGATTTCCGGCCCGATGCCCCCAGATCGATTCGATCGGGCGGAGTTCGGCGTTGGGCATCATCGCGGTCTCGATCTCGCTGTCTTCGGGGGTGAAATAGAGATCGGTGCGCGAAGGCATGATGATCGCCCGCGCGGTGATCGCGCCCAGCGCCGCCGCCAGATCACCGTTGTAGATCGCATTGTCGGAGATGTCCGAGACCATCCAGGTTTCCAGGGCGGCAAGCAGGTCATGGGCGTCGCGGCGCAGGAAGTTGGCCTCCCACGAGCGCACCAGGAAATCCTCTAGCGAGGAAAACCCCGCCTGTTCGTACAAACGCTCGCGGTAGAAGGCCTGCGACATGGCCCAGCCGGCATAGACCCGCCCCATCGCGCGCAGGCCGCGCACTGGATGGGCGGCGAAATGATCCCCGCGCCAGGCGGGATCGCCGGTCAGTGTGGCGCGCACGCCCTCCAGAAACACCTTGTTGTGGATCGAGGTCCGGGCCGAGCCGCAGACCGCGCAGATCCGCGCCACCCGGTCGGGGAAGATCGCGCCCCAGTGCAGCGCCTGCTGCGCACCCATCGACCAGCCATAGGCCATCGCCAGATGGGTGACGCCGAAGGCGGCCTCTAGCATCCGGGCCTGGGCGTGGACGTTGTCCCAATGGGTGAAGGTCGGGCAGCGGTCGGGGCCGAAGGGCACCGCCAGGTTCGAGGGCGAACTCGACAGCCCGTTGCCGAACATGTTCGGGATCACGATGAACCACTCGTTCGGGTCCAGCACCCGCCCCGGTCCGATCAGCCACTCGGTATCCGTATGCTGGGCACCGTAGGAGGTCGGGTAGAGGATGACGTTCGACTTGTCCGCCGCCAGTCGCCCATAGGTCTTGTAGGTGATCTGCGCGCGCGGCAGCGTGAAGCCGCGCTGAAGCGTCAGGTTTTCGAACTCGAAGACATGAGAGGCCTCAGAGGTCATGGGATCGCCTGCCTTTCGGTCTGCATGGGGCCGCAGCCCGCGCCGAGTATTAGCTCAGGGAGGCCGGGCTTGGCAAAAGACAATTGCTTCAGGGCCTTCGTCCCGTGCAATCGGGCCTCAGCTCGGAACAAGGTCGGGGTGGTCATGACAGAAGCGGCTGATCGCGCGCGCCTGGGTGAACCAGACCTCGCCCCGACGTTCCAGCATATGGGCCAGCGCCGCGCGAAAGCGGCGCAGCCGGAATGGCTGACCCAGGATATAGGGATGCAGCGCGATCCCCATGACCAGCGGCTGAGCCTGCGACTGGTCCAGCATCTCGTCGAAACTGTCGGTGATCATGGTCGCGAAATCCTGGGCCGAGCCGCGGCGTGCGGCAATGGCGGGGATATCGTTCAGCTCCTGCGGATAAGGGATCGACAGGATCCGCCCCGAACGGGTGCGCATCCATACCGGCTGATCGTCCATGCACCAGTTCAGGGTGTAGCGATAGCCGGCCTCGGCCAGCAGGTCCGGCGTGACCCGGCTTTCCGCGATCCAGGGGCTCAGCCAGCCCTCGGGCGGCGTGCCTTCGGCGGCGCGCAGGATCGCGGTCGCCTCTGCGATCAGGGCGCGTTCCTCGACCTCGGGCAGGGTGCTTTGTCGTTCGGAATTGGTGCGGCCATGGCCCGCGACCTCATCACCGCGGGCGCGGAAGGCGGCCATCAACTCGGGCGCGTAATCATACATCGCGCTGTTGGCCAGCAAGGTGACGGGCAGGTCAAAGTCTTCGAACAAGTGCAGCATCCGCCAGGCGCCGACGCGGTTGCCCCAGTCGCGCCAGGCGTAGTTCAGCACGTCCGGCTGCGGCCCGCCCGGGGCGAGTTCGGCGCCCAGCCCCTCGCCAAAGGCGAAATGTTCAAGGTTCAGCCCGAAATAGACCGCAAGGCGCTTGCCGCCGGGCCAGCTGTAATCGGGCCGCGCTGTGATCGGGCTGTAATCGTAGCGTCCGTGGGTGGGCAGGGTCATAGTGGGGCCTCGGAAAGGGCGTGGCGGTCAAGCAGGATCTCGGCGCTGTCGTTCCAGACCTGCGTCTCGGTGATCAGCCCGTCGCGAAGGGTGAAGATGTCGATATAGCGGTTGGTCTCGAACCGGGTGCCGTCGGGCCATTCGCCGTAAAGGTAGCCGGTGTTGTAGACCCGGACCTCGCCGGTTTCGGGGTCGCTCGCGGCGTCGGTGCGCAGGAAACGTTTCTTCACCCATTTGTAGCGCCTGGCGTTGAAGGCGGCACTGTCGGCGGGCGAGGTAAAGCGCCGCCCGCCGGTGAAGATCATCCGAAATCCCGGCGCGACATGGCGCGCGGCGGCCTCGGGGTCGGGCACCATGGAAAGGTGCAGATAGGTCTCGACGATCTCCTTCGCCTCGGCGACCGGATCGGACGTGTCGGTCATGGCTGTTCCCTTTCGCGGGTGGTGAAGTCGATGGCGGCGCGGGCCAGATGCGCGGCGGCCGCGACGCCGTCGATCAGCCGTACCGCGGTGCGCGCGCTCAGATCGGGGGCGAGCGCGGCCATGCCGGCGCAGCCCAGCACCACCGCCGCGGCGCCGTCCTGATCGCGAGCAAGGGCGATCTCGTCCGCCAGGCGGGCGCGGACGGCCTCGCGGCCTTCGTCGATCTCCAGAACGCCCAGACCGCTGGCGCGAACCGAGGCGCAGATCCCGCCGAAACCCTGCGCCCGGATGTTGCCCGCGATGACGGGGATCGAGGCGGCGGTGGAAGTGACGACCGAGAACCGCACCCCCAGCGCCGCCGCCATCAGGTAAGAGGCCTGTCCGATCCCCAGCACCGGGCAGCCGGCGAGCGCCTGTGCGTCCGTCAGGCCGGTGTCGTCGAAACAGGCGATGACGATGGCCTCGGCGCCCCGCGCACGGGCTTCGGGGATGCGCGCCAGCAGGCCCGGGATTGCGGCCTCGCCATCCGCCGCGCCCTGGATCGCGGCGGGGCCGTCGGTGTTGGTCAGGCCGGTGATCTCGGCCCCCGGCAGCGCGGCGCGGGCGGCGGCCACGATATTGTCGGTCATCGCCTCGGTGGCGTTGGGGTTGATGAAGGTCAGCCGCGTCATCTGCCGCCTCACACGCCCTTGCCCGCGTCCGACCCCAGCCTGCGGCGGCGGCGCTGCACCATGGTCACGATCGCCAGCACCGCGCCGATCACCGTGAAGGACACCGCCGTCGTCACCGTGCCCAGCGCGTAGATCGCCGGGGTGGTGACGGTGGTGGTCAGCGCCCGCAGCGTGATCGGCAGCGTGCTGTCGGCGCCCATCGCCTGGCTGGAGCGCGCGATTTCGTCCCAGGACAGGGTAAAGCCGAACAGCGCCACCCCCGCGATCGCCGGCGCGATGATCGGCAGCACGACATGGCGGAAAGTCTGCCAGGGCGTGGCGCCGAGGTCGCGCGCGGCCTCCTCATAGGCCGGGTTGAAGCGGTTGAAGACCGCAAACATGATCAACAGGCCGAAGGGGAAGGTCCAGCTAAGATGCGCGCCGAGGCCCGAGGTGAACAGCCCCATCAGCGTGGTGAAATTGTTCCAGATCCATTCAATATGGAAGGCATCGCCGAAGGCCTTGACCCCGTCGTCGGCAATCCGGAACTCCAGCGCGATGCCCAGCGACACGACGATCGAGGGCACGATCAGGCTGGCGATGGCGGTGTAGAACAACAGCGTCGCACCGAAGAACCGGCGCCGGAACGCCAACCCGGCCATGACCGAGGCGACCACCGTGAGGATCATCACCGTGACGCCGAGTTGCAGCGAATTCCACAGCGCCCCGCCGATGTCGACGACGCCGATGCCGTGGAAAAGCTGCCGGAACCAGTGCAGCGATACCCCGCGCATCGGAAAGGTCAGCCCGCCCTGCGGCCCCTGGAAAGACAGCACCAGGATGGTGAGGGTCGGCCCGTAAAGGAAGACCACGAACAGGGCGAAGAAGATCGCGAGAAGGTAGAAGGCAAGTGAGCGGCGCTCCGTCATGGCTCATAGCTCCTTGCGGATGTCGACCAGCCGGGTGAGGCCGAGGATCAGCACCAGCACGGTCGCCAGCAGCACCACCGCATTCGCCGCCGCCAGCGGGAATTGCAGGAAGTTGGTCTGCACCTGGATCACCTTGCCGACCGAGGCGATCTGCTGCCCGCCCATGATGCCGATGGTGATGTAATCGCCCATCACCACGGTGATGACGAAGATCGAGCCGATGGCGATGCCGGGCTTCGACAGCGGGATCAGCACGTTCCACAGCGTCTGCCAGCCCGAGGCGCCGCCGTCCCGCGCCGCCTCGATCAGCGAGCGGTCGATCCGGGCCATGGAATTGAGGATTGGGATGATCATGAAGACGGTGTTCAGATGCACGAAGGCCAGCAGCACCGAGAAATGGGAATAAAGCAGCCATTCGACCGGATGGTCGGTGACCCCCAGCGCCAGCAGCCCCTGATTGATCAGCCCGTTGCGGCCCAGAAGCGGGATCCAGGAAATCATCCGGATCACGTTCGAGGTCCAGAACGGGATGGTGCAGATCAGCGCCAGCACCACCTGCATCGTGGGGGTGCGGACCTCGAACACCAGGAAATAGGCCAGCGCGAAGCCGATCACCAACGTCAGCGCCCAGACCTCGGCGCAGAAGATCAGCGTCTGCAGATAGGTGGCGAAGGTGGTGCACAGGTCCGGCAACTGCCGGATGCAGCCGCTAAAGATGTCGGTGTAATTGCTGAAGATGAAGGCCGGGGTGATCGAGTACTGGTTGTATTGCCAGAAACTGACGATCACGATCACCGCCAGCGGAACCGCGAAGAACAGGGTGAAGACCGCCGCCATCGGCGCCGCCTGCCAATAGGGGGTCTTGTTTGATTTCGATCCCATTGCCGATCCCGAAGTAGGGGGCCGCCCCGCGAAGGGCAGAGCGGCCCGGTCACATCAGCGCCGCCTCAGGCCGCGATGAACTGGTTCCACTTGCGCACCATGTACTCGTTCTGCTCCATGACCGAGTTCCAGCACGCCACATGGCCCATGCGCGCCGCATAGGACCCGCCGTCGCGCATTGCGCCGGCCTTCTCGATCAGCGTGCCGTCGGGGGCGTGGATATCCTGCGCGGCGGGCTTTCCTTCCATCCAGAAATCCCACTCATAAGGCTTCATGAATTCCTCCGCGGTTTCCGGCACGGCCGAGTAATAGCCCTGCCGGTTCAGAAAGGCCCCTGCCCAGCCCGACAGGAACCAGTTGACGAATTCATAGGCCGCGTCGATCTTCTTGCCGCGCGTGGTCTTCGGAATGCCGAAGCCCGAGGCCCAGCCGCGATAGCCTTCCGCCAGGCCCGGATAGGCGCATTTGATGCCCTTCGAACGCACCGCGGTGACCGCTGGCGACCACATGGATTGCAGCACCACCTCGCCCGAGGCCATCAGGTTGACGCTTTCGTTGAAATCGGTCCAGAAGGCGCGGAACTGGCCGGCCTTCTTGGCCTTGATCAGGGTGTCGATGGTGAAGTCGATCTCGGCCTTGGTCTGGTTGCCCTTGTCGCCGTATGTCATCAACCCGGCGGATTCGATCGCCATCGCCGCATCCATGATGCCGATCGAGGGCACGTTGATCAGCGCGGTCCGGCCCTTGAATTCGGGATCCAGCAGCGCCTTCCAATGCTTCACCTCATGGCCGATCAGATCGGGCCGCATGCCCAGCGTGTCGGCGTTATAGGTGGTCGGGATCAGGGTGATCCATTCGGTCTGTTCCTTGGCGAACTTGGCCGAATGCTCGCCTTCCAGATAGAACACCTTGGCCGGCGCGGTGCCCTGCATGCCGACCATCTTGCCGTCGACCATGCCCTTGGTCAGCACCGTCGCCAGCTTGTCGGCATATTTGATCTTCTTCGCGTCCATCCCGACCAGGTTGCCCGAGGGGATCAGGTTCGGCAGCGAGAAATATTCGCTGTCGACCATGTCGAACGAGTTCGGCTGGGTGATGATGCGCTTGGCCACCTCGTCGGTGGTGACCGGGATATATTCAATGGTGATGCCGGTGTCTTCCTTGCACTTCTTGGCGATGTCGGCGGACTGGTTCACCGCGGTGCCCAGATAGCGCAGGGTCATGCCGTCGGCGGCCAGCACCGCGGGCGCGCCCAGCACCTGCGCCCCCAACAACGCGCCGCCCGCGGCCGCGCTGCCTTTCAGAAAGGTCCGTCGGTCAACCGAGTTTCCGTTCAGACGATAGCTCATGTTCAATCTCCTCTGTTGGCAGCGTCCATTCTTGGCCGTCTGTTTTGAGTTGTGATTCCGGGGTGATTGGGGGTCAGGCCTCCAGCGCATGCACATCCGCCTCGGACCAGGCGACGCTTGCGGTGTCGCCGACCTGCAGGGGCTGGCTGAAGAAGTCGCGCTCTGTCAGCACGACGGACAGCTCTTCCGCGCCCCCGGTCTTGAGGACCAGCTGCACCGTCGCGCCCTGATATTCGATGCCGAAGACCGCGCCCTCGATTGCGGCACCCGCGCCGCGCGTCAGAACCATCCGGTCGCTGCGCACGGCAATGCTGCGTCCGTCGCGCCGGATCACGTTGTGGCCGCCAAGGAAGCGGGCGACGAATTCGGTGCGCGGCATGTTGAACAGCTCGCGCGGGGGGCCGGATTGCTCGATCACGGCGTTGTTCATCACGATCACCTCGTCGGCCAGCGCCAGCGCCTCGTCCTGGCCGTGGGTGACGTGGATGAAGGTGATGCCCAGCTCCCGCTGAAGGCGCTTCAGCTCTACCCGCATGCGGATGCGCAGGAACGGGTCGAGCGCCGAAAGCGGCTCGTCCAGCAGCAGCACCTTGGGTTGGGTGATCAGCGCGCGGGCCAGCGCCACGCGCTGCTGCTGCCCGCCCGACAGCTGATCGGGGCGCCGCGCGGCGAAGGCCGACATGTCGACCAGTTCCAGCAGATCATCGGCGCGGGCATGGCGTTCGGCCTTGGCCACGCCCTTCATCTTCAGCGAAAACGCCACGTTGTCGCGCACCGTCAGATGCGGAAACAGCGCGTAGTTCTGGAACATCATCGCCGTGCCACGGCTGGCCGGCGGCAAGTGCGAGATATCCGTCCCGTCCAGCAGGATCGCGCCTTCGGTCACGCTTTCATGCCCCGCGATCATCCGCAGGGTCGAGGATTTCCCGCAGCCCGACGGCCCGAGCAGACACACATAGGTGCCCGCCGCGATCAGGTGGTTGAGGTCCCGCACCGCAACGGTGTCGCCGTAGCGTTTCGTCAGACGAAAAAGTTCAAGATCGTTCCCGGTACGCATTCTGTCCCCGCGGCATGGCCAATTCGCAGATTGTCGCGACATCCGCGGAGCAGGCAGTTTTTTCGCCCGGACCCACCGCCGCCGCAGGTGCCTGCGGAAATCTTGGGCAGCCGCCACGCCGGATGCACAGTTTCGGGACCGAAAATTCACGCGCCGATCGCGCGGCACCGGCGATTTCGCCCGCCGGACCTGGGATCGCGTTGCTATTCGCCCCTCGAAGCGGCGGAATGCAAAATCAGCCCAAAGTCGCTCACTTGAATTCACGGCTCCATCAGGATGCTCAAATAAGGGCGATGCAGGCTTTCCATCGCAATGCCGGTCTCCTACCGTTCCAGAAGCGGCAGCCCTATCGCGCCGCTCAGGGTAGGAAACGATATAGGGGCCGCTTCAGGCCTCTAATTCAGCAACACAAGGCCGGCGAGGAAACGGCCCAGATCCACAAACGGGCGGTTTTCGCGCGCTCTGAAGTCATGCCGAAAACCCCGCCTTTCACGATGTCATGAAACGGGAGGGAAATATTCATGTCACCAACGGAATTCGCACTTGCGCAATCCGCCTATGTGCCGCTCGGGCTGGCCTTTTTCGGCCTCGGCACCGGCTATCTGATCTTCGGCCCGCAAGAACTGCTGAACTTCCCCGCCAAAACCGAGCAGACCGAGATCAGCAACGCCTGGTGGGGCTTCTTCATGCCCGGCGTGCTGCAATTCCTGTGCGGCACCTACATTCTGATCGGCCTGAGCTGGTTCAACGTCTTCGGCGTCGGCGCCCACTCGACACCGCTCTACGCCGCCGGGATCGAGACCACGGTCTTCGGCATTCACTGGCTGGCGATGGGCCTCAGTCGGCTTCGGGGCGGCTCGATCGTTCCTAACGGTTTCATGTGTATAGCCTTTTTTCTGGTCTCTCTGCTTGGGCTGATCGTCTTTGCCTCGGCCGGCGATATCCCGGTGGCCTGGCTCTTCTTCGGCCTGATGGCGGTCTACTTCTTCGAATTCTTCTACTGCTTCGACCTGTTCACGCCGTTCAGCAAGAAGGCGCTGGGGCTGGCGCACATCCTGACCGGGGTGCTGCTGATGTACCTGACCTACGGCATCGTGCTGAACCTCTCGCTTGGCTGGCACGTCTATATCTGACACACAACGCCGTCGCGGCGGGGCGCTTGCCGTCTTCGCCGCGACCGATTGAAAATGCGGACATGGACAACAGACCCCGCGCGCAAATTCCGCATGCGGCGTCGTTTCAAACGACCGCCCGGATATCGACCAATTCGCCGCAATCCCGGGCATCTGGCGCAATTCAGAAAAACGTGTTCTGCCCGTGAATTCACTTTTCTTGAATCGACGCCGCAAGCCGTGCTGGCAATTGCGCAGGACCTGATGAAAAGGACACAAGGTGAAGATCATCGTCGTCGGCGCGGGAATGGGCGGGCTTTGCGCGGGAATTTCATTGCGCCAGATCGGGCATGATGTCGAAATCTTCGAAAAAGTCCGCGAAATCCGCCCGGTAGGTGCTGCGCTGTCGCTCTGGTCGAATGGCGTGCAATGCCTGGCCCATCTGGGCCTTGGCCCCCAGGTCGCCGCCCTTGGCGGGCGCATGGACCGGATGGCCTATCTTGACGGCCATGACGGCACGCAGATGACCGGCTTCGGCCTGACCGCGCTTTACGACCGCGCCGGTCATCGGGCCTATCCCGTCGCGCGGGCGGAACTGCAGGCGATGCTGATGCGTGAATTCGGCCCGGAGCACCTGCATCTGGGGCAAGAGCTGGTCGCGATCGAGCAGACCGACGCGGTCGTCACCGCGCGCTTCGCCGACGGGTCCGAGGCGCGGGGCGATCTGCTGATCGGCGCGGACGGGGCGCATTCGGCGGTGCGCGCCCATGTGCTGGGCCGCAACCTGCCCCGGCGCTATGCCGGCTATGTCAACTGGAACGGGCTGATCGAGGCCGACCCGGCGATCGCCCCCGCCGATCAATGGACGACCTTCGTGGCCGAGGGCAAGCGCGCCTCGCTGATGCCGGTCGCGGGGGGGCGGTTCTACTTCTTCTTCGACGTGCCGCTGCCGCCGGGTCCGGCCCCGGGACGCGAAAGCCTTCGCGACGATCTGAAGGCGCATTTCGCCGGCTGGGCGCCGCCGGTCCAGGCGTTGATCGACCGCATCGATCCTGCGCGCACCAACCGGGTGGAGATCCGCGATATCGACCCGTTCGATGACTGGGTGCGCGGCCGGGTCGCCCTGCTGGGCGATGCCGCCCACAACACCACGCCCGACCTCGGCCAGGGCGGCTGCATGGCGATGGAGGATGCGGTCGTCTTGCAGATGGAATTGCGCGACCGGCCCGACCAGCCCGGGGCCGCGCTTACGCGCTACCGCGACCGCCGCGCCCCGCGCACCGCAGCACTGGTGCAACGCGCGCGCCGACGCTGCGACATCACCCATGCCAAGGACCCGGCGGCCACCGAAGACTGGTACGCCGAACTGCGCCGAGAGGACGGGTCGCGGATCATCGCGGGGCTTCGTCTGACGATCGAGGGCAGCCCGCTGGATGAGCCGGCGCGCGAAATCTAGTCCTTGGCGCGCTCGACATAGCTGTTGTCGGTGGTGTTGATCACCACCCTCGTGCCCACGTCGATATGCGGCGGCACCATCACCCGCACGCCGATATTCGTCATCGCCGGCTTGTAGCTGGACGAGGCCGTCTGCCCCTTCACCACCGGCTCGGTCTCGGTGATCTCGACGGGGATTTTCTGCGGCAGTTCGACCGAGATCGGGCGTCCCTCAAAGGTTTGCAGCGTCACCTTCATGCCCGGCTCCAGATAGGGCGCGGAATCGCCCACGACCTCGGGGGTGGCGGCGACCTGATCGTAGGTCTCGGGGTTCATGAAGTGGAAGCCCTCGGCGTCGTCATAGAGGAAATCCCAGGTACGCTCATCGACATTGGCGCGCTCGACCTGTTCGGTGGTCTTCCAGCGCTCGGTGGTCTTCACACCGTCGCCGATGCCGCGCATGTCGACCGAGGTGGTGGGCGTGCCCTTGCCGGGGTGGAAGTTCTCGGCCTTGAGAACGACGTAGAGCTTGCCGTTCATTTCCACAACGTTGCCCTTGCGCAGGGAAGAGGCGATGACTTTCATCAAAGGATCCTTGTCGATGCTCGCAGCGCGGCATATGCGCCTGTCTGGACCCGGCCCTAGCCGAGTTGGGCGGGAATTTCCAGTCAAGAGGTGCAGGCAATGACCGAGACCCCATGGTGGAGCCCTTCGCGCCACGCCGACCGCCGCCCGGTGCTGCTGGCGCGCAACCGCGCCCAGGCCGCGATCCGGGGTTTCCTGGCCGAGGCCGATTTCATCGAGGTCGATCCCCCCGCGCTGGTCACCAGCCCGGGGAATGAGGCCCATCTGCATGCCTTCGCCACCGATCTGATCGGCAATGACGGCGCCTCGCGGCGGATGTATCTGCACACCTCGCCGGAATTCGCGATGAAGAAGCTGCTGGCGGCGGGCGAGCGGCGGATCTTTTCCTTCGCCCATGTCTGGCGCAACCGCGAACGGGGCGTGCGCCACAGCCCGGAATTCACCCTGCTCGAATGGTACCGCGCGGCCGAAGATTACACCGTTCTGATGGACGACGTGGCTGAAATGGCGCGCCGCGCCTGTCTGGCCGCTGGCAGCGCGGTGCTGCGCTTCGGCGATCATCATTGCGACCCTTTCGCGCCGGTCGAGCGGCTGTCCGTCGCCGAGGCCTTCGCCCGTCACGCCGGCATCGACCTGCTGGCGACGCTGGGCCCCGGTCCCCAGGCCGACGCCCCGGCGCTGGCGGCGCAGGCGGCGGCGGTCGGGGTGCGCACGGCGCCCGATGACACCTGGTCCGACATCTTCTCTCGCCTGCTGTCCGAGCGGGTCGAGCCGCAGCTGGGCCTTGGCCGGCTGACCATGCTGGATCGCTACCCGGCGGTCGAGGCGGCGCTGGCGCGCGCCTGCACCGATGACCCGCGCGAGGCCGAGCGATTCGAGGCCTATGCCTGCGGGGTCGAGCTGGCCAATGGTTTTGGCGAGTTGACCGACGCCGCCGAACAGCGCCGCCGATTCGAGGCCGAGATGAACGAAAAGGCCCGCATCTACGGCGAGCGCTACCCGATCGACGAAGACTTCCTGGCAGCGCTGGCGGTGATGGCCGAGTCCTGCGGCATTGCGCTGGGTTTCGACCGTCTGGTGATGCTGGCCACCGCCGCGCCGCGTCTCGAAGACGTGCTCTGGGCGCCGGTGGACTAGGCGCGCCCCTTTAACCGCGCCGCGCCGCGATCGCCTGCCCGGCAGCCACCGCCGAGGCCCAGGCCCATTGGAAATTGTAGCCGCCCAACCAGCCGGTGACATCCACCGCCTCGCCGATGGCATAGAGCCCGGGAAGCCGCACGGCCTGCATCGTGCGTGAGGACAGATCGGCCGTCGAAATCCCGCCAGCGGTGACCTCGGCCTTGGCGTAGCCTTCGGTGCCGGTGGGGTGGAAGGTCAGGCGCGTCAGGGTCTCCGCGATCTGGTCCAGTTCGGCATCCGGGGTGTTGCCCAATTCGCGGGCAAGTCCGATGCGCTGCGCCAGAACCTCGGCCAGACGGTTCGGCAGATGTTCGGCCAGCGCCGCCTTGAGGTGGGCCCGCGGCATCCGCCGGCGCGCGTCGCGCAGCCGTTCGGCGGCATTTTCCAGCAGCGTCAGCACCACCGCCGCGCCCGGCGTCCAATAGGACGAGACCTGCAGGATCGCCGGACCCGACAGCCCGCGATGGGTGAAAAGCGCGGCTTCGGCGAACCTGGCAGAACCGATGCCGGTCTCGACCTGTGCCGTGACCGGACAGGCGACGCCGGAGATGTCGCGAAATGCCTGATCTGGCTCGCCCAGCGTCAGCGGCACCAATGCCGGGCGCGGCTGCACGACATCCAAGCCAAAGCGCCGGGCGATGTCATAGGCGATGCCGGTGGCGCCCATCTTCGGGATCGACGGGCCGCCGGTGGCGATGACCAACTGCGGCGCGGTAGCACCGGCCACAGAAAACCGCCCGTCAGCGTGGTCGATCTGGCCGATCGGGGTCGACAGCCGGATCTCGACCCCGCCGCGAGCACATTCATCGCCCAGCATGGCGACGATCTGGCGCGCCGAGCCGTCGCAAAACAGCTGGCCCAGGGTCTTTTCGTGCCAGGCGATGCCGTGACCTTCGACCAGCGCCAGGAAATCCCAGGGCGTATAGCGGCTGAGCGCCGATTTGGCGAAATGCGGATTTTGCGACAGGTAGTATTCGGGCGCGGCGCCGGTATTGGTGAAATTGCACCGCCCGCCACCGGAAATCAGGATCTTCTTGCCCGGCTTGTCGGCATGGTCCAGCACCAGCACGCGCGCCCCCGCCTGCCCCGCGGTGGCCGCCGCCAGAAGCCCCGCGCCGCCGGCGCCCAGAACGATCGCGTCATATTCCATCGCCGCCTTCTACGTCGCGCGGCGACAAGGGGAAAGGGGCGCCAGAGAGAGGACCGCAAAGGCCCCCGTCGGCGTTCAGCCCGCCTTCTGGAAGGCGAGGAAGGTCATCATCCGCAGCGGCGGATATGCCCGGCGTTCCATCAGCGTCAGCGACGGCTCGCCCATCACGGTCGCGACGGGAAAGTCGGAATGCCAGCCGATCAGGTTCGACAGCGGCGCAAACAGACGCTCTACCCCGGCCAAAACGCCGCTTTCGCGGGCGAAATGGTTGGTGATCAGAACGATCCCGCCAGGTTTGCAGACCCTTGCCATTTCCGTCAGCACCCGCTCGGGTTCGGGCACCACGGACATGATATGCATCGCGACGACAACGTCGAAAGTGCCTTCTGAGAAGGTCAGATCGCGCGCATCCATCTGCTGCAAGGCCTTGACCTGCGCAAGCCCACGGACGCGGACCTTTTCACGCGCCTTTTCCAGCATCTCTTCGGAATAATCGACGCCGGTCACCTCTACCTCGGGGGCGTAGTTCGGCAGCGACAGACCGGTTCCCACGCCCACCTCAAGCACGTTGCCGCCCTTGGAATTGATGTAGGACACCGCGCGGCGGCGACCACGTTGGGTCACCGCACCGAAGGTGTTATCGTAGATCGGCGCCCAACGCGCGTAGGATTTTTCGACAGCCTGTAATTCCATAGCTCGGAGCCTTACCTCAGCTTAACGATTTTGCAACCCTCCAGGACCAGAGCATCCCGGCGAAATAGGCGAAATCCAGCACAGTCAATGAAATCCATGGAAAGCTGAGCAGCGCCGCAAGTACGGCGACGAAGCCGACGACGAACAGCCGCGCGTTCTCGCGGTAGATGGTCAGCGATTTCAGCGACCAGGTCGGAACCCGGCTGATCATCAGCAGGCCGACCGCCACGATATAGACTGCGATCAGCGGTTCGGGCAGCAGCGGCACCTGCGACCAGGTGAAGGAGGCGAAGATCGGCAAGAGGGCCAGGAACGCCCCGGCCGGCGCCGGGACGCCGGTAAAGAACCGTTTCTCGGCGCCCTCCGTGGCGGCCTTGCTGTCGACATTGAACCGGGCCAGCCGCAGTACGCAGCAGACCGCATAGATCACCACGGCGACCCAGCCCTCATCGCGCAGCTCGGCGAAGGCCCAGACATAGAGCAGTATCCCCGGAGCCACGCCGAAGTTCAGGAAATCGGCCAGCGAATCAAGCTCGGCCCCCAGCGGGGTTTCGCTTTTCAGCATCCGGGCCAACCGCCCATCAAGCCCGTCGAACACCGCCGCCACGATGATCAGCTGCACCGCGACGACGTAATTGTGCTGCAGCGAGAAGCGGATCGCCGTCAGGCCCGCGCAGATCGCCGCCACCGTGACCAGGTTCGGCAACAGGGAGGTGAGCGGAAGCTCGACCCGGCGTTTGCTGCGGCGCTCGTTCATGCTCAGCCCACCCGGGCCTGGCGGCGGGGTTCATCGGTGCGCAGATCCGCCAGCACGGTTTCCCCCGCGACCATGGTCTGCCCCAGCGCCACCAGCGGCGCGACGCCCTCGGGCAGATAGACATCCAGCCGCGATCCGAATCGAATCAGGCCAAAGCGTTCGCCGGTCAGCAGGCTTTGCCCCGGCTTGGTCCAGCACACGATCCGGCGTGCGACCAGCCCGGCGATCTGCACCACGGCGATCTTGCGACCGTCGTCCAGTTCCAGGCACAGGCTGTTGCGTTCGTTGTTCACGCTGGCCTTGTCGAGCGAGGCGTTGACGAAGGTGCCCGGATGATAGGCGACCGCCGCCACGCGGCCAGCGATCGGGCTGCGATTCACATGGCAGTTGAAGACGTTCATGAAGACGCTGACCCGGGTCAGCGGCTCGGGGCCCATGCCCAGCTCTGCCGGCGGGGTGGCCGGTTCGATCAATGACACGACGCCATCGGCGGGGCTGACGATCAGGCCCTCACGCGTGGGGGTGGCGCGCTTGGGGTCGCGAAAGAAGTAATAGCACCACACCGTCAGCCCGACCCCGATCCAGCCCAGCGGCGTCCAGACGAAGAACAGCGCCAGTGCCACCGCGGCGAAGATCGCGACGAACTTGATCCCTTCGCGGTGCATGGGCTTAAGAAATGTTCCAAGCATGGTCATTCGTGCAATATCCCCAAATCGACGCCGGGTGGCCCCCGCCCCTGTCCCATAGCAAGAACCACGGCGTCCCGCCATATGGCAGTGGCGCGGCAGCACCGTGATTGGCCTTCAGCGGGGGCCTGCGTGGCACCCGCGGCCCCGTGATGACGCGACGGCTTGAGTTACCTGCGCCTTGGTGGGATCTTGCCGCCCCAACCGCGCGCGAAGGAGCCACGAATGACTGCAGCTTTGATGACGGGTCTGGCCGGCTTCATCACCGGGGCCATCGGCTCGCTCGGCTACGGCGGGATCGCGCTGTTGATGGCAATCGAATCCGCCTGCATTCCGCTGCCCTCGGAAATCATCATGCCGTTCGCGGGCTATCTGGTGTCGACGGGGCAGTTTTCGCTGCTGATGGTCGCCACGGTGGGCGCGATCGGCTGCAATATCGGCTCGACGCTGGCCTATCTTGCCGGCGCCTATGGCGGGCGGCCACTGGTCGAGCGCTGGGGGCGCTATGTGCTGCTGAGCCCTGCCGAACTGGACCGGGCCGAAAAGTACTTCGCCCGCTACGGCAGCGCGACGGTCTTCGTCGCCCGGCTGCTGCCGGTGGTACGCACCTTCATCTCGCTGCCCGCGGGCATGGCGCGGATGCCCTTCGGGCGGTTTCAGCTCTATACTTTCCTCGGCTCCTGGCCCTGGTGCTTTGCGCTGGCCTATGTCGGGCTGAAGCTGGGCGAGGCCTGGAACCACAGCCCCGCGCTGCACCGCGCGATGCATGCGCTGGACGGCGTGGTGCTGATCGCGCTGCTGGCGGGCGCGGTCTGGTACGGGCGGCACCTTTGGAAAAGCCGCAGCGCCTGAGCACGACCCGGTCAGGTTCGCGCCCTGGCCTGCTCCGGTTTCGCCATCGCGCCGGTCGCCAGTTGGCTGCGGCTACGGCTACGGCTGCGCGATGGGATGCCCCGGGCCCCGGCCAATCCGTCAGTCGCCCATCTTCATCGGCGCCATCGGGCCCTTGCGGGTATTGTCCACCGGCACATCGACAGCCACCGCGCCGGCCGTCTGGAACGTCAGCGTCAGATGCACCACATCGCCCTGTTTCAGCGGATGTTTCAGCCCCATCAGCATCACATGATCGCCGCCCCGCGCCAGCAGCGCCACGCCATGGGCGGGCACCGGAATGCCGCCCTTCACCTCGATCATCCGCATCACGCCGCCGGCGCCCTCTTCATGGGTGTGCAGTTCGGCCACGGCGGCGGCATCGGTGCGCACACCGATCAGCCGGTCCGCCGTGTCGCCCGAATTCTCGATTTCCATGAACGCCGCGCCGGATTTCGACATCTGCGTCGAAATCCGCGCATAGGGATCCTTGATCACGATTCCGCCCGCCTGGACTGCCCCCGCCAGCCCGACGACCGCGCAGCTCAACAGCAAAGATTTCACAAAGGCCATGATGCATCCTTTCGCTGGGTCGGGCGTTCGCGAAACCGGACCTGGGGGCACCTTAGGCGCCGGGGATGCGGGGTAAAGGCGACAAAATCGCCCGCCTGCGCGACAAATGCGAACGGCCCCGCCGAAGGCAGGGCCGGACAACAGGTCTCGGAAGGGGTCAGGCCGGGGCCTGAACCTTCGCGATTTCCTTTTTGATCTTCAGCGCCTTCACCGAAAGCTCTTCATCCTTCGCCTTGGCGAGGAAAGCGTCAAGCCCGCCACGGTGATCCACCGTGCGCAGTGCCGAGGCTGCAATCCGCAGCTTGAAGGCGCGACCCAGCGCTTCCGATTGCAGCGTCACCTCATTGAGGTTCGGCAGAAAGCGCCGCCGGGTCCTGTTTTTGGCGTGGCTGACGTTGTTGCCCGTCATCGGGCCCTTACCGCTCAGTTCGCAGACGCGCGACATCGTCGTGATCCTTGTCTTTTCGAGTCTTTTCGATACCCATTGGCGCCGCCCACGGCAGCGCGCCGAATTCCATCCGGGCCGTTTAGGGGGAATCCCCCCGGGCGTCAAGCGATTCACACGCCGTCCCGGCCGATCCCCTGAAATTTGGCGCCCCAGATCCCCTTCGCGCCCCCTTGGCACTGGGCGCGAACCCCCGCAATATGCCGCCAACACGGAGGACGCCATGATCGCAATCATTTTCGAAGTCACCCCCAAGAGCGACCAGCGAGACAATTACCTGGCCATAGCGGCAAAGCTGAAGGCGGTGCTGGAGCGTCAGGACGGCTTCATCTCGGTCGAGCGATTCGAAAGCCTGACCACGCCGGGCAAGCTTCTGTCGCTGTCGTTCTGGCGCGACGAAGAGGCGGTGATGAACTGGCGCAAGGAAGAAGAACACCGCCGCGCCCAGGCCGCCGGGCGGGACCGGGTGTTCGCCGATTACAAGCTGCGAGTCGCCTCGGTGATCCGCGATTACGGCATGGAAGACCGCGCCGAGGCGCCCGAGGACAGCGTCACGATTCTCGGCGGCTGACCCCCCGGTCGCTAACCCCGGCCCCTAACCCCGGCCCAGGAGCCGCAGCATCTCGCCCGCCGCGGCGACCGCGCTCATGTCGCCGGCCTGCACGCCGGCGCCCAGCCGCGCCATCGCCTCGCGCGCGGGTCCGGGGCGGCGCAGGTCGGCCAGAAGGCCCGCGCGGACCTCTTCCTCGAACCAGCCGCGCGACTGCTCGGCACGGCTGGTGGCAAAGTGCCCCTTTGCCCGGCGCCAGTCGGCCAGTTCGGTCATCGCGGCCCAGGCCTCCGCCAGGCCGGTTTCCTCGATCGCCGAGACGCGCATCGCCTTCGGGTAGCCCTCGGGATCCTGCGGGCGCTTGCGCAACAGCCGCAGCGCGCCCGCGTAATCGGCCTGGGTGCGCGCGGCGGTGGATTTCAGCTCTCCATCCGCCTTGTTCACCAGAATCAGATCGGCCATCTCCATGATGCCGCGCTTCACGCCCTGCAATTCGTCGCCCCCCGCAGGCGCCAGCAGCAGCACGAAAAGATCGGACATGCCCGCCACCATGGTCTCGGACTGGCCCACCCCCACCGTCTCGATCAGGATGACGTCATAGCCTGCGGCCTCGCACAACAGGATCGCCTCGCGTGAGCGGCGGGCAACCCCGCCCATCTGCGCCTGACTGGGCGAGGGGCGGATGAAGGCGCGCGGATCGCGGCTGAGGCGTTCCATCCGGGTCTTGTCGCCCAGGATCGAGCCGCCGGACCGGGCCGAGCTTGGATCGACCGCCAGCACCGCCACCTTCAGCCCCTGACCGGTCAGCATCAGCCCGAAGGCCTCGATAAAGGTCGACTTGCCGACGCCGGGGGTGCCCGACAGGCCGATGCGCAGCGCCTCGCGGCCCGCCCGCGCCAGACGGTCGATCAGCGCGGTGGCCTGGGCGCGGTGATCGGCGCGCGCACTTTCCACCAGGGTGATCGCCCGGGCCAGCGCGCGGCGGTCCCCGGCCAGAACCCGTTCGGCGATGTCCTCGATCTCCATGCGCGGCCCTTTTTCAATCCCTTGCAGCCGTTTTCCCTTTCCGCGGCGCGCATGTCCAGTGGGCGATGGCCGCACGGGGGGCCAGCGAACCGGGGGCGCGCGCCCCGCCCGCCGCCACTGGCCAAGCCCCGCGCGATCCCCGATAACCACGCCATGGCCCAGACCCTGCCCATCGAAGACGCCCTGCCCGACCTCCTCGCCGCGCTCCGTGCCACGGGGCGGGCGGTGCTGCAGGCGCCGCCGGGCGCGGGCAAGACCACGCGGGTGCCGCTTGCCCTGCTGGAAGCTGGCGCCATCAAGGGCCGCCTCCTGATGCTGGAACCCCGCCGCCTTGCCGCCCGCGCCGCGGCCGAGCGCATGGCCGAGACCCTGGGCGAAGCCGTCGGCCAGACCGTCGGCTACCGCATCCGGGGCGAGGCGAAAGTGTCGAAATCCACCCGGATCGAGGTGGTGACCGAAGGCATCCTTACCCGCATGATCCAGTCCGACCCGGGCCTTTCGGGCATCGGCACGGTGATCTTTGACGAATTCCACGAACGCTCTCTCAACGCCGATCTGGGCCTTGCCCTGACGTGGGAGATCCGCGGCGCGCTGCGCGACGATCTGATGCTTCTGGTGATGTCCGCCACGCTGGACGCGGCCCCCGTGGCGGCGATGCTGGACGCCGCCCCCGTGATCACCTCTGAAGGCCGCGCCTATCCGGTCGAGACCCGCTGGCTGTCAAAGCCCCTGCCCCCCCGCGCCCGCCTGCCCGAGGCCACCGCCGATCAGGTGGCCGAGGCCCTGGCCGAGACCGAGGGCGGCATCCTCGTCTTCCTGCCAGGCGAGGCCGAGATCCGGCGCACCCAGGCGCTGCTGGCGCCCCGCCTGCCCGCTGGCGCCACGCTGCACCCGCTTTACGGCGCGCTCGATTTCAAGGCCCAGCGCGCCGCCATCGCGCCGGCGGCCTCGGGGTGCAAGGTGGTGCTGGCGACCTCGATCGCAGAAACCTCGCTGACCATTCAGGACATCCGCGTGGTGGTCGATGCCGGCCGCGCCCGCCGCGCCCGGTTCGATCCGAATTCCGGCATGTCGCGGCTGGTGACCGAACGCGTCAGCCGGGCCGAGGCCGATCAGCGTCGCGGCCGCGCCGGACGGGTGGCGCCCGGTGTCTGCTACCGTCTCTGGACGCGCGGCGAGGAAGGTGCCCTGCCGGCCTTTGCCCCGGCCGAGATCGAGGCGGCGGATCTGACCGGCCTGGCGCTGGAACTGGCGCTTTGGGGGGCGCGCGGCCCAGAGGATCTGGCGTTCCTGACGCCGCCCAACCCCGGCGCCTTTGCCGAGGCGCGCGCATTGCTGCTGGATCTGGGCGCGCTGGAGGCGGGCGGCGCGATCACCGAACATGGCCGGGCGCTGGCCGCGCTGCCGGTGCATCCGCGCCTGGCGCATATGCTGCGGCGGGCCGGGCCTTCCGCCGCGCCGCTGGCGGCATTGCTGGAAAATCGCGACCCCCTGCCCCGCGCCGCGCCGGTCGATCTGGCCTTGCGGCTGCGCGCGCTGGCCGACCCCAAGGGCTTTGCCGATCGTCACCCCTGGGCCGCCGACCGCGGAGCGGTGGAACGGATTCGGGTTGAGGCGAAACGGCTGGCCCGCCTGACCCGTGCCGAAGAGGCAGGGCTGGAGGCGGGCGAGATGGCCGCGCTCGCCTATCCCGACCGTGTCGGCCTGCGCCGCAAGGGCGAGGCGCCGCGCTGGGTGTTGTCGGGCGGCAAGGGTGCCGCGATGGCCGAGGGCGACCCGCTGGCCGGTGCCCGGCTGATCGTCGCCACCGATCTGGACGGCGACACGCGGGAGGCAAAGATCCGGCAGGCGGCGGTGATTTCCGATTCCGGTCTGCGCGCGCTTTACGCCGACCGCATCCAGTGGCGCGAGGTCTGCGAATGGTCAAAGCGCGATCGCCGGGTCGTGGCGCGCCGGCAGGAAGCCTTCGGCGCGCTGGTGCTGGATGACCGGCTCTGGCCCGAGGCCCCGCCCGAGGCGGTGGCGCGCGCCGCGCTGGAAGGGGTGCGCGATCTGGGGCTCGGGGCGCTGAATTTCTCGGCCGCCGCGCGCCGCTTTCAGGCACGGGTGGAATTGCTGCGCGGTCAGGGCTCGGATCTGCCGGATCTGTCGGATGCCGGGCTGATGGCGCGGGCCGAGGAATGGCTGCTGCCGCATCTGACCGGCCGCAGGACCGCCGCCGATCTTGCCGCGCTGGATCTGCAAGAGGCGCTGCGTCAAAGCCTGTCGTGGGACGAGTTGCAGTTGCTCGACCGGCTGGCGCCGGCGCATTTCAGCACGCCGCTGGGCCGCAAGGTGCCGATCGATTATGCCGGCGAGGCCCCGGGGATCGAGGTGAAGCTGCAAGAGCTGTTTGGCGTGACCCAACATCCCACGGTGGGGCCGAAACGCCTGCCGCTTCGGATTACCCTGCTGTCGCCAGCGCAAAAGCCGGTGCAGGTGACGATGGATCTGCCGGGCTTCTGGGCCTCATCCTATGCGGATGTGCGCAAGGACATGCGCGGCCGCTACCCGCGCCACCCCTGGCCCGAAGACCCGACCGAGGCCGACCCGACGACGCGGGCAAAACCCCGGGGCACGTGACAGCCCCGATTTGCACCAAGCCCCGTTCCGCACGGCGCCGCCCTGCTCTCAGGCCCGGCTTACGCCCACCAGGGGCCATGATGGCTGTCCTTGCCGTCGAGCCGGTCAAAGCCGTGGCGACCGAAGAAATCGCGCTGCGCCTGGATCAGCGCCGCCGTGCCCCGCGCCTGACGCAGGCTGTCCCAGAAGCCCAGCGCCGCCGACAACACCGGCACCGCCACCCCGGCGGCGACCGCCTTGCCCACCACGTCGCGCAGCGCCGGGATGCCATCCTCCAGCACCGCCTTGAAACGCGGCGACAGCAGCAGCTGGCCCTGCGGGGGACCTGCGCGGAAGGCGTCCGAGATGTCGTCCAGCAGCGCCGCGCGAATGATGCAGCCGGCGCGCCAGATCTCGGCGATCCGGGCCGGGTCAAGCGCCCAGTCATATTCTTCTGACGCCGCCCCCAGAATCCGGAAACCCTGGGCATATTCCAGCACCCGTGCCGCCAGCACGGCGCGTTCCAGATCCTCGGCCCGCAATTGCAGCGCCCCGCGCGCACCGCCGAAGGCGCGGTCGGCGGCGGCGCGCAGATCGCGCTCGGCCGACCAGGCGCGCGCCGCCACCGCGCCCTCGATCATCGAGGCCGACTGGCCCAGCCGCACCGCCTCGATCACCGTCCAGCGGCCGGTGCCCTTCTGCCCCGCCGCATCGACGATCGCATCCACCATCGGCCCCGGGCCGAAGGGATCGCCGTAGCGCAGCACCTTGGCGGTGATCTCCATCAGGTAGGACGCCAGCGGGCCGCGATTCCAGGCCTCGAAGACCTCCGCGACCTCGGTCACCTCGCGGCCGGTGCCGAAGCGCAGCAGATCGTAGCATTCGGCGATCATCTGCATGTCGGCATATTCGATGCCGTTGTGCACCGTCTTGACGAAATGCCCCGCCCCGTCCGGCCCCAGGCGGGCCACGCAGGGCGTGCCGTGGAAGCGGGCCGCGATGGGTTCCAGCAGCGGCTGCAGGCCTTGCCAGCTTTGCTCGGTGCCGCCGAACATCATCGAGGGGCCGTGGCGCGCGCCGGCCTCGCCGCCGGAAACGCCAAGGCCCACGAAATGCAGCCCCGCGCCGTCCAGCCGGGCGGCCCTGCGGCGGGTGTCGTGGAAATCGGCATTGCCCGCGTCGATCACCGTATCGCCCGGATCGAGCAGCGGGATCAGATCGTCGAGCAGCACATCCATCGGCCCGGTCGAGGGGATCATCGCCAGAAGGTACCGGGGCCGTGGCAACGCCGCGACCAGCGCCTTGAGATCCGCGCAGCGGGTGACCTGCGCGGCGTGCTCGGCGGCGCGGGCCATGAAGGCGTCGATCATCTCGTCGGTGCGGTTCGAGACGGCGATCGGGATGCCGTGTTCGGCCATGTTGAGCGCCAGCGCCGCGCCCATCGTTCCCAGCCCGTAGATGCCGATCTTCGCAGTCATGCCGTCCTCCGCGTTGCACACAAGCAAGTACCTAGGGGCGCCGGCGCCGGGGGCAACGGGCGCGGCGTCTGCCCGCCGAGGCGCCAGTCAGACGCCCAGGCACCAGCGCACGATGGCCTTCTGGGCGTGCAGGCGGTTCTCGGCCTCGTCGAAGATCACCGAATGCGGGCCGTCCATCACTTCGCTGGTGGCCTCGTCGTCGCGATGGGCGGGCAGGCAATGCATGAACAGCGCGTCGGGCTTGGCGTGGGCCATCAGGCGCTCATTCACCTGATAGGCGCGCAGCTGGTTGTGCCGCCGCTCGCGCGCCGATTGCGGATCGTGCATCGACACCCAGGTGTCGGTGACCACCAGATCGGCCCCGGCGAACGCACGTTCGGGATTGCGGTCGATGGTGATCGGGTGACCCTTTTCGGCGGCATGGTCCAGCCAGACCTTTTCCGGGTCCAGCGTCTCGGGGCCGGTGAAGGTCAGGTCGAAGCCGAATTGCCCCGCCGCATGGGCGAAGGAGGCGAAGACATTGTTGCCGTCGCCCGACCAGACCACCTTCTTGCCGGCGATCGGGCCGCGGTGTTCCTCATAGGTCATCACGTCGGCCATGATCTGGCAGGGATGGGTGCGGTTGGTCAGCCCGTTGATCACCGGCACATCGGCATATTCGGCCATCTCCAGAAGCGTCTGCTCCTCGAACGTGCGGATCATGATCAGGTCGACATAGCGCGACAGCACCCGCGCGGTGTCGGCGATCGTCTCGCCGTGGCCCAGCTGCATGTCGGCGCCCGAGAGCACCATGGTCTGGCCGCCCATCTGGCGGATGCCGACATCGAAGGAGATGCGCGTACGGGTCGAGGGTTTCTCGAAGATCAGCGCGACCATGCGGTTCGCAAGCGGCTGTTCCGCGTCGGGGGCGCCCTTGGGCTGGCCGGCGCGGGCGTCCTTCATGGCGCGGGCGCCGTCGATCATCTGCCTGAGGTCGGCGGCGTCGGTGGTATGGATATCAAGAAAGGATTGCATGTGTTCGGCTTTTTTCTGGGCCGAGCGCCGGGGGCTGCCTGCCCCCGGACCCCCGGGAGTATTTGGACCAAGATGAAGATCAGGCGGTTTCGAGCCGTGTCGCGGCGCGGTCGAGGCGGTTGATGGCCTCGGCGATCTCTTCCTCGGTGATGGTGAGGGGCGGCAGGATGCGGATCACGTTGTCCGCGGCCGGGACGGTGAGCAGGTGTTCCGCGTAGCCCGCCTTGACGACATCGGCGGGGGCGATCTTGCATTTCAGCCCCAGCATCAGGCCGGAGCCACGCACGCCCTCGAAGACATCGGGATGGGTGGCGACCAGGCCTTCGAGCTTCTGGCGGAAGAGGCCGGCCTTGCGGTTGACGGCCTCCAGGAAATCAGGCTGGGCGATGATCTCCATCACCCGGGTGCCCACCGCGCAGGCCAGCGGGTTGCCGCCGTAGGTGGAGCCGTGGCTGCCCGCGACCATGCCCGAGGCCGCGTTTTCCGTGGCCAGCACCGCGCCCAGCGGGAAGCCGCCGCCAATGCCCTTGGCGACCATCATGATGTCGGGGGTGATGCCCGCCAGTTCATGCGCGAAGAGCCGGCCGGTGCGGCCCATGCCGCATTGCACCTCGTCGAGGACCAGCAGCGCGCCGGTGGCGTCGCAGAGGGCGCGGATTTCGCGCAGGTCTGCATCGGGCCAGGCCTTGATGCCACCCTCTCCGATGATCGGCTCCAGCAAGATCGCGGCGGTGGCCTCGGTCAGGGCCGCCTTCAGGGCCGCCATGTCGCCCCAGGGCAGGTGGGTGAAGCCGGGCATCAGCGGGCCGAAGCCCTTGATCATCTTCTCGCCCCCCGAGGCCGCGATCGCGCCGGTGGAACGGCCGTGAAAGCTGCCCTCAAACGTGAGGATCTCGATGCGGTCGGGCTGGCCCTTTTCGTACCAGTACTTGCGCGCCATCTTGATGGCGAGTTCGGCGGACTCGGTGCCCGAGTTGGTGAAGAACACCGTGTCGGCGAAAGTATGGGCGACCAGCAGATCCGCCAGCTTCTGCTGGTTGGGGATCTGGTAGAGGTTCGAGGTATGCCAGAGCTTGCCCGCCTGTTCGGTCAGCGCCGCGACCAGATCGGGGTTAGCATGGCCCAGCGCGTTGACCGCGATGCCGGCGCCAAGATCGAGATACCGGGTCCCGTCCGCCTCGATCAGCCAGGAGCCCTCGCCCCGTTCAAACGACAGGGGGGCGCGGTTGTAGGTGGGAAGAACCGTGGTGATCATGGGGATATCCTCGGGGATGAAGGCCCTAGGGGTGCCAAAGGCACGGGACCAAGTCAACGTGGAAAGGGATCTTGAAGGCTGTGCGGCGCGCGCCGGTATCGGCGCGCAGGGATCGGGACGTCAGGCGCGGGTGCGTCGGCGTCGGGGAAGCGTGCAAAGGGCGTTCCGGTCGATCATCCGATCCGATTAGCCGCTTTGCGCGCCCCGGTCCACCGCAATTTGGGGGGGGCCCGGCCGGTCGCGCCCGGTCGCGTCAAATCACGGCGGCGTCGGGCCTGCCGCGGCGCGGGCATGTTTTGCAGGCAGGTGCCTGTGCCTTGGGCGCGCGCGCGACGATTACGCGCGCGGGGCCGAACGGAACTTGCTTACACATCAGCATAGATGCATACAGGTACTGCGGCAGCTTGCCGCAAGGGAGGAATAACATGATGATACGCAAGACCGCAGCCGCAGCTTTGTTCTGCGCCACCATGGCCGCCACCGGCGCCCATGCCAAGGAACACCACATCGTATTCCAGATTGATGATGGTAGCCCGCAGCGCATGAACCTAGTGCTGAACAACGTCAGCAACATCGAAGATTATTACAAGTCGCGCGGCGACACTGTGAAGATCAACGTCGTGGCCTATGGTCCCGGGTTGAAGATGCTGATCAAGGATCAGAGCCCGGTGGCCACGCGGATCGCGGCCATGGCGCTGGAGCATTCCAACCTTGAATTCGACGCTTGCCACAACACGATGATGGCAATCGAGAAGAAGACCGGCAAGCCGGTGAAGCTGATCGGAGAGGCCACGGTCGTGCCCGGCGGTGTCGCCAAGATCGTCGAGCTGCAGGAAGAAGGCTACGCCTACGTCAAGCCCTAGGGCTGCGAACCTGGCCGGGCGGCGCCTGTCATCCCGGACGCGGAGGAGCGCGCCCAGGGATGCGGCATCGCCATTGCCCGGATGACCTGCGGGATCCCGCCTGAAATGGCGTGCCCGCAGGTCGCAGACCATTCCCGGACCGCGCGCCTTGCGGCCTGCGCCCAAGTCACCGACTTCCTGTGCACAGTTTGCGCCTTTCAGCCCAAGCAGCAGGCACGCGAGCGCCGTGGACCCGACGGGCACGGACATCGGGCTTGCCCTTGACGCCTGCGACGCTAGGGTCTGCCCCGACCAATTCGGGAGATCCGCATGAAGTTTGTTCAACTGGGCCGGACCGGTCTGTCGGTTTCGGAAATCTGCCTCGGCTCGATGACCTGGGGCAGCCAGAATACAGAGGCCGAGGGCCATGCTCAGCTGGACATGGCCGTGGCGGCGGGGGTGAATTTCATCGACACCGCCGAGATGTATCCCACCAATCCGGTTCGCACCGAAACGGTGGGCGGCACCGAGAAGATCATCGGCACCTGGCTGGCCAAGCGCGCGAAACGCGACGATCTGGTGATCGCCACCAAGATCACCGGCGCCGGCAATCCCCATATCCGCGACGGCGCCCCGATCACCGGCGCCAATCTGCAATCGTGCTGCGAGGACTCTCTGCGCCGCCTGCAGACCGATGTGATCGACATCTATCAGCTGCACTGGCCCAACCGCGGCTCTTACCACTTTCGCAAGATGTGGGGCTATGATGCCTCGGGGCAGGACCGGGCCGAGACGCTGGCGCATATGCACGAGGTGCTTGAAGCCGCCGCACGGCTGATCGAGGCAGGCAAGATCCGCCATCTGGCGCTGTCGAACGAGACCGCCTGGGGCGTTGCGCAATGGCTGCGGCTGGCCGAAGAGCACGGGCTGCCGCGGGTGGCTTCGGTGCAGAACGAATATTCTCTGCTGTGCCGGCTGTGGGATACCGACATGGCCGAGCTGTCGATGAACGAGGAGATCCCGCTGCTGTCCTATTCACCGCTGGCCGCCGGGCTGCTGACCGGCAAATACGCCGGCGACGTCACGCCTGAAGGGTCGCGCCGGGCGCAGTCGCCGGATCTGGGCGGGCGGATCACGCCCTATGTGTTCGAGGCGGTCTCGGCCTATCTGGGCATCGCCCAGCACCACGGGCTGGACCCGGTGCAGATGGCGCTGGCCTGGCAGCGTACGCGGCCGTTCCCGGTGATCCCGATCGTGGGCGCGACCTCGGCCAAGCAGTTGCGCAATGTGCTGGGCGCGGTGGAGGTGTCGCTGCCGCCCGAGGTGCTGGCCGAGATCGACGCGGCCCACCGCGCCCATCCGCTGCCGTTCTGACGCATTGCTCAAGGCCCCGAAAGGTGAGGCGGGGGCATCGCCCCTCTCTTGCCGTGCGCGGCGTTTTCGGCTCCTGTCGCAGACGGGAAGCCGCGCAACCGGAGGCACCATGTTCCGACCGATCCTTACTGGCCTGATGCTAACCCTTGCCCTGGGCGTGCTGGCCGCCTGCCAGATGGACCAGCCGCCGCAATTGCCGCCCGCCGGCAAGGCGATGTCCGCCCATCGGGACGACGCCTGCGTCGCCTCGGGTGGGGTCTGGAGCAACCAGAATGGCAAGCAAAGCAAGGTATGCATCCATTACACCACCGACGCGCGCAAGATGTGCACCCGCTCCAGCCAGTGTCAGGGCGCCTGTCTGGCACGGTCGCATAGCTGCTCGCCGGTGCGGCCGCTGCTGGGCTGTCAGGATATCCTTACCGATTCCGGGCTGCGAATGACGCAATGTGTCAACTGACGGGGGGCGTCAACTGACGGGGGCCGCTAGCTGACGGGGGCCGCTAGCTGATCCGGGCGCGCAGCGCGTCCAGATGGGCGGGCAACGCATGGGCCTGGACGGCGGCCTCGCGCACCAGCCAGTCGAATTGCGCGGCAAAGCTGGCCACCCGGTCGCTGTCGCGGAACGCCATGTAGTGGCGGCCGAGATACAGCACCGCCAGCAGCGGCCCGAACACCGTGATCGGCGCCGAAAACACCCGGCGCGCGTCGAACAGATAGATCCGCAGCGACGGGTACAGCTGATCGGCCAGCACCCGCAGCCGATCCAGCTGTTCCAGCCGCAGCGCCAATGGCAGGCCCTCATAGTAGCCCGTGGCCCCGGCGAAGGCAGTCAGCTCATGCACCGGCAGGGCGATCTCGTAGTCCGAGCGCGCGCCGCGCATCCACGCCAGCCGGTCCTCGGAGGCGCCGATCGCCTGATCCACCGTGCGGCCCAGATGCGGGGCATATTCCCAGCGCAGCACGTCGTGGGTTTTCAGCATGTCGGGCAGCGCGGCGGGCACATGGCGGATCTTGTAGCCCGCGGCCTCACGGTGCCAGGCAAAGATCTGCTCGTCGACCAGCGCGCGCGGCGCCTCGGTCATGGTCAGCGAGGTGGCCAGCAGGTCGGCGATCCGCTCGGGCCGGTCCGACAGGCCCAGCAGCCAATCGGCGCTGACCCCCAGCGCCGCCGCGCATTCCGCCGCCACCTGCGCATTGGGCAGCCGCGCCTGCGCGCCGCCCAGAAGCTGCGACACGGTCGAACGGTCGACCCCCACGACGCGGCCCAGCGCGCTTTGGCTGACGCCCTTCTCGGCCATCGCCGCGGCCAGCCGGGTGCGAAACAGATCGGATCGGGCACGTTTGTCGAGTCTTTGCTGCATATGTTTAATATACAAACATTACGGGAGTTTTGTTAAGCAAATTCGGAATTCCGCACGCGGCGGGTTTCGGCCAGTTTCCGGCCATGGGGACATTTTCGGAAACACGCGGGCGCACCCTGCTGAAAGCGGTGCTGTGGAATATTCTGGGGCTTGCCGTGATGGCGCTGGTTGGTCTGGCGATGACCGGGTCCGTGGCACTGAGCGGGGCAATCGCGCTGGTCAACACCGCGCTCGGCTTCCTGTTCTATGTCGGGTATGAGCGGATCTGGGCGCGCATCGCCTGGGGCCGCCATGGTTGAGCCGGGCCGGATCCCCCTTCGCGACTGGCGTGCCGAGGCACCAACGCTGGCGCTGATCGTGGCGGTCTATGCGCTGTGGCTATGGGGCACGTCGGGGCTGTGGGCGGCGTCTCCGCCGCTTGGCTGGCTGCTGACCATGCTGTGCGTCGCGCAGTTTTCCTCGCTTCAACATGAGATGCTGCATGGCCATCCGTTCCGCAGCCGGGCGGCGAACGAGGCGCTGGTGTTTGCCGGGCTTACCCTTTTCGTGCCCTACCGGCGGTTTCGCGACACCCATATCGCGCATCATGACGACCCGAGGCTGACCGATCCCTATGACGACCCCGAAAGCAATTATCTGGACCCCGAGGCCTGGGCACGGCTAAGCCGCCCGGTGCGGCGACTGTTGCGGGCCAACAACACGCTGCTCGGGCGGATCCTGCTGGGGCCGGCGATCTCGACCGTGCTGTTCGCGCGCGCCGATCTGCGGGTGATACGCACCGGCCCGCCCGACGAGGCGCGCAAGGTGGCACGGGCCTGGGGGCTGCATGGGCTGGGCGTGGCGCTGGTGCTGGGCTGGCTCTGGCTTGGCGGGGCGATGCCGCTTTGGGCCTATGTGCTGGCGGCCTACGAGGGGTTCGGGCTTTTGAAGATCCGCACCTTTCTGGAGCATCGGGCCGAGGCCCTGGTGCCCGAGCGCACGGTGATCGTCGAGGATCGGGGACCGCTGGCCTTCCTCTTTCTTTTCAACAATCTGCATGCCGTGCACCACCTTTATCCCGGCGTCGCCTGGCACCGGCTGCCGCGCATCTATGCCGAGGGGCGCGAAGGGTTCCGGGCGCAGAATGGCGGCTATGTCTACCGCTCCTATGCGCAGATCTTCCGCCGGCATCTGCTGCGCGCCAAGGATCCGGTGCCCCATCCGCGGTTTCGGCGCGGGCCCTAGGGCCGCGGGCGTATTTGGGGAACAATGAAGGGGGCTTTCGCGGCCTATTCGGGCGTGCGATAGCTGGCGCATGGTCCTGCCTTTGTGGATATTCGCGACGCTCGCCGCGGCGGCGGTGCAGACGGTGCGCTTCAGCCTGCAAAGGCAGCTGAAGGGCATTGGGCTGTCGACCGGCGGGGCGACTTTTTCGCGGTTTCTGTTCGGCGCGCCACTGGCGGCGGTGGCGATGGTGGCACTGCTGGCCCTCACCGGCCAGGGGGTGGCGCTGCCCGGGGCGCGGTTCTGGGCCTTCGGCATCGCCGGCGGGCTGGCGCAGATCGCAGCGACCTTCTGCACCGTGGCCCTGTTTTCCGAGCGCAGCTTCGCCGTGGGCATCGCCTTCACCAAGACCGAGACGGTGCAGGTCGCGATCTTCTCGACCCTGGTGTTTGGCGACCACATCCCGTTCTGGGGCTATGTCGCGATCGTCATCGGGGTGGCCGGGGTGATCTTGCTGTCGCGCCCGCCCCGGCGGCCGGGCGAGGCCAAGGTGACGGTGTTCAACCGCGCCACCTTCCTGGGCCTTGTCGCGGGGGCGCTGTTCGGGGTGGCCGCGATCGGCTACCGCGGCGCGACGCTGGAGGTGGCAAGCCCCGATCCGCTGATCCGCGCGGTCGTGGCGCTGGCCTGTGTCACCGCCTTCCAGACGCTGGCGATGGGCCTGTGGCTGGCCCGGCGCGAACCCGGACAGCTGGGCCGCGTATTGGGCGCCTGGCGGGCGACCGCCCTGGTCGGGGTGACCGGGGTGCTGGGCTCTTTCGGCTGGTTCGTGGCCTTCACGCTGGAGAACGCGGCCTATGTGCGCAGTCTGGGCCAGATCGAGCTGATGTTCAGCTTCCTGGTCTCGACCCTGATCTTCCGCGAACGCAGCCACCCACGCGAAATTGCAGGCATGGCGGTGCTGGCGATCTCGATCGTGATGATCGTCTGGATGACCGCCTGAGCCGGATCAGGGGATCCGGCGGAACACCGACTCGGGGCCCGAATTGTCGAAGAACGGCACCGGGCCGGGGGCGCCGCCGCTGCGGATCATCGCCGAGATCTCGGCCAGAACCACCTCGGTTATGAACGGCAGGTCGAAGCCGCGCGCAGCCTCCAACCCGATCCATTGCAGATGCGACAGCTCATCCGAGGCGCGCGAGAAATCGTCCAGATCGCCGGCGACGGCGCTGGCATCGGCCAGGAAGAAGCGCGCATCGAACCGGCGCGGACGGCCGCTCGGGGTGATCGCGCGGAACACATAGGTCAACCCGGCGGCCGAAGGCACAAGCCCCAGCCCCGCGAAATCCTGCCAATCCGGCGCGGGCGCGACAGGCCAGGCGCCCGGCACGCCCATCACCAGTCCGGTTTCTTCCCAAAGCTCGCGGATCGCGGCGGCGGCCAGGGCGCGGGCCATCTCGGCCGAGGTGTCACAGGCGAGCCGCCCGGCGCAGACATCGGGCAGCGGCCCGGCCAGCGGCACCGCCGCATCGCCCGGATCGACCGCGCCGCCGGGAAAGACGAACTTGTTGGGCATGAACGCCGCCTTGGCGCCGCGCTGGCCCATCAGCACCTGCGGCGCGGCGCCATCGCGGCGCACCAGAAGGATCGTCGCGGCATTGCGCAGGGCGCCTTTGTCTTCGCTCATGTCAGACCTCGAGGCGGGGCTTCTTCGGATCGGGCGCGTCCTGCGCAGCCCCGGGCGCCTGATCTGGCCCGCCGAAGCCGTGCATGCGCCGGGCCCATTGGATCGCCACGACGACGCCCTTGAGCCTGGGCAAGAGGTAAAGCGACAGCACCACCGTGCCAAGCGAGAAAATCCCCGCCAGCACGCCGGGCGCGGGCCGGAACTCGACGAAGACGATCACCAGAAGCGGCGCCATGACATGGCCGACGATCAGGATCGTCAGATAGGCGGGGCCGTCGTCGGCGCGCTGGGGGCGGAAATCCTCGCCGCAGGCGGGGCAAGCGGCGCGCACCGTCAGATAGCCCGTCAGCAGCCGCCCCTTGCCGCAGGCCGGGCAGCGCCGGCGCCAGCCGCGCCAGATCGCAGGCTTCACCGGACGCTCGGAATGGCGTTCGGGATGGCCTGCGTCATCCTGCGTCTGGGGCGTGTCGCTTGGCATCTGTCCTCCCACGGGGCAGGCTAGCGCGGCGGGGATGGGCCGCGCCAGCCTGCCCATTGCCGCAGGCGGTCTTTGGCCCTTAGTCCAAACCCCACATCTTCGGCTCACCCACCTCGACCGAATTGCCCGCCGGGTCGCGCAGATAAAGTGAGCGCGCGCCGCCGGGCCAGATGTGATCGGCCTCGATCGCAACGCCCTGGGCCGCGAGATGCGTGCGCCAGGCCTCGATCGTCTGGCCCGGCGCGGTGGCAAAGCAAAGATGGCCCGCGCCAAGCGCGCCGTGGCGCGGGATCGGGTTTGCCGGGTCCGTGGCCGCCGACAGCGCGGGATCGAAAATCAGCAACATCCCCGGCGCGCAGCGCAGGAAGACGAATTGTCCCGCCAGGCGGCGGACGACCGTCAGGCCGAAAACGCGGGTATAGAAGGCCTCGGCGGCCTCCAGATCGGCGGCATAAAGCGCGGTTTCCAGGATCGCGGTGGCTTTCATGGCGCAAGCTTGCGCCTGCCTGCGGCAATTCGCAAGGACCGGCCCCTTGCGCCCGGGGGCCGTGGCTTGTATCTCGTTCCGTCCCGATTAGAATGGGGCAAAGCCCGCACGGCCACCATCAGGCCGCGCGCGGAAGGCAATCCAGACCGGAGGTCAGCCATGTCCTGGACGGACGAGCGTGTCGAGACGCTCAAGAAGATGTGGGCCGAGGGCCAGTCGGCCAGCCAGATCGCCAAGGAGCTGGGCGGCGTGACCCGCAACGCGGTGATCGGCAAGGTTCACCGGCTGGGCCTGTCGAACCGCACGCCCGGCAAGGGCGAGGGCGAAGCAGATCCCGCGCCCGAGGCCCCGAAAGCCGCGGCGCCGCAACCCAAGCCCGCGGCCGCGGCCCCCAAGGCCGAAGCCCCGCGCCCGCCCCGCCCCGAGCCCGAGGCGCGCCCCGCTGTGGCCCCCGCCCCGATGCCGATGCGCAAGCCCGTGGTGCCCGCAGGCCAGCCGCTGCCGCCGCAGCCCTCGGCCAACGAGATCAGCCCCGAGGCCCTGGCCAAGGTCGGCGAGATCGAGAAGAAGGCCCGGCGGCTCAGCCTGATGGAGCTGACCGAGCGCACCTGCAAATGGCCGATCGGCGATCCCGCGACCGAGGATTTCTGGTTCTGCGGCCTTCCGGCCCAAGCCGGCAAGCCCTATTGCGAGGCCCATGTCGGCGTGGCTTTCCAGCCGATGTCGGCCCGGCGCGACCGCCGGCGCTAGGACAGCGCCGGGGTTGTCAGACCTGCGCACCCGGGGTCGGGCGCGCGCCCGGGCATTCCCGGACGCGGCGCTTGCCCCTGGGGTTACTCTGCCGCCAGCTTGTCTGCGGTCTTGGTCTTGAAATCCGAGGCATCGTGGCGTTCGCGCAATTGCTCGGAAAGCTCTCCGGTCGTGCGGTTGACCATCCGTCCGCGCTTCACCGCCGGGCGCGCATGGATCGCATCGGCCCAGCGCAGCACGTTCTTGTAATCCTCGACCGACAGGAACTCGGCCGCCTCATATAGCCAGCCCTTCACCAAACCGCCGTACCAGGGGAACACCGCCATGTCGGCGATGGTGTAGTCGTCCCCGCCCAGATATTCGCTTTCCGCCAGCCGCCGGTCGAGCACGTCGAGCTGGCGCTTGGTTTCCATCGCGAAGCGGTCGATCGCATATTTGATCTTCACCGGGGCATAGGCATAGAAATGCCCGAAACCGCCGCCCAGATAGGGGGCGCTGCCCATCTGCCAGAACAGCCACGACATTACCTCAGCCCGTTTTGCGGGACCTTCGGGCAGGAATTCCCCGAATTTCTCGGCCAGATGCACAAGGATCGCGCCGGATTCGAAGATCCGGATCGGCGTCTTACCCGACCGGTCCATCAGCGCCGGGATCTTCGAGTTCGGATTGATGTCGACGAAGCCCGATCCGAACTGGTCGCCCTCACCGATGTTGATCAGCCAGGCGTCGTATTCGGCGCCGCCGTGGCCCTTTTCCAGCAATTCCTCGAACAGGATCGTGACCTTCTGCCCATTGGGCGTGGCCAGCGAATACAGCTGGAAAGGATGCTTGCCGACCGGCAGCTCCTTGTCCTGGGTCGCGCCCGCGACGGGCCGGTTGATATTGGCGAAGCGGCCACCGTTGCCCTGCTCCCAGATCCAGACCTTGGGCGGGGTGTAGTCGGAATTCTCAGTCATGTTCGGGCTCTCTGTGTTTGCGCATTTCCGCCAGACCTATCGCAGCGAACGCCAATATCAAGCGCCGGGGCTTTCACACCCCGTCGCCATGGACGCGCCAAGGACGGCCGCCGTAAGGTATTTCCGCCAAGAAGAAGGGCAAAGCACGCCTTTGCTTTCATTGTTCTACAACTACACCGGGGGTGCAGGGGGCAGCGCCACCGCCTAGACCGCCGGCACCAGCCCGCGCCCGCGCAACAGCGCCTCGACCCCGGGCAGGCGGCCACGAAAGCCCATGTAGAGCGCCTCGGCGTCTTCCGATCCACCAGCCGAAAGGATGAATTTCTCCAACTTCTCGGCGGTCGTCGGATCAAAGGCGTCGCCCGCCTCCTCAAAAGCCTCGAATGCGTCGGCATCCATGACCTCGGACCACATGTAGCTGTAATACCCCGAGGAATAGCCGTCGCCCGAGAAGACATGGGCGAAATGCGGCGTCGCGTGGCGCATACGGATCGCGCGGGGCATGCCCAGCGCATCCAGCACCTCGGCTTGCCGCGCCATCGGATCGGCCGGCGCCGGGCCCTCGTGGAAGGCCAGATCCACCAGCGCCGAGGCGACATATTCCACCGTCGCAAAACCCTGATCGTAGGTCGCGGCATCCAGCAGGCGCTGCAGCATATCGGCGGGCATCGCCTCGCCCGTCTTCCAGTGCTTCGCGTGGGTCTTCAGCACCTCGGGCACTTCCAGCCAGTGCTCATACAGCTGGCTGGGAAGTTCGACGAAATCGCGCGCGACCGAGGTGCCGGAGATGAAGCCATAGGTCACATCCGACAGCATCTGGTGCAGCGCATGGCCGAATTCGTGGAACAGCGTGCGCGCGTCGTCATAGCTTAGCAGCGCCGGCTGCCCCTTGGCGGGCTTGGCGAAGTTGCACACGTTCACCACGACGGGCCGGACCTCGCCGCCCAGCTTGCGCTGCGACCGGAAGGCCGAGCACCAGGCGCCCGAGCGTTTCGAGGACCGCGCGAAGTAATCGCCCAGGAACACCGCCATGTGGCGCCCCCCCCGCGTCACTTCCCAGGCCCGCACGTCGGGATGGTAGAGCGCGCCGTCGAGTTCGCGAAACTCTAGCCCGAACAGGCGGTTGGCCACGTCAAAGGCGGCCCGGATCATCGCGTCGAGCGACAGGTAGGGCTTCAGCGCGGCCTCGTCGAGGTCGTGCTCGTCGCGGCGCCGCTTCTCGGAATAGTAGCGCCAATCCCAGGCCTCGAGATCGCCGTTGATCCCGTCTTGATGCATCAATGCGGTCAGCACCTCGGCATCGGCCTTCGCCTTGGCGCGCGCCGGGCGCCAGACCTGCATCAGCAGATCGCGCACCGCCGAGGGCGTCTTCGCCATCTCGGGTTCCAGCTTGTAGGCGGCGAAGTTCGGATAGCCCAGCAGATGCGCGCGCTCCTCGCGCAGCGCCAGGATCTCGCGGGCGATGTCGCGGTTGTCGTGGTCGTTGCCGTTCTCGCCGCGCGCGACCCAGGCCTTGTAGGCGGTTTCGCGCAACTCGCGCCGGGGCGAGAATTGCAGGAACGGCACGATCAGCGAACGGTTCAGCGTGACCATCCAGCCGTCAAGCCCGCGCTCCTCCGCCGCCGCCCGGGCCGTGGTGACGACAAAATCGGGCAGGCCCTCCAGCTCTTCCACGGCCAGTTCCATGAACCACTCGCGCTCATCCGCCAGCAGGTTCTGGGTGAACTCGGTGCCCAGCACGGCAAGGCGGCTTTTCACCTTGGTCAGGCGCTCTGCCTCGGCGCCCTGAAGCTGGGCGCCGGCGCGCACGAACATCCGCCGGTAGAGGGTGAGCACGCGCATCTGCTCGGGCCCGAGGCCCAGCGAGTCGCGCGCGTCCCACAGCGTCTCGATCCGCTGGAAAAGCGGGCGGTTCATCACCAGTTCGGACGAAAAGGCCGACAGTTTCGGCGCCAGATCGCGCTGCAGCGCCTCACGCGCCGGATTGCTGTCGGCACCGGCGAGGTTGAAGAACACCCCCGCCACCCGGTCAAGGCTTTCCTCGGCCAGTTCCAGCGCCTCGACCGTGTTGGCGAAGCTGGGCGCCGCCGGGTCTTCGGCGATCGCGGCGATCCTGGCGCGCGCCTCGGTCAGCGCGACATCGAAGGCGGGGGCGAAATCGGCATCTCCGATCTGGTCGAACGGGGGCAACTGGAAGGGGCCGGTCCAGTCGGAAAGCAGCGGATTGGTCATGGCAATCTCCTTTGCGCAATAGCTAGGGGCGCCCGCCCGCAAGGTCCAGTGCGGCCAGCGGGCGATCAGGCCCCGCCGCCGCAGACCGGGCAGTCGGGCCGCTTGCCCAGCTTGAACTTGCGGCTTTCGCCCCAAAGTCCGTCATAGACCAGCATCTCGCCGCGCAGGGTCGCGCCGGCGCCGGTGATCTGCTTGACCGCCTCCAGCGCCATCATCGTGCCCAGCACACCCGGCAGGGGCCCCGCCACGCCCGCCTCGGCACAGCTCGGCACCTGACCCGGCGCTGGGCGTTCGGGGAAGACGCATTGGTAGCAGGGCGTGCCATGGGCCGGATCGTACAGGCTGATCTGGCCTTCCCATTGGGTGATCGCGGCGGAGATCAGCGGCTTGCCCTGCCCCACCGCCACCCGGTTCACCAGATAGCGCGTGTCGAAATTGTCCGACCCGTCAAGGATCAGATCGTAGCGCGCGAACAGCGCATCGGCGTTTTCCTCGGTCAGGCGGTCGCGATAGGTCTCAACCTCGACGAAGGGGTTCAGCGCCTGCATCCGCGCGGCGGCCGAGACCACCTTGGGCTGGCCTATGGCGGCGGTGTCGTGGATCACCTGGCGCTGCAGGTTCGAGGCATCGACCACATCGTCATCGACCACCCCGACCGTGCCGACCCCGGCCGCCGCAAGATAGAGCAGCACCGGCGCGCCAAGCCCGCCCGCGCCGATTACCAGCACCCGCGCCTGTTTCAACGCCTTCTGCCCCGGTCCGCCGATCTCGCGCAGCATGATGTGGCGCGCGTAGCGGTCCAGCTCACCCTCGGCATAAAGGCGGGACGGGGCAGAGGCCGGGGGTGAGGGCTCTGCCCCCGCAGGCGCCGCGCCACGCGCCCCGGCCCGGACGCGCAGCCGGTGCAGGCCCTCGCGATAGGCCAGCACCAAGGCCAAAATGCCCGCCACCACCAGCCAGTTGCGAATGTCGCCGCCGGTCGCGATGCGCAGCGGGTGGCCCGGCGGCAGCACCAGCTGGATGCCCATCACCACCCCGATCAGCAGCGCCACCAGCCAGGCCCGAACCCGCAAGGACGCGCCCAGCGCCCAGCCCAGGAACCACAGCGCAACCGCGATCAGCAAAACCAATTTCATCGCTTCACCGCCTGCCGGTTGACCCAAAGCCGCCCGCCCCGCGCGCGGTCTCGCCCAGTTGGTCCACGACCTCCAGCCGCGCCTGCACCACCGGCGCCACCACCATCTGCGCGATCCGGTCGCCGTGCTCTACGGTGAAGGGCGCCGACCCGAGGTTGATCAGCAGCACCCCAAGCGGGCCGCGGTAATCGCTGTCGATCGTGCCCGGCGTGTTAGCCAGGCTGATGCCATGCTTCAACGCCAGACCCGAGCGCGGGCGGATCTGCATCTCATACCCGCGCGGGATCTCGACGCGCAGGCCCGTCGGCACCAGACCCCGCGCCATCGGCGCCAGCACCAATCCGCCCGCGCGGTCCTCGGGGCGCAGGTTGGCGCGGATGTCGGCGCCGGCGGCCCCCTCGGTCTCATAGCCGGGCAGGGCGACGGTGCGGTCGGCCCAATCCTCCCACAGGATGCGCAGCAGCGGGGCGCTCATGCCAGGGCCTCCGCGATGCGTTCGGCCAGCCGGCGGGCGACGGCCTGCTTGGCCATGCGCGGCCATTCCTCGGCACCGCCATCCGAGATCAGGGTCACGGCATTCTCGGTGCCGCCCATGATGCCGGTGCCGGCGCTCACATCATTCGCGACGATCCAGTCGCAGCCCTTGCGCGCCCGCTTGGCCGTGGCATGGGCCACCACATCCTGCGTCTCGGCGGCGAACCCCACCACCAGCTTCGGCCGCCCGGTTTCCATCTTCGAAACCGTGGCCAGGATGTCGGGGTTTTCGGCGAATTCCAGCGCCGGCGCCCGGCCCGAGCCGTCCTTCTTTACCTTCTGCCCCGCCGCATTCGCCACCCGCCAATCGGCGACGGCGGCGGCGAAAACCGCGGCGTCGGCGGGCAGCGCGGCCTCGACCGCCGCCAGCATCTCCTGCGCGGTCTCGACCCGCAGGACATCCACCCCCTGCGGCGGCGGCACGCTGGCCGGGCCGGTCACGAAACTTACCCGTGCGCCCAGCGCCACCAGCGCCGCCGCGATCGCCGCGCCCTGCGCACCGGACGACCGGTTGGCGATATAGCGCACCGGGTCGATCGGCTCATGCGTCGGCCCCGACGTCACCACCACATGGCGCCCGCGCAGCGGCCCCGCCCCCAGCGCGGCCTCGATCGCGGTCAGAATCTCCTCGGGTTCAGCCATCCGCCCGGGCCCGTATTCGCCGCAGGCCATCTCGCCCGCGTTCGGCCCGACCACCTGCACCCCGTCCCCGGTCAGCGCCGCCAGATTGCGCCGGGTCGCGGGATGCTCCCACATCCGGACATTCATCGCGGGCGCGATCAGCACGCGCTTGTCGGTCGCCAGTAGCAGGGTCGAGGCCAGATCGTTCGACAGCCCCGCCGCCATCTTGGCCATCAGATCGGCGGTCGCCGGCGCCACCACCACCAGATCGGCGGACCGCGACAGCTGGATATGGCCCATCTCGGCCTCATCCGTCAGATCGAACAGCTCGGAATAGATCCGCGCCCCCGCCAGCGCCGACAGCGACAGCGGCGTCACGAACTCCGCCCCCGCGCGGGTCAGCACCGGCACCACCGAGGCGCCCGCCTTGTGCAACAGCCGCACCAGTTCCAGCGCCTTGTAGGCGGCAATCCCGCCACCAACGATCAGAAGCACCTGCTTGCCCGCGATCATGCGCCGTCCCTCCCGAAGGCCCCTGCGGCCCCGCCCTCTGGTTCTAGGCCGCCCCGCCGCCCGCGACAACCGGCGCGTACCGGGCCCGAAAGATCAAGCCATCCCTGCAAAGCCGTTTCACTTTGACACAAATATCCTCGGGGGGGACCGGACCACGTCCGGGACGGGGGGCAGACAGCCCCCGCGGCCTCAGCACCTCTGCCAAGACCGCGCAAGACCCTCACCGAAATCCAGCCAGACATCCCGCCTCAGGCAAGGAAGTCATGCAATTCCGGCGACTTGTTCTCCAGCGCCTTGCGCAGCTTGGCAAAGGCCGCCGCCTCGATCTGGCGCACGCGCTCCTTCGACAGCTCCAGCTCGGTCCCCAGTTCTTCCAGGGTCCGGGCCTGATCACGCAGCTTGCGTTCGCGCACGATGAAACGCTCGCGGTCGGTCAGAACCGACATCGCCTCGACCAGCCAGCCGCGCAGTGCGTCACGGTCATGGGTCTCCTGGACCAGCTCGGCCGCCTGTGCGTGATCGTCCTCGATCGTGTCGATCCATTCACGCCCGTCCTCATCCGCCGCTTGCGTCGCATTCAGCGAGAAGTCGGACCCCGAAAGCCGCCCCTCCATCATCTCGACATCGGCCAGCGGCACGCCCACCTCGGACGCGATCTTGGCGCGCAGCTGGTGGCCGTCCAGCATTTCGCCGCGGGCCTCGGCCTCGCGCTCCAGCTTGGCTTGGACGCGGCGCAGGTTGAAGAACAGCGACTTCTGGTTCGAGGTGGACCCGGTGCGCACCATCGACCAGTTGCGCATCACGTAATCCTGGATCCCCGCCTTGATCCACCACACCGCATAGGTCGAGAAGCGCACCCCGCGGTCGGGGTCGAACTTGTCGGCCGCCTTCATCAGGCCAAGGCCCGCTTCCTGGATCAGATCGTTCATGGGCGCGCCATAACGGCGATACTTCGACGCCATAGACACAGCCAGCCGCATATAGGCATTGATCAGGCGATGCAGCGACGCCTCGTCGCGCCGGTCACGCCAGGCATATGCCAGCCGCAACTCCGTCTCGGCATCCAGCAGTTCTGCCTTCATCGCCTGACGTGGTAGGATTTGGTCCGTCGGTCCGTCGAGCGCCATCGAAACCCCCTTCTCCGGCCGCCGCTGGCCGGGCTTGGCTAGAGTATACGCATAAATGAACCGTTCGGTTCAAAACTTTTTTGAGAGATATGCCAATTCAGGGCGCAGAACGCTTGTGCGAATGCGCACGGAACCTGCCGGCTGGGGCGGCGTTGCATCGAGAATCAGCGCAAGTGCGGCCTGCGCACGCCATCTGAATCCCCAACAAAACACTTAATTACATACACTTAACCAAACCTTTTAAAATGCCTTCGCTTTGCAATCAATCCGCCACGCTCGGTCCGCCCTGCTGCGGCGGTGATGGCCCGCAGGATTTCGGCGGGTCACCGCCGGCAGCCCGACGTAGCAGACTGGCGCGGTCCTCGACAGGCCCGCGCACTTTCCGATGACCCGGCCCGAGTCGCCGGACTGAAGGCATCGCGACTTGCGGCCTCGGGCCGCGACCTCGGGGGAATCGCAGACCCCAGGCACCAGTCCGCCGGGGCCGTGTTTACCTTTCACTATACACCGAGTCCTGCGGAAGCCGAATTTGATGGCTTGACGGCTGGGCTTGGAACGATTCAGCTATGCCCATGATCCGCCCTGGTTTTCTTTCTTCAGCAGACCGCCTCGAGCTTGAGGCTTGC
>CAJYAD010000027.1 GCA_913064775.1 uncultured Albidovulum sp. | reverse complement strand
CGCCAAACAGTGAAGCTGACACTCTCATCATCGGACCAAAGCCCTAGAGAGCCGATATACAAGCTCATCAGTCGATTAAGACCAAACCGCCCGCATATCTCTTCAGATATTCGCAATTTCAAAGAGCCGATCAGACAAAAAACAACCAGCAGCGCCAATTTTGCTTGGCGCGCCCGCTCGCCTTTCTCCGATCATGTCCGCTTCAGGCTTCCTGAACCATGATGGTCCGTTCGGTCTTCCGCGTCCCGTTGCAGCGTCTGCCGCTTCGGTGAGGCGGTATTTACGGATCAGTTCGGTGAGCCGCAAGAGGCTTTTTGAAAAAACTTCATCTTTTTGCCATGTAGATCGAAAATCCCTTGTTTTGTTGGGCCTTCGACGCCCCCCCGACACCCGGCCGGGGGGGCTTTGGCACCCTGCGCACCGATATTACGCGAGTCACCCGATTCAGCGACAGGATCTTGCGCTTGCGGCCCCGCCTGCCCGCTCAAGTCAGCCCCGCGATACGCCCTGCGACACGCCGCGCGGCCGCACCAGCCGCCGCCGGGCCGCCCACCACAGGCGAAGGCCAAGCAGCGCCAGGGTCAGCCCGAACCAGAACCAGCCGCTCTGCGGGATGATCTTGAACTGCCACAGGTAATGCACCACCCCCAGCAGAACCGCCGGATAGACCAGCCAGTGCAGCCGTCGCCAGCGCGGCCCCAGCTTGCGGACCGAGGCGTTGTTCGACGTCACAGCCAGCGGCGTCAGCAGGATCAGCGCCGAGATGCCGAACAGCAGATAGGGCCGCTTGTAGAGATCCCCCAGCGCCTGGCGCCACCACAGCCCCATGTCCAGCGTGAACCAGCTGAGCATGTGCAGCACCACATAGGTGAAGGCGACCAGGCCGATCTGACGCCGGTAGCGGATCAGGTTGATCCCCGTCAGCCGCCGCAGGGGCGAGATCGCCAGCCCGCCGATCAGGAAATACATCGCGTCGAATCCCAGGCGCTTTTCGATCCCCGCCACCGGGTCGACGCCGATACCCCCCGTCAGGGTCAGCCAGACGATCCACAGCGCCGGCAGCGCCCCCAGCGGATAGATGGCCCAGGGCGGCAGCCTGCGCAGCGTCAGGTTCATGGTGTTCGCGACAGCCTCCATCATGCCGGCCCTCAGTAGAACTTGTGCAGGTTCATGCCCGCATAAAGGCTAGCCACCTGATCGCCGTAGCCATTGAACATCAGCGTCTTCTCGCGCCCGGCGAACAGGCCCGCGCCGATGCGCCGTTCGGTCGCCTGGCTCCAGCGCGGGTGATCGACCTTCGGGTTCACGTTCGCATAGAAGCCGTATTCGCTCGGCGCCTGCATGTTCCATGTGGTCTGGGGCTCGCGGTCGGTCAGGGTGATGTGGACGATCGACTTGATCGACTTGAAGCCATACTTCCACGGCACCACCAGCCGGATGGGCGCGCCGTCCTGCTTGGGCATCTCCTCGCCGTAGATGCCGGTGGCCAGGATCGTCAGCGGGTTCATCGCCTCATCCATCCGCAGCCCCTCGCGGTAGGGCCAGTCGAGGACATTGCTGCGCTGCCCCGGCATTTCCGAGGGCCGCTCCAGCGTGCGGAAGGCGACATATTTGGCCGAGGGTTGCACCCCCACCCGGTCCAGCAGCGTCTTCAGCGGGAAGCCGTCCCAGGGGATGACCATCGCCCAGGCCTCGACACAGCGGAAGCGGTAGATGCGGCTTTCCAGCGTCACACCCTTCAGCAGATCGTCCAGCGCATAGGTGCCGGGCTTGTCCACCATCCCGTCGATCTTGATCGACCAAGGCGCGGTGGTCAGCATATGGGCGTTCTCCGACGGGTCGGTTTTTGACAGGCCGAATTCGTAGAAATTGTTGTAGTGGGTGATCTGCTCGAGGGTGTTGGGCTTTTCCCTCGTCGAGAATTTCGACGACACGGTGGCCAGCTTGGCCATCGCCGGCCCGCCGATCATCCCGGCGGCGATCGCGGCCCCGGCGCCGGTCATGATCTGACGGCGGTTGAGGAACATCTCCTTCGGGGTGACGTCGGCCTCGGTGAGGTCGGGTATGAACTTCTGGGTCATGATGCGCGTCCTTCGGTAAGCGTTCAGCATAGCCAAGCATAAGACCTATACGAAGGGATAGATCTGTCACGAAATCGTGTGTGGCGAGGTCGTGACCTCTGTTACAGGCGTCTCGCTTGGCCGGGTGCAAGGATGTTCCCTTCAGCGCGGGCCTCTGGCACCATTGCCGGAATGCCGGCGGCAGCACCGCCGATAGAGGGAGGAAACCATGAAACTCATTGTCGCGGCGCTTTGCGGCGCATTGCTTGCCGTCCCGGGCTGGGCCGGTTCGGCGGCGGCCCAGACAGCCACCACCCAAAGCGGGACCGAAGGCCAAAGGGCCGTCACCAAGGTGGTGAAGGGCGATTTCGCCGACGTGCTTCTGGGTGTGCAGAACGCGATCATCGGTCAGGGGCTGAAGGTCGAGCATGTGAACAATGTGGGCGAGATGCTGGCGCGTACCAAGGGCGCCGTCGGGGCCACGCAGACGCTTTACACCCATGCGATCACCCTGGGCTTCTGCTCGGCCGTCTACAGCCGCAAGGCGATGACCGCAGACCGCGAGAACCTGATGTTCTGCCCCTATTCGATCTTCCTCTACGAGACCCCGGACAAACCCGGCGAGGTGGTGATCGGCCACCGGCTCTATCCCGGCGCCTCGATGAAGCCGGTCAATGCGCTGCTCGACAAGATCCTCGACGACGCGACCGCGTTCTAGGGCGGCGTTCAGGCGGCGGCTATCTGGGGGCGGCGCGGCTAGCGCAGGCTGCGCCCCTTCACGATCGCATCGGCGCCGAACTTCTGGCGGATCTTGTCAGCCGCCTGTTCGGCCCTAGCCCGCCGCGCCGCCTCGGGGTCCAGCAGATCCGCGGTCAGATCGGCGCGCGCGGCAGGGGCGAGATCCGCGATCCCCACCCCGATCAGGCGGAACGGCCCCGGTTCGGCCACATGATCCATAAGCTCGCGCGCGACACGGTAGATCCGGTCGGCCATCTGCGTGGGTTCGCGCAGCGCCTGTCGGCGGCTCAGCAGGCTGAAATTCGCGCGCCGCAGCTTCAGCACCACCGTGCCGCCCGCCAGCTCCTTCGCCTTGGCCCGGTCCGAAACCTGCTCGGCCAGCCGCCACAGATGCCCGTCCAGCAAGTCGCGGTCGGCGGTGTCCTCGAAGAAGGTCGTCTCCTTGCTGATCGACTTCATCGGCGCATCGCGGCTGACGCGGCGGTTGTCCTCGCCGCGCGCCAGATGCCACAGCCGGTCGCCCATCTGCCCGAAGCGCGCCGCCAGCGCCTTGCGGTCCCAGCGCAGAAGATCGGCGATGGTACGGATCCCCACGCGTTCCAGCGCCTCCTGCCCGGCGGCCCCCACCCCCCAGATCAGGCGCACCGGCTGACGCTTCAGGAACTCCTGCGTCTCGGCCCGCCCGATCACCGCGAACCCCCGCGGCTTGTCGAGATCCGACGCCACCTTGGCCAGGAACTTGTTATGGCTCAGCCCGATCGAACCGGTGATCCCCAGCTCCGCCTCCATCCGCGCGACCAGCCGCGCCAGCATCACCGCCGGCGGCGCCCCGTGCAGCTGCGCGGTGCCCGAAAGATCCAGAAAGGCCTCGTCCAATGACAGCGGCTCGATCGCCGGGGTCATCTCCTCCATCATTGCCCGCAGCGCGCGGGAGACCTCGACATAGCGCGCCATGCGCGGCCTGATCACCACCGCCTCCGGGCACAGCTTCAGCGCCTGGAACATCGGCATGGCCGAGCGCACGCCACGGATCCGTGCGATATAGCAGGCAGTCGACACGACCCCCCGCTTGCCGCCTCCGATGATCACCGGCTGATCGCGCAGTCTTGGATCGTCGCGCTTCTCGACGCTGGCATAGAAGGCATCGCAATCCATATGGGCGATGGACAGGTCGAACAACTCCGCATGCGCTGCCACCCGGGGCGAGCGGCAGGCCGGACAGCGTCCGGCGCCCGCGGCGCCCACATCGAAAGGGGAAAGACAATCACGGCAGAGGGCTTGCATGGGAGGTCAGAGTATCACCCTGCCCCACCCCACCGCCAGAGCAGACAGAACCGCGCGCGCCGGGGGCACACCCCGCCGTCATCGTCGTTCGGACCGATGGCGCAAGGACGGCGTCGCCTTAGGATATTTCCACCAGAAAGAAAGCCGAAGAACACTTCTCGCTTTCACTTTGGCCCAAATATCCCGGGGGTTTGGGGGCAGAGCCCCCATCGAACGTCCAGCCTTGCGCGCGCAGCGCGCGCCTCAGGACCGCCAGTCGAAGAAGTCCTTCGGCGCCCGCCCCCGCAATTCGCGCGCCAGATCCGTGCCCAGCGCGGCGCCGTCGCCCACCGGGCCGCGCCTCTCGCCCGCCAGGACCTGCGATCCGTCCGGCCGCACGATCTCGCCGCGCAGCCAAAGCGCGCCGCCCTCAAGCTCCGCAAGCCCGGCGATCGGCGTCTCGCAGGACCCGTCCAACGCCGCCAGAAACGCGCGCTCCGCCACCAGTCGCTGCCCGGTGGGGCCGTCGTGAATCGCTTCCAGCAAGTCGGCCGTCGCCGCATCCGCCGTGCGCCGCTCAATCCCGATTGCACCCTGGGCCACGGCGGGCAGCATCTCTTCGGGCGCGATCGCGGCGCGGGCGACCTCGGCCATGCCCAGCCGGTTCAACCCCGCCATCGCCAGGAAAGTCGCCGCCACCACCCCGTCGGCAAGCTTGCGCATCCGGGTCTGGACGTTGCCGCGAAACTCCACAAGCTGCAGATCCGGTCGCCGCGCCGCCAGTTGCGCGCGCCGTCGCAGGCTGGACGATCCGACCACCGCCCCCTGCGGCAGATCCGCGATCCCCGCCGCGATGGGCGAGACGAAAGCGTCGCGCACATCCTCGCGCGGGAGGTAGCAGTCCAGCACCAGCCCCGCGGGCTGCGCCGTCGGCATGTCCTTCATCGAATGCACGGCGATGTCGATCCGCCCCGCCGTCAGCGCCTCTTCGATCTCCTTGGTGAAGAGGCCCTTGTTGCCGATCTCCTTCAGCGCCCGGTCGGCCGCGATCATCGCGCGATTGTCGCCGCTGGTGTGGATCACCACCACCTCAAAGGCCGCCTCGGGCAGGCCATGCGCCGCCATCAGCCGGTCTCGGGTCTCATGCGCCTGGGCCAGGGCAAGCGGCGAGCCGCGGGTGCCGATGCGAAGCGGGCGGTCGGGGGTGGGAAGGATGCGGGTCATGCCTTCCTCCTACCCGTGGCAAAAGCGCCTGACAATGGGGGCGTCGCTTGACACCGAGGCGCCGCCGCGCAAGGCAGGGCGCCACAAGACGGAGGGGAACATGGCCACCGACAAGACCATTCTCAGGGCGCTCAGGGGCGAGACCCAGACAGTGCCGCCGGTCTGGCTGATGCGGCAGGCGGGGCGCTACCTGCCCGAATACCGCGCGACCCGGGCCAAGGCGGGCGATTTCCTGTCGCTTTGCTACAATCCCGAACTGGCCGCCGAGGTCACGCTGCAACCGATCCGCCGCTATGGTTTCGACGCCGCGATCCTGTTCGCCGACATCCTGCTGCTGCCTCAGGCGCTGGGGGCCGATCTGTGGTTCGTCACCGGCGAAGGCCCGCGGCTTTCGACGATCACCGATGCGGCCGGTCTTGCCAGACTGAAGGGCCGCGACGACATCCACGAGGTGCTGTCGCCGGTCTACGAGACCGTGCGCACCGTCGCGCGCGACTTGCCGCCCGAGACCACGCTGATCGGTTTCGCCGGCGCCCCCTGGACGGTGGCGACCTACATGATCGCCGGACGCGGCACCCCCGATCAGGCCCCTGCGCACAAGCTGAAGGACACAGACCGCGCGACCTTCACCGCGCTGATCGACCTGCTGACCGAGGCGACAATCGAGTACCTCTCGTGCCAGGTCGAGGCCGGAGCCGAGGTGGTGAAGCTTTTCGACAGTTGGGCGGGCAGCCTCAAGGGCCAGGATTTCGACGATTTCTGCCTGACGCCGGCGAAGCGGATCATCGCCGCGCTGAAGGCGCGCCACCCGGGGCTGCCGGTCATCGCCTTCCCGCGCGAGGCCGGCGCGCGCTATGTCGGCTTTGCCCGCGCCACCGGCGCCGATTGCGTGGCGCTGGACAATTCCGTCTCGGCCGACTGGGCGGCGGAAAACGTGCAGGTCGACGGCTGCGTGCAGGGCAACCTGGATCCGAAGCTGATGGTGACCGGCGGGCAGGCCCTGGCCGAGGAAACCCGGCGCATTCGCGATGCCTTCGCCGGGGGCCCGCATATCTTCAACCTCGGCCACGGGATCACGCCGGATGCGGACCCCGAGAACGTGCATGTGATGCTGGAAGCCCTTCGGGGCTGAGCCGGGCGAGCTGTAGAAGGGCATAGCCGCGCCGCTTTCCCGTCGCGAACTCTTCCCCAATTCCCCCTTTCCTTTTTTCCCTCGGCCCGTATAGTCCGGCCCCATGACACGGGATTTGCATATCGCATCCGATCGGGGGGCCCTTTGCGCCCTTTCGGCCCGTGGCCTCCTGCTTCTCCTTAGCCGCCCTTGAGCGTGCCCGTTTACCGGCGCGCCGCTCAGGGGTGACCAGCGCCGGAACGCAAGCCGAGAACAGATACGAAGAGATTCAGACATGACGAATGCAAGCGAACAGGACCGCGTCCTGATATTCGACACCACCCTGCGCGATGGCGAACAAAGCCCCGGCGCGACGATGACCCATGACGAGAAGCTCGAAATCGCGAGCCTTCTGGACGAAATGGGCGTGGATATCATCGAAGCCGGCTTCCCGATCGCGTCCGAGGGCGATTTCGAAGCGGTGCGCGACATTGCCATCAACGCGCGCAATTCGGTGATCTGCGGCCTTGCCCGCGCCAGCTTCAAGGACATCGACCGCTGCTGGGAGGCGGTGAAACACGCCGCAAAGCCGCGCATCCACACCTTCATCGGCACCTCGCCGCTGCACCGCGCGATCCCGAACCTCGACATGGACGAGATGGCCGACCTGATCGACCGCACTGTCAGCCATGCGCGCAACCTTTGCGATAACGTGCAATGGTCGCCGATGGATGCGACGCGGACGGAACATGACTATCTCTGCCGGGTGGTCGAGATCGCGATCAAGGCGGGTGCCACCACGATCAACATCCCCGACACCGTGGGCTACACCGCGCCGCGCGAATCGGCCGATCTGATCCGCATGCTGACCGAACGCGTGCCGGGCGCCGACACGATCGTGTTCTCGACCCATTGCCACAATGATCTGGGCATGGCGACGGCCAACAGCCTTGCGGCGGTCGAGGCCGGCGCGCGCCAGATCGAATGCACGATCAACGGTCTGGGCGAACGCGCCGGCAACACCGCGCTGGAAGAGGTGGTGATGGCGCTGAAGGTGCGCAACGACATCATGCCGTTTCAGACCCGGATCGACACCACGCGGATCATGAACATCTCGCGGCGGGTCGCACAGGTGTCGGGCTTCGCGGTACAGTACAACAAGGCGATCGTCGGCAAGAACGCCTTCGCCCATGAAAGCGGCATCCATCAGGACGGGATGCTGAAGAACCCCGAAACCTTCGAGGTCATGCGCCCCGAGGATGTCGGCCTGACCGAGACCAGCCTGGTGATGGGCAAGCATTCAGGCCGCGCCGCGCTGCGCGCCAAGCTGCGCGATCTTGGGTATGAGCTGGCCGACAACCAGCTGGCCGATGTCTTCGTGCGCTTCAAGGCGCTCGCCGACCGCAAGAAAGAGGTCTACGACGACGACCTCGTCGCGCTGATGCAGGATCAGACCAGCCCCGAGGACGACCGCATCGTGCTGAAGTCGCTGCGCGTGGTCTGCGGCACCGAAGGCCCCCAGACCGCGGACATGACGCTGGTGATCGACGGTGCCGCGAAATCCGTCCACGCCACCGGCGACGGCCCGGTCGATGCCACCTTCAACGCGGTGAAATCCCTCATGCCCCATAACGCGCGGCTGGCGCTTTATCAGGTGCATGCGGTGACCGAGGGCACCGACGCCCAAGCCACCGTGAGCGTGCGTATGGAAGAGGACGGTTTCATCGGCACCGGGCAGGCCTCGGACACCGATACGGTGGTTGCCTCGGCCAAGGCCTATGTCAACGCGCTGAACCGTCTGATCCAGCGCCGCAAGAAGACCAAGCCTGACGTTCAGGTCAAATCCGCGTCATGACGCGCCACCCGCCCGGGTTTGCGGGCGAATTTGCGCCGAAACGTCGGGCGCGGCCTCTTTCCCTCAAGGCCGCGCCCGGCTAAAAGACATCCGGCCCGCGACGGGGAGTCGCGGGCCAAACCTTATCGGGGAAAGGGACAGTCCCAGCATGCTAGGCTTTTCGGGCATCTTCTCGTCTGACATGGCGATCGACCTCGGCACGGCGAACACCCTCGTCTATGTGAAGGGCCGCGGCATCATCCTGAACGAACCGTCGGTAGTCGCCTACCACGTCAAGGACGGGAAAAAACAGGTTCTCGCCGTCGGCGAGGACGCCAAGATGATGCTGGGCCGCACGCCGGGCTCGATCCAGGCAATCCGGCCAATGCGGGACGGCGTGATTGCCGATTTCGACGTCGCCGAGGAGATGATCAAGCATTTCATGCGCAAGGTTCACAAGCGCACCACCTTCTCGAAGCCCAAGGTCATCGTCTGCGTGCCCTATGGCGCGACCCCGGTTGAAAAGCGGGCGATCCGCCAGTCGGTTCTGTCGGCGGGCGCGCGGCGTGCGGGCCTGATCGCGGAACCCATCGCGGCGGCCATCGGCGCCGGCATGCCGATCACCGACCCCACGGGTTCGATGGTCGTCGACATCGGCGGCGGCACCACCGAGGTGGCCGTGCTGTCGCTGGGCGACATCGTCTATGCCCGCTCGGTCCGGGTCGGCGGCGACCGCATGGACGAGGCGATCATCTCCTACCTGCGGCGCCAGCAGAACCTGCTGATCGGCGAAGCGACCGCCGAGCGGATCAAGACCTCGATCGGCACCGCGCGCATGCCTGACGACGGGCGCGGCGCGGCGATTCAGATCCGAGGCCGCGACCTGCTGAACGGCGTGCCGAAGGAAACCGAGATCAACCAGGCCCAGGTGGCCGAGGCGCTGGCCGAACCGGTCCAGCAGATCTGCGAAGCGGTAATGATCGCGCTGGAGGCCACCCCGCCCGATCTGGCCGCCGACATCGTCGACCGCGGCGTGATGCTGACCGGCGGCGGCGCGCTTCTGGGAGAGCTGGACCTGGCCCTGCGCGAGCAGACCGGGCTGTCGATCTCGGTCGCGGACGAGTCGCTCAATTGTGTCGCATTGGGCACCGGCAAGGCGCTGGAGTATGAGAAGCAGCTGCGCCACGTTATCGATTACGACAGCTAACGCGCGCAGCCCCCGGCCGGCCCCTTGGACACCCCATCGGGCCGGGCGCGTTGAACTGGAGCAGTCGTGCCGAAAGACCACAATGGACAGGACGATTTCATCCGCCCGATCAGGCGTATCCTGATCGGGTTGATGATCCTGTTCCTGCTGGCGGTCTTCGGGCTGTGGCGGGTGGACAGCCCGCGCGTCGAACGCTTCCGCGCCGCGCTGATCGACCGGATCGTGCCGAATTTCGAATGGGCGCTGGTGCCGGTCACGCAACTGGCCGACATGGCCAACAATTTCGAATCCTACACCCGAATCTACGACCAGAACCGAGAGCTGCGGCGCGAATTGCAGCAGATGAAGGCCTGGAAAGAGGCCGCGCTGCAGCTTGAGCAGAAGAACGCCCAGCTGCTGGACCTGAACCAGGTCCATATCGACCCGCAGCTGACCAAGGTGACCGGCCAGGTGCTGGCTGATTCCGGCTCTCCGTTCCGGCAGTCGGTGCTGATCAACGTCGGCAAGCGCGACGGCATCGTCGACGGCTGGGCGGTGATGGACGGGCTGGGCCTCGTGGGGCGGATCTCGGGGGTGGGCGAAACCACCAGCCGGGTGATCCTGCTGACCGATTCGAACAGCCGCATCCCGGTCACCATCCAGCCTTCGGGGCAGCATGCGCTGGTGGTCGGCGACAACACCGCCGTGCCGCCGCTGGAATTCCTGGAGAACCGCGACATGGTGCGCCCGGGCGACCGGGTGGTCAGTTCGGGCGACGGTGGGGTGTTCCCCTCGGGGCTGCTGGTGGGCCAGGTCGTCGAGGGCGCCGACCACCGGCTGCGGGTGCGTCTGGCGGCCGATTACGAGCGCCTCGATTTCCTGCGCGTGCTGCGCAGCAAGCCGACCCCCAAGGTCACCGACCCGGGCGGCCTGATCGCACCGCCCGGCGGGGCAAGCGGCGCCGCAGAGGGTCCGCCCGCGCCGGGATCTGCCTCGGATACGGCCAGGCCACGGGCCGGCGGTGGGGGCGGCAATGGCTGAATCGCTCCGCCGCGTCCTTTGGGCCTATCGCGGGCTCTATGTCGCTCTGGCGGGGTTCTTGATGTTCCTGCGCCTGCTGCCGATCGATACCGAACCGGTGCACTGGCCCGGCCCCGACCTGCTTTTGGGCTTTACCTTCGCCTGGGTATTGCGCCGTCCCGAATATGTTCCGGCCCTGCTGATCGGCGCGGTGATCCTGCTTGAGGATTTCCTGGTCATGCGCCCCCCCGGCCTGTGGACGGTGATCGTGCTATTGGGGGCGGAATTCCTGCGTGGCCGTGTCGTGTTCCTTCGTGAAGTGGGTTTCCTGACGGAATGGCTTATGGTGTCCATAGTGATGCTCACCTGTTTCATAGCCTACAGATTGGCCTTCGCCGTGACATTCCTTCCGCTTCCCGACTTCGGTTTCGTCTTCCCGCGAATCCTCGGCTCGATCCTCGCCTACCCCTTCGTCGTTGCCATTTCGGCGCTGTTTCTCGGCCTCAGGAAGGCCGCCCCGGGCGAGGTCAACAGCCTGGGCAAGCGGCTATGAGGCGGTCGACGCATGATACGGACGCCAGCGCCCGCAAGGTCACGCGACGGGCGCTTCTGCTGGGCGGGGCGCAGGTCGCGGTGGTGGCCGGGCTGGGCCTGCGGATGCGCTACATGCAGATCGTCGAATCCGGCAAATACCGGATGCTGGCCGACGAGAACCGCATCAACATCCGCCTGATTCCCCCGGCCCGCGGCTTGATCTTCGACCGCAACGGCATCCTGCTGGCCGGGAACGAACAGAACTATTCGGTCACCATCGTGCGCGAGGACGCGGGCGATAACGTCCGCGAGGTGCTGAATCGGCTGAAGGATCTGATCCCGGTCACCGACGAGGATATCGAGAGCACGATCCACGAGATGAAGCGGCGCAGCCCCTTCGTTCCGATCACCGTGGCCGACCGGCTAAGCTGGGAGGATCTGTCGCGCGTCGCGGTGAACGGCCCGGCGCTGCCCGGGATCTCGCCCTCGGTCGGGCTGTCGCGCCACTATCCGCTGGACAAGGATCTGGCCCATGTCGTGGGCTATGTCGGCCCGGTCTCGGAACGCGACCTCAAGCGCTATGCCGATCCCGACCCGGTGCTACAGATCCCCAAGTTCCAGATCGGCAAGTCCGGGGTCGAGCAGAAGCTGGAGGATCGGCTGCGCGGCAAGGCCGGCACCAAGCAGTTGGAGGTGAACGCCGTCGGCCGCGTCATGCGAGAGCTCAGCCGCACCCCCCCGACCCCCGGCGACAACGTGCAGCTGACCGTCAACGCGGCGCTGCAGGACTTTCTGCATGCGCGGCTGGGCAACCAGGCCGCGGCGGCGGTGGTGATGGATCTGGCGAACGGCGATCTGCTGGCGGTCGGATCCTCGCCCTCGTTCGATCCGAACCTGTTCGTGCGCGGGATTTCCTATCAGGATTACGACCGGCTGCTGAACAACGACCACCGGCCGCTGGTCGACAAGTCGGTGGCGGGCACCTACCCGCCCGGCTCGACCTTCAAGATCATCACCGGGATGGCGGCGCTGGAGGCCGGCAAGCTGGACCCGAAGGAGATCATCTATTGCCCGGGCTATGTCCAGCTGGGCAACCGCCGGTTCCACTGCTGGAAGCATTCGGGCCATGGCAAGGTGGATCTGAACAAGTCGCTCGCCCAGTCCTGTGACGTCTATTACTATGAGGTGTCACAGCGCGTCGGCATCGATGCAATCAGCGCGATGGCCAACAAGATGGGGCTGGGAGAGCGGCCCGATTTGCCAATGTCGGCGATCGCCGAGGGGCTGACCCCCACCAAGGCCTGGAAGCGGCGGGTCCACAAGCGCGACTGGCTGGTGGGCGATACGCTGAACTCGGCCATCGGCCAGGGCTATGTGCTGGCCTCGCCGCTGCAGCTGGCGGTGATGGCCGGTCGCATCGCCACCGGCCGCGCGATCCAGCCGCGGCTGGTGCGCTCGATCAACGGGGTCGAACAGCCGGTGCATCCGGCGCCGCCGATGGATTTCAAGGCCTTCGCGGCCGACGGGGTGCGCGGCGGCCTCTTCTCGGTGGTCAATGGCATACACGGCACCGCCCATTTCGCCCGGATCGAGACCGAGGGCATGACCATGGCCGGCAAGACCGGCACCAGTCAGGTGTTCAGCATCACCGCCGCCGAACGCGCCCGCGGTCTGGTAAAGAACGCCGATCTGCCCTGGAACCGGCGCGACCACGGGCTGTTCGTGGCCTTTGCCCCGTTCGACAATCCGCGCTATTCGCTGTCGGTGGTGATCGAGCACAGCGGCAGTTCCCACCCCGCCGCCGCCATCGCCCGCGACCTGATGCTGCAAACCCTGTACGGAGGCCTGCCGCCCTTGTCCGCCTATCCCGCCTATCAGCGCAACGAGATGAAGGCGGCGCAGGACGCGTTGCAACTGCGCGACCTCGCGCCCGCGCCCACCCCGGCGCGGACCCGGGCCTGAGGGAGCGCCGCGATGAGCTATCTCGAATATTCCGTCAAGACCGTTCCGACCGGCCTCTCGAAGGTGCTCTACGTCAACTGGGCGCTGGTGATCTTGCTGGCCACGGTAAGCTCGATCGGGTTCTTGATGCTCTATTCCGTCGCCGGCGGCTCGATGGAGCCCTGGGCCGAGCCGCAGCTGGAACGCTTTGCGCTGGGCGTGGTGGTGATGTTCTCGGTGGCCTTCACGCCGATCTGGTTCTGGCGCAACATGGCGGGGCTGTCCTATCTGGTGGGATTGGCGCTTTTGGTGCTGGTGATGCTGGTCGGCACCGTCGGCATGGGGGCGCAGCGCTGGATCAACCTGGGCTTCATGCGGCTGCAGCCCTCGGAAGTGATGAAGATCGCGCTGGTGATGATGCTGGCGGCCTATTACGACTGGCTCGATCCCAAGAAGGTGTCGCGTCCGTTCTGGGTGCTGGTGCCGGTTGTGCTGATCATCGTCCCCACGATTCTGGTGCTGAAACAGCCCGATCTGGGCACCGCGATCCTGCTGCTTCTGGGCGGCGCCGTGGTGATGTTCTGCGCCGGCGTCAGCCTGTGGTATTTCGGCGGGGTGGCGGCGCTGGGGACGGGCTTGATCACGCTGGTGATGATGTCACGCGGCAAGCCCTGGCAATTGCTGAAGGACTATCAGTTCAAGCGCATCGACATCTTCATGGACCCCGGGTCGGACCCGCTGGGGGCGGGCTATCACATCATGCAGGCGAAGATCGCGCTGGGATCGGGCGGCTGGGCCGGGCGTGGCTATCTGCAGGGCACCCAGTCGCGGCTGAACTTCCTGCCCGAAAAGCAGACCGATTTCATCTTCACCACCCTGGGTGAGGAATTCGGCTTCGTCGGGGCGATCTCGTTGCTGGTGCTCTATGTGCTGATCGTTGCCTTCTGCATCTCGGCGGCGATGCAGACCAAGGACCGGTTCTCGTCACTGCTGATTCTGGGTGTCGCGGCGACGTTCTTCTTCTACTTCGCGGTGAACATGGCCATGGTGATGGGGCTGGCGCCGGTGGTGGGGGTGCCCTTGCCGCTGGTGTCCTACGGCGGGTCGGCGATGCTGGTTCTGCTGGGGGCCTTCGGGCTGGTGCAGAGCGCGCATATCCACAAGCCACGGGGGCGGTGAGGCCGCAGGCGGGGGGCTGTCTGCCCCCCTGCGCCCCCCGAGGATATTTCCGCCAGAAAGAAGAGGATGGGGATGGTCGAGGTTTATTTCGCGGCGGGGGCCGAGCATTGGCCCAGATATCGCGCGGCGCTGGAGGCGGCCTTTGCCGAGGCCGGGCTGAGGGTGCTGCTGCGTGACCGGGCGCCCGATCCGGCATTGGTGGATTACATCGTCTTCGCGCCGGGGGGAGAGATCGTGGATTTCGCGCCCTATACGAATTGCAAGGCGGTGCTGAACCTTTGGGCCGGGGTCGAGAAGATCGTGGGCAATGCCACGCTGACCCAGCCGCTGTGCCGGATGGTGGATCCGGCGATGACCGAGGGCATGGTGGAATGGGTGGTGGGGCACGCGCTGCGCCATCATCTGGGCATCGACCGGCATGTGCTGGTGCAAGACGGGGTCTGGCGGCATGACACGGCGGTACCGCCGATCGCGCGCGAGCGGCCGGTGACGGTGCTGGGCCTCGGCGCGCTGGGGCGGGCCTGTGGCGAGGCGCTGGCGGCGCTGAATTTCCCGGTCACCGGCTGGAGCCGCTCGCCCCGGGAGGTGCCGGGGCTGCGTTGCCTGTCGGGTGCCGCCGGCCTGGAACAGGCGCTAAGCGGGGCGCAGATCGTGGTGACGCTGCTGCCGCTGACCGCCGAGACCGAGAACCTGATCAATGCCGGGCGGCTGGCGCTGTTGGCGCCGGGGGCCGCGCTGATCAATCCCGGGCGCGGCCCGCTGATCGACGACGACGCCCTGATCGCGGCGCTGGACCGGGGGCAGCTGGGCCATGCCACGCTGGATGTCTTCCGCGAGGAGCCCCTGCCGCCCGCGCATCCGTTCTGGGCCCATCCCAAGGTGACCGTCACCCCGCATATCGCGTCAGAGACGCGGCCCTCGACCGCCAGCCGGGTGATCGCCGAGAACGTCCGGCGCGGCGAGGCCGGCGAGGCGTTCGTGCATCTGGTTGACCGCACGCGCGGCTACTGAGGCCCCCCTTCCCCCCGGCGCGGCGCTGTGCCACCATCCGGCCGCATTGGATGGGCACGGAGGGCGGAATGCCGGGAAATCTGAGTTTCGAGGCTTTGGCGGCGGCGGTCGAATCGGGCGCGATCGACACGGTGATCGCGGCCGGCATCGACATGCAGGGCCGGCTGATGGGCAAGCGCTTTCACGCGGCGCATTTCGTTTCCAGCGCCCATGCCGAGACCCATTGCTGCAATTACCTGCTGGCGACCGACCTCGAGATGGCAACGGTGCAGGGCTACAAGTCGACCTCGTGGGAGGCGGGCTATGGCGACTATGCGCTGCGCCCGGATCTGTCCACCCTGCGGCTGATCCCCTGGCTGGAGGGCACGGCGCTGGTGCTGTGCGACATGCTCGACCACCACGGCACCGAGGTGCCGCATGCGCCGCGCGCGCTGCTCAAGGGCCAGATCGCCCGGGCCGAGGCGCTGGGCTTTACCCCGATGATGGCGAGCGAGCTGGAATTCTTCCTCTTCGAGCAAAGCTATGCCGATCTGCGCGAGGGCGACTGGCAGAACGCCAAGACTCTGGGCGCGCATAACGTCGATTACGCGATCTTCGGCACCACCAAGGAAGAAGAGGTGATGCGCGCGATCCGCAACGGGTTGCACGGCGCCGGGGTCACTGTCGAATGTTCGAAGGGCGAGGCCGAGGTCGGGCAGGAAGAGATCAACACCCGCTATTCAGATGCGCTCGACGCCGCCGACATGCATGCGGTCACCAAGAACGGCTGCAAGGAGATCGCCTTTCTGAAGGGCCGTTCGATCACCTTCATGGCCAAGTACCGGCATGACCGGGCCGGTTCATCCAGCCATGTGCATCAGTCGCTGTGGACGGACGGCAACCCCGCCTTTCTGGACAAGGACGCGCCGCATGGCATGTCGGCGCTGATGCAGTCCTATGTGGCCGGACAGCTGGCCCATGCGCGCGAGATCACCTATTTCCTGGCCCCCTATGTGAACAGCTACAAGCGCTTCACCGAGGGGCTGTTCGCGCCGACCAAGGCGGTGTGGAGCCTCGACAACCGCACTGCTGCCTTCCGGGTCTGCGGCGAGGGCACGAAGGGCGTGCGCATCGAATGCCGGATCGGCGGGGCGGATCTGAACCCCTATCTGGCGATGGCGGCGCTGTTGGCCGCGGGGCTGGCGGGGATCGAGGCCGGGATCGACCTGCCGCCCGAGACCCGCGGCGACGTCTACAAGGCCGAGGGCGTGGCGGAAGTGCCCCGCACCCTGGGCGAGGCCGCGGCCGAGCTAACCAGCTCAAAGATGCTGCGCGCGGCCTTTGGCGATGCGGTGGTCGACCATTACACCCGCGCGGCGCTGTGGGAGATCGAGGAACAGAACCGCGTGGTCACCGATTGGGAACGCCGCCGGGGACTGGAACTGGCCTGACGGGCGCGCGCCCGGCGCCCCGCCACCATATCGACCACAGCTTTGCGCCCCTTGCGTGCGCCTGCCGTCAGCGCCATAGCGCGGCAGATCAACCCGGAGAACGAAGATGACGAAGGCCCCTACAGCGAACTGGTCCTACCCCACGGCGGTGAAATTCGGCCCCGGCCGGATCGCGGAACTGGCCGAGCATTGCAAATCCGCCGGCATCAAACGGCCGCTTCTGGTCACCGACCGGGCACTGGCGGCGCTGCCGATCACCGCGCAGGCGCTGGATATCCTCGACGCGGGGGGCCTCGGCCGGGCGGTCTTTGCCGAGGTCGACGCCAACCCGACCGAGGCCAATATGGAAGCCGGCCTCAAGGTCTACCGCGCGGGCGGCCATGACGGGGTGGTCTGCTTCGGCGGCGGCTCGGCGCTGGATCTGGGCAAGATGATCGCGCTGATGGTCGATCAGCCGGTCAGCGTGTGGGAGCTGGAGGATGTGGGCGATTGGTGGACCCGCGCCAATTCCGACACGGTCGCGCCGATCATCGCCGTCCCCACCACCGCCGGGACCGGCAGCGAGGTCGGCCGCGCCGGCGTGCTGACCAATACCGAAACCCACCGCAAGAAGATCATCTTCCACCCCAAGCTGCTGCCCGTGGTCACGATCTGCGACCCGGAACTGACAGTGGGGATGCCGAAATTCATCACCGCCGGCACCGGGATGGATGCGCTGGCGCATTGCCTTGAGGCCTATTGCTCGCCGCATTACCACCCGATGAGCCAGGGCATCGCGCTGGAAGGCATGCGTCTGGTGCTGGAGAACCTGCCCCGCGCCTATGCCGTGCCCGACGACCTGATCGCCCGCGCCCATATGATGAGCGCGGCGGCGATGGGCGCGGTGGCGTTCCAGAAGGGGCTGGGGGCGATCCATGCGCTCAGCCATCCGATCGGCGCGGTCTACAACACCCATCACGGCACCACCAATGCCGTGGTCATGCCGATGGTGCTTGATTTCAACCGCCCCGCGATCGAGGAGCGCATCACCCGTGCCGCCGCCTATCTCGGGCTGTCGGGCGGCTTCGACGGCTTCCGCGCCAAGGTGATGGAGCTGCGCGCCGAGCTGGGCATCCCCGAAAACCTGACCGCGCTGGGGGTGACGCCCGACCGGCTGGACGAATTGACCGAAATGGCGCTGGAGGACCCCTCCTGCGGCGGCAACCCGATTGAGATGACGGCCGCGAACACCCGCGCGCTGTTCAAGGCCTGCCTTTAGACCATGAGCGCCGCGCGGACCGAAATCGCGGTGATCGGGGCTGGCGTCATCGGCCTGACGATCGCGCTGCGGCTGGCCCGCGCGGGGCGCGAGGTGGTGCTGATCGACCCGGCGACGCCCGGGTCGGGCGCGTCCTGGGGCAACGCCGGTACGATCGCCGATTACGCGGTGCTGCCGGTCGGCACACCATCGGTGCTGCGCAACCTGCCGGCGCTGCTGCTCGACCGGAATTCGCCGCTGGCGATCCGCCGCGCCGCCCTGCCCGCTCTGGCGCCGTGGCTGATGCGCTTCCTGCGTCAGTCGCTGCCCGCCGCCGCCCGGCGCAATGCCCAGGCGCTGGCCGCGCTGAACGCCGACGCCGCCGCGCTGTGGCTGTCGCTGGCCGCCGAGATCGGCGGCGAGGATCTGCTCAACCACAACGGCTGCCTCTATCTTTACGAAAGCCAGAAGGACCGCGCGGCGGCCGAGGCCGACATGGCCTATCGCCGCGGCCTTGGCGTCACGGTCGATCTGGTCTCGGCCGACAGGCTGGCCCAGATGGAACCCGGGCTGCCGCCGATCGCGGGCGGCGGGGCCTTCTTTCCGCAGGCGATCTTCCTGTCCGACCCGGGCGAGATGGTCGCGCGGCTGGCCGGCGCCGCGCAGGCGGCGGGGGCGCGCCATATCTCGGCCCGCGTGACCGGGCTTGCGCGCACGCCCGACGGCGCGCGCCTGTCCGGCCCGGGCCTGGCGCTTGACGCACGCCATGCAATCATCGCCGCCGGGGCCCATTCGCGGATGCTGGCGCGTCAGGCCGGGGATCGCATTCCGCTGGACACCGAACGCGGCTACCACGTCGAATACGACATGGCCGCGCCGGTTCTGTCACGGCCCGCAAGCCCCTCGTCGCGCGGCTTCTACATGTGTCCGATGACCGGCCGGCTGCGCGTCGCCGGCACGGTCGAATTGGGCGGGCTGCACGCGCCGCCCTCGCCGCACCGCATTGCGCGGCTGGATCAGGGCGTGCGGGCGCTGTTTCCCGACCTGCCCGCCCCAAGCCGCGACTGGATGGGGTTCCGGCCCTCGATGCCGGATTCCCTGCCCGTCATCGGCCCGTCGCGCAATGGCGCCGAGATCCTGCACGCCTATGGCCATGGCCATATCGGCCTGACCCTGGCGCCGACTACCGCCCGGCTGATCGAGGCCGCGCTGGCGGGCCGGACCCCGGACGAAATGGCCCCCTGCCTGCCCACACGCTTTCCCTGATCGCCCGACCGCATTCCGGCGGCCCCGCTGGCTGCACGCGATCCCGGTCACGGGCCCTGCGGTAATCTGAATTGCCCAGCTCTCACGCAGAAGCGACCGCGTGGCGCGCGTGCGCTGAACACGCGTCAATCACGCACAGTCACGATTTCGCGATAAGCACCAAAAAATATAATGAATTCAAGATCATTGATGGGCCTATTCAAAAGATTTCTGGATCGAGGAATGAAACTTGGTACCACGGATAGTGGAGGAGACGCGGGAATTGGCCAGACCGACTGACCAATTCCACAAACCTCTTAACTGGATGACGACTGCTGAGTTCGGAGAGGAGACCGGGCCGCGGATCGTTCAAGCGAAACGGTAACTCCAGGTGAGGACATAAGATGACAGGGAACAATTCCGGCAACATCAACCGGCGCAGGCTGCTGCAGGCCGGGGCGGTGATCGGCGGCGCACAGCTTGCCGCGCCCTATCTGCAGGTCGCGCGGGCCTCGGATGTCGTGAAGATCGGCATGGACAACCCTCTGACCGGCACCTACGCGGCGCTGGGCAAGAACGAACAGATCGGCGCCAAATACGCGGTGGAGCAGCTCAATGCCAAGGGCGGTATCCTTGGCCGTGAGGTAGAGCTGCTGGTCGAGGATTCGACCTCGGGCGACGCCGGTGTTGCGGTGCAAAAGGCGCGCAAGCTGATCGACCGCGACCAGGTGAACTTCATCCTCGGCAACATCAACTCGTCGCTGGCCCAGGCGATCGCGAACGTGGCCAACGAGAAGGGCGTGTTCAACGTCGATCCGGGCGGCCATACCGACTCGATCACCGGCAAGAACTGCCACTGGAACACCTTCCGCGTCTGCAACACGACGGCGACCGAGGGTGCCGCGATCGCGAACGTTCTGGTCAAGAACATGGGCAAGAAGTTCTACTATCTGGTGCCCGACTACTCCTTCGGCCATACCCTTGCCGCGGGCGTCGAGAACGCGGCGGCCAAGGTCGGCGGCATCAAGGTGGGCGAGGCGCTGACCCCGCTGGGCACCACCGACTTCTCGTCCTACCTGATCAAGGCGCAGGCAGCGAACCCGGACGTTATCATCGTGCTTCAGCAGGGTGACGACGGGGTGAACGTGCTCAAGCAGATCGTGCAGTTCGGTCTTCAGAAGCGCTTCCACATCGCCGGCGCGCAGCTGGAGCTTGAAGTGCTGCTGGGCCTGCCGCCCGACGCGCGGATCGGCACCTGGGTGTTCGAGTGGTACTACAAGCAGCCCAACGTTCCCCATGTGAACGAATTCGTGGCCGCGATCCGCAAGCGCTCTGGCGGCCATGTGCCCACGGCGCGGACCTATTTCGGCCATACGGCCGTAATGACCTGCGCGTTGGCGGCAGAACAGGCCAAATCGCTTGACGCCGTGAAGATGGCCAAGGCGATGCAGGGCTTCAAGCTTCCGCCGGAAATCTCGCTGATGCCGGACGGCGCCTTCTACCGCGCCGGGCAGAACCAGATGATCGGCGATCTCTACGTCGGCCACGCCCAGTCGCACGGCAAGGACGATCCCGAGGATCTGTTCGTCGTCGAGCATGTCGTGAACGGCAAGGATGTCTCGCCCACGCTGGCCGAGACTGAATGCCACATGACCTGGCCGAAGGTCTGAACCAACGCTTTCCGGGGGCGGCAGTGCCGCTCCCGGTTCGGCCGTGCGAGCCCGGCGGGCGCCCCCCGCCGGTTGCTCATATTCTCCGACAACCTCCGATGCGCCGGGCGATCCCCCAGGCGGGCGGCGATGCGCAATCGGACCACGCGAAGGCCCACCACCGACCATGACGCAACTCATCCTCTTCAACATTGCCAACGGGCTGATCATCGGCGCCTTCTATGCGCTCATGGCCATTGGCCTTTCGCTGATCATGTCGCTGTCCGACGTGATCAACTTCGCCCATGGCGGCTTTCTCGCCATCGGCGCCTATATCGCCTACACGCTGTCGCCCTATATCGGCTTCTGGGGCGGGCTTCTGGTTGCGCCGGTGCTGACCGCCGTGCTGGGCATCATCGTCGAGAAATTCCTGATCAGCCGGGTCTATGGGCGCGATCCGCTCTACAGCCTGTTGCTGACCTTCGGCCTGGCTTTCATCTTCGAGGACGGCACGCGCATGATCTGGGGCGCGCAGAGCGTGCCCTATTCGGTGCCGAACTGGCTGATGACGCCGCTGAGCAACGAATATTTCTTCATCACCGGCTACCGGCTGCTGATGATCGCCCTGGTGGCGCTCGCCGTCGGCGGCCTGTTCTGGATGATGAACAAGACGCGGCTGGGCCTGCGCATCCGCGCCGGAACGCTCGACCTGGAAACCGTGTCCGTGCTTGGCGTCAACGTCCGTGTGCTGCGCAACCTCAACTTCGGCATCGGCATCTATCTGGCGGGCCTCGCCGGGGTGCTGGCCGCGGGACAGCTGGGACTGCAGCCCACGATCGGCGCCTCGCTGATCATGCCAAGCTTCGTGGCGATCATCATCGGCGGCCTCGGCAGCCTGCTGGGCACGCTGCTGGGTGGCCTGCTGATCGGCGTCGCCTCGGGGATCACCTCGGTCTTCCTGCCCTCGGGCACCGAAGCGGTGATGTATGTGATGATGGCACTGGTGCTGCTGGTGCGGCCGCAAGGCCTGCTGGGTGAAGAGGGGCGTTTCTGATGTCGGGCTTCGATCTTCGCAAACAGGCCCCGAACGCCGCGGTCTGGCTGATCTTGCTGAGCATGCCGCTGTGGATCGACGCGGTCGGCGGCTACACGCAGCTTGGCACCCAGGTGGTGGTGATGGGCCTTGCGGCCATGTCGCTGAACTTCCTTCTGGGCTACACTGGCGTTCTGTCCTTCGGGCATGCCGCCTATTTCGGGCTGGGCGCTTACGGCGTCGGCATGACGATCCGCTATCTGGTGCCCTCGACCGGCCTCGGCTTGCTGGTCGGCACCGGCGTCGGCGCCCTGGCGGCGGCGATCATCGGGCCGATGATCGTGCGGCTGCGCGGCGTCTACTTCGCCATGGTGACCATCGCCTTCGCCCAGGTCTTCTACTTCATCGCCTTTCGCTGGAACAGCGTCACCGGCGGCGACGACGGCCTGACCAACTGGACGCGGGAGCCGATCAACTTCGGCTTCGCCACCCTGCATATCGAGAAGGACCCGGTGACCTTCTACTACTTCGTGCTGGCGATCTTCGCGGTCGCGGTGGCTCTGATGGCGTTGCTCTTGCAGTCGCCCTTCGGACGTACCCTGATCGCCATCCGCGAGAATGAGCGGCGTACCCGCTTCCTGGGGATCAACGTCAACTTCCATATCTGGATGTCCTGGGTGATCTCTTGCACTTTCATGGCGCTAAGCGGTTCGCTCTATGCGCTGTTGAACAACTTCGTGGACCCGCGCACGCTGTACTGGACCCAATCGGGGGTCTTCGTGATCATGTGCGTGCTGGGGGGCATGCGGTCGTTCTGGGGCCCGTTGGTGGGCGCCGCGATCTATGTCGTGCTGCAGGATTACCTGTCCAGCGCCACCCCCAACTGGATGTCCTTCATCGGCCTTGTCTTCGTCGTCGCGGTGCTTTTCTTCCCGCGCGGCGTCCTTGGCATCTTTCGCCGGAAGAGCACGGAATGAGCTTTCTAAAAATCGAAAACGTCACCAAGCACTTCGGCAGCCTCGTCGCTGTCGACGGTGTCTCGATGTCGGTGGAAAAAGGCGAATGCCGGGCCGTGATCGGCCCCAACGGCGCCGGAAAGACCACCTTCTTCAACCTCATCACCGGGATGCTGGACCTGACCAAGGGTCGGGTGCTGCTGGAAGATCACGATCTGGCCGGGATCAAGCCCTCGGCGCGGGTCCGGATGGGCATGGCCCGCACCTTCCAGATCACCGAGATCTTCCCCGACCTGACGGTACGCGAGAACATCCAGATCCCGGTGGAAATCGCCGCCGGGCTGCATCTGGCGCCGCGCGTACCCAAGGCCCGGCGGGCCGAGTTGCGCGCGCGCATCGATCAGCTGATGGAGGAAGGCGGGCTGACCCGCATCGCCGGACGCTATGCCGGCGAACTCAGCCACGGGGACCAGCGCGCCTGCGAGATCATGATGGCGCTGGCGCTGAACCCGCGTTTGTTGCTGCTGGACGAACCCACGGCGGGCATGGGTGACGACGAAACCCACGCCATCGCCCGGCTGATCCGGCGCATCCACCGCGAGCAGAACCTGACCATCGTGCTGATCGAGCATGACATGCGCGTGGTCTTCAACCTTGCCGACAAGATCACGGTGCTCGCCGAGGGCCGCCCCCTGGCCGAGGGCACGCCATCCGAGATCACCGCCAACGCGAAGGTTCAGGCCGCCTATCTGGGAGGTTCCGCATGACCAATTACGCATTGGAAGCCGAGGGCCTGCACACCTTCTACGGCAAAAGCCACATCCTGCACGGCGTCAGCCTGAAGGTCGAAGAGGGCAAGATCACCACCCTTCTGGGGCGCAACGGTGCGGGCAAGTCCACGACGCTGCGCAGCCTTGTGGGGCTGACGCCCGCGCGCGAGGGCAAGGTGACGATCTTCGGGCAGGACACTACCCGCCGCCCGCCTTTCGCCATCGCCGGGCTGGGCGTGGGCTTCGTGCCCGAGGGCCGCAAGATCTTCCCGAACCTGACGATCGAGGAGAACCTCAAGGTTCCCGCCGACCGGCCGGGCTATTGGACGATCGACACGGTCTACGAGCTGTTCCCGCGCCTCAAGGAGCGGCGTAACAACAAGGGCCGGCAGCTGTCGGGCGGCGAGCAGGAGATGCTGTCGATCGCCCGGGCGCTGCTCTTGAACCCCAAGCTCTTGATCCTCGACGAGCCTTCGCAGGGCCTTGCGCCGCTGATCGTGCGCGAGGTGTTCAACATCGTCGTGCGGATGCGCGATCAGGGCATGTCGGTGCTTCTGGTCGAACAGAACGTCCGCATGAGCCTTGAGGTCGCCGATCATGCCTATGTGCTGAACGACGGCGAGATCGCCTTCGACGGCAGTGCCACGGATCTGTCCGAGGACGAAGACCGGCTGCAATCGCTTGCCGGTGTCAGCGCCGAGGTCTGGGAAATCTGATCCCCTCCGACCGGCGCCGACCCGGGCGCCGGTCACCCTGCCCCGATCTTCCATCTCCAGCCTTCAGGCGCCGGTCAGCCGCGTCACGATATGGGCGGCAATCGGGATCGCCGATGTCGCTGCCGGCGAGGGTGCGTTGCACACATGCAGCGTATGATCGGTGTCGACGAACAGGAAATCATCAATCATCCGGCCGTCGCGCCCCACCGCCTGAGCCCGGATGCCGGGCTTGTAGGGCGCCAGATCCTTCATGCCGATATCGGCGCAGTAGCGCCGCACCCGCGCCAGATATAGCCGCTTCGAGACCGAGGCCGCCACCTCGCCCATCGCCGGGGCGAAATTGCGCGCGACCAGCCGCCAGAAACCCGGATAGGCCAGGCTCTCACCCAGATCGCGGGGGTTCACATCCCAGCGGCCATAGCCTTCGCGCGCCCCGGCCAGCACGGCGTTGGGGCCCACGGTAAAGCCGCCATCCATCTTGCGCGTCAGATGCACGCCCAGGAAGGGCCGGGCGGGGTTCGGCACCGGATAGATCAGGTGGCGCACGAAATCCGGCGGCCGGTTCTGGATGCGGAAATATTCGCCCCGGAAGGGGATCACGCGAAAGTCGATCTTCGCCCCGAAGGCCCGTGCCATCCGGTCGGATCCGAGCCCCGCGCAGAACACCGCCTTGCCGGCCGAAATCTCGGCCTTCGTGGTGTGCAGGGTGACGCCGCCCGCCGCTTCCGCGCCGCCGGTCACGGCCTCATCCAGCCGCAGCTGGCCGCCGTCGGAAACGAACATCTTGGCCATGTGGCGCGCGATCGCCGCGAAATCGGTGATCCCGGTGGTCGGCGACAACAGCGCCGCCTCGGCGCGGATATGGGGTTCCAGCTTGCGGGCCTCGTCGCCGGTCAGCGCCTCGATCTGGATGCCGTTGGCGGTGGCGCGCTGGTGCAGCGCGTGCAGCCGCCCGGCCTCGGCCGCGTCGGTGGCGACGATCAGCTTGCCGCAGATCTCATAGGGCAGGCCATGTTCGTCGCAATAGGCCCGGGTGGCGACCACGCCCATGCGGCAGAAATGCGCCTTGTGGCTGCCGGGGGCGTAATAGACGCCGGCATGGATGACGCCGGAATTGCGCCCCGACTGGTGCAACGCGGGGTCTGGTTCCTTCTCGATCACCGCGATCCGCGCGCCGGGGTGCACCTCCTGCAGGCGCCGGGCCGTCGCCAGCCCCACGATGCCCGCACCCACGACAGTGAAATCGAACGTCTCGGCCATGCCTGTGCCCCCCGAGATTCGCACCCCCCGCCTTCGGGGCTGCCCTGCCGTCTGTCTAAGCGACAGGAGGCAGGGCGGCTAGGTCCACAGCGATTGCCTGCGCGAAGTTGCGCGACGGTGTGGCCGGGACATCGCGGAGGATGACGCATGCGGGGAATGGGGTGCGGCGTTGGAGCGGGTGATGGGAATCGAACCCACGTATTCAGCTTGGAAGGCTGCTGCTCTACCATTGAGCTACACCCGCGCCGCCCTGACAGCGATATTTTAGGGCGCCGCCAAGGTCAAGCCGCAGCTTGGCCTTGCCGCCTGCGGAAGGTGACGCGCCGACCCGAGGATCGGCGCGCCTTGACGCCGTCAGTCGGCGTTCGGGCCTTCGACCGAGTTTTCCAGCAGCTTCCCGCTTTGCGCGTCGACGCCGATTTCCCGGGTCTTGCCATGGACCTTCACATCAAAGGAATAGCGCAGCCCGCTGCCGCCCTTTTCCTTCTCCAGCTCACGGTCCGTGATGCGCCCGCCGGGCACGGCCTTCGCAACCATCGCCTCGGCCCGCTGAAGGCTGACCTTCGCCTGAGCCTCATATTGCTGCCCCGTATAGGCCAGAGCGGGCCCGGCCGCGACGGTCAGTGCGGTGGCCAGCGCGGCGGCGGCGAAGGTGCCCGCCGCCAAAGGATGCGGCTTCGTTTTGATCTTTTTCATCATCTCGGTCTTTGCTCCACGTTTCGGCGTGAGGGCGACGCCTCGCTCTCTTCTCGCCGGATGCGGGCCCAATGGGCCACTCTGTCCATGTGGGCTGCGGAGTTGCTCGGAATTTGGACGCCGGGATACGGTTCGGTAAGTTCGCGCCTGCGGCGGATCCCGGGGCCCGGTCGGTCAGCGGGGATCCAGCGCCATGGCCGCCGATATGAGGGCGCTGCACAGAAGCGCGGATTTCACCAGCGCCCCCTCGTCGAAATCGAAATGCGGCGTGTGGTGGCCATCCGCAAGGTCGGCGCCCAGAACAAACACCCCAGCGGCGCCGCCTCGCTGGCATACCCGGTTGGCCAGGGTGGCGGCATCCTCGCTCGCCCCGAAGGAAAAGACCGGCGGGGTGTTGGCGAAAGCCGCCGCCGCCGCGTTCACTCCCGTGGCCCAGTCCGCGATGCCGGGTGGGTTCGAATAGCCCTCGGCGCCGCCGCCGTGCGACATCCGGCATTCCACCCCGTGCGCCCGCGCCGTCGCCTCGACGAAATCCCGGCAACGCCGGTCAAGCCGGTCCAGATCGGCGGTTTCCTCGGCCCGCATCTCAAAGGTGAGCGCGGCCTCTTCGGGCACGATATTGACGGCTGTTCCTGCCCGAAGCAGCCCTACATTGACGCGGGTTCCGGGCTGGCTTGACTGTGCCATCGCGTGCAGGCCCTGAACAATCTGGCAGGCCGCGAGCAGGGCATTGCGGCCCTCTTGCGGGGCCTTGCCCGCATGGGCTGCGCGCCCCGTCAACGTCACGTCATAGCGGGCATTGGCCAGCAAGCCGCGCACATGGAAAGCCGCCGTGTCCGAGGGTACGCCCAGGCCCAGGTGAATGGCGAAGAACAGATCGACATCGTCCATCCAGCCGGCCTCGGCCACCGCGCGGCCACCGCGCCCACCTTCCTCGGCGGGTTGAAACAGGATCTTCAGCCGCCCGTTGCCGGTTTCCAGAAATGGCCGCAGGATCCGTGCCGTGGCAAGGCCGATGGCGGCATGGCCATCATGGCCACAGGAATGCATCACCCCCCGGCGGCGAGAGGCAAACCCCTGCGCCGCGGGGGCGTGGTTGCCCGCCGCCTCGTTGATCGGCAGGGCATCGATGTCGACGCGCAGGCAGACGGTCGGGCCCGGCCGGCCCGTATCATACAGCGCGATGCATCCGGTATCGCCCTCGCCGGGGATCGGATCGTCGCTCATCCCCCTGCGTTCGACCGTGCCCAGAAAGGCGGGGCCCGCGACCACCTGATATCCCGCGCCCTCCAGCCCCTGGACGATCCTTGCGGTTGTGCGCACCTCTTGCCAGCCCAGTTCGGGATCGGCGTGGAAGGCGCGCCGCTCGGCAACAAGCTGCGCCTCCTGCTGGGTTGCGGCGCGCGCCAGCAATTCACCGGCGCGGCGCGAGAGGGGGGGAAATGGGCCAGCCTGAGTCATGGCGTGGATGCTATGACCCGGGCTGCCCCCAGGCAAGCGCCGGTGAGCCGCGTCGACGCGAGGTGATGGTGTCGTGCTGCGATTGCGGCCCGCTTGGCGGCGCGGATCGCAATGGCCGGGGCGGGCGGATCAGCGGCCCCGTCCGGGCGGTACCGGGCGGCCGGTTTCGGCAATTTCCTGCCAGCCGCAAGGCCGGGCACGGCACCGGGCGGCGTCTTGCGCGTTGGTCCGTCGCTGCAACTGAACAGGAGGCATTCATGCATATCAGAACCTACATCTTCGCAGCCCTTGGTGCGACGGCCCTGACGCTGGGCCCGGGTATCCCCGGAGTCCAGAACGTCAGCGCGACCTCTGCCTATGCCCTTGGAACCGGTGGCGGGGCCGCCGGTGCGGGCGTTGGTGGCGGTGTCGGCGCGGGGACGTCCGGCGGCGCGGGCGTCGGGGCCGCAGCGAACGGCGGGACTGTCGGCGTAAGCGCGCATGGCACCGCCTCGGCATCGGCACATAGCGCGGCCTCGGCCCATAGCGGCCGCGGTCTGAGCGCCGCTGAACTGCAGGGCCTGAACGCCTATCACGCCAACCCCGAGGCCTTCGCCCATGCCAACCCCCACAGCGAGATCGGCAAGCTCGCCGCCTATCGCAAGTCCGCGGTGGCGGTTGAAACCGCGAAGGCCAAGCTCGCCAAGACCAAGCAATCGCTGGTCGAGGTCGAGCGGGACGTCAAGACCACCAAGTCGCGGATCGGGGCGCTGAAGCATCAGCAAAACCTGACCGAAGCGCAGAAATCGCGACTGGCCGCGCTGCAGGATCGGCTGACGAAAGAGCAGCGGGCCCTGAAGGCGAAGCGGACCTCGTACAATGCGGCGTTGCGGGCCAAGCAATCGACCGCGGCGCGGGAAAAGACAGCGCTTCACACCCTGACCAAAGGGCAAACGCTGTCGGCGCAGGCGACCGCAACCCTGAATCAGAGGTTGGGCCTCTGAGGACAGCCGGAAACGGTGCCGTCCAGCACCTTGCCGGGGGGATGGGCGCAAGCCGCCCATCCCCCTTTGGCGTCTTCCGGCGGGCGACAATCCCCGGTAAGCGGCGCGACCGCGCGGTCCGGGCCTATCCGCGATAGGGATCGCGCGCAGAGCAGTCGCTTGACAGCGAGTCCTGACGGCGCTGAACCAGTGCCTCGATCGCATCGGCAAGGTGGATCTCGGCGATGTGGTGGTCGCCGCGGGCGACGCGCAGGCGATGCGCCGCGATCATCACGTCGGCATGGGTGCAGCCCTCGGGCGGAGAGAAGCGGTAGCAGGCGAGTTCGATCAGCAGCCCAAGCGGATCTTCGAAATAGATCGAATCCATGAAGCCGCGATCCTTCACGCCGGAATGGCTGATGCCGCGCTCGTCCAGCCGCGCAACCGCCTGGCGGAAGGTCGCCAGGCTGACCGCGAAGGCAAGGTGATGGACGCAGCCCTGATCGGTCTGGGTGCGGGTCGGATCGGGTTTGCGGCTTTCATCGGTGAACACGGTGATCAGGCGCCCGTCACCGGGATCGAAGTAAAGGTGGCCTTCCTCGGGCCGGTCCAGATTAGGTTGGTCGAAGACGAAGGGCATGCCCAGCACGCCCTCCCAGAAATCGATCGAGGTCTGCCGATCCGCACCGACAAGGGTGATGTGGTGCACGCCCTGGCTTTGCAGCTTTCGCATTCCGTCCTCCCGCAATTGGTGCTCGGTACGGGGAAGACTAGCCCCTCGCACGGGCAGAGGCGATGCATGACTTGCCCGCCCCCGGGGGCGGGGCATGGGGCCGGCTGGGCGCGCAATACTTCGGGGCCGCGCGGCGGGATCGACCGGCAGGATCGACCGGCGAGTCGACCGGTCTGGCCCGAACCGGCCGCTTTTCAACGTCGCGCCCCGGCGCCCATATGAATTGCCCCGAGGTCACTTCAAACGGCTGTGAGCCAGAGGATGCATCCGAAAAACTTCACCCTAGATGTGCCTTCGTGAACAGACGCCGAAGCAGACCGGGGCGCATCGCATCCGGCTTCGAAAGAAGCGTCAGTCCGGCACCAAGACCGGACGTCACATTCGTAGGCCGCGAAAACGGTCCGACGGAAGCACCAGGGCGGTAGTTCGGAAACTGCGGAAAACTCCCATGTCGATCAGCAATGATCGGCAGGGGATGGGCTTTGCCGTTTCCAACATGCCGCCTAGCGCCGCCGGATCGATGTTCCGCGGTAGGAATATTGAAAGGAAGAAAAGATGGAAAACCGTCTGACAAAAGTTGCCGCAATCGCCATCGCCGCGCTGACCGCCGCCGCACCGATGGCCATGGCCTCAAGCTTCGCGACCGGCACGAACGCAAGCAACCTGTCGGTGTCGGTCGCGCCGATCGGGGCGCAGCCGAAGCTGACGAAACTGCCCGCAAGTGCGCTGGAACTGACGCCCCCGGTGCCGACGGTCAGGGTCGAAGCGCTTGGGCCCCAGCCCCGGATGCCGTTCGCGCAAATGGTCGTCGCGTCGAACGACATCAAGTCGTCCAATGTGACTGCGGGCAACCTCTCGAAAAGCGGCCAGTTGCTGCGCTGACAGGCTTTGGGCGCGCGCCGGGGCCGTGAATTGCTCACAGCCAAGCGGGCGGGCGCGAAGAGGAATATCCGATGCAACGGGGCCACGGCGTATTCTGCCGTGGCCCTTTTCATTTGGCCGGGGGCAGATGCGATTGCAAGTCGCCCCAACCACGACGCTGGGGCACGGCCGCGCAGCACCAAAGCCCGGCCACCGGCCAGGCCGATCTTGATCATCGCGTTTCGGGGGGGGAGAGGAAGTGGTGGGCGACCCTGGAATCGAACCAGGCGTGGGTCTCCCCGGCGGAGTTACAGTCCGCTGCCGCACCTTGCAGCACGTCGCCCGACGCGTGGGCTGGATAGCCTCCCACCCCAAGGGCGTCAACAGGAAATTCTCCGCCAGCATGCAGGCCCCGCGCCGCCGCCGCCAGCCCTTGCACCGCCGGGTTTCCACTTGCGGCGGGGCTGGCTCTCGCGCATGGTGCCGAACCTGCACGAAGGGGATATGCGCGATGGCCACAGCGGGCGGAAAACCGGCGAAGAAACCCACCTGGGTGATCGACAAGGAACGCGCCAAGCGTGCCGCCGCGGCTGCGACCGTGTGGCTTTTCGGGCTGCATGCGGTGCGCGACGCGCTGCGCAACCCGGCGCGGGAAAAGCTGCGCCTCGTGGTCACGCGCAATGCCCATGACCGGCTGGCCGACGCGATCGCCGAAAGCGGGATGGAGGCCGAGATCGCCGACCCGCGCCGCTTTGACGTGCCGATCGATGCGGACTCGGTGCATCAGGGCGCGGCGCTCGAAGTCCGCCCGCTGGATTGGGGCCCGTTGCAGGAGGTCTGCGCACAGGGCGCAGGCGCGCCGCTGGTTGTCTGCCTCGACCGGGTCAGCGATCCGCACAATGTCGGCGCCATCCTGCGCTCGGCCGAGGTCTTCGGCGCGCGCGCGGTGATCGCCCCCGCCCGCCATTCCGCCCCCGAGACCGGCGCCCTGGCCAAGACCGCCAGCGGCGCGCTGGAACGCCAACCCTATCTGCGCGTCACCAACCTGTCCGAAGCGATCACCGCGCTTCAGGCGATGGGCTATCTGGTGCTGGGACTTGCCGGCGAAGCCGAGGCCGAGTTGGCCCCGACGCTGGACGCCATCGGCCCGGGGCGGGCGGTGGCGCTGGTGCTGGGGGCCGAAGGCCCCGGCCTGCGTGACAAGACCCGCACAACCTGCGACGCGTTGGTGAAGATCCCGTTTCGCGGCGCTTTCGGCTCTCTCAACGTCTCGAACGCAGCGGCGGTCGCGCTGTATGAGGTCGCGCGACGCACGACGGCCTGATCCGCCGTTGCCGCCGCGGGGTCCGCGAATCGGGTCTCGGCACCTCGGCCGCACGGGCTTGCCTGTGCCCCTCACAACCGGCGGCCCGGCGGTCGCGAAGCTTCGCGCAGGCGTGACCCCCCGCAGCCGGCGCGTGGCCAGCCGCCGAACGGGCCATAACGGCCTGCGCTGGGGCTGCACAGGGGCGGCGCAGGCCGGAAAAGCGGCGCTTCGCCTCCACGCGGGGCCCGGGATCGGGCCCTGCATTCAGCCCGCATCAACGGCAGCACCCCACGCCCCCCTGACGAATGGTCACTCTTTGGTTAGGTGGGTAGCTTGCGGTCGCGCGAAAGCGCATTTTAGGACAGCACCGGCAGAGTTGGGTTTCAAGGCTGTCCGGTGAACCGGAAGATTGCCGACTTTCCAACCCGCCACTTGTCCCTAACTGCTTGAGTTCGAAACACCCCTTGTTGCTAGACCTGACACCTCCGATGGATACGACCCGCCGCAACTTCTTGGCGCTCAGCGCGCTGGCCCCGCTGCCTTGGCTCTTGCCGGGGATGGCCTCGGCCCAGTCTGCCTCTGCGGTCTGCCTTCTGGGCGGGCTGGCGATTGGTGGGCACGATCCGGTCGCCTATTTCACCAAGGGCCGGCCGGTTCAGGGACGCAACGAGAACGCCCTGATGTGGCGCGGGGCGATGTGGTTGTTCAGCACCGAAGAATCGATGGATCACTTCACCCGCATGCCGCATCGGTTCGCGCCGCATTATGGTGGCTATTGCGCGATGTCGATGGCCGAGGGCAAGGTCGTCGACGGAAATCCCGGCATCTGGGAAATCGACAATGGGCGCCTCTACCTGCTCAGCTCACCCGCCGACCGCAAGGCCTGGGACAGCGACGTGCCCGGCTATGCCGCCGAGGCCGATGAACACTGGCCTTCGATCCTGAACACCTGAGCATTTGGATTAACGAGACTTTCACAGATTTGAGACAGGCTCTTCCTATTCTTTCTCGGATGACTATGTCTCTTTTCGAAGCGCTGGTACGGAACACTTGCGTTTCATTTCACTGTCCCTCGTTCCGCACTTGCGCCCGGGCTCTGGTCCGGGCGCTTTTTTGTGGTAAGGCTGCAAAACCATGACCAACTATTCCGATGCCCTGCTGAAACGCATCCTGACCGAGACCCGGGTGATCGCGGTGGTGGGCGTGTCGCCCAACCCGGTGCGGCCCAGCTATTACGTCGCGCGCTATCTGTCTCTCAAAGGCTTCCGGGTGCTGCCGGTCAACCCCGGCCACGCGGGCACCGAATTGTTCGGTGAAGTCGTGCGCAGCGATCTGTCGGAAATCACCGAGCCGGTCGACATGGTCGACATCTTCCGCCGCTCCGAGGCCGTGCCGCCGATCGTCGAGGCGGCGCTTGCGGCCTTTCCCAAGCTGAAGACCGTCTGGATGCAGATCGGGGTGCAGAACGCCGAAGCCCGCGCGATGGCCGAGGCGCGCGGCGTGACGGTGATCGAGAACCGCTGCCCGAAGATCGAATATCAGCGCCTGTTCGGCGAGCTGCGCATGGGCGGGTTCAACACCGGGATCATCTCGTCGAAGCTGTAGAGCGCGCGCACGATGTCGGCCGCGCCCGGAAGGCGGCCCTTGCATATTTGTGGAACAATGAAAGCCGGGGCCCTTGCCTGCCGCTTCGGAGAGAGGCCCCGGGGGAGAGGCGGTCAGCCGCGCGCGGCCTTCTCGGCGATGCCCGAGATGCCCTCACGCCGCGCCAGTTCGGCCAGCACCTCTTCGAGCGTCACATCGCGCGCCGTCAGCATGACCAGCAGGTGATACAGCACATCCGCCGCCTCGGACACCAGGCGGTCGTGGTCGCCCTTCACCGCCTCAATGATCGCCTCGATGGCCTCTTCGCCGAATTTCTCGGCCGCCTTCTCGGGGCCCTTGGCCAAGAGCTTCGCGGTCCAGGAGGTTTCGGGATCGGCACCCTTGCGGGCGGCGATGGTCGCGGCCAGGCGGGTCAGGGCGTCGCTCATGTCAGCCTCATTGGAATGCCGGCGGCGGCCATATGGGCCTTGGCCTCGCCGATCGTGTAATCGCCGAAATGGAAGATCGACGCGGCCAGAACCGCGCTTGACCCGCCGATCGTCACGCCCTCGACCAGGTGGTCGAGCGTGCCGACCCCGCCCGAGGCGATCACCGGCACCGGCACCGCGTCGACGATGGCGCGGGTCAGCGGCAGGTTGAAGCCCGCGCGGGTGCCGTCGCGGTCCATCGAGGTCAGAAGGATCTCGCCCGCGCCCTTCTCGGCCACGGTGCGGGCGAATTCGACCGCGTCGATGCCGGTGGATTTGCGCCCGCCGTGGGTGAAAATCTCCCACCGGCCGGGGGCGACGGTCTTGGCGTCGATCGCCACGACGATGCATTGGCTGCCGAAACGGTCGGCGGCCTCGGCCACCACATCGGGGTTCGCGACCGCCGCCGAGTTGAAGCTGACCTTGTCGGCGCCGGCCAGAAGCAGCGCGCGCACGTCCTCGGGGGTGCGCACGCCGCCGCCCACGGTCAGCGGCATGAAACATTGCTCGGCCGTGCGGGTGACCAGATCGAACATGGTGCCGCGATTTTCATGGGTGGCGTGGATGTCGAGGAAGCACAGCTCATCCGCGCCGGCGGCGTCATAGGCGCGCGCGGCCTCGACCGGGTCGCCCGCGTCGCGCAGGTCGACGAAGTTCACGCCCTTGACCACGCGGCCGTCGGCCACGTCGAGGCAGGGGATGATACGGGTCTTCAGCATGGTGCGGTCCTTTGGCCTGTCTTAGCGCCACCCGGGGCCCAATGCCAGCGGCGGGAGCGGGGCTCTGCCCCGCACCCCGGGATATTTCCGCCAGAAAGAAGAGCTCATGCCTTGAGGGCGGCCAGGGCCTGGGGCAGGTCGAGCGCGCCATCGTAGAGCGCGCGGCCCGAGATCGCGCCGGCGATCACCCCGGTCGCCCGCAGCGCGGTGAGATCCGCCAGCGACGAGACGCCGCCCGAGGCGATTACCGGGATCGAGACTGCGCGGGCGAGATCGGCGGTTGCCAAGACATTGGGGCCGCCCATGGCGCCGTCGCGGTCGATGTCGGTGTAGATGATCGCGGCAACGCCGGCATCCTCGAAGCTGCGCGCAAGGTCGGTGGCATTCACGTCGGTTTCCTCGGCCCAGCCCTTGGTGGCGACGCGGCCCTTGCGCGCGTCGATGCCCACCGCGATCTGGCCCGGGAAGGCCTTGGCCGCTGCGCGCACCAGGGCGGGGTTCTCGACCGCCACGGTGCCCAGGATCACCCGCGCAAGACCCTTCGACAGCCACATCTCGATCGTTGCCATGTCGCGGATGCCGCCGCCCAGTTGCGTGGGGACATCGGTCGCGGCCAGAATCGCCTCGACCGCGGCGGCATTCACCGGCTGGCCGGCGAAGGCGCCGTTCAGATCGACCAGATGCAGCCATTCGCAACCGGCCGTCACAAAGGCGCCGGCCTGGGCGGCGGGATCGTCGGAGAAGACGGTGGCCTGCGCCATCTCGCCGCGCAAGAGGCGCACGCATTGGCCGTCCTTGAGGTCGATCGCGGGGTAGAGGATCATCGCGGGCTCCTGTCTTGCCGCGCGTCTGTTGCCACAGGCGGCTGCGAAAGCAAAGCCCCGCGCGCCTGCCCGCAACGTCACGCTTGCCTGACGCCCCCCGAGTCGCGGATGATGGCGGCGGATCAAGGGGAGGAGACCCATGCGAAACCTTGCACTTTCCGCCACGCTGCTGGGGCTGATGACCCTGCCCGCCTATGCCGCCGACCCGCTGGTGGGCACATGGCAGACCAAGCCCGACGACAACGGCAATTTCGGCTATGTACAGGTCACGCCCTGCGGCGCCAGGTTCTGCGGTACGCTGATCAAGTCCTTCGACGGCAAGGGCAAGCCGACGAAATCCGACAATATCGGCAAGAAGCTTATCTGGGACATGAAGGCCGAAGGTGGCGGCAAGTACGACGACGGCAAGATCTGGGCGCCCGACCGCGACAAGACCTACGATTCCAAGCTGCAGCTGACAGGCGACAAGCTGGCGGTGTCGGGTTGCATTCTGGGTGGGTTCATCTGCCGCAACGGCGGCACCTGGACGCGGGTGAAGTAACAGCGCCGCTTACGGGCTGCGCCGCGCGGCGTACCTCCGAAGCAGCGCCGCGCGTCTCCGCGGATCTGTCACAGCGCCGCGCGTCTCCGCAGTTTTGTCACACTGCCGCGCGTCTCCGCACGAGGCGCGCGGCACTGGCCAGCGCGACCGAGGCCAGCACGCACCAGCCCGCCATCCACAGCAGCTGCACCGGCAGGCCGATCCCCAGATCGATCAGCGCCCCGCTCAGCCCGGGGCCCAGCGCCGTTGCCAGCACCATCGCCGCCACCACAAGCGCGCGGATGCCGCCGAGGTTCTTCACGCCGTAGACCTCGGGCCAGAGCGCGCCGAGCAGCGTCGAGGAGAAGCCGTTCGAAACCCCCAGCAGCAGCATGAAGACATAGACGCCCCAGACCGGCGTAATCAGCGCCACCGCCAGCGCCGAGAGCGCCATCGGCCCCAGAACATAGGGCAGCAGCCTGAGCGCCCCGAAGCGGTCGATCAGCCCGCCGCAGAGAAAGCCGAACAGCACCGTGGTGATCGACATCACCGGAAAGGCGGCGGCGAAGGCCAGTTCCGAATAGCCGCGCAGCGCGGTCAGGTAGCCCTGGAAGAAGAACACCGTCGTGCCGATGAAGGGCGGCGCGACCAGACCGACCAGCAGCAGGTAGAAAACCGGATCGCGCAGAACCTCGGCCCGGGTCCAGTCGCGCACCGCGGGCGGCGCCGTCTTGCCGGCGTCCAGCGATTGCGGCACCCGCTCGACCCGCATCAGCCACAGGATCAGCGGCAGCGCGACCAGCATCAGCACCGCGGCGGCAGCCAGCCACGCCACATGCCAGTTGCCGCTGGCCGCGTCGATCAGCACCACCATCAGCGGCAATACCGCGGTCCCCGCCGACACCCCCGGCATGATGACCGACATCGCCCGGCCCCGGTTAGCGGTGAACCAGCGGCCGGTCTCGGTGAACGCGATCTCGGTCATCATTCCCTGGCCGAACAGCCGCAGCAGATACAGCGTGAAGCCCAGCGCCACCACGTTCGGCGCCAGCGTGATCAGCACGCAGGCCAGCGCCAGAATCGGGATGGTAAAGCGCACCACCTTCCAGCCCGGCATCAGATCCAGCGTGCGCCCCAGGAACGGCAGGGTCGACGCGCTGGCCAGCGTCGCCACCATGTAAAGCGCGCCAAAGGCCCCGCCCGACAGATGGAAGGTCGTGCGCAGGGCGTTGCCCGACACCCCGATGAAGAAGGTCTGCCCGAAGGACGAGAACAGCGTCAGCAGGAAGCCTGCCGCCAGCCAGCGGGCATTGTCCCGCACAAATGCCGAATTTTCACGCAATAGACGTCGCATCACGCCGCTCTATGCCAATCCCGCGGGGGCCGGAAGGGGGAATGGCCGGGCGCCGGGTTCAGGGCCGCCAGGTCAGGAAATTGGCGATTAGGCGCAACCCGGTTTTCTGGCTCTTTTCGGGGTGGAACTGGGTGCCCACCATGTTGCCCCGCCCGACGATCGCAGTGATCTCGGTGCCGTAATCGCAATGCGCCAGACGCTCGGCCGGGTTGGCCACGCGGAAATGGTAGGAATGGACGAAATAAGCGTGATCGCCGGTCGCGATGCCGTCGAGCACCGGATGCGGATGGTCGATCACCAGATCGTTCCAGCCCATATGCGGCACCTTCAGCGCCGCGTCGCCGGGTTCGATCCGCACCACGTCCCCGCCGATCCAGTCGAAGCCCGGAGTCAGTTGATATTCGAGGCCCCGCGTCGCCATCATCTGCATGCCGATGCAGATCCCCAGAAAGGGACGCCCGGCAGTGATGACCGCCGCCTCGATCGCCTCGAACAGGCCGCTTTGATCGAACAGCGCCTTGCGGCAGGCCGGAAAGGCGCCGTCGCCGGGCAGCACCACCCGGTCCGCGCCGCGCACCACCTCGGGGTCCGAGGTCACCACGACCTCGCCCGCGCCGGTCTCGGCCGCCACCCGCTCAAACGCCTTCTGCGCCGAATGCAGGTTCCCCGATTCGTAATCGACGATCACCGTGCGCATCCCGCTCTCCTGCTGTTCAGGCTTTCACCCTGGCATTAATACTCTCGGGTCCAATACTCGGGCCCCCGGGGTCGCGCGGTCAGAGTGCGCCCTTGGTCGAGGGCACCGCGTCGCCCTTGCGCGGGTCGGGTTCGACCGCCTCGCGCAGCGCGCGGGCGACGGCCTTGAAGGCGGCCTCGGCGATGTGGTGGCTGTTGATCCCCGAAAGCGCCTCGACATGCAGGGTGATCCCGCCGTGAGAGGACAACGCCTGGAAGAATTCGCGCACCAGTTCGGTGTCGAACGTGCCGATCTTGGCTGTCGGCATCTCGACCTTCCACACCAGATAGGGGCGGCCCGACAGGTCGAGCGCGGCGCGCACCAATGCGTCGTCCATCGGCAGCAGGCAGGCGCCGTAGCGGCGGATGCCGCGCTTGGTGCCCAGCGCCTGCGCCAGCGCCTGGCCGATCACGATTCCCACATCCTCGACCGTGTGGTGATCGTCGACATGCAGATCACCACGCGCCGCCACCTTCATGTCGATCAGCGAATGCCGCGCCAGTTGGTCGAGCATGTGATCGAAGAAGCCCACGCCCGTCGCCATCTCATAGGCACCGGTCCCGTCCAGGTCGAGGCTGACGGCGATTTCCGTCTCGGCGGTCGTTCGCGTGATCTCTGCCTTGCGCATCTTGCGCCTCCTTGCGGTTCCCCGGCCTTATAGGGCGAGCGGCCACGCTTGTTAAGCACCTTCGCACAAAGGACGATTTCCCGTGCCCGTGTTAAGCACACGTTAAGCGATTTACGCTGTATTGAGGCTTAAGGCAGTTGCCTAGTATCGTGCGGAGGTTTGCGTTGAAAATCCTCATTCTCGAAAAACAGGGCGAAGACGTCCTGGCGGTTTCCAATCGTTTCAAGGCTCTGGGCCACGATGTTCAGCTTGTTTCATTGGTAGATCGGGCCATGAACCTTGTAAGAGTTGATCCGCCGGATCTGCTGGTCACCGCGTTGTTTCCCGAAGGCGACCAGATCGGCGGTGAAAGCGGGCTGTCGGTGGCGATGGCGGCGCAGTTCCACAATCCGGCGCTCGTGACGATCCTGCTGTCCGACAGTCTGATCTTCTCGCAAGGTGAGTTGTTCTCGATGCTGGGCTCGCTGCGCTGCGTGATGCGCCGCCCTGCCCCGGTCGACGATCTGATCGAGATCGCGAACCATTTCCTGGAGCACGGGCCTGTCAATTGCGCCCCCTCCGCGAACGGGCCCGACATCTGCGCGAATTGCCTGCTCACCGATATCTGCTCACGCGCGGCGCGGGCACGGTCGGTCAGCCTCGACCAAGACCGCGCCCGTAAAAGCGACGCCGCCTGAGGCCGCCCCATCCCGGGCGACCTTCTGCATTGGCGCGGCGCGATCAGCCGTCTATTCGAATGCGAGCGTTGGTCGGGTCGTAGGGGCTGTCCTCGGTGACCACGGCGCGGTGGGTCCGGCGGAACATCCGCACCTCCAGCTCCTGCCCCGGTTCGGCCAGCTCCGGACTGACATAGCCCATGCCGATCTGCTTGCCGAAGGCCACCGAATAGCCGCCCGAGGTCAGCCGCCCGACCTTGCGGCCATCATGCAGCAGCGCCTCGCGCCCCCAGGGATCGGCATCCGCCGACCCGTCGATCAGCACGGTCACGCATTTCGACCGGATCCCCGTCTCGACCATTGCCGCCTTGCCGTGGAACTCTTTCGAAAGATCGACGAAACGGTCAAGCCCGGCCTCCAGCGGCGTGGCGTCCCGGCCCAGCTCATTGCCGAAGGCGCGGTAGCTTTTCTCCTGTCGCAGCCAGTTCTGGGCCCGCGCGCCGACCAGCTTCATCCCATGGCCCTCGCCCGCCGCCATCAGCCGGTCGAACAGGTGGTTCTGCATCTCCATCGGGTGATGCAGCTCCCAGCCCAATTCGCCGGTATAGGCCACGCGGATCGCCATCGTCGGCACCATGCCCAGCTCGATCTTGCGGGCTGAAAGCCAGGGGAAGCGCTTGTTCGACAGCACCGTCGCGGGATCGGCGTCGCGCACCATTTCGCGCAGGATGTCGCGCGCCTTCGGTCCGGCCAGCGCGAAGACACCCCATTGCGTCGTGACGTCGTGAATCGCGACATAGCCGCCGCCGGCTGTCATGAAATCCTCGGCCGATTTACGCAGGAAATCCGCGTCATAGGCCGACCAGGCACCGGCGGAGACGAGGTAATACTCATTCTCGGCCTGCCGCACGATGGTGTATTCGGTCCGCGTCGTGCCCGCCTCGGTCAGCGCATAGGTCAGGTTGATGCGGCCCACCTTGGGCAGCTTGTTGCAGGTGAAGTGATCCAGAAAGGCCGTCGCCCCGGGCCCCGAGACCCAGTGCTTGGTGAAGGCGGTGGCGTCGATCAGCCCCGCCGTCTCGCGGATCGCCTTGGCCTCTGCCTCTGCATATTGCCACCAGCCGCCACGGCGGAAGCTGCGGGCGTTGTGGTCGAACCCCTCGGGCGCGTCCAGCGGGCCGAAGTAGTTCGGGCGCTCCCACCCGTTCACCTGGCCGAACTGGGCGCCGCGCGCCGCCTGCCGGTCATAGGCGGGCGAGCTGCGCAGCGGGCGGCAGTCGGCGCGCTCTTCGTCCGGGTGGTGCAGGATGAAGACGTGCTCGTAGCATTCCTCGTTCTTCTGCGCGGCATATTCGGTCGTCATCCACGGCCCGTAGCGCTTGGGGTCGAGCGCGGCCATGTCGATCTCGGCCTCACCCTCGACCATCAGCTGCGCCAGATAATAGCCGGTGCCGCCGGCGGCGGTGATGCCGAAGCTGAAGCCTTCCGCCAGCCACATGTTGCGCAGCCCCGGTGCGGGGCCGACCAGCGGGTTGCCATCGGGCGTATAGCAGATCGGGCCGTTGAAATCGTCCTTCAGCCCCACCGTTTCCGAGGTCGGGATGCGGTGGATCATCGACATGTATTCTTCCTCGATCCGCTCCAGATCCAGCTGGAACAGATCGGCGCGGAAGCTTTCCGGCACGTCGTAAAGGAACCGCGCCGGCGCGCCGCGTTCATAGGGGCCCAGGATCCAGCCACCGCGTTCCTCGCGCGCGTACCACTTGGCGTCGGCGTCGCGCAGCACCGGGTGTTCGGCCCCGCCCTGACGGCGGTATTCCACCAGCGCCGGGTCGGGTTCGGTCACGATATACTGGTGCTCGACCGGAATCGCGGGGATCTTGATGCCCAGCAGCCGCGCGGTGCGCTGCGCGTGGTTGCCGGTGCAGGTGACCACATGTTCCGCCGTCACCACGACCTGCTCGTCCGAAGGCACCAGATTGCCGCCGCGCTCGACCATCTTCGTCAGCGTCACGCGCCATTCGCTGCCGGTCCACTCATAGGCATCCGCCTGCCATCTGCGCTCAATCACCGCGCCGTGCTGACGGGCACCCTTGGCCATCGCCTGCGTCACGTCGGCGGGGTTGATGTAGCCGTCCTGCGGATGGAACAGCGCGCCCTTCAGATCGTCGCTGCGCACCAGCGGCCAGCGGTCGCTGATCTCCTTCGGCGACAGGAATTCATGATACACCCCGGCGGTCTCGGCGATCGAGGAATAGAGCATGTATTCGTCCATCCGCGCATCGGTCTGTGCCATGCGCAGGTTGCCGACCACGGCGAAACCCGCGTTCAGGCCGGTCTCGGCCTCCAGCCCCTTGTAGAAATCGACCGAGTATTTGTGGATATGGGTGGTCGCGAAGTTCATGTTGAACAGCGGCAACAGCCCCGCCGCATGCCAGGTCGAACCCGAGGTCAGTTCATCGCGCTCGACCAGCAGGGTGTCCCAGCCCGCCTTTGCCAGATGATAGGCGACCGAGGCGCCAACGGCGCCACCGCCGATGATCAGGGCTTTCACATGGGTCTTCATCCGCCGACTCCCTCGCCGATTGGGTTTGGCAACATATGCGCCGAACCCGGGGGGAGACGGAACGAAACACCCGACATTTGGCGGCGGAAAACGACATCCGCGCGGCTCAGGCCTTCGCGGCGGCCTCGCGCGTCGCCAAGGCGCCCATCGCCTGCGCCGCCAGCTCGAACGAGCGCAGCCGCGCGCGGTGGTCGTGGACCTGTCCGGTCAGCATCACCTCATCGGGGCGGTAGCGGTCGATCAGCGCGGCCAACTGGTCGGTGACCGTCGCCAGACTGCCCACCGCCGACACGCGCTGCGCCTCGTTCACGCGCTCGATCCAGCGCGGGTCGGCCACGTCCTCAATCCGCGCCACCGGGCGCGGCAGCGGCCCGGGATGGCCCGAGCGCAGGTTGATGAAGCCCTGCTGCTGCGAGGTGCGTAGGTGGACGGCCTCGGCGTCGGTGTCGGCGGCGAAGACGTTCACGGCCAGCATGAAATAGGGCTTTTCCATCCCGCCGAGGCCGGGGCGGAAATTGGCGCGGTAGATCGACAGCGCCTCTTCCAGCGCGTCGGGGGCGAAATGCGAGGCGAAGGCATAGGGCAGGCCCAGATGGGCGGCCAGCTGCGCGCCGTAAAGGCTGGAGCCCAACATCCACAGCGGCACCCTTGTGCCCGCGCCGGGCACGGCGCGCACCGGCTGGCCCGGCTCGGCCGGCTGCAGGAAGCCGTGAAGCTCAACCACGTCGTCGGGGAAGGTGTCGGCCTGCGACAGGCCGCGGCGCAGGGCGCGGGCGGTCTGCTGGTCGGTCCCCGGCGCGCGGCCAAGGCCAAGGTCGATCCGCCCGGGAAACAGCGTCGCCAGCGTGCCGAACTGTTCGGCGATGATAAGCGGCGCGTGGTTGGGCAGCATCACGCCGCCCGCGCCCACGCGCATCGTGCGGGTGGCGGCGGCGACATGGCCGATCACCACCGCCGTCGCGGCCGAGGCAATGCCGGCCATGTTGTGATGTTCAGCCAGCCAGAAACGATTGTAGCCCCAGCCCTCGGCATGACGGGCCAGATCGGCGCTGTTGGCCAGCGCATCTGCGAGCGTCGCGCCCTCGGGCACGGGCGAAAGGTCGAGGACTGAAAAGGGGATCATGTGGGCTCCGGGATGTGTCTTATCCCGATATAGGCCCCGCAGAGGGCGAGGCCAGCCGGGGGATCGCGCCCGGGCGGGCGGGGGAGGAATCGGGCGATGGCGGGGGCACCAGACGCGCGGGGGCTCTGCCCCCGCACCCCCGGGATATTTGGACCAGAAAGAAGGCCGGGTGGGAGGTTTCTTGTGGCGCCGCGCCTACATCACCCCGGGCACCACCTGATCGGGCGGGCGGTGACCGTCTGCGAAGGTCTTGATGTTGATGATCACCTTCTCTCCCATCTCGACGCGGCCCTCGACAGTGGCGGATCCCATATGGGGCAGGAGCACGACATTGCGAAGCTCGCGCAGGCGGGGGTTGATCTCGTGGCCGTGCTCGAAGACGTCGAGGCCGGCGCCCGCGATTTCGCCCGCGCGCAGGCCCCGGGTCAGCGCGTTCTCGTCGATCACCTCGCCGCGCGAAGTGTTCACGATCACCGCCGAGGGCTTCATCAGCTTCAGCCGCCGCGCGTTGATCAGGTGGAAGGTCGAGGGCGTGTGCGGGCAATTGATCGACAGCACATCCATGCGGCTGACCATCTGGTCGAGGCTTTCCCAATAGGTGGCCTCCAGCTCTTCTTCGATCTCGGGGCGCAGGCGGCGGCGGTTGTGGTAATGCACCTGCATCCCGAAGACCCGGGCGCGGCGCGCCACCGCCTGGCCGATGCGGCCCATGCCCAGGATGCCCAGGCGCCGGCCGCCGATCCGCCCGCCCAGCATCGCGGTGGGGGCCCAGCCTTCCCACTTGCCCGATTGCATCAGCGCCAGCCCCTCGGGGATGCGGCGGGTGACGGCGAGCATCAGCGCGATGGTCATGTCGGCGGTGTCCTCGGTCACCACGCCCGGCGTGTTCGACACCAGGATGCCGCGCTGGCGGGCAGTGGCCACGTCGATATGGTCGATGCCCGCGCCATAATTGGCGATCAGCTTCAGCTTGTCACCCGCCTGCGCCAGCAGCGCCGCGTCAATCAGGTCGGTGACGCAGGGCACGATCACATCGGCGCGGCGCATCGCGTCGGCCAGTTCCTCGCGGGTCATCTTGGTGTCGGGGTCGCGCAGGGTGACGTCGAACAACTCCTTCATCCGGGTTTCGACGGCATCCGGCAACCGTCGCGTCACGACAACACTCAGACGCTCCACGGGCATGTGATCCCCTCCTGCACTTCTCATCCGGGCCTTCTGATGGCAAAGTGACCGATAGCACGGCAAGGCACAAGCGCCCTGACAGGCAGGTTATTCCACGGCGACGAAATGACCGGGGAAAGCAGGCGCGGCAAGACGCCGCCGGGCGATACGGGCAGCATCAGACGGCAGGACAGGCGAAACATGAAACGGCGAGATTTCACCCGGTTCGCGGCGGGCGCCGCTGGCGCACTGGTGTTTGCCGCACCTGGCTGGGCCAATGACGTCCCGACATCGCGCGGGCCGGTGACCGGGCTGCCGCTGCCGCGCTACGTCTCGCTGAAGGGGCACAAGGGCAACGTGCGCCGGGGGCCGGGATTTTCCAACCGCATCGATTGGGTCTTCACCCGGGTCGGCATGCCGCTGCGGGTGACCGCCGAATACGGCCACTGGCGCCGGGTCGAGGATCAAGACGGGTTGGGGGGGTGGATCTTCTACACGCTGATCTCGGGGGTGCGCACCGTTGTCTTCACCCAGCCGATGACCAATTGGCGCGATGCGCCGGAAACCGACGCCCGGCTGGACGCCAAATCGCAAGAGGGCGTCATCGCGCGGCTTTTCGAGGCGCGCAAGGACTGGATCCGCGTCGGCGCCGAGGGCAGCGAGGGCTGGGTGCGCAAAACTGCGGTCTGGGGCGTGGACCCGGACGAAGTCTTCAGTTAATTCCCCGGGGGCGATACCCCGGAAGGACCGCCCCCATGACCGCGCCCGGCGCAACCCACCTGAACGTCTCGGCAGGGCTTGCCTCGGTCACCGTCGCGGCAGTTCTGGTCGCGCTCAAGTTCTGGGCCTTCGTCGCCACCGGGTCGCTTTCGGTCGCGGCCTCGGTCGCCGACAGTGCGCTGGATCTGATGGTATCGCTTGGCGGGCTGGCCGCGATCCTTTACGCCGCGCGCCCGCCCGACGACGACCACGCCTTTGGCCACACCTCGGCCGAGGATCTGGCGGCGCTGGTGCAGGCGCTGTTCATCACCGTCTCGGGGCTGGCGATCGGCTGGGCGGCGGTGCTGCGGCTGACCGCGCCTCAGCCCATGCTTTTGCAGGCCCAGGGGCCGGGCATGGTGGTGATGGCGGTCTCGATCACGGCGACGCTGGCGCTGGTGACCTGGCAGCGCCGCGTCGCGCGGCTGACGGGCAACCGCGTGGTGCGTGCCGATCAGCTGCATTACATCGGCGATCTTCTGCCCAATATCGGCGCCTTCCTGGCGCTGGGGATCTCGGCGCGCTGGGGTTTCAGCCAGATCGACAGCCTGGTGGCGATCGCGGCGGCGGCGCTGATGGTTTTCGGCGCGCTGCATATCGGCAAGGGCGCGTGGGATGCGCTGATGGACCGCGGCGTCGATCCCCGCATCACCAACCGGATCGAGGCGCTGGCGGCGGACTGGCCCGGCGTGCACGGCTATCACGACATCAAGACCCGCAGCGCCGGCAGCCGTTTCTTCGTGCAGATCCATATCGAGCTGGACGGCGATCAGACGCTGGCCGAGGCGCATGAGATCAGCGCCGGGCTGAAACGCAAGATCATCGACCTCTACCCCCAAGCCGACGTGATCATCCACAAGGATGTCGCGCGAAAGCGGCGCGATCTGGCGCGGTAGCGCACGGCCAGAACGCCCCGCGCGCCGCTACTTGAGTAGGTTCAGAAGGCCCTTCTTCGCCTGATCTTCTAGCTTCTTGCGCAGCGCATCCTGCGGGCTTTGCCCCGCCTGCGGGGTAACGCCCAACTGCTTGCCCAATTCCTGCTTGGCCTGATCCTGCAGCCGCTGCTTGGCCGCGTCGATCTTCGATCCCGCCAGCGCGTTCACGTCCAGCCCGAAACTGGGCTTGGCCCAGGGGCCGGTGATCAGCAGCGGCACCTTCACGCCGCCGGTGCCGTCGGCCTTGCTCAACGCCGTCGGCGTCACGGTGTAACCCAGCGTCCGCGCCCCGATATTGACCGTCCCCTTGCCCGCCGCCGACAACAGCGGCGCCGTCAGCGTCAGGTCGTCGTTCGACAGCACGCCCTTGTCGATCGTGAAGCTGGCGGTGATCGCATCGAAGATCGTCTTCGCCCCCTCGCCCACATAGTTGAGGTTCAGCGTGCGCAGCATGCCCACCAGATCGAGCCCCTGCAATTCGCCCTTGCCGAAGCTGAAGCGCCCCGAGCCGGCCAGAGACCGCGCCAGCGCCGCCTGCGAATTGCCCGCGGCGCGCAGCTTCAGCGACAGATCCGCCTTGGCATCAAGCCGCTTGTACTGGGCCAGATCCGTCAGCAGCGGCCGCAAGGCGACGCCCTTCGCCGTCAGGTCCGTCGCAACCGAAAGCCCGCCGCGCCCGTTCACCACCAACTGGCCGGTCATGTCGCCGCCATAGGCCGCCATCTGGCGCAGATCCACCACCGCCTTTCCATGGTCGAGCTTGATTTGCACCCGGGTCCGGCCCAGCTTGGCCACGCCCAGGTTGATGCTGTCGGCGCTCAGCGAAAGCTGGGCATCGGCGGCATCCAGTCCGCTCGCGTCGATCGGCGCGGTCGACCAGCCGCCCTTGGCCTTGGCCGCCGCCTCGCCCGCAGGCGCCGCGGCGCCCCCGGTCAGCCCCGAAAGATCCAGCGCGCCGGCCTCGACCTGCGCCTTCACCAGCGGGCGCCCCTTGGGGAAGGTCACGTCGGCGGCCAGCTTCAGATGGTTGCCGTCAAGCGTCAGCTTGCCCGCGCGCAGATGCATCGAGCCTTCCGGCGCCAGCGTCACGTCGCCGTCCAGCGCGATGGTCTTGCGCCCCAGCCCGCGCGGCAGATCCGGCACCGCAGTGCCCAGGATCGCGGCCAGCGCGGCGGGATCGACCAGATCGGCGGTCAGATGGCCCTGGGCCGCAACCGGATTCGTGCCGATGTCGCCCTTGAAGGCCAGCTTCGACCCCGCGATCCTGGCCTTGAGATCCGACGCCACCACCTTGCCCGCCATGAACGCGCCGAACGCGCCCAGCGTGCCCGATAGCGTCAGCGGCTTGCCGTTCGCCTCGGCCGACATGGACAGGGTGGCGGGGCCGGTGAAGCTGGGGATCGCAAGGCTCGCGTCGATCTTCGACAGGGCAATGGTCTGGCCGGTCGCGTGGTCGATCCAGGTGATCGTGCCGTTCTTGATCTCGCCATTGTCCAGACTGAAGGCGCCGATGCCGCCAGCCGCGCCCTGCACGGCGGGGGCCTTGTCGGTCGACCCCGCCGGGGCTGGCGCCGTGCCGCCGGGCGGGGCGAACAGCCAGTTGCCCGTACCGTCGCGGCGCCGCTCCAGCAAGATGCGGGGCGAGAGCACCTCAACCTTGGAAATCTTGACCTTGCCCTGCAGCAGGGCGACGGGGTCAAGCCCGATCTCCAGCCCCTTCGCCGCCAGCATCGGCCCCTGTTTCGACCAATCGGCATTGGCGATCACCACCGCGCCGGTGCGCACGGCCAACCGCGGCCAGATCGTGGGGCGGACATCGCCCGACAGGGTCATGGCGCGGCCAGTCGCGGCCTCGAACTGCCGTTCCGCCAGCTGTGCGACCCGCTTTGACGGGATCAACAAAAGCGCGCCGGCGGCAAGCAACGCTACCAGCACAATGAGCCCAAGCCCGCGAATGATCCAGCGCATGAAACCCCCGTTGAGAACCGCCTGCCCGAAGCCTAGGCAAGCCCGCCCTCCGCCACAAGACACCAGATGTCGCGCGGCGCCGCCCCGGGGCCCGGGCGGATTGAGCGCGCGCCGCAGACCCCCGGCCCGCGGCGCGCCCCCCTGGCTTTAGAACGTGCGGGTCCAGCCGACCGAGACGGCGACTTGATGCATCTCGTCGGTGATCTTGCTTCCTGCGGTCGGCCCCGTCGACGTCACCTCGACCCCGGTCACGCTGTTCTTCGGCACATACATGACCGAGAAATCCATCGTGTCATGCGTCGTCATCTTATAGCTGCCACCCATGGTAAAGTGGTTCTGCACCACTGCGGGCGCCAGAATGTTGAAGGTCACCCCCCCCGGGCTTACCGGGTTGGTCGCATGGGCATAGCCAAAGCGCCAGGTCATCTTGGCGTTCTGCTGCCAGACCGCCCCCAGCTTCAGCACGTTGACGTCCGACCAGCCGAAACCGGGCCCATTCGCCGAGCCGAGCGGGTTCGTGCCATTGGGGAATGGGTTCGAAAGCGCCGGCACGCCGGAATAGAAGATGCGTTCGAAATCAGCCATCAGCGTCAGATCGGGCCGCGCCTTGTAGGCCATGCCGATCGTCGCCGCGGCCGGTACGTCGAAACTGCCGCCACCCGCGAAGAGGCCCGCGTATTTCTTGAACTTCGACATCTTCATCTTGGTCTGCCCGGTGAAGCCGAAGCTCAGCAGCGGGGTTACCTGAATCTGCACCCCGGCGCGCAGGCCGATGCCCATCGAGTAATCGTAGCCATTGCCGGAAAGCGCCCCGCTGTTCGAGGACAGCGACGCGAAGGAGCCCACGCCATAGGCCTTGAACCGCTGCCCGACGATCGTCGGCGCAATACCCCAGGAGATGTTCCCGGTCTTCTGCGCATAGGTGAAGGACAGGAACAGCTGGCTCAGGTCGCCCCCCGCCTCGCCGTTGCAGAAGACACCCGTGCCGCCGCCGCAATTGGGGTTGGTGACATTCGGATACAGGGTGTTCGCGCCGCCATTCGCATAGGCCGCGATGTTCAGCACCGCGCCGTTGGCCAGCGGCAGGTTGTAGGCGAAATTCGGAATCGCGAACACGTAGTAGCCGCTGCGCACCCGGCCCGGCGCGACAAAGGCCGTGCCGCTGGCGTCATAGCCCCGCGACGGCGCGAAGGCCTCCAGCCCAAGCGAGAATTCGCGCCCCATGCCGGCCACGGCCGCCGGGTTGATCGCCGAGGCCATCGCGTTCGCGCCCGGCGCCGCGACGCCCGCGCCCCCCTGCGCCCGCGCCACCGCGTCACCACCCAGCGTGAAATAGCCCATCGTCGCATGGGCCGGCAGCGCCAGGAACCCCAGCGCCATAGCACAGGCGCCCAGCCGCAGCAGCGGCTTTCCGTTTCTTGCAGACATCGTTTCTCCTCCCAGAAAACGCGGCAATACACGCCGCACTCTGGTCGTACGCGGGGCTCCTCTTCCCCGCCGCGGACCAGAGACTCATATAATTCTACATGTGAATTCATGAATTATACACCGAGTCCTGCGGAAGCCGAATTTGATGGCTTGACGGCTGGGCTTGGAACGATTCAGCTATGCCCATGATCCGCCCTGGTTTTCTTTCTTCAGCAGACCGCCTCGAGCTTGAGGCTTGCGT
>CAJYAD010000026.1 GCA_913064775.1 uncultured Albidovulum sp. | reverse complement strand
CCTTCCGCACCACCTTCTTCGACAGCTTCAGGTCACGGCAGATCGTCTTGATCCCCTTGCCCTCGATGAAATGTAGCCGCCTGATTTTTGCGATTGTCTCCACTACCAGCATCCCGCGCTCGCCTCCGAAAACCCCTCGGAAGCTCTATGGACCCAACTCTCTGCCGGTGGGGGCCCTTTTGGACGCCGATCACCCCGAAAGTGGGGTCCTTATTCCACGCCGATCAACACATCGATCAGCCAGCAAAGATTGCTCATCAACACCCCCGTCAGTTCGGCAGCGTGACACACAGAGGCGCCGAGTTCGCAAGCCGATCGACGGGCCCTGGCCCTAGCGTTCAGCCATCAAACCGATCTGTGGATGTCTGGTGGAGTCGAGGGGGATCGAACCCCTGACCTCGTCATTGCGAACGACGCGCTCTCCCAACTGAGCTACGACCCCAACGGCGCGCTATTTGGCGCATGCGGACGGCCTTGTCAAGCGGATCGAACCCGCGATCCGCGGCCCCCACCCCCGACGCCTCGGCATGGCCTCAGAAGGTGTTGACCGAAAAGCCGACGTAGGTCTCACGGGCCTGCAGCTTGCGCCCCAGGCGCAGGCTGTAGGGCGTGTTGCGGAAGCGGTAATCCAGCGTCACCGTCTTGTCGGTGTAATGCGCGTTGTTGCCCACCGCCGCCAGTTCCAGGCCGACCCCGGATTTGTGATTGAACTGGGCCAAGAAGAAATAGCTGGCGTCGATCGTGCTCAGATCGCTCAGCAGATACAGGCTGCCCCAGGAAGTGGGATTATAGCTTTCGGCCACGAAGGAAAGCCCGCCGCGCCAGGCCGAAGGATGGCTATATTGCACCGCCGGCCCGACGCTGAACGTCACCGGAATCGACCCCAGCTGAACCGGAAAGCGCCACAAAACCCGCCCGACCCAGTGAAAGCCGCCGTTCCAATCCGATCGGCTGAGGCCGAACTGCACATGGCCCCGCTGCACCGCAAGAACGCCGCTGGTCGCGTTGCCAGAGCGATCGAGCTGAAAGAAAGTGCCATCGGCCCGCGCAGGCGCCGCAACGGCAACCGCCCCTGCCAACGCCAACGCGGCCAGCGGCACCGCCCGGGGTCGCATGACGCGCCAGGGCCCGCTTTTGCCTGCGCCGCTTTTGCCCGCCGTCGTGCTGCGCTCCTTCATTCCGGTCATGGCCGCGTTCCGCCTTGTCAAAATGGTGCTGTCGCGGCCGTGGCCGCCCGAGGGCAATCTGCCCCACTCCCGGCGCCGGAAACCAGCGAAATCCTTCGCGGGGCGCGAAGTTCCGCGCAGGGCGTGACAATCCGCACAACGACTTGCGGGGGCGACAGGGGCTGGCCAAGGAGCCGCCGGACCCAAGCATGGAGCCCTCGCCCACGACAAAGCCGTCCGGCGTGGTTGACAGTGTCAACAACCCACCTACCTTGCCCGCACTCAACAGGACCAATTGATGACTGAACTCAGCACTGCCGACGCCCCCGCGACGGTCAACAAGTGGGCGGCGGTGGCCGTTCTGCTGTTGGCCAATTTCATGAACCTGATCGACATCACCATCGTCAACGTCGCGATGCCGTCGATGCAATCCGAACTTTCCGCCGCGCCGAACCTGATCGAGTGGATCATCGCGGGCTATACGTTCTCGTTCGCGCTGCTGCTGCTGCCCGCGGGCCGTATGGGCGACCTCTTCGGACGTCGGCGGTTGTTCATGGCGGGGATCGTGGTGTTCACCCTCGCCTCGCTGGTCTGCGGCCTGTCGCCCGGAACCGGAACCCTGGTGACCGCGCGGGTCGTGCAGGGCGTGGGCGCCGCGATCATGATGCCGCAGACCCTGGCGCTGGTGCCGGCGCTATTCCCGCCCGCACAGCGCGGCGCGGCATTCGGGCTGTTCGCGCTGACCGCCGGGCTGGCCTCGGTCACCGGGCCGATCCTGGGGGGCGTGCTGATCAATGCCGATATCATGGGCCTGACCTGGCGGCCGATCTTCCTGGTCAACATCCCGGTGGGCATCTTGGCGCTTGTCGGGGCGCTGGTCCTGGTGCCCCGGGGCGAGGGCAACCGCAAGCTGGGGGTCGACACGGTGGGGATCGTGCTGGCGGGGCTGGCGATGCTGGCCGTGCTGGTACCGCTGGTCGAGGCGCCCTCGATCGGCTGGCGGCTGTGGATGTGGCCGATGGTGCTGGTGGCGCCTTTCCTGGGCTGGGGCTTTGTGCGCTGGCAGGCCTTGCAGGAATCGCGCGGCGCGCCGCAGCTTCTGCCGCTGCGCCTGGCCCGGTCGGACCGGTTCCTGAAGGGCGGGGCACTGAACGCGGCGCTGTTCTCGGCCGTGCCCAGCTATTTCTTCACCATCGCGCTATATCTGCAATCGGGCTTCGGGCTGTCGCCACTGCAATCGGGGCTGACGACGACTCCCTTCCCTGTCGGGGTGCTGGCGGCCTCGGTCGTGACCGGCTGGTTCGGCTCTCGCTGGGTGCGCTGGCGCGTGCTGGGCGGCGGGCTGCTGCTGGGCACCGGTTTCGTGGGCCAGGCCTGGGCGGTCTGGCATATGGGGGCGCAGATCTCATGGCTGCAGATGGCGCCCTGGTTCCTGATCGGCGGCTTCGGGATGGGCAATACTGTCTCGCCGCTTTACCAGCTGGCGCTGTCGGCGGCCGAGGCGGACGATACCGGATCGGCCTCGGGGGCGGTGCAGGCGATCCGCCAGATCGGCATCGCCTTCGGCGTGGCGATCATGGGCGGGATCTTCTTCGCGGTGCTGGGCGGCGCCCAGCACGGCGACCAGGCCGCCTACCGCATCGCCATGCTGGCGGCGATTGGCTATGCCTGCGTCGTGGCGGCGGTGCTGGTCACCACCCCGCTGCTGACACGCATGAGCCTGCCCGAGAGCTGACCCCGCGTGTCAGGCCCCCGCGTGTCAGGCCCGACAGGACCGACAGGCCCGTCAGCCCGAAACGCCGGCGGACTTGCGCACGAAGGCCTCGATCTCGTCCGCCGGGCGGGCGCCGGCCAGATGGCCCAGCGTGCGGCCGCGCCGAAACAGGATCAGCGCGGGGATCCCGCGGATATCGTGGCGCTGCCCCGCCTGCGGGTGATCCTGCGTGTCGATCTTCGCCAGCCGGGCGCGCGGCGCCAGCGCCTGCGCGGCCTTCTGGAATTCCGGCGCCATCATCCGGCAGGGGCCGCACCAGGGCGCCCAGAAGTCCACCAGCAGCGGAATATCGTCCGTCTTGGTGGCCTTTTGCAGGATCGCCGGGTCCAGCGCCCGCACCTTGCCATCGTTCAGCCGCGCCCCGCAGGTGCCGCATTTCGGGCCCGCGCCCAGCTTCGCCTCGGGGACGCGGTTCACCGCGCCGCACTCCAGGCAGGTCAGTTTCAGCCCCTCGGCCATGGAACGCCTCCTTCACTTTCGGGTTGAGAAGCATATGAGGGCCACGCCGGATGCCTGCAAGAGGTACTCGATTTCGTCGCGGCCTGCCCTATGCTGGCACCCAAGCTGGCCCGAATGCACGCCGAGGAGGCACGATGAACTCGAAGCGGCTTTGGAAATTGCTGCGGCTGACGCGAGAGCTTTGGGTGCGCACGGCGATGCTGGCGCTGCTGGCGGTCGTCGCGGCGCTGCTGGCCGAGGCGCTGGGGCCCCTCATCCCGGCCGGAATCGCCAAGAATTTCGGCCGCGGCGCGGCGCTGCCGGTGCTGAACATCATCGCCAACTCGATGTTGACGGTGACCACCTTCTCGCTGACCATCATGGTCACCGCCTATCAGCAGGCCTCGCTGCAAAGCACGCCGCGGGCGCAGCGCGTGCTGCTGGAAGACACCACGACCCACACCGTGCTGGCCACCTTCCTCGGCGCCTTCATCTTTTCGCTGCTGTCGATCATCCTGATGCGCGCCAATGTCTATAACGACCGCGCGGCGGTGGTGGTCTTCGGCTTCACCATGGTGGTGTTGGCGATGGTGGTGCTCGCGATCCTGCGCTGGATCGAGCATCTGTCGCGGCTGGGTTTCATGGACGACACCCTCGACCAGATCGAAACCAAGGCCCGCGCCGCGCTGGAGATCCGGCGCAAGCGGCCCAGCCTGGGCGCCCATCCCCTCAGCGCCGCCGCCCCGATCCCCGGCGGCAGCCGCAAGGTGCGCGCCGGGCGCGGCGGCTATGTGCAGTTCATCGACACCGGCGCGATCTCAAGCTACGCCGAGCAGGCGGGGGTGGAATTCTACCTGGCGGTGCTGCCCGGCGACCATGTTACCCATGAAACGCCCCTGGGCCACATGATCGGCGGCAATGACGCGCAGAACGACCAGATCCGCGAGGCCATCCATATCGGCCGGGTCCGCACTGCCGATCAGGATCCGCGCTTCGGCCTGCTGGTGTTGTCCGAGATCGCCTCGCGCGCGCTGTCGCTGGGTGTGAACGACCCGGGCACCGCGATCGACGTGGCCTTCCGGCTGGAACGCCTGCTGCTCGATCACGCCCGGCCCGGAGACGAGGTGCACGAGGTGGTCTATCCCCGCGTCCATGCCCCCGTGCTGACCGATGCGCATCTGGTCGGCGACGCCTTCAACGCCATGTCGCGCGACGGCGCGAAGCTGATCGAGGTCGCCCTGCGCCTGCAGCACGGGCTGCGGGTGCTGCGCGGCCGCGGCGCGCCCGAAATGGCCGCCGCGGCCGAGGATATGGCGCGCACCGCGCTTGCCTATGCCGAGGCCGCGCTTCCCCTAAGCTCGGAATGCGAGCAGCTTTGGGCCGCCTCGGGGCTGAAGCGCCCCGAGGACCGTCCGAAGAAGGCCTGAGCGCCGCGCCGCCCTATTCGGCGGCGTCGGCGTAGCTTTCCACCGGCGGGCAGATGCACACCAGATTGCGGTCGCCGTAGACGTTGTCGACCCGGCCCACCGGCGGCCAGTACTTGTCCACCCGGAAGGCGCCGGGCGGGAAGCAGCCCTGTTCGCGCGGATAGGGCCGGACCCAGTCGGCGATCAGATCCTCGACCGTGTGGGGCGCATGTTTCAGCGGGTTCGACACGGCGTCCATCTCGCCCGTCTCGATCGCCCGGATCTCGTCGCGGATCGACAGCATCGCGGTGATGAAACGGTCGAGTTCGGCCTTGGTCTCGCTTTCGGTCGGCTCGACCATCAGCGTGCCGGCCACCGGCCAGGACATGGTGGGCGCGTGAAAGCCGTTGTCGATCAGCCGCTTGGCGATGTCATCGACGGTAACGCCGACCTCGGCGAAGGGCCGGGTATCGAGGATGCATTCATGCGCCACCCGGCCCCGGTTGCCCATGAACAGAACCTGATAGGCGCCCGACAGCCGGGCCGCGATGTAGTTCGCGTTCAGGATCGCCACCCGCGTCGCCTGGGTCAGGCCCGGCCCGCCCATCATCAGGCAATAGGCCCAGCTGATCAGCAGAATAGAGGCCGAGCCCTGCGGTGCCGCGCTGACCGGGCCCGCATCGGTTGCCGGCCCGCCCTCCGTGTGGCCGGGCAGATGCGGCGCCAGATGGGCGCGCACCCCGATCGGGCCCATGCCGGGGCCGCCACCACCATGGGGGATGGCGAAGGTCTTGTGCAGGTTCAGGTGGCTCACGTCGCCGCCGATCTCGCCGGGTTTCACCAGCCCCACCAGCGCGTTCATGTTGGCGCCGTCGATATAGACCTGGCCGCCATGGTCGTGGGTGATGCGGCAGACCTCGCGCACGGTTTCCTCGAACACCCCGTGCGTCGAGGGATAGGTGATCATGCAGGCCGCCAGATTGGCGCCCGCGGCCTCGGCCTTGGCGCGGAAATCGTCAAGGTCGATGTCGCCGTTCGGGGCCGAGTTCACCACCTTCACCTCCATCCCCGCCATCTGGGCCGAGGCGGGGTTGGTGCCATGTGCCGACATCGGGATCAGGCAGATCTTGCGGTGCTCATCGCCATTCGCGCGGTGATAGGCAAGGATCGTCAGCAGCCCCGCATATTCCCCCTGCGCGCCGGAATTGGGCTGCATCGAGAAGGCGTCATAACCGGTGATCTCGCACAGCTTTTCCGACAGATCGCCGATCGCCTCGGCGTAGCCGGCGGCCTGATCGGCGGGCACGAAGGGATGCAGCGCGCCGAATTCGGGCCAGGTCAGCGGCATCATCTCGGCCGCCGCGTTCAGCTTCATCGTGCAGGACCCCAAGGGGATCATCGCCCGGTCCAGCGCCAGGTCGCGGTCCGAAAGCCGGCGCATGTAGCGCATCATCTCGCTTTCGGCGCGGTTCATGTGAAACACCGGATGGGTCAGGTAGTCGCTGGTGCGCAGCATGCCCTCGGGAAAGCCCAGCGAAGCGCGGTGGGGCGGCACGCCCTCGATCCCGAAGGCGCGCAACACGCGCAGCAGGACCTTCTCGTCGGTGGTCTCGTCGAGGCTGATGCCGACCCGGTCGGTGCCGATCTTGCGAAAATTCAGCCCCTCGTGCCGGGCCGCCGCCAGAATGCCGGCCTGACCGACGCCGACCTCGACCGTGATCGTGTCGAAAAAGGCCGTGGGGCTGACCTTGGCGCCTGCGGCCTTCAACGCGCGGGCAAGGCGCTGGGTCAGGAAATGCACCCGCTCGGCAATGGCGCGCAGGCCCGCCGGGCCGTGGAAGACGGCATAGAACCCCGCCATCACCGCCAGCAGCGCCTGCGCGGTGCAGACGTTGGAGGTCGCCTTTTCGCGGCGAATATGCTGCTCGCGCGTTTGCAGGCTAAGGCGGTAGGCCCGCCCGCCGCGCGCATCGACCGAAACGCCGACGATCCGGCCCGGCATCGCGCGCTTCATCTCGTCGCGGCAGGACATGAAGGCGGCATGCGGCCCGCCATAGCCCATCGGCACGCCAAAGCGCTGCGATGTGCCCACCGCGATGTCGGCGCCCATCGCGCCCGGCTCCTTCAGCAGGCACAGCGCCAGCAGATCGGTCGCCACCACCGCCACGGCCTTGGCGGCATGCAGTGCTGCGATCTCGTTGGTGAAATCGGTGACATGGCCATAGGTGCCGGGATACTGGAACAGCGCACCGAAGACAGCTTCGGCCTCAATCTTCGCCGGGTCGCCCTCGATCACCTCGATGCCCAGCGGTTCGGCCCGGGTGCGGACCACGGCGATCGTCTGGGGATGGCAGTTGCGGTCGACGAAGAAGGCATTGGCCTTCGATTTCGCCACCCGGTGGGCCATCGCCATCGCCTCGGCCGCCGCGGTCGCCTCATCCAGCAGAGAGGCGTTGGCGACCGGCAGGCCGGTCAGGTCCGACACCATGGTCTGGTAGTTCAGCAGCGCCTCCAGCCGGCCCTGCGCAATCTCGGGCTGATAGGGCGTGTAGGCGGTGTACCAGGCCGGATTTTCCAGAATGTTGCGCTGGATCGCCGGGGGGGTGACGGTGCCGTAATAGCCCTGGCCGATCAGGCTGGTCATCACCTTGTTCTTGGCCGCGACCTCGCGCATCCGCTCCAGCAGGCCATATTCCGACAGCGGCGCCCAGGACAGCGGCTGGGCCTGACGGATGGATTTCGGCACCGTTTCGTCGATCAGCGCATCCAGGCTGGGCACGCCCACGGCCTTGAGCATCTCGTCCATCTCGGCGGGCGAGGGGCCGATATGGCGGCGGTTGGCGAAATCATAGGGGTCGTAGGTGGAGGGGGTATAGGTCATGACGGCCTCAATGATGGCTTAGAATGTTGATCAGCGTTCCCGCCGGGTCGCGCAGGTAGAACCGGCGCACGCCCCAAGGCTCGTCCACGGGGCCGTAAGCGATATCCGCACCCATTTCGCGGGCGCGGGTCAGGTAGGGGGCGATGGCATCGACCTCGATCGAGATCGCAGGCACATCGGTGCCCGATCCACCCTCGGAGGCGAGGCTCAGCTGCACCGGCGCCTCGGCCCGGTTGCCGAGCGTGCTGATGAACCCAAGGTCCATCAACACCTCAAACCCCAGCAGATCGCGGTAGAAGACGGCAAGGCGCCCGGGCTCCTCCGCCTTCAGATTGGCCACGATCCGCCGGACACTCATTCCACGAGCGCCTTGTAGGCGGCCTCGTCCATGAACCCGTCGAGGATGCCCAGATCGGCGATCTTCATCTTGAAGAACCAGGCCGCGCCGGTCGGATCCTCGTTCACCAGGCCCGGGTTGTCGGCCAGTGCCGCGTTCACCGCGACGATCTCGCCCGCGACCGGGGCCAGGATGTCCGACGCCGCCTTGACGCTTTCGATCACCACCGCCTCGTCGCCGGCCGCGACCTCGGTCCCGGTGTCGGGCAGTTCGACAAAGACCACGTCGCCCAGTTGCGTCGCGGCATGTTCGGTGATGCCGACGACGACGAGGTCGCCCTCGACGCGCAGCCATTCATGTTCTTCGGTATATTTCATCTCGGGACCTCAGCGTTTGTAGGTGGCGGGACGGAACGGCATGTCGGTGACGCGGACGGGCAGACGCCGGCCCCGCACATCGCCGTAGACGACAGTATCTTTGGTACAAAACCCGGCGGGCAGATAGCCCATCGCGACGGGGGCCTCCAGCGAGGGGCCGAACCCGCCCGAGGTGACGTGGCCGATCGCTTCGCCCCCCTCGGTCGCGGCAAAAAGCGCCACCCCCTCGCGCATCGGCGCGCGGCCCTCGGGCAAAAGGCCCACGCGCAGGCGGGCGGGCCCCTCGGCCAGTTCGGTCAGGATCCGCGCGGCGCCCGGAAAGCCGCCTTCGCGGGCGCCGCCGGCACGGCGCGGCTTCTGGATCGCCCAGCTCAGCGCCCCCTCGACGGGCGAGGTGCCACGGTCGATGTCATGGCCATAAAGGCAAAGCCCGGCCTCCAACCGCAGCGAATCGCGCGCGCCAAGGCCGATCGGCGCCACCATCTCTTGCGCCAGCAGTGCCCGGGCGAAAGCCTCGGCGCGGTCCTCGGGGACCGAAATCTCGAACCCGTCCTCGCCGGTATAGCCCGAACGCGACACCCAGAGCGCCGCGCCGTCCCAATCCAGCGTCGCGACATCCATGAACCGCATCGCCGCCGCCCCGGGGGCCAGCGCCTCCAGCGCCGCCTCGGCGGCCGGGCCCTGCAGCGCGATCAGCGCGCGGTCGGTAAGTTCCTCGACCACGCAGGCGCCGGTGAGGTGGGCGCGCAGATGGGCGATGTCGTCTTCCTTGCAGGCGGCGTTGACCACCACGAACAGGTGATCGCCGCGATTGGCGAACATCAGATCGTCCATGATCCCGCCGTCCTGCGCGGTCAGCAGCCCGTAGCGCTGGCGCCCGGGCTTCACCCCCTGCACATCGACCGGCATCAGCGTCTCGAAGGCCGCCGCCGCATCTTCCAGCCGGCCCGACAGGGGCCGCAGGATCACCTGCCCCATATGGCTGACATCGAACAGCCCGGCGGCCGAACGGGTGTGCAGATGCTCTTTCAGCACGCCCATCGGGTATTGCACGGGCATCTCATAGCCCGCAAAGGGAACCATCCTGGCCCCCAGTTCAATGTGCAGGTCGTGAAGAACCGTGCGCTTCAGGTCGGTCATGCCGCCCCCCATTTTCGCCGGTTCATGCCGGCACCGCAAAACCGGGCCAAAACCCGCCACGATGCCCCCTCTGTCCTTCCGCCTGAGATCGCTATCCCTTCGGCGCCCCGTGTGCGGGGTCTCTCCAGAGTCTGTCTGTCGGACGGGTCCCTTGCGCCTGAGAGTTTACCGGGGCGGTTGCTCCTTCGGCACCGGGCTTGGTAGCCCGGATTCTCCCCTATCCGACAGCACCGCCATATCGCGAACCGGGGGCGGCTGGCAAGGGGGGGGAAGGCACCGGCGCCGGGGGACTTGCGGCCTGCGGGGGCTTGCGGCAAGTCTGCGGACCATGACCCAGGATTTCTTCTTCGGCTACGGCTCGCTCGTGAACCGCGCGACCCATGGCTACCCCGAGGCCCAGCCCGCCACCGTCACCGGCTGGCGCCGGGTCTGGGTCCATACCGGGCTGCGCCCCGTCGCCTATCTTTCGGCCGAACCTGCGGAAGGGTGCGAGATCGAGGGCTTGGTAGCCTCGGTCCCGAACGCCGACTGGGCCGCGCTCGACGAACGCGAGGCCGCCTATGATCGCCACCTCCTGCCCGGGCACGGCGTGCGCCACCCCGTCGGGCGCGCGATCGCGGTGCAGATCTATGCGGTGCCCGACCGCGTGGCCGCCGCGCCCTCGGTCCGCCATCCGGTGCTGCTGAGCTATCTCGACGTGGTGGTGCAGGGCTTCCTGAACGAGTTCGGAGAGGCTGGCGCGGCGCGGTTCTTCGCCACCACGGCAGGCTGGGACGCGCCGATCCTGAACGACCGCGCCGCGCCGCGCTATCCGCGCGCACAGCGCCTCTCGGACGCCGAGACGCGGCTGGTGGATGCCCATCTTGCCCGGCTGGGGGCCTCGATCCGGGCCTAGGCGCCTAGGCGGGGAAGCCCGCCGTCTGCCGCCGGATCACCCCGCGGGCGATGAAGATCGCGGCCACGCCGAACAGGATCCCGCCCATCGCCTGCCCCACCAGCACCCCGGCCGCGCCATAGGCCGGCGCCAGCAGCATCACCGGCAGGATCGTCCCCAGCGTGTTGCGCCCCCAGTTCACCAGCGTCGACACAAGCGGTCGGCGCAGGTTGTTGCAGGCGGCGTTCGATACGAAGATCGCCCCGTTGAACCAGAACAACAGCGCCAGCGGCCCGCAAAACAGATAGACCAGCCGCCGCGTCAGCCCCTCGGCCTGGAAGAGATCGGCGATCGCCCCGCCCAACAGGAAAAGCAGCGCCGACACTGCCACGGTATAAAGCGCGGCAAAGATCAGCCCGTCGCGATAGGCCCGGCCCACCCGCGCACCCTGCCGCGCGCCGAAATTCTGCCCGATGATCGGCCCGATCGCACCCGACAGCGCGAAGATCACTGCGAAGGCGATCGGCGCGGTACGGGTGATGATCGCCATGCCCGCCACCGCCTCGGCCCCGAACTGGGCCATGGCGCGGGTCACATAGGCCTGCCCGATGGGCGAGGCCATCTGCGTCAGCAACGCCGGCCCGCCGATCGCCAGCACCGGCCGCAGATCGGCCAGCACCCGCGCCGCGACCGGCCGCGCCAGACCCCGGTGATAGCGCTGGATCGTCCACAGCGCGACCGCCGCCATCACCGCCCGCGCGATGGCCGAGGCCATGGCCGCCCCCACGATGTCCAGCTTCAGCCCGAAGATGAAGATCGGGTCGAGCACGGCATTCACCACCGCCGCCACCATCTGGACCAGCATCGCGCGGCGGGCATCGCCATGGGCCCGCAGCACCGCGCCGCCCGCCATCGCCACCAGAAGGAACGGCAGCGAAGGCACCAGGATCGACAGATAGGCCACCGCATGGGCCCGCACCGCGCCCGTTGCCCCCAGCCCGGTCATGATCGCGCCCAGATTGGCCCAGACCAGCGCCGCGAACCCCACGCCCACCACGGCGCCGATGATCAGCGAACTGGTGGCGCTCTGCCGGGCCTCCCAGCCCTCGCCCGCCCCCAGCGACCGCGCCACCAGCGCCGAAGTGGCGATCGCCATGCCGATTCCGATCGAGGTGGTGAAGAACAACACCGCCGCCGAATAGCCCAGCGCCGCCGTCAGCTCGTCCCGCCCCAGCATCGAGATGAACAGAATGTCGACGAAATCGACCAGAAACACCGCGATCAGCCCCGCCGAAGCCGACAGGGCCATCACCGTGATATGACGAAAGAGATTGCCCTGAAGGAAACGCGCCCGCCCGGCCTCCATCCCTGATCCCTTTCACTTTGGCGAAAATATCCTCGGGGGATGAGGCCCGCAGGGCCGAGGGGGGGGCAGACAGCCCCCCTTCGCGGCCTATCCCTTGGCGCGCACCGTTTGCAGCAGCGGCATCACCTCGCTCATGTCCGGGCCAAAGGCCTGACCCGTCAGCGCCTTGCGCAGCGGCATGAACAGCGCTTTGCCCTTGCGCCCGGTCTTGTCCTTCACCGCAGCGGTCCATTGCCCCCAGCTCTCGGTCGTGTAGGGCGGTGCGGGCAGCAACTTCAGCGCCTCGGCCACGAAGGCGCGGTCTTCCTCGGCCACGTCGGGCTCGGCCCCGTCGCGGAAAAGCGTCCACCAATCGCCCAGATCGCCCAGCACGGTGATGTTCTGGCTCGCCACCCGCCAGAAGGTCTGGGCCAGCGCGTCGGGCACGCCCAGTTCCTTGATCCGCCCGGCCACATCCGCGAAGGGCAGCGCCTGCACATGGGCGCGGGTCAGCGGGAACAGATCCTCGGCGTCGAACTTGGTCGGCGCCGCGCCGAAGGCCGAGATGTCGAAACCCTCGATCAACTCGTCGATCGAGGCGAACAGCTCCACCGGCTGCGACGACCCCAGCCGCGCCATCAGCGACAACAGCGCCATCGGCTCTACCCCCCGCGCGCGCAGATCGCGCAAGGACAGCGTGCCCAGGCGTTTCGACAGCGCCTCGCCCTGCGGTCCGGTCAGCAGCGAATGGTGGGCAAAGCTCGGCGGCGTGCCGCCCAGCGCCCGGATGATCTGGATCTGGGTCGCGGTGTTGGTCACATGGTCGGCGCCGCGCACGATATGGGTCACGCCCATGTCGGTATCGTCGACCGACGACGCGAAGGTATACAGCACCTGCCCATCGGCGCGGATCAGCACCGGGTCCGAAACCGAGGCCGCGTCGATCGAGATATCGCCCAGGATGCCATCCTTCCACTCGATCCGCTCAAGCTCCAGCAGGAAGCGCCAGTAGCCGTCGCGCCCCTCGGCGCGCAGCGCGTCCTTCTCGGCCGCCGTCAGGCCCAGCCCGGCGCGGTCATAGACCGGCGGCTTGCCCATGTTCAGCTGCTTCTTGCGCTTCAGGTCCAGCTCGGTCGGGGTTTCGAACACCTCGTAAAGCCGGCCCGCGGCCTGCAACTGGGCCTTTGCCTCTGCATAGCGGTCCAGCCGGGCGGACTGGCGCTCGACCCGGTCCCAGGTCAGGCCCAGCCATTCGAGGTCGGCCATGATCGCGTCGGCATATTCCTGTTTGGAGCGCTCCTGATCGGTATCGTCCAGCCGCAGGATGAACGTACCACCAGCCTTGCGCGCGATGAGGAAGTTCATCAGCGCGGTGCGCAGGTTGCCGACATGGATGTAACCGGTGGGCGAAGGGGCGAAACGGGTGGTGGTCATGGGAAACTCCTGTTGGCCGCTGCTGTTTCACAAAGGGGGCCAATTGTCCATATGAACGGCGGTTCAGGGCCAGGGGCGGCGTCGGCGGGGCGGGGGTCACGGACGGCTTCGGCGCCCGGGGCAAGGCCCCCCCGTCAGGCGTCAGGCGACAGGCTCAGGCGTCGGGGCCTCAGTGCGCCATCGGGGCGCCGCCGCCGTGGCCCCCGGCCCGGGTCATGAGCAGCAGGATCGGCAGCAGCGCGAAGGCCAGCCAGCCGGTCAGGGTGAAGACCTGCATGTAGGACAGCAGCGCCGCCTGCCGCGCCACCTCGCCCGAGAGCACCGCGACCCCCCGCGCGGTTTCGGGGTTCAGCCCCAGCGGGTGCAGATAGCTTTGCACCGCCGCCGCATAGGGCGTGATATGTTCGGTCAGCCGGGCGGAATTCACCGCCACCGCATGGGTCAGAAGCCCCCCCACCGCCGCGATCCCCACCGAAGACCCCAGCTGCCGCGTCACGTTGTAAAGCCCCGAGGCCTCATCCTGATGCGCCGACGAGATCCGCTCAAACGCCAGTGTCGAGAGCGGCACGAACACCAGCCCCATGCCCAGCCCCGACACCGCCCCCGGCCAGGCGACCTGCCAGAAGCTGGCGTTCAGGTTGAGCCCGCCAAGCATCAGATTGCCGGTGCCGGTCAGCACCAGCCCGGCCGCCGCCAGCAGCCGCCCGTCGACCCTGTTCGACAGCACCGCCCCGGTGATGACCATGGAAAAGCCCGCCGCCAACCCGCGCGGGATGAACATGTAGCCCGCATCCAGCACCGAAAATCCCAGCAGGTTCTGCACGAACAAGGGCTGCAGCGCGATGGTGCCGAACATCGTCACCACGAACCCGGCGATCACCAGACTGGCCGCAGTGAAGTTGCGATCGGTGAACAGCTTGAGGTTGACGATATTGCGCTCGCCCTGCTCCAGCCCGTGGACCAGAAAGAACAGCGCCGAGACCGCCGACACGATCAGCGCCACCTGAATCACCCGCGACGACAGCCAGTCCAGCGTGCCGCCCTGATCCAGCGCGAATTGCAGCGTCCCGATCGCCAGTGCCATCAGCCCCAGCCCGATCCAGTCGGTGCGGATCTTCTCGGGCTTGTCGGGCGGCAATTCTCCGGTGATCAGCAAAAGCGCCAGTAGCGCCATCGGCAGGTTGACGTAGAACACCATGCGCCAGGAAAACGTCTCGGTCAGCAGCGCGCCCAGCGTCGGCCCGGCGACCGGCGCGACGATGATGCCAAGGCCGAACATCGCCATCGCCTGACCGCGCTTGTCGCGCGGGAAGCTGTCGAACAGGATCGATTGCGACAGCGGGATCAGGAAGGCGCCGAACAGCCCCTGCCCCAGCCGGAACCCCACCATCGAGGCCAAGCTCCACGAAATCCCGCACAGCATCGAGAAGACCGCGAAGCCGGTGATCGCCGTCAGGATCAGCCGCCGCCGCCCGATCCGCCGCGACAGGAACCCGGTCAGCGGCATGACCACGACCGAGGCCACGATATAAGAGGTCAGCACCCAGGTGATCTGGTCGTTGGTCGCGCCAAAGGCCGCCTGGATATGGGGCAGCGCCACGTTGACAATGGTTGAATCCAGCACCTCGAGGATCGCCGACAGCACCACCGCGATGACGATGGTCACCCGAAACCCGCCGCCGCCCGCCGCCGGCGCCGAGCCGGAAGGGTCGGCGGCGCTGGTCATTGCCTGCTGACCCCATGGCCCGCCACCGTGTCGACGGTGGCCGAGACGCTGGCGCCGGTGCGCAGCACCGCGTCGGTCTTGTCCAGCGCGATGCGGACCGGGAAGCGCTGGGTCACCTTCACCCAGTTGCCGCTGGCGTTCTCGGACGGCAGCAACGAGAAGGTTGAGCCCGACCCGTAGCCCACCGATTCAACATGGCCCTTCAGCGTGACGCCGGGCAGCATGTCGACATGGATGGTCACCGGCTGGCCCGGACGGATGCGGCCAAGATCGGTTTCCTTGAAATTCGCCTGCACCCACCAATGCCGGCTTTCGACCAGCGCGAACAGCGGCGCATAGGTCGCCACGGTGGACCCCACGCGCAGATCGAGATTGGCGATCCAGCCGCTGGCCGGCGCCTTGATCGCGGTGTGATCGAGGTTCAGCTTGGCCGAGGCAACCTGCGCCTGCACCGCCGCCAGATTGTCGCGCTTGCTTTGCGCGCCCGAGCGCGCCTGCGTCAGGTTCGAGCGCGCCGAATCCAGATCGGCCTTGGCCTTGGCCACTGCGGATTGCTGCTGTTCCAGCACCGATTGCGAGATGTTGCCCTTGGCGAACAGCGCCTTGGAACGCGCCAATTGCTGCGTCGCGGTGTTCAGCGCGGATTTGGCGCTTTCCACCGCCTGCCCGGCGGCGGTGATCGCGGCGGCAGAGGATTGCACCGCCTCCTCGGCCATCTTCTCTTGCGCCTTCACGGCGTCATAGGAATTGCGGTATTGCGCGGGGTCGAGGCGGAACAACAGCTGGCCCTTCTCGACCTTCTGGTTCTCATGCACGTCGATTTCAGACACCTGCCCGGGCACCTGGGCCGAGATCTGGACGATATGGGCGCGCAGATAGGCGTCCTGGGTCGAGGGGTGCAGATCCTGGTATTGCCACCAGAACCACAGGCCCCCAGCGACGCCCAGAACCAGCACGACCGCGGCGATCAGCTTCAGCTTTTTCACGCTCCACTCCGTCCGTTCCGCCCGCCCGGAGGCCGGCCTCCGCGCCCGATCGTCGTGCCATGAGGCGCGAAATCGCGAATTCCGGACCGATATAGCCCCGCTTTCCGGGCTGACCAGACGCAAATGACGCAAAGGTCATCTGACGTGGCATTGCCCCCGCGTCAAGTTCCGGTACGGGGCGAACATCGTTGGCGCCCTGCCGAACATTGGTCCGGCAGGGCTGGCACCGTCTTGGGGATCGGTACCGGAGGTTGGCTGATTCAGTTCATGAACCAGCCATGGCTGACCACCATCGACTGGCCAGTCAGCGCATTGGAGGGGAAGGCGGCGAAGAGCCAGGCCAGTTCGGCCACGTCCTCGACGGTGGTGAATTCCTGGTCGACGGTGTCGCCCAGCATGATCTTGTTCACCACCTCTTCTTCCGAAATCCCCAATTCCTTGGCCTGCTCGGGGATCTGCTTCTCGACCAGCGGGGTCTTGACGAAGCCCGGGCAGATCACGTTCGCCCGCACGCCATATTCGGCGCCCTCCTTCGACACCACCCGCGCCAGCCCCAGAAGCCCGTGCTTGGCCGTCACATAGGCCGATTTCAGCGGCGAGGCCTCCTTGGAATGGACCGAGCCCATGTAGATCACCGATCCGCCGCCGCGCGTCTTCATATGCGGGATGCAGGCCTTGGTGGTCAGGAAGGCGCCGTCGAGATGGATCGACAGCAGCTTCTTCCAATCGCTGAAGGGGAAATCCTCGATCTTGTGAACGATCTGGATCCCGGCGTTCGAGACCAGCACGTCGATGCCGCCCCAGGCTTTCGCGACCTCTTCGACGCCGGCGTTCACCGCGGCCTCGTCGGTGACGTTCATCGCCACGCCCATCGCCTCGCCCGGGCCCATCGTGGTCAGCTCGGCCGCGGTCTTCTTCGCATCATCGAGGTTCAGGTCGGCGATCGCCACCTTCGCCCCGTCCTGCACATAGCGCTTGGCGATCGCCATGCCGATGCCGCGGGCGGCGCCGGTGACGATGCAGATCTTGCCCTTCATGTTCATCTTCGATCTCCTGTCGTTGCGGGCGGCGGGCCTAATGCCCGTCGGCCATGTAATCGTGGACGACCCGGCCAAGCCCCAGCGTTAGGTCGCAAAGGATATGGGTGGCGCCCAGCACCTCTCGCACCGGCAATTGCGCGACCGGGGCCAGCGCATGGGAATGCAGCTCTATCCCGGCGGGGCCTTCCCAGGCGCCCTTGACGTGCAGATCCTCCAGATGGAATTCGACCAGCTCGCAGATCCGCGGGCTGCAATCGACATGGGGGATGATCTTCAAAAGGAAGTTCGGCGCCTTCAGCTGCGCCTCGACCTTGCCCAGATCCAGCGCCCGGTGCTTGTAGCCCATGGTCGCCGTCGCCACCCGGATCGGCCCCATGTCGAGCCGACCGACGAGGGTGTCCTTCTCGACCATCAGGCTGGGCTGGGCGAATTTCTTGGGGAAACCCCAGATCTCGCGGCCGCCGGCGATCGGGCTTTCGTCGTTCAGATACATCGCATGGGTATAGCCACCCTCGCGGCCCTGGAAGCGCACCGGGATCACCTGACCGGACTCGGTGTAGTCACCGAAGCCGGTGGAATTGGGCATGCGGATGAATTCGTATTTCACCAGCGGCTCGACCACTTCCAGCGGCTCTGGCACCACGGCGCGCAGGGCCTCCATGTCGGTGCGGTAGGTGATGGTCAGGAACTCGCGATCCACAAAGCGGTAGGGGCCGGGCGGATACGAGGGGCTGGTCAGCGGCATCGAAAAGGCGCGGGCTTTCACATCGGCGATCTTCATTTCGCGGGGCTCCTGTGGCGGCGGGCCGGGGCAAGGGCGGCGCGGGCCGCACGGGCCTCGCGCGCCCGGCGGCGGGTTTCGGATTCTGCCTGGCCGGAATGCGTCAGATCGAAGATATTCACCGCGCCGCTTTTCTGCAGCCGGCCGCGCCAGCCCGGGTTGTCCATCGTCTCGGCCACGTCGCCCACCCCCGAGGCCCAGTGATCCAGCATCGAGCGGCGCGAGAATTCGTAATCCTTCGACTGGCTTTCGTGCTTGGACTGGCGGTAGATCAGATGCACGATGCTCAGCCGCGCCTGAAAGCGGCAGTCGATCAGCGCCTTGATGCGCGGATCTTCCTGCATCTCCTTGGGCAGGGCCTGGAAGGCGGCTTGGGTCTTGGCGGCCTCTTCATAGAGCTGCCGCAAAAGATCGGTGTTCAGCCGCGTCCTGCTGGAAAAGCGGATGTCCTTCATCCGGTCCTCGATGTCCCAGACCGCGATGGGCGCCCGCCCCTGCGCCTTGAACAGATCCACCTGCCAGACACATTTGTCGGCCCCCGTGGCGGCCTCGAACAGCACATATTGCAGCGGCGTGTTCGACAACAATCCGCCATCCCAGTAAAGCTCTCCGTCGATCTCGATCGGTGGGAATCCCGGCGGCAGCGCGCCCGAGGCCATGATATGTTCGGGGCCGATCTCGCGCCGGTCGCTGTCGAACCAGGTCATCGAGCCGGTCTCGACATTCACCGCGCCGACCGACAGGCGCGGCCCCTCGCCGTTGAGGTAGTCGAAATCGATCAGCTCCAGCAGCGTTTCGCGCAGCGGCGTGGTGTCGTAATGGCCCATCGCCTCCATCGTGCCGGGCATGTGCATCGCGGCGGGCGGAATCCTTGGCCGGAAGAAGCCGGGAATGCCGCCCAGCATCGCCTGATTGGCATAGATTTCGTTGATCGCCTTGCGGCCAAAGGGCCACAGAATCGGCGCGGCCCATCCGGTGCCAGAGGTCACCCTCTGCCAGAAGTCCTGTAGCCGTGCCGCCCGATCCTCGGGGCGGTTGCCGGCGATCAGCGCCGCGTTGATCGCGCCGATCGAAATGCCGGCGATCCAGTCGGGGATCACGCCACGCGCTGCGAGGCCCTCGAAAACGCCGGCCTGATAGGCACCCAACGCGCCGCCGCCCTGCAGAACCAGGATCTGCTCTTCGCCGCGGCGCGGAATTTCCGTCTGACTCTTGCCAGCCATCATCATATCCTTGCGTTTTCCCCGAGCTCGTCCCTAAGACGATGGGGTCACACCCCCCCGCTTGTAAGACGTCGAAACGCAATTGTGAGAACGGTTTCTGCGCTGCGGCATGCTGGGATATGCATGCCAGCGCGCCCTTCGGCAGGCCGGATCGCCGCCCTGCGCCGGGCAAGACGTCACGCCCCGCGCGCGCCGCCCCGGGCCGCGCGACCCGTCACAAAAGCCCCCGCCCGGCCAGATTGCGCATCAGCGCCGCGGTGCCGAAACTCCATTCCGGCACCTCGGTCGACAGCCGCACCACGTTGCGCAGCCTGCCCAGCGCGGGTTCGGAAATGGTGACCACATCGCCCGGATGATGGGTAAAGCCCTGCCCCGGCGCGTCGCGATCCTTGACCGGCGCGAACATCGTGCCGAGGAACAGAAAGAAGCCGTCGGGATATTGGTGATGCCGCCCGATCGTCTGCGACACGATCGCCGCCGGGTCGCGGCTGATCCTTGCCATCGAGGAGCTGCCTTCCAGCACGAAGCCGTCCTCGCCCTCGACCCGCAGCGAGATCTCGGCGCGGCGCACGTCGTCAAGGCCGTAACCGCCGTCGAACAGCCGCAGGAACGGCCCGATCGCCGACGAGGCATTGTTGTCCTTGGCCTTGCTCAGCAACAGCGCCGAGCGCCCCTCAAGGTCGCGCAGGTTCACGTCATTGCCCAGCGTCGCGCCGACGATCGCGCCTTTCGAGTTCACCGCCAGCACCAGCTCTGGCTCGGGGTTGTTCCAGCGTGAGCCGGGCAGCAACCCGATCTCGGCCCCCCCGCCGACCGAGGCCATCGGCTGGCATTTGGTGAAGACCTCGACATCGGGGCCGATGCCGACCTCCAGATATTGTGACCACAGGCCCTCGGCCTGCAGCACCTCCTTGACCTGCGCCGCCTTGTCCGAGCCGGGCACGATCCCCGACAGGCTGTCGCCGATCGCGGCGGTGACGCGGGCGCGGATCGCTTCGGCGCGGTCGGGGTTGCCGGCGGCCTGTTCCTCGATCACCCGCTCGACCATCGAGGCGGCGAAGGTCACGCCCGCGGCCTTGATCGCCTGCAGGTCGGGCGGCGCCAGCAGGCGCAGATCACCGCCAAGATCGCCCAGCGAGGCAAAGTCCTCGCCCGGTGCGGCGCGGGCCACGGCGGCGGGATCGGGGGTTTCCAGAAGCGCCTGCATCGTCGGCAGGTCGCGGCTGGTGATGTCGATCAGGCGATCGCCGTCCAGACGCACCAGCGCCGGACCGATGCCGGGACGCCAGACGCGGCCGACGCATGTGGCCTCGGGGGTCGGGTTGGTGCGCGGCAGCATCGCGGTCTCCTTTCGGTTCCGGGGGGCGTGGGGCCCGGGGGGGCCTGTGTCAGGCTTCGGGCGGCAGCAGCTTGCCGGGGTTGAGGATTCCCTTGGGGTCGAAGGCGCGCTTCACCGCGCGCATCCAGCCCAGCGCGGGCCCGTGTTCGGCGTCCATGAAATCTTGCTTGCCAAGGCCGATGCCATGCTCGCCGCTGACCGTGCCGCCGAGGCGCAGCGCCGTATCGGCCAGCGCATGGGTAAAGCGGTGGCTGCGCGCCATTTCCTCGGCGTCGGCGGGATCGACGCAGACGGCGCAGTGAAAATTGCCATCGCCGACATGGCCGACGATGGTACAGGTCAGCCCCAGCGCGCGGGCGTCGCGCTGCGCCTGCAGCACCGCCTCGGCCAGCGCCGAGATCGGCACGCAGACATCGGTGGGCCAGATCCGCTTGCCCCGCGCCAGCGCGGCGCTGGCGTAATGCGCCTTGTGCCGCAGCGACCACAGCGCATTGCGCCCTTCGACCGTGTCGGCGGCGCGCCAGCCCTCGGCGCCGAACTCGGCCGCGATCGCTTCAAAAGCGGCGGTCTGTTCGGCGACCGCAGCGGGGCCGCCGTGGAATTCGAGGAACAGATGCGGCATCTCGGGCAGGCCCGCGTCGGCATAGGCGTTGAAGCCCTTCACCATCATCTCGTCGACCAGTTCGATCCGCGCCATCGGCACGCCCGACTGGATCGTCGCGATCACGCAGTTCACCGCATCCTCGACGCTGGCAAAGCGGCAGGTCGCGGCGGCAATGGTTTCCGGGATGCCCTGCAGGCGCAGCGTCAGCTCGGTCAGGATGCCAAGCGTGCCCTCGGACCCGATCAGCAGATGCGTCAGGTCATAGCCGGTCGAGGATTTGCGCGCGGCCGACCCGGTTCGGATCACCGTGCCATCGGCCATCACCGCCTGCAGCGCCAGCACGTTCTCGCGCATCGTGCCATAGTGCACCGCCGTGGTGCCCGAGGCGCGCGTCGCCGCCATGCCGCCCAGGCTGGCATCGGCGCCGGGATCGACCGGGAAGAACATCCCCGTGGCGCGCAGTGCCTCGTTCAGCGCGATCCGCGTCAGGCCGGGCTGGACGACGGCGTTCAGATCCTCGGGATGCACCGACAGCACCCGGTTCATGCGCCGCATGTCCAGGCTGATCCCGCCCTGCACCGCCAGATGCTGGCCCTCCAGCGAACTCGCCGCGCCATAGGCGGTGACCGGAACCCCCGCCGCATGGCAGATCCGCAGCAGGGCAGAGACCTCCTTTGTCGTCTCGGGGAAGGCCACGGCGTCGGGCGGGGTGTCGGGGTAATAGGTCTCGTTCCGGCCATGTTCGGCACGCACCGCCCCGGCCGTGCTCAGCCGTTCGCCCAGCAGTGCGGAGAGCTCCGCGATGACGCTTTCGGTCTGCATTCTCGCCCCCATCGCGGGGTGCCTTGCATCCCCTGCCATCTGGTATACCATCGTGATGAAGACGGCTTCCCATAGCAATGTCAACCACTCCCCCGATTGTGTAACGAACCACCCCCGCCCGGGCAGACAGGCCTTGATTTTGGTATACCAAATGGGAAATGATAAGGCGACGCGGCGGCGCCACCGCCTGCCCGCCCGGAAGGAAGACAGACCCATGGCCGACACCCGCGCACACCGCCGCTTCCGCTCTCAGGAGTGGTTCGACAACCCCAACAACCCGGGCATGACCGCGCTCTATCTAGAGCGCTATCAGAATCAGGAATACACCCGCACGGAACTGCAGTCTGAGCGCCCGGTGATCGGCATCGCCAACACCGGATCGGACCTTGCGCCCTGCAACAAGATCCATGTCTTCCTGATGGAACGGATCAAGGCCGGCATCCGCGACGCGGGCGGCCTGCCGATGGAATTCCCGGTCCACCCGATCCAGGAAACCGGCAAGCGCCCGACCGCGGCCCTTGACCGCAACCTTGCGTATCTGAGCCTCGTCGAAGTGCTGCATGGCTATCCGATCGACGGCGTCGTGCTGACCACCGGCTGCGACAAGACCACCCCCGCGATGCTGATGGGCGCCGCCACCGTCGACCTGCCGGCGATTGCGCTGAATGGCGGGCCGATGCTGGACGGCTGGTGGAAGGGCAAGCGCGCGGGATCGGGCACGATCATCTGGCAATCGCGCCGCCTGCTGGCCGAGGGCAAGATCGACTACGACGAATTCATCGGCCGGGTCTGCGCCTCGGCGCCGTCGCTGGGCCATTGCAACACCATGGGCACCGCCAGCACGATGAACGCCATGGCCGAGGCGCTGGGCATGTCGCTGACCGGCAATTCCGCGATCCCCGCGCCGTTCCGCGAGCGCATGGCGATGGCCTATGAGACCGGCCGCCGCATCGTCGCGATGGTGATGGAGGATCTGAAACCCTCGGACATCCTGACGCGCGAAGCCTTCGAGAATGCGATTGTCGTGAATACCGCGATCGGCGGCTCGACCAACGCGCCGCCGCATCTGGCCGCGATCGCCCGCCATGCCGGGTTGGATCTGGACGTCCGGGATTGGGAGCGCGTGGGCTATGACGTGCCGCTGCTGCTGAACATGCAGCCGGCCGGGGAATTTCTGGGCGAAAGCTTCTTTCGCGCCGGCGGGGTGCCGGCGGTGATGGCCGAACTGCGAAAGGCCGGCCGCATCCATGAGGGCGCCATGACCGCGACCGGGCAGTCGATGGCGGTGAACCTTGCCGGGCTGGAAAGCCTCGATGCTGCGGTGATCACGACTTACGACAAGCCGCTGCGCGCCAATGCGGGTTTCAAGGTGCTGACGGGCAACCTGTTCGATTCCGCCCTGATGAAAACCAGCGTGATCTCCGAGGACTTCCGCCGCCGCTTCCTGTCGCATCCCGGCCAGGAAGGCATCCATGAGGCCCGCGCGATCGTCTTCGAGGGCCCCGAGGATTACCACGAGCGCATCAACGACCCGGCGCTGGAGATCGACGAAAACTGCATCCTCTTCATCCGCAATGTCGGCTGCGTGGGCTATCCCGGCTCGGCCGAGGTGGTGAACATGCAGCCGCCCGACGCGCTGCTGAAGGCCGGCATCGACCACCTGCCGACGGTCGGCGACGGGCGCCAGTCGGGGACCTCGGAAAGCCCGTCGATCCTGAACGCCTCGCCCGAAAGCGTGGTGGGCGGGGGCCTTGCCCTGCTGCAGTCCGGCGACCGGGTGCGGCTGGATCTGAACGCCTCGCGCATGGATGCGCTGGTGGATGAGGCCGAATGGCAGGCCCGCCGCGCCGCATGGACCCCGCCCGAACTTCACCACCAGACGCCCTGGCAAGAGATCTACCGCAAACATGTGGGCCAGCTGTCCGACGGCGGTTGCCTGGAACTGGCGACCGCCTATCACAAGATCGGCCGCGACCTGCCGCGCGACAATCACTGAGGCCCGCAAGGGGAATGAGGCCCGCAAGAGGAACGCGACCATGAGCCAGAGCATCATCATCACCGGCGCGGGGTCGGGCGTGGGGCGGGCGACGGCGCGCGCCTTCTTGCAGGCGGGCTGGCGCGTCGGGCTGGTCGGCCGCCGCACCGCGCCGCTGCAGGAAACCGCTGACGGCGCACCCGAGGCGCTGATCCTGCCCTGCGACGTCAGCGACGAGGCGGCGGTTGAGGCCGCCTTCACCCGGGCGCAGGAAACCTGGGGCCATCTGGACGCGCTGTTCAACAATGCCGGCGTCAACGTGAAATCCGGCCCGATCGACGAGATCCCCGTCGCCGACTGGCGCCAGCTGATCGACATCAACCTGACCGGCGCCTTCATCGCCGCTCGCGCCGCCTTCGGTCTGATGCGGCGGCAGGATCCGCAGGGCGGGCGGATCATCAACAACGGCTCGATCTCGGCCCATGTGCCGCGCTGGGGGTCTGCGCCCTATACCGCGTCGAAACATGCGATCACCGGGCTGACGCGGTCGATCTCGCTTGACGGGCGGCCCCATGACATCGCCTGCGGGCAGATCGACATCGGCAATGCGCTGACCGAGATGGCCGCGAAGATGACCCGGGGCGTGCCCCAGGCCGACGGCACGATCGCGGTCGAGCCGGTGATCGACGTGGCCCATGTGGCGCGCGCCGTGCTGCATATGGCCCAGCTGCCGCTGGAGGCAAACGTACAATTCATGACGGTGATGGCGACGAAGATGCCCTTCATCGGGCGGGGCTGAGTGCGGCGCGCGACAGGCGCGGCGCGGGCCGCTCGGAACAGAGCGCACGACAAGCCGGCCCCGATCGACTAGACCGCAACAGGCCCGCCGATCGGCGCCCAACCGCGACGCCAGAGAACGAAAAGGTCCACCCATGGCTTCCAAACCCCTGCCCGAGAAGATCGCTTACCAGCTTCGGCGCGACATCCTGCGCGGCAAGCTTGCCCCCGGCGCGCCGATCAAGGAACGCGACGTCGCGGCCGAGCAGGACGTCAGCCGCATGCCGGTGCGCGAGGCGATCCGCATCCTCGCGCAGGAGGGGCTGGTATTGCTGCGCCCCTCGCGCAGCCCGATCGTGGCGCGGCCCAGCTTCAAGGAGGTCGCGGACCAGACAGAGGTGCTGATCGCGCTTGAAAAGCTGTCCGCCGAACTGGCCTGCCGCCACGCTTCGGATGCCGATATCGACCGGCTGGCCGAGATCACCGACCGGATCGCGACCGAGTTCGACCATATGGATCCGCTTGACATGTTCGAGGTGGACATGTCCTTCCACCGCGCCATCGCCGATGCCTCGCGCAATCAGGCGCTGGCCGAGACGCATTCCTCCTACCTCGCGCGGCTGTGGCGCACGCGCTATCTGGCGGCCAGCCAGCGGCGCAACCGCGAACGCGTGGTGACCGAACATGGCCGCATCATCTCGGCCCTGCGTGACCGCGATCCCCGCGCCGCCCGGGCCGCGATCGACAGCCATCTGTGGCACCTGGCCGAGGATATCCGCGAACTGATCGAGGCCGAAGGCACGACGACGCCCCCCAAGGCCGAGCCCCGCCCCGGCGACGGCTAAGCCCGCGACGCCGGGGCGCGCGGCCAGTCGCGGCAGGGCGCACAGGCAGGTTGACAAGGCCGGATGCCGGGCCGCACAACTGGTCTATTGGCCGGACCATTGGATCAATAGGAGAAGGAGGCTCTTCTTGCACCGCGGCGACCCGCCCCACAGCGAAAGCGATCTGATCGCGCGGATGCCGGGCTTCGGCCCCGCCGTCGCGCGCCAGTCGATGCGCGAGATGGTGTTCGGCAAGCTGGCGATGCAGGTGGCCTCGGGGATCTTGCAGGTCGGCGACACCCTGCCGGGTGAGCGTGATCTGGCCGCAGCCTTCGGCGTCAGCCGCGAAACCGTGCGCGGCGCGGTACAGATGCTGGCGGCGCGCGGCATCGTCGGCATCGTTCAGGGCACCCGCACCCGGGTGATCAGCGCCGAGGTCGGCCCCCTAGAAGTCGGCGTGATGCGCCCCCGAGAGATCAACCGCTACCCGGTCGAAGAGGTCCACGCCGCGCGCAAGCTGATCGAGCTGCAGGTCGTCGGCGACGCCGCCGAGCGGATCGACGCCGCGACGCTGGCGCGGCTGTCCGCGATGCTCGACGATCAGGCGCGGATGGGCGACGACGCGGTGCGCTTCATGCTGTCCGATCGCGAATTCCACGACACCATATACCATGCCTGCGGCAACCTGCTGATGGCCGAACTGATGATCGACCTCTACACCTACATGATCGCCCACCGGCGCTCTGCCATGCGCCGGCCCGGCGCGATCGCCCGCAGTCTGGCCGACCACCGGCGCATCGTCGCGGGGCTGGCCGCCCATGACCGCGCCGCCACCGAGGCCGCGCTTTCGACCCATCTCGACAATATCCTGGAAACCACGAAGGCGGTGCTCTCCGACGCGGCGACACCCCCCGGCTAGACCCCGACTGAGGGAGGAGACCTTTATGCATGTGATGATCATCGGCGCCGCCGGCATGATCGGGCGCAAGCTGGCCGAACGGCTGGCACGCGATGGCGCGCTGGGCGACAGCCCGCTGGGCCGGATGACGCTGGTGGACGTGGTGGCGCCGACCCAGCCGCCGACACAGCCCCCGGGCGCGCCCGAGGCCGAAATTCGCACCGCCGACCTTTCGCAGCCCGGCACCGCCGAGACGCTGGTCGACCTGCGCCCCGACGTGATCTTCCACCTCGCCGCGATCGTCTCGGGCGAGGCCGAGGCCGATTTCGAGAAGGGCTACCGCATCAACCTTGACGGCACGCGCTGGCTGTTCGAGGCCCTGCGCCGGGCCGAGGGCTACACCCCGCGGGTGATCTTCGCCTCCTCGATCGCGGTTTTCGGCGCCCCCTTCCCAGCGCAGATCGGGGATGAGTTCTTCCAAACCCCGCTGACCAGCTACGGCACCCAGAAGGCGATTGGCGAGTTGCTGCTGGCCGATTGCAGCCGCCGCGGCTTCTTCGACGGGGTGGGCCTGCGCTTTCCCACCATCTGCATCCGGCCGGGCGCGCCGAACAAGGCGGCCTCGGGCTTCTTCTCGAACATCCTGCGAGAGCCGCTGGTGGGGCAGGAGGCGGTGCTGCCGGTCTCGGAAGAGGTGCGCCACTGGTTCGCCAGCCCGCGCGCGGCGGTGGGCTTTTGCCTGCGGGCCGCGACGATGGACACCGCCGTGCTGGGCACGCGCCGCAGTCTGACGCTGCCCGGGCTGTCGGCGACGGTGGGCGAGCAGATCGCAGCCCTGCGCGAGGTGGCGGGCAACAAGGCCGTGCGCCTGATCCGCCGCGCCCCCGACCCGGTGATCGACGCCATCGTCGCCGGCTGGCCCCGCGACTTCGACGCCCGCCGCGCGGAATCCCTGGGCTTTCGCGCCGAAACCGACTTCGCCCAGATCATCCGCGTGCATATCGAGGATGAATTGGGGGGATCTCTGTAAGGCGGGCCGATATCGGCCTGCCACTTTTCGAAAGGAGGCTTCGAAAGCAGGAATGCTCGGCACTGAAAAATCATAACACCCGCGTGATCTGAAATATGTAGATTGCGCGGCTGGATACATTTGACTCAAAATAATTTCAATAACGAATTCCGTTTTTCATTTTTCTGAATGCTGTGGAACAAAACTGGCCGCGCCCATTTTCACAGAATTGGGCACGCGCGCATGGGCGCAATGGGCCCGCGCAATTGCACAGCCCCTTCATTGCGTCCCGACAGGCAGGTCCACGCTAGTCCTTCAATGCGCCCGACATGCCCGCGACGTAGTATTCGACGAAGAAAAAGTAGACGAGCACCACCGGCAGCGTCCCCAGCAGTGACCCCGCCATCAGTTGCCCCCATTGGAACACGTCGCCGCGCATCAGCTCGGTCGTCAGCCCGACCGAGATCGTCTTGTTCGCCGACGAGAACATGTAGATCAGCGCATAGAGATATTCGTTCCATGACAGCGTGAACGAGAAGATCGTGGCCGAGATCAGCCCCGGCACCGACAGCGGCAGGATCACCTTGATCATGATCCGGGGCCAGCTGGCGCCGTCGACCAGCGCGGCCTCTTCCAGCTCTCGCGGGATCGAGCGCAGGAAGCCGATCAGCAGCCAGGTGCAGAACGGCACCAGAAAGGTTGCGTAGATCGGGATCAGCGCCCAGAGCTTGTCGAACCAGTGCAGCTTGACCAGCACGGCGGCCAGCGGGATGAACAGGATCGCCGGCGGCACCACATAGGAAAAGAAGATCGCCGTCGACAGCACCCTTGCGCCGCGGAACTTCAACCGCACGATGGCGAAGGCGGCGCAGAAGCTGACCACGATCGACAGCACCGTCGCGCCCACCGACACGAACAGGGTGTTCAGGAACCATTGCGGGTACTGGGTCTGGGTCAGCAGCGAGATGAAGCTGTTGATGCTGGGGTGGAACACCCACCAGGGGTTGGGGGTGTTGAGCAATTCGTTGCGGGTCTTCAGCGAGGTCAGGACCATCCAGTAGAAGGGCAGTAGCAGGAACAGCAGCATCAGCCCCAGCGGAAGGTACAGCCGCCATCCGGCACGGTCTTTCATCTCACTTGCCCTCTCGCGTGGTGCGCAGCGCGACGATGGCGAGGATCAGCATGATCGGGATCACCGAGATCGCGATCGCCGCCCCCTGCCCCAGGGAGCCTCCGTTGATCGCGCGCTGATAGGCGAGCGTGGTGAACACCTGGGTGGCATTCAGCGGGCCACCCCGGGTCATCGTCCAGATCAGCTGAAAATCGGTCACCGTCCAGATCGTCGAGAACGACAGCAGGATCGTCGTCACCGGCAGCAGCAGCGGCCAGGTGATGCGGCGAAAGATCGTCCAGCTGCCGGCCCCGTCGATCTGCGCCGCCTCGATCAGCGACGCCGGAATCGCGGTCAGCCCGGCCAGATAGCCCATCGCGAAATAGGGGATCCCGCGCCACATGTTGATCACGATCAACGAGATCCGCGCCGGCCAGATTTGCCCCAGGAAGTCGATGTATTGGTGGATCAGCCCCAGCTTCATCAACAGCCAGCTGATCGCCGAGAACTGCGGATTGAGCAGCCACCCCCAAGCCAGCGCCGACAGCACCGTGGGCGCCACCCAGGGCAGCAGCATGATCGCCCGCGCCAGCCGGTAGCCCCGGAACCGGCGGTTCAGCAGCAGCGCGAGGCCCAGCCCCAGCGACAGCTTCAGCCCCTCGGAGCAGATCGTGTAGAAGAAGGAATAGAACACCGCCTCGCGGTAGGTGGAATCGTGGAAAAGCTGTATGTAATTGGCGAGACCCACGAATTTCGGGGTCCCGCCAAGGACCGCATTGCTCAGGCTCAGCCAGATGCCAAGCACAAGCGGATAGGCCAGAAGCAACAACAGGATCAGCGCCGCCGGGGCGGCCAGAAGCGGGCCCAGAACATTGGGCCGATCGAAGGCGCGTCGCAGCCAGGACCCGCTGGGGCGGGCCTGGGGGCCGGGGCTGACTGGGGCCGTGTCGCTCATCCCGTCATCCGATCAGGCGTTGTAGATCTGCTTGAGCTTCTCTTCCGCACGCTTCGCCGCATCCTCGGGTGAGGCCCCGTGGGCGCAAGCGTCCGCGAACATGTTGACGACGATGAAATCGTTCAATGCGGTCGCTGCCGCACGCCCCGGGCTGCCGGCGTAGCCGTCGGCATAATTGCCCACCAGTACGTCGCGGTAGGGCGTGATATTGGGGTTCTCGGTCCAGATCGGCAGCTTCGAATAGGCCTTCAGCGCGGGCGTCACATAGCCCACCATGCCGGTCACCCAGGGGGCCACCTGCGGCGCCTCGTTCATGAAGCGCAGGTATTCCTTCGCGGCGTTCGGGTACTTGCTGTATTTGAAGATGAAGGCCTGCGAGAACAGGTTGAAGTTGGTCGGATGCCCCACCGGCCCGACCGGCACCGGCGCGGTGCGGATGTCGGGAAACATCTCGGGGAACTTCTGCTTGGCGACATACCAGATCGAGATGCCGTTGATCGTCATCGAGATCTGACCCGCCAGGAAGGCCTGGTTGTTGTTCACATCCAGCCAGGATCCGGTGCCCGGGATCATCGTCTCGTACAGCGCCTTGGCGTATTTCAGCGCCTCATGCGTTTCCTTCGAGTTGATGACCACCTTGTTGTTCTCGTCGACCTGCTTGCCGCCGAACCCCCACAGCACCGTATGCACCCAGGCATTGGCGTCGCCCACCGCATGGCCCAGCGCCAGCCCGATCGGGTGGTTGTTCTTCTTCAGCGCCCGGGCGGCCTTCAGCATGCCGTCGAAATCCGTCGGGAAGCTGTCGAAGCCGGCCTCTTTCAGCCAGCTTTCGCGGTAGGTCACGCAGGCCCCCGGCCCGCCCATCGGCACGGCAATCCAGGTTTTCGTCTTGTCGTCGTAGCCATAGCTTTTCGCGACATCGTAGAAGCCGTCGTACTTCTTCTCCAGATAGGTGCAGACGTCGGACACATCGACCAGCTTGTCGGGATAGATGAACGGCGTGTCGTAAAAGCCCATCACCACATCGGGGCCCGAACCGATCTGCGCCGACAGGCCGGATTTCGCCTGAATATCGGTCCAGGAGACGTCCTGGATCGTCACATTGACGCCGGTCGCCTTGGTGAAGGCTTCGGTGTTGGCCTTCCACTGCTTGTCATCGGCATCGATGAAGCCGGTCCAGCGCAGCAGTTGCAGGCTGGCGCCCTTCTCGATCGGCAGCATCGGCTTGTAGGCCTCGGCAAAGACCGGGCCGATCCCGGCGCCGGCGGCAAGCGCGCCGGCGGCAGTCATCTGCAACAACGCGCGACGAGATATATCTGACATTTTCTGATTCCTCCCAATAGTCTTTTTATCTCGACTATACGGATCAAAAATAATCTACCCAAACGAGGTGGAGGTGACAGCGCGTCACGAAAAATTGATGATTCTCGATATACAGAACCTCTATTCCGATATAACCAATAAATTGAGAAGGAAAGCCGCCGCCTTCAATTCACCGAAGTGATTCCCCAAGCACGAACAACAGGCGAAGGCGATCACAGGAACAATCGGGATGTAGAACACATATGGCCAATGTCACTTTGCGGAAGATCGTCAAATCCTATGACGGCAGCCAGCAGGCGGTGAAAGGGATCGACATCGACATCGCCGATGGCGAGTTCGTGGTGCTGGTCGGCCCCTCGGGTTGCGGCAAGACCACGACTCTGCGGATGGTCGCGGGGCTGGAAGACGTCACCGCCGGCGACATCCTGATCGCCGGCCACAGGGTCAACGATCTGCCCGCCCGCGACCGCGACATCGCGATGGTGTTCCAGAACTACGCGCTCTACCCGCATCTGTCGGTCTACGAGAACATCGCCTTCGGCCTGCGCACCCGCCGCCACAGCCAAAGCGACATCGACAGCCGCGTGACCGAAGCGGCGCGCATCCTCGGCATCACCGATTTCCTCAAGCGCAAGCCCAAGGAATTGTCGGGCGGCCAGCGCCAGCGGGTCGCGATGGGTCGCGCCATCGTGCGCCACCCCCGGGTCTTTTTGTTCGATGAGCCGCTGTCGAACCTCGACGCCAAGCTGCGCGCCCAGATGCGGACCGAGATCAAGCGCATCCATCAGACGGTGAAGGCCACCACGCTCTACGTCACCCACGACCAGATCGAGGCGATGACCCTGGCCGACCGGATCGTGATGATGAACAACGGCGCGATCGAACAGATCGGCACCCCGGACGAGATGTACCACCGCCCGGTGTCGCGCTTCGTCGCCGGCTTCATCGGCTCGCCGCCGATGAACTTCTTCGACTGCCACATGCTTCCGGCCGGCACCGGACTGGCGCTGCGCCTCGCCGACGGCACCGAGGTGACCCTGCCCGACGACCGCGCCCGCCGCTATGCCGATTGGAAGGGCAAGCCGATGGTTTTCGGCATCCGCCCCGAGGACCTGGGCCTCGCGACCGATGCTGCGGATCCGGCGCGGCGAATGCCGGTTGAGATCGAGGTGGCCGAGCCGCTGGGTGCGGACACGCTGCTTTATTTCCGACTTGGCGACACCTTCGCCTGCGCCCGCGTCGATCCGCACGCGCCCACGCAGGTGGGCCAGAAGGTCACTCTGGCGCCCGACCTTGCGCATATGCACCTGATGGAGCCCGAAAGCGGCCGGGTCGTCTGACGGATGCAGGACAGAAGGCGGCTAGGCTTCGCGCCTCTGGCAGGCTCGGCGCCGGGGGGGGGAACACCCCGTCGCCAAAGTGAAAGCAGGTCGAATGCTCCATCGCTTTCATTGTTCAACAAATGCGCCGGGGGTGCAGGGGGCAGAGCCCCCGCCGCTGAGCCCCCCTTGCGCATCTCTGCCCACAACCAGGGATACCCCCGAGGGCAATCGCCCTGCCTGCCCGATCCGGCGCCTGCGGGATCAGGCAGGCAGGGCGATTGCCCTTCGTGATCGGCCCGCGAACTATTGCCGACGCCACGGTCCGCCTAGGGCATCGTCCCGGTCTCGAACGAAGCCTTGGTGTCGGCCCGACCCGCCGCCGCGAAGCGGGCCGTGACGCTCGCCTTCGCGCGCCCGATCGCTTCGGGTAGCGTCTGCCCCAGCGCCAGACCAGCCGCGATGGCGCAGGCCAGATGGCAGCCGGTGCCGCGCAGCGCCAGCGCATGGCGCGGCGCGGTGAATTCGCGAATCTCAGCCCCCGGCAGATAGAGCCGGTCGCGGGCATCCGTTGCCCCCTCGGCATGGCCGCCCTTGACCAGAACCGCGCCCGCGCCCCGCGCCTGCAACGCGGCGACGATCGCCGCCGCCTCTGCCCCGGGCGGCAGGCCCAGCCAATCGCCCAGCGCGCGCAGTTCGGGCAGGTTCGGCGTCAGTAGCGTGGCGCGCGGCAGCAGGGTTTCGATCAGCACGCCCAGGCCCGCAGGGTCCAGCAGGTCGCGGCCCGAGCTGGAGCGCAACACCGGATCAAGAACCAGCGGTACGCCGACCCGCGTGCGGTCCAGCGTCTGGTCCAGCGCGGCGGCGACGGCGCGGACGATCGCCCCGCAGCCCAGCATCCCGATCTTCACCGCGCGCGCTCCGGACGCACCGGCGGCGATCTGCGCCGCGACGACTTCGGGCGGCACCGGATGCAGCGCGCTTACCGCGCGGTCGGTCTGCGCCGTCACCGCCGTCACCGCGACGCGGCAGGACAGGCCGAATTCAGCCGCCGTGGCCGCATCGCGCAGAAGGCCCGCGCCGCCGCTCGAATCCATCCCGCCGATGCACAGCAGCGCCGGGGTCATTGCGGCAGCGCCAGGACGGCGGCCTCGGCGCCATGGGCGGCGATCACCGTGCAGGCAGCGCGCCAGGCACGCAGGCCGGTCGCACAGACAAAGACGGTGCGGCGCCCCGGATCAGGGACAAACTGCGCCACCGCCTCGGGGGCAAGGCGCCGCGCCTGCGGGAAGGGCAGCGCGGGGGCCTCGACCGCGTCGCGCAGCTCGATCACCAGATCACCCTCTGTCACCTCCTGCGCGGCCAGGATCCGCGGCCCGGGCGTCTGCGGCGCCTCTGCCGCATCGAACCGAAAGCCCGAGATCCGCCAGCTTTTCAGATCCAGCCGCAACAACTGCCCCAAGGGCGACGGATCGAGGGCTAGGAGCACCGACAGCACCATCTGCGCCTGCAGCGCCCCCAGCGTGGCGACGGCGGGGCCGATGACCCCCGCCGAGGCGCAGCTTTGCGCGACCGCCGGCAGATCGGGAAACAGCGCGCGATAGCCCGGCGCGCCGCCGCAAAAGCCGCCGACATAGCCCGCAAACCCCAGCACCGAGGAAGAGATCAGCGGCACCTTCACCGCCTCGCACAGATCCGACAGCGCATAGGTCACCGCGAAAACATCCGCCGCATCGACCACGACGCCAGAGCCGGTGCCGCCGCGCAGCCAGACCAGCTGCTCCCGCGCCAAGGCAGGATCGAGCCGCGCGATCAGCGCCTCAATGCGGCAGTCGGGGTTCAGGTCTGCGAGCGTCTTGGCCGCCACCTCAGCCTTCGGGCGGCCGAGATCCGACATGCGGTAAAGCGTCTGGCGGTGCAGGTTGCTTTGCTCGACCACATCCGGATCGACGATCCGCAAATGCCCCACCCCGGCCCCGGCCAGCAGCGGCAGAAGCGCAGCACCCAGCCCCCCGGCGCCGACCACCAGCACGCGCGCGGCGGCCAGCCGGGCCTGGCCGTCGGTGCCGACCTCGCGCAGGCAGATCTGGCGGGCGTAGCGGTCCATCAGGCGTGCTCCCGCGTGGCGGCGATCCAGTCGCGGCAGCGCGCGGCCGGGTCGGCGGCCTGCTGGATGTCGGTGACCACCGCCGCGCTGTCGGCCCCGGCCGCAAAAAGCGCAGGCAGGCGTTCCGGCGTCAGCCCACCGATGCCGACCAGCGGTGTATGCCCAGCGCGCGCCTTCCACGCCCGCACGCGGTCCAGCCCCTGCGGGCCCCATTTCATCTTCTTCAGCAGCGTCGGATAGACCGGCCCCAGCGCCACATAGGCGGGGCTATGCGACAGCGCCCGCTCCAGCTCTGCCTCGTCATGGGTGGACAGGCCATAGCGGATGCCGTGGCGGCCAAGAGCCGCGAAATCGGCGCTGTCCATGTCCTCTTGCCCCAGGTGGACGAAATCGCAGCCCAGATCGAGCGCGATCCGCCAATGGTCGTTCACCACAAGCTGCGCGCCGTGGTGGGCGGCAAGGTCGCGCGCGCGGGCGATCTGGTCGCGCAGCGCGGCCTCGGGCAGATCCTTCAGGCGCAGTTGAACCAATTTCACCCCAAGCGGCAGCAGGGGCGCCATCCGCGCGACATCGCCCACGATCAGGTAGAACGGATCGAGCCGGATCGTCATGCCAGTTCCGCCATGCCGAAGATCGGGGTCGAGGCCTTGGCCATGTCGCGGCTGGGCATCAACCCGGCCGCATGCGCCGCGCGCCCCGCCGCGACCGCCTGACCGAACGCGGAAGCCATCGCCACCGGATCGGTCGCCTTGGCCACGGCGGTGTTCAGAAGCACCGCGTCAAAGCCCATCTCCATCGCCCGCGCCGCCTGGCTGGGCGCGCCCAGCCCCGCGTCGATAACCAGCGGCACGCCCGGGAAATGCGCCCGCATCGCGCGCAGCCCGCCTTCGTTGCGCAGCCCCTGACCAGATCCGATCGGCGCGCCCCAGGGCATCAGCACCCGGCAGCCGGCCTCGATCAGCTTCTCGCCGACGATCAGATCCTCGGTCGTATAGGGGAACACATCGAAGCCCTCGGCGGAAAGGATGCGGGCGGCCTCGACCAGCGCGAAAGGGTCGGGCTGCAGCGTGTCGGCATGGCCGATCACCTCCAGCTTGATCCAGTTGGTGCCGAAGAGTTCCCGCGCCATCTGCGCCGTTGTCACCGCTTCGCGCACCGTGTGGCAGCCGGCGGTGTTGGGCAGGATGCGGCAGCCGCTCTCGGTCAGGATCTCGCGAAAGGCGCCGCCCTCGGCCCCTTCGCGGCGCAGGCTGACGGTGATCACCTCGGCGCCCGAGGCGGCGATTGCCGCGCGCAGGACGATGGGCGAAGGATATTGAGCCGTACCAAGCAGCAGGCGGCTTGTCAGGTCGGTGCCATAGAACATCGCCTACCCCCCCTGCATGGGCGAGAGCACCTCGACCCGGGCGCCGGGGCTAAGCGGCGTCTCGTCGCGGGCGCTGCGCGACACGAAGGCGCCGTTCACGGCGGTGGCGACGCTGGCAGCGTCAAAGCCCTGCTCCTCGATCAGCTGGGCGAGGGTGCGGGCCCCGGTCACCCGGGCTTCTCCGTTCAGGTCAATCTGCATGGGCGGGCTCCTGGATCAGCATCTGGGCCAGTTCCTCGGCCAAAACGGGGGCCATGAGGAAGCCGTGGCGATACATGCCATTAAGGTGGATCCGGTCGCCATCTTGCCGGATCGCGGGCAGGTTGTCGGGAAAGGCCGGCCGCAGCCCGGCACCGGTGGCGACGACCTCGGCCTCGGCGAAGGCCGGGTGGACGGTGTAGGCAGCCGACAGCAATTCCATCACCGCCCGGGCGGTGACCCCGCCAGAGCGCGCGCTTTCCACCATCGTCGCGCCGATCATGTAGCGCCCGTCCCCGCGCGGGACGATGTAGCAGGGAAAGCGCGGATGCAGCAGCCGCACGGTACGGGTCAGCGCCACATCGGGGGCGCTGACCTCCAGCATCTCGCCGCGCACGGCACGCAGGTCGGGCAGCCGATCTTGGGCGCTGAGCCCCCGGCAATCGACGATCATGCCAGAGGGCGCGCCGCAATGAATCGCCACGCCCCGTTCGGCCAGCCCGGCGCGCAGGTCCGCCATCGCGGCGCGGGGGTCCATATGGGCCTCATCCGCGAAGAACAACCCACGGGCAAAGCGCCCCTCCAGCTCCGGCTCCAACTCGGCGGGGGTGGTCCAGACATGGCCGCGCGTCGCCCGGGCGAAACGGTCGAGTTCAGCCGCGTCGCGTGGCGGGGCGACGACCAGCGTCCCCCGCCGCACCACGCCCCGGACCCGGGCCGCCCACCAGTCCGCCGCCGCCTGACCGCGCGCCACCACCACCTCGGGCGCGCTCTCGCCCTCGCAAAACGGCGCAAGCATCCCGCCGGCAAGGTTCGAGGCAGGGTCCGGCGCGCCTTCGGGTACGATCACCTCGACCGACAGGCCGCGTTCGGCCAGGGCGGTGGCGGCGCAAAGCCCCGCCACCCCCGCACCCAGGACCGAGATCATTCCGCCGGTTCCTCTACCGTGTCGGCGGGCATGTAAAGATCGCCGCCGTCGCGGTATTTCTCGGCCATCTTGGCCATGCCTTCGCGTTTCTCGGCCTCGGCCCGGATGTCGTGGCTGATCTTCATCGAGCAGAATTTCGGCCCGCACATCGAGCAGAAATGCGCCAGCTTGTGGGCCTCCTTCGGCATCGTCTCGTCATGCATCGCGCGGGCAGTGTCGGGATCGAGGCCAAGGTTGAACTGATCCTCCCAGCGGAAATCGAACCGCGCGCGGCTGATCGCGTCGTCGCGCGCCTGCGCGCCCGGATGGCCCTTTGCCAGATCCGCCGCATGCGAGGCCAGCTTGTAGGTGATCACCCCGGTTTTCACATCGTCGCGGTCGGGCAGGCCAAGGTGTTCCTTGGGCGTCACGTAGCAAAGCATCGCGGTGCCGAACCAGCCGATCATCGCCGCCCCGATGGCGCTGGTGATATGGTCGTAGCCCGGCGCGATGTCGGTGGTCAGCGGCCCGAGGGTGTAGAACGGCGCCTCGTGGCAGTGCTTCAACTGCTCGTCCATATTGGCCTTGATCTTGTGCATCGGCACATGGCCGGGGCCCTCAATCATCACCTGGCAATCCTTGGCCCAGGCGATTTTCGTCAACTCGCCCAGCGTGCGAAGTTCGGCGAACTGCGCCTCGTCATTGGCGTCGGCGATCGAGCCGGGGCGCAGCCCGTCGCCAAGGCTGAACGACACGTCATAGCGGCGGCAGATGTCGCAGATCTCGTCGAAATGCTCATAGAGGAAGCTTTCGCGGTGATGATGCAGGCACCATTTGGCCATGATCGAGCCGCCGCGGCTGACGATCCCCGTGACGCGCTTCGCGGTCATCGGGATCATGTGCAGCCGCACGCCCGCGTGGATGGTGAAATAATCCACCCCCTGCTCGGCCTGTTCGATCAGCGTGTCGCGGTAGACCTCCCAGGTCAGATCCTCGGCGACGCCGTTGACCTTTTCCAGCGCCTGATAGAGCGGCACGGTGCCGATCGGAACGGGGGAATTGCGCAAGATCCAGTCGCGAATGTTGTGGATGTTGCGGCCGGTGGACAGGTCCATCACCGTGTCGGCGCCCCAGCGGATCGCCCAGACCATCTTTTCCACCTCCTCCTCCATCGAGGAGGTGACGGCCGAATTGCCGATATTGGCGTTGATCTTCACCAGGAAGTTGCGGCCGATGATCATCGGCTCCAGCTCTCGGTGGTTGATGTTGGCGGGGATGATGGCGCGGCCGGCGGCGATCTCGTCGCGCACGAATTCGGGGGTCACCAGATCGGGCATCACGGCGCCCATCGGGTCGCCGTCGCGGGTATAGGCCTTGCTGCGGCCCTCGTTCTCGCGGATCGCGACGAATTCCATCTCGGGCGTGACGATGCCGGCGCGGGCATAGGCAAGCTGGGTGACCGCGCGGTCGCCAGTGGCGCGCAGCGGATCCCGGGCGACCGGGAAAGGCGGGGTCAGGCGCGTGCCCTCGACGAACCCGTTGTCGGCCGAGGTGACGGCGCGGCCCTTGTAGACCTCGACATCGCCGCGCGATTGCAGCCAGCCGCCGCGGACCTCGGGCAGGCCCAGGGCGATGTCGATCGCCGCGTCGGGGTCGGTATAGGGGCCAGAGCTGTCGTAGACGCCCAGCGGCGCCTCGCCGCCGGTGACAACGATCTCGCGCAGCGGCACGCGCAGCTCATGCAGGGTGCCGGAGGCATAGACCTTGCGCGAGGCGGGCAGCGGGCCGGTGGTGATCTTCGGGACGGGACGGTTCATCGGTGTCTCCTCTTGCGAAAAGACCCACGTGAAACGGGAAGCAGAAAGGGACCAATCGGCCCGGCGCAATTGCGGATGGGCCCCTTGGCCCGAAGGTCTGGCGGATCGGATCCGGCGCGGCCTTCGGTCTTCCTACGCCAGCATCAACTGGGTCAGGTTCAAAGGGTCGCTTCACCGGGGTTTCCCCCACTCAGCCTCTCAGTCCCCTTGGCGGGACTCCCCTGACGTGGGGTGAAAGTCGCGCATCCGGACACGCGCGTCAATCGCGATTCGGGGGCAGGCGCGCAGATGTGAGTTAGGGGACTGCCCCGGACTAATGCGGCAGCCCCGGCGGGCCGTCGGGCCCCTCGCCGTCACCCTCTTCCGGGGATTCGTCAGGCTCTTCTTCGGTCGCGGGGATGGCGTAATTGCCGCGCAGCCAATGCGCCAGATCGACATCGGCGCAGCGGCGCGAGCAGAACGGCCGATAGGCCGGGTCCACCGGCTTGCCGCAGATCGGGCAGCTCATGCCGCCCCCCCGGGCGCGCCGGACAGCGCCTCTGTCAGGGGCATGCGGTCGCGTTTGCGCTGCAGCTCGAAATTGCCCAAGGGGGTCCAGCCGGCCAGGCTGACCTCGGTTCCGGCGGCCTTGAAGGCGGCGCGCAGCACCTGATCCAGCGTGGCGCGGTCCTTCTTCGACATCGGCGCGAAATCCACCACCACCTGCCCGCCGAGGCCCCGCAGCCGCAGCTGCCGCGGCAGATCGCGGGCGGCGCCGATATTGGCCTTCAGCCCGGCGGCGGGTGAGGTATCGGGGCCAGTGTTCACATCCACCGCGACCAGCGCCCGGGTCGGTTCGATCATCATGTGGCCGCCGCCGGGCAGCGCCACCCGCGGTGCCAGCACCGCGTCGATCAGATCGTCGACGCCCAGTTCGGCGATCGCGCCGGGACGGGCGCGGAATTCGTCGACCGGCGGATCGGCCCAGTCGCGCCAGGCGGTTTCCTCGGCGCCGGCACCTTCGACCAACAGCTCGGGCGGGCCGTCGAGATCGGCCAGAACCGCCTCGGCCAGGGTGCGCATCTGGGCGATATCCTCGGCCAGATCCGCCGCCTCTACCGCCTCTGCGGCCGAGCGCACCACCAGACCCAGCCCCTCATCCGCGCCGGCCATGGCGGCCTTTGCCACTTCGGCCATCTGCGCGCGGGTGTCCTCGTCGCGGATGCGGCGCGAGATATTCTGCCCCGGCGCGCCCGGCGAGACGATCGCATAGCGCGACTTGAACAGCAGCCGCAGCGTCACCGGCACCGCCTTGCCGGGTTCGGCATGGCCCGCCACCTGAACCAGCACCCGCTGGCCCGGCGCAAGACCCGACACCTGACGCAGAAAGCCGTTCTGTCCGCCCGGCAGCGTCACGAAGACGCCGCCCTGCCCCTTCATCGGCCGGTTCACCACGGCACGGAAGATCGCGCCCGGCAGCGGCGCCTCGCCCTCGGTGTCGATGGCAAGGTCCAGAAGCTGCCCGTCCTCGACCAGCGCCGCGACGGTCCGGCCCCGGTAGCTGTCGATGGCGATCACACGGCCCTTCATGACTTGTCTCCATACACCGGATAGCCGGCGGCTTGCAAAAGGGCTGCGGTCTCGGCCACCGGCAGGCCGACCACCCCGGTGAACGACCCCGAGATCCAAGGAATGAAGGCGCCGCCCAGCCCCTGGATCGCGTAGCCGCCCGCCTTGCCCCGCCATTCGTCCGAGGCGAGATAGGCGTTGAGTTCAAGATCCGAGAGCCGCTTCATCTTCACCGCGCTGACCACTTCGCGCGTCCAGAGCCGATCGCCCCGGCGCACCGCGACGGCGGTGATGACCTGATGCCGCCGCCCGCCCAGCGCCAGCAGAAATTCCGCCGCCTCCCCCGCGTCGGCGGGCTTGCCCAGGATGCGACGGCCCAGCGCCACGGTCGTATCGGCGCATAGCACCAGATCGCCGGGTGCGGCGGGCACGGCCAGGGTCTTCTCGCGGGCGATACGCGCGCAATAGGGGCGCGGCAATTCACCCTTGGCGGGGTCTTCATCGATATCGGGTGGCAAGACAGCATCGGGCACCAGCCCAAGCTGCGCCAGAAGCTCCAGCCGGCGCGGGCTGCCCGAACCGAGGATCAGCCGCATCGGCTTATCTGAAGCGGTAATTGATGCGGCCCTTGCTCAGGTCATAGGGGGTCATCTCGACCTGCACGCGATCGCCGGCAAGCACCCGGATCCGGTTCTTGCGCATCTTTCCTGCCGTATGGGCGATAATCTCATGGCCGTTCTCAAGCTCGACCCGAAATGTCGCATTGGGCAGGAGTTCCTTCACGACACCGGGGAATTCGAGCATTTCTTCCTTGGCCATGGTCACTCCGTCCTAGGGAATCCCGCCGATTTGCGGGCGCGGCATTAAATGCGCCCACATCACCAATAATTCAAGGTCTTTATGCGGGGTTGCGCACAAGTGTGACGTGACGGACCCCTTCGCGCAGCCGATCGGGCTGCGTTTTCCAGTCGCGAAAGTTCAGAACGCCGCCGTTTTCCCGGCTGCGCCGGACCTGTTCCAGATCGACTTCGGCGATCGCCCAGCCGGGCTGATTAAGGCCGGTTTCCGCCAGAATTCCAGTGGCGGGCCAGCCATGATCGGGCGGGCCATAGATCGCGGCGCGGCCGGTGGTGACATCGACCAGATCGCACCAGTCGCAGCGCCCCACCAGCGGCGCCTGCACCGAAACGCACTGATTTTCCAGCGCCCGCGCCATGGCGCCGACACGGACCCGGGTAAAGCCCGCCAGCAACTCCGTGCAGGAAGGCGCGAGCAGGATTTCCGCCCCGGCCTCGGCCAAGGCGCGGCCCAGCAGCGGAAATTCGATGTCATAGCAGATGACAATGCCGATCCGGCCCAGCGTCGTGTCGAACAGGCGCAGCGGCCCGCCGGGCACAACGTCGATCACCTCGGCCTCGTAGCGGGTCATGATCTGCTTGTCCTGATGCCCGAGGATGCCGTCCGGGCCGTAGAACACCGCGCGGTTGACCGGCCGCGCGCCCTCATAGGTCGGGCCGGAGGCGCCAAGGATATGAACGCCGTGCTTGGCCGCCAGCCCGCCCAGCACCTGGTCGGCCAGCCCCCGGGCCGCATCGGCGGCGCGCAGGCAGGCCTCTTCGTCGTGGCAAACGGAGGGCCCGGCAAGGCTGGCCAGTTCCATCGCGCCATATTCGGGAAAGACCAGCAGATCGGCGCCCTGCCCCACCGCTTCCTCGACCCAGCGGGTGATCTTGGCCGCATAGGCGGCCTCATTCTCGAACCAGTGGAGCGGATAGGCGGCGGCGGCGATCTTCATCTCGGTCTTCCTTTTCTTGGCAGGGGGGGCGGTCAAAGCGCCCGGTGCCAGAATTGCAGCGACTTTTCGGTCTGCGCCTGCTGGCCGATGTCCTTCCACTTGAACCGCGCCAGCACACCGTCCAGCGGCGCGTAACCCCGCCCGCGCCAGAAGGCATCGTTGCTGCGCGCACCTTCGGGCCGCTGCGGATGATCCGCGGGCCGCAGCACCGAGCAGAAGGCCACATGCCGCCGCCCCAGCGCCCGGGCGTGATCCTCGCGCAGATCAAAGAAGCGGTGGCCCAGCCCCTGGCCGCGACATTCCGTCATCAGCACCGATTCGGCGCAATAGAAGATTTCGTTCAGCGCCAGCCCGGTGCCGGCGAAAGCGGCGGCGAAATCGTCGGCGTGGTCTTCCATCGGGGTGCCGGTGGCCACGCCGACCACCCGCGCGCCGTCGAAGGCGCCGACGACGATCACCCGGGGGCTGTCGCGATAGGTGGCGATATAGCCGCGCTCATGGTCGAGCGAGCCGTCGTAGAGGTAGGGCCAGTCGCGAAACACCGCGATCCGCAACCGCGCGACATCGTCAAGCACGGCGCCCAGCGCGGCGCCGGTCAGGGTCCGGACCTCAGCCACCCGCGTTGAAGGTGTTGAAACAGCGCCGGGTCAGTTCGCGGCTCATGGTCTCTCCATCGCTCTGCCCCCCCAACGGGCCGTCCGCCCGAGGCCGAACTCAAGCGTGAAACGTGACGAAGCGCAATGGTTCGACGGGCGGTGCGTGATGCCGGCTCTGCGGCGGGGGCGCTGCCATTTGAGCGTTGTCGCAGATGGCGCGCGGGTCTGTGGCAAGTCCGGGCGGCGATGGCGAAGGGGTGCGCTTCTTGATCTATGCGCCGGACGGGGCCTTTACCTTCGGCTCGGTCGGCGGGCCGAAACGCGCGATGATCCGTGCCCGGATCTGGTCGCGCGACTGGCGATAGGCGGCCAGCTTGGCCTCGCGGCTTTCGCCCAGACCGGTCGGGTCGAGGATCGGCCAGTATTCCACGTCGAGGTGGTAATAGCGCGTCAGTTCCAGCGCCATGCGCTGGCTGGCAGGCGACAGCGCCACGACCAGATCGAAGCCCGACAGATCGTCGCCCCATTGCTTCATCTCCTCGAAGCTGCGGGCGCGGTGGCGCGACAGCTCCACCCCGATCTCCTTGCAGACCGCGATCGAGAAGCCGTCGATCTCCATGTCGTTGCGCACGCCCGCCGACTGCACATAAGCGCGCTGGCCGTAGTATTTCTTCATCAGCCCCTCGGCCATCGGCGAGCGCACCGCGTTGTGGTCGCAGCAAAACAACACCGACGAGGGGAAATCGTCGCCCACCCTTACCCCCAGTGCAGCACGCAGATCAGGGTGAACAGGCGCCGGGCGGTGTCGATGTCGACCTCGGCCTTGCCTTCCAGGCGCTCCTGCAGGACGCGCGCACCCTCGTTGTGGATGCCGCGCCGGGCCATGTCGATCGCTTCGATCTGGCTGGGCGGCAGGCGCTTGACCGCCTCGAAATAGCTTTCGCAGATCTGGAAGTAATCCTTCACCACCTGCCGAAACGGGCCCATCGACAGATGCACCTCGCCCACCTTCTCGTCGGCCTCGGTCGCCACGTCCAGCACCAGCCGCCGGTCGCGGATCGCCAGCGTCAGGTGATAGGGCCCCGCGGGGACCGGCTTGCCGTCGCGCGGCGGCAGGGCGAAGGAGTTGTCCTCGAGCAGGTCGAAGATCGCGATGCGGCGCTCTTGCTCGATTTCCGGCGTGGGGGCGGTCAGGCCGGTTTCGTCGATGTCGATCTGGCTGATGCGGCTGGTCATCACCTCACCTCTCGTTCAACCGGTCGAGCCGGGCGCGCACGCTCAGCCCATGTGCCTCAAGGCTTTCGGACCGCGCCAGGGTCTCAGCCGCGGGGCCAATGGCGCGCAGGGCTTCGGGCGTCATCTTCGCCAGCGTCGTGCGCTTGAGGAAATCCATCACGCTGAGGCCCGATGAGAACCGGGCCGAACGCGCCGTGGGCAGCACATGGTTCGGCCCGCCGACGTAATCGCCGATCGCCTCGGGGGTCCATTGGCCCAAGAAGATCGCACCGGCATGGGTGATCTTGGCGGACAGCGCCTCGGGGTCGGCGACGCACAGCTCCAGATGCTCGGGCGCCACCCGGTTCGACAGCGCCGCCGCCTCGTCCAGATCGCGCACCACGATCACCGCGCCGAAATCGCGCCAGCTGGCCCCGGCGATCTTGCGGCGTTCCAGCGTCTGCAGCCGCGCCTCGACCGCCGCGGTGACGCGCTGGCCAAAACCCGCGTCGTCGGTGATCAGGATCGACTGGGCGCTTTCGTCATGCTCGGCCTGGCTGAGCAGGTCGAGCGCGATCCAGTCGGGATCGTTGTCGCCATCGGCGATCACCAGGATCTCGGACGGCCCGGCGATCATGTCGATGCCGACGCGCCCGAAGACCCGGCGCTTGGCGGCGGCGACGAAAGCATTGCCGGGGCCGGTGATCTTGTCGACCGGGGCGATCGTGTCGGTGCCGTAGGCCATCGCCGCGATCGCCTGCGCGCCGCCGATGCGGTAGACGGTTTCCACCCCCGCCAGCCGCGCCGCCAGCAGCACCAGCGGATTGGCCCGCCCGTCCGGCGTGGGCGCGCAGATCACCAGCCGCTCGACCCCCGCCACCTGCGCCGGGATCGCGTTCATCAGCACCGAGGAAGGATAGCTTGCCAGCCCGCCCGGGACGTAAAGCCCAGCCGCCGAGACCGGCGTCCAGCGCCAGCCCAGGCTTGCGCCCTCGGGGTCGGTCCAGCGCTGATCTTCGGGCATCTGACGCACATGGTAGGCGCGGATGCGTTCGGCCGCACGTTCCAGCGCGCGGCGCTCGACCTCGGGGACCTTGGCGCATTCGGCGTCGATTTCCGCAGGGATGAAGGCCAGGGTCTCGGGGGTCAGCTCCAACCGGTCGAACTTTGCCGTCAGTTCGATCACCGCCCGGTCGCCCCGCGCCCGCACATCGGCGATGATCCCGGCGACGATGTCGTCGACATCGGGCGCATCCTCGCGCTTCGCGGCCAGAAGGTCACGGAAGGCGGCCTCGAAACCGGCGTCGAGAGTATTGAGAAACACGGGCATCGGCGAACCTCCTGGCTTTCGTTCCCATAGCCCGCGCGCCCCGGCGCCTCAAGCGGCATGAGGCGCGATGCGCGGCGTCAGGCCTTCTCGTGCGGCTCTTGCTTCAGCAAGATCAGCAGCGCCACGGCCGTGAGCACCACGCCCAGCGCCACCTTCGGCGGCGGCCCGCCCTTGCCCAGCGCGATCTGCCACAGGATCACCCAGCTGGGGGTGAGGTAGGTATAGGCCATCACCTTCGACGACGGCAGGTTCAGCGTCGCGACCTGCAACAGCACGAAGGTCACCGCGCTGGCCGCGATCGCGATGTAGAGAAGCGTGATCCAGACGATCGGCGGCAGCGCCGTCCAATCCGTCGCCCGGATGTCGCCCCAGCCCCAGAGCGTCAGGATCGCGAAACCCGCCACCATCATGCCGAAGGTGAAGATGATCGGCGGCTCTCCTCGGTTCAGCTTACGCACCATGGGCGTGTAGCAGGCATGTGCGACGCAGCCCCAGAAATAGATCACCTCGCCGCGGCCGACATGGAAGGCCAGCAGCGCCCCCAGATCGGCGCGAAAGATCACCCACAGGGCCCCCGCCGCGCCGATCGTCAGCGCCAGCGCGATGCGCGGCGTCGTCACCTGGCGCAACAAAAGCCAGCCGAACCCCGCCGACATCACCGGCGTCAGGGTGAAGACGGCGGCGGCCGAAACCGGCGGCGCGGTCTTCAGCCCCTCGAACATCAGCACGAAATAGGCCGAAAACAGCCCCCCCAGCGCCAGATAGCGCCAGGGCGCCTGCAGCGCGGCGCGCGGCAGGCCGGTGGTCATGGCCATCACCGCGCCGATCAGCACCCCCGCCAGCCCGAACCGCACCGCACTGAGCGCGGCGGGAGAGATCTCGTTCGCGGCCATTGAGCCAAGGCTGAACGACCCCGCCACCAGGATCGAGAACGCCAACATCGCCAGATGGCCGCGCGCCGGCCCGCTGAGGGCAGTCATGCAGAATCGGGGCAGGCCTTGGCGGCCTCTTTCAGCGCAGTAAGGAACGCCTGCACCTTGCTGGTGCGGTGCAGGTCGACATGGGTCACCAGCCACAGCTCCGACTGCCATTCCTTGCGCGTCGGGAAGATCTCGATCAGCCGCGGATCGAATTGGCTCGATTGCACCGGCAGAAAGCCCAGGCCCAGGCCCCGGGCCACGGCGCTTTGCCAGGCCTCATAGCCATTGGTGCGCATCACATAGCATTCCTCGGGCACCTTTTCGGCCAGCCAGCGCAGGAAGGGCGCGCGCGCATCGCGGTTCTCGGAGGCGACGAACCGGTGATGGATCAGGTCTTCCTCGGTCGCGGGGCGGCCGTGTTGGGCGATATAGGCCTCGCTGCCGTAAAGAGCGTAGCCGTGATAGCCCAGCGACTGGACCACATTGTCGGGTTCGGTCGGGCGGGGGCCGGCGCGCAACGCGACATGGGCCTCGCCATATTCCAGCCGGAAGACGCGGTTGTCGGTCAGATAGCGCAGCCGCAGGCCGGGGTATTTTTCAAGCAGTTGGGCCATCGCCGGCAGGACAAGCCCGGAAAGGCCGGGCAACGAGGTCACGATCAACTCGCCGGTCACCTCCTCGCCCGCGCCGGTGATGCGGGCGGCGAGCTGGGCGAACTGATCCTCGGTCGCCTGACCCACCGACAGCAATTGCAGGCCCGCCTCGGTCGGGGTGTAGCCGCGCGGGTGGCGCTGGAACAGCTTGGTGCCCAGCTTCGCCTCAAGCGCGTCGACATGGCGGATCACCGTGGCATGGTGGACGCCCAGCACCTCGGCCGCGCCCGAGACGGTGCCGACACGCGCCACCTGAAAGGCGGTTCGGATTTCGTCCCAGTTTTCGAAAGGCATATGTGCATCCATGAACAGGTCTGGTTCGATCATGCCAATGCCGCAGCCAAAGGCAAGCCCCTGCGGGGCGTCTCTTGCCCCGCCGCGTGGCGGGACGAAGGGGCGTTGCGGTTGCGATCTTGGCGGCGGGGTGTGCCCCCGGCGCCGAGGCCCGCACCCCGACCCCGCGCCGGCCTTGCTTGACTCGGGCCCTGCAGACGCGTAGATGCGCGCTGTATTCCGGAAGTCGCCAAGCTTCCGGTCCTCTGCTATTGGAGGATCGCCATCCGTCAGCGCGTTGCGCCCACGGGTGCGATTGGCGTTTGGGCCGCGCCGCACCTACATGGGGCGCATGGGATCAACAGGTCGAAGGAGACCGGGCATGTTCGAGAACCTTTCAGAACGCCTTGGCGGCGTCTTCGACCGTCTGACCAAGCAGGGCGCGCTGTCCGAGGACGACGTCCGCACCGCGCTGCGCGAGGTCCGCGTGGCGCTCTTGGAAGCCGACGTTTCGCTGCCCGTGGCCCGGGATTTCGTCAAGAAGGTCGAGAAACAGGCGACCGGCCAGTCGGTGACCAAATCGATCACCCCCGGCCAGCAGGTCGTGAAGATCGTCCATGATGCCCTGATCAGCGTGCTGGCGGGCGACACCGACCCCGGCAGCCTGAAGATCGACAACGCGCCCGCGCCGATCCTGATGGTCGGCCTGCAAGGCTCGGGCAAGACCACCACCACCGCCAAGCTGGCGAAGCGCCTGAAGGACCGGCTGGGCAAGCGGGTGCTGATGGCCTCGCTCGACACCAACCGACCGGCGGCGATGGAGCAGCTGGCGATCCTCGGCCAGCAGATCGGCGTGGATACCCTGCCGATCGTGAAGGGCGAGAACGCCGTGCAGATCGCGCGTCGCGCCAAGCAGCAGGCGACCCTCGGCGGCTATGACGTCTACATGCTGGACACCGCAGGCCGGCTGCATATCGACGAAGTGCTGATGGACGAGGTCCAGGCGGTTCGCGATGTGGCCAACCCGCGCGAGACCCTGCTGGTCGTCGACGGCCTGACCGGCCAGGACGCGGTGAACGTCGCGACCGAATTCGACGGCAAGGTCGGCATCACCGGCGTCGTGCTAACCCGGATGGACGGCGACGGCCGTGGCGGCGCGGCGCTGTCGATGCGCGCCGTCACCGGCAAGCCGATCCGCTTTGTCGGCATGGGCGAGAAGATGGACGCGCTCGAAACTTTCGAGCCCGAGCGCGTCGCCGGCCGCATCCTAGGCATGGGCGATATCGTCGCGCTGGTAGAGAAGGCGCAGGAAACGCTTGAGACCGAGCAGATGGAGCGCGCGATGAAGCGCTTCAAGAAGGGTCTGTTCAACATGAACGACCTGCGCGGCCAGCTGGACCAGATGCTGAAGATGGGCGGCATGCAGTCGATCATGGGGATGATGCCCGGCATGGGCAAACATTCCAAGGCCGCCGCCGACGCCGGGCTGGACGACAAGATGCTGCGCCGCCAGATCGCACTGATCGGCTCGATGACCAAGCAAGAGCGCGCCCACCCGGAACTGCTGCAAGCCAGCCGCAAGCGCCGCATCGCCGCCGGCGCGGGGCTTGAGGTGGCGGATCTGAACCAGCTTCTGAAGATGCACCGCAAGATGGCGGATGCGATGAAGATGATGGGCAAGAAGGGCATGCTGAAACAGGCGATGAAGGGCATGATGGGCAAGGGCGGCGGCATGCCCGACATGGCCGGCATGGACCCCTCGAAGATGGACCCGGAGGAGCTGAAGGCCGCGGCCAAGGCGCTGCAGGGTCAGGCCGGCGGGATGCCGGGGCTGGGCGGGCGCGGCCTGCCCGGCGGGCTTTCGGGCCTGGGCGGCTTGGGCGGGTTCGGCAAGAAGAAATGACCCGCGGCACCCGCATACCGCCGCATCGGGCCAGATCCCGCGTGGCACGGTTCACCGAGGCCCCCAACCCCGAGGGCCCTGGCGGCCCCTTCGCCGGCATGGCAACCTACGAAACCTCTGTCTCCCCCGGCATCTCGGCCCCGGTGATCGAAACCGACCGGCTGATCCTGCGCGGCCCCGAGGGCGGGGATTTCGACGCATTCGCGAAATTCTACGCCTCGGAGCGCAGCACCATGAACGGCGGTCCGCTGGACCCTCCGCAAGCCTGGCGCGCCTTCGCCACCGCCATCGGCCATTGGACCTTGCGCGGCTATGGCATGTGGAGCCTTGTCGAACGCAGCAGCGGCGCGCTGGTCGGGCGGGTTGGCCTTTGGTATCCCGGCGGCTGGCCAGAGCCAGAGCTGGGCTGGACCCTCTACGACGGGTTCGAGGGCCGCGGCCTGGCGCAAGAGGCCGCGCTGGCTGCCCGCAGCTATGCCTATGACATGCTGGGCCTCGGGCCGCTGATCTCGGTGATCGCGCCGGACAACCTGCGCTCGATCGCGCTGGCCAGACGGCTTGGCGCCACGCATGAGCGCGACTGGGCCCTGCCCTCGGGCGCGCCGGTCTGGATCTACCGCCACCCCGATCCGGAGGCGACATGATGCACGATCCCGTCCTTTCGATCCCGGTGCTGGAAACCGAACGGCTGATCCTGCGCGCCCCCGCGAGCCGCGATTTCGACACGCTGGCCGCCTTCTTCGCCGATGAGACGCGCGCCTGGGGCTTTGGCGGCGCGCTGAACCGGGACGAGGCCTGGCGCTGGATGGCCTCGGTGCTGGGCCATTGGGCGCTGCGTGGCTACGGCTTCTGGATGATCGCCGACAAGGAGTCCGACGCGGCCCTGGGGCTTTGCGGCATCTGGAACCCCGAGGGCGCGCCCGAACCTGAAATCGGCTGGGTCGCCTTTGCCGGCGCCGAAGGCCGCGGCATCGCCTATGAAGCCGCCCAGACCGCCCGGCGCCACGCCTATGAGGTGATGGGCATGGGCACGCTGACCTCGAACATCCTGCCGGGCAACACCCGCTCGATCGCGCTGGCCGAACGCATGGGCGCGCATTTTGAGCGCACCTACGAAAACCGCCGGCTTGGCGAAATGCTGGTCTACCGCCACCCGGGACCGGAGGCGGTGTCATGACCACGGCCTTCGCCCCCCTGAACAGGCCCAAGACCATCCACGCGATGGCACCTCGCCCGCAGCCGCGCGATGTCGTCATCCACCACGACCCAAGGAGCCTTGCATGAAGGACGACGCCACCCGCGCCCAGGCGCTGCTGAAAGAGCACCGCGAGTCGATCGACCGGCTGGACGCGATCCTCGTCTTCACCCTGGCCGAGCGCTTCAAGCACACTCAGGGCGTCGGCCGGCTGAAGGCCGAACATGAGTTGCCGCCCTCGGATCCCGCACGCGAAGAGCGGCAGATCGAGCGGCTGGAACGGCTGGCCGAAGAGGCCGACCTTGACCCCGCCTTCGCCAAGAAATTCCTGAGCTTCATCATCTCCGAAGTCATCAGGCATCACGAGAAACTGCAGAAATGACGGGCATCCGCCCGGCAACAAGCCATCAATAGGAGAACAGACAATGGCTATGAAGATCCGTCTTGCCCGTGGGGGCTCCAAGAAGCGCCCGTTCTACGCGATCGTCGCGACCGATGCGCGCATGCCGCGCGATGGCCGCTTCCTCGAGAAGCTGGGCACCTACAACCCGCTGATGCCGAAGGACAGCGAAGACCGCGTCAAGATGAACATGGAGCGCGTGCAATACTGGATTGACCAGGGCGCCCAGCCGACCGACCGCGTCGCCCGCTTCCTCGAGGTTGCCGGTGTTCGCCCGAAGACCGAGCGCAAGAACCTCAAGAAGGCCGTCCCCGGCAAGAAGGCCACCGAGCGCGCCGCCGCCAAGGCCGAGAAAGCCGCCGCCCCCGCCGAAGAAGCGGCGAGCGAATAATCCTGGCGGGGCTTCTGCCCCCTGAACGGAGCTTTCCATGACCGCACCGGACCGCGTCTGCGTCGGCGCCATCGCCGGATCCTTCGGGGTCCGGGGCGAGGTGCGGCTGAAAAGCTTCTGCGCCGAACCCGAGGCAATCGCCGACTACGCCCCCCTCTTCACCGAGGATGGGGGGCGCAGCTTCGACATTACCCTGACCGGCATGGTCAAGAGCGGCTTCGCGGCGCGGCTGACGGGCGTGACCAGCAAGGAGGCGGCCGATGCCCTGCGCGGCACCAGCCTGTTTGCCGACCGCGACCGCCTGCCCAGCCTGCCCGACGATGAATTCTACCATGCCGATCTGATCGATCTGGCGGTGATCGACACCGGCGGGGTCGAGATCGGCCATGTGCGCGCGGTGCTCAACCACGGCGCGGGCGATCTGCTGGAGGTGCACGGCCCCGGCCTCAAGACGCCGGTGCTGCTGCCCTTCACCCACGCCATCGTCCCCACGGTCGATCTGGCCGCCGGGCGGCTGATCGCCGACCCACCCGAGGGGCTGCTCGACTGATCTCGCCGCCCTGACCGGCCGCCGCACAGACCGGCCGGCGCACGGACCCCCAGAATCCGGCCCCAAAAATCCGGTTCCCCCCACACCGCTTCCGCCGTGGAACCCCGCCATGAGCCTGCCTCCGACCAAATCCCATGGACGCCTGTCGATCTCGGCCTCGCCGCGACCCCGGGAGTTGATCGAGGACCGCCCGCGCCTGAAAGGTGCCTGGCGCGCCCGGGTCATCACCCTGTTCCCCGAGGCCTTCCCCGGCACGCTGGGCCTCAGCCTGACCGGCAAGGCGCTGGAGACCGGCCACTGGGCGCTGGACACGATCGATCTGCGCCCCTTCGGCGAGGGTCGGCACCGTAATGTCGACGACACGCCGGCGGGCGGTGGCGCGGGCATGGTGTTGCGCGCCGATGTGGTGGGCGCGGCGCTGCAGCAGGCGGCGATCGGCACGCCGGTGTCGCGCGCCGATTGGCCGGTGGTCTATCTCTCGCCCCGCGGCGCCCCCTTCACCCAGGCCACCGCCCGCCGCTGGGCCTCGGGCCAGGGGCTGACGCTGCTGTGCGGCCGCTTTGAAGGGGTCGACCAGCGGGTTCTGGACCATTTCGCGGTGGACGAGGTGTCCTTGGGCGATTTCGTCCTGACCGGCGGCGAGATCGCGGCCCAGGCGATGATCGACGCCACCGTGCGGCTGCGCCCGGGCGTGCTTGGCAACGAGGCCTCGACCGAGGAGGAAAGCCATTCCAGCGGCCTGCTGGAGCATCCCCAATACACCCGCCCCGCAGAGTGGGAAGGCCGCAAGATCCCCGAGGTTCTGATGTCGGGGCACCACGGCAAGATCGCGGCCTGGCGCCAGGCCGAGGCCGAGGCCCTGACCGCCGCGCGCCGCCCCGATCTGTGGGCGCGCTACAAGCTGAAGGCGCGCGGGACGGCGGACGAGGCGGAGTAGAGCGGGCGCGGCGGCGGGGGCGCTGCCCCCTGACCCGACCGTCAGTTGCGGCTTGCAGCAGAAGCGCTCGGCCCATGTAGGCGCGTAGCCTCCGGCGGAAAGCAAAGTGCCGAGATCCCATCGGATCTCGGCAGCCATGCCGTCTAGCGCTGTGGTATCTGGCCTGAGCGTGATCCGGTGGATCATAGCAGCCAGATGCCCATGGGCCTGATGGACGAAGTCCGGGTGCCCCAGGAGCTCCTCCAATCGTCGGAGCACCTCGCCATAGGCCACGGCCGGATCTGGCGGCGGCGCCTTGGCTTCGCGGCTCTCGGCTTCCGCGGCGCT
>CAJYAD010000025.1 GCA_913064775.1 uncultured Albidovulum sp. | reverse complement strand
TCGTCCGCAGGGACACTTCCAAGGGTTCCCTCTCCATCAAGCTCAAGCGCGCTGGCTGGGACGAAGCATTTTTACGAAGCATACTCAATGGCTTGAAGGTCGACTGAAGCCAAATGCGATTGCCCTGCGGGCACTCTGGCGGCGATGGAGCGGATATCACCGCCGAAGCCGCGTCGAAAACGAAGATGCACTGCGTGAAACTGCTGGGCCAGCGGCTCATGGCTCGGGACTTCGATCGGCAGGTCGCCGAGATCCAGGTCCGTATCGCCATCCTGAACGGCTACACCGCTCTCGGCATACCCGTCACAGAGACCGTGGGATAAATCCGACCGGGGAAAGGGGAGCCGGGCCCGTCATCCGATTTGTGCAACAGAGCCATTTGGAGGTATTGAATTTAGACCTTCGTCGACGGCACTATTTTGCGCCGCCGACTGTTCATGCCGCAGTCTCCGAAAGATCGACTTTATTCACTCGGAGGATAGCAAAAGAACATTTCAGCACTTGCAGTGCGTTGCCTGACGAATAAGTCAGGCTGCCTCAAACATCACGGTTTCCGGCTTCTCCGACCCCACGACATACCAGACAGTAGAGGCACCGGCGCCATCGTTGCGGAACCAGTGCTTGCGCCCGGCGGGGGTCTTGACCAGGTCGCGCGGGCCAAGCTCGATCTCCGTCACCTCGTCGTTCTCTTCCCAGCCCACCGTCAGCGAACCTTCGAGCACAAAGAAGGCATCCTCGACGTCACGCACGAAGGGCTTCACGCCAACGCGAGAGGGAAGGCCCAGCATCTCCTTGCGGCAGGTATCGTTCTCGACGCCACCTGGGCCGACATAGACCTTGCGGGTGAACCCGGCCGGATCCCAGACCGTCGGCAGTTCGGCATGGCGGACGACGTATTTGGCCATCAGCTTCTGAAGCGGGTGGGCGCCGTTCGGGTCGAAGGGCATGGTCTTGCCCGGTTCGGCGCCGAAAGTGCGGGCCAGTTCCGCGGGATGTTCCTTTGGGTGGTAGTGGTATTTGGGCGGCAGCGGTTTGCCGACGTCGACCGAGATCGACATCAGCACCGGCTCCGGCCCGTCGACGCGGAAGCCGTGACCGATCTCGCGCGCGTTCAGGATCATGTCCTTGGGTCCGAGGTTCACCTCGACCACCTCGCCGTCCTTTTCCCAGCCGACGATCAGTGCACCGTCGATGATCAGGAAGCTCTCCTCGATCTCGTGGCTGTGGCAGGCGGCATAGCGGCCCGGCTCCTTGTAGATCAGCGACAGGGTGAAATGGTCGGGTTTCAGGGTCGAGGTGTCGCCGACTTTCGGCGAGCCGCCGGCGCCGATGTAGCGCATCTGGGCGCGGGCAAGGTCGGGGAAGCCCTCGTTCGACGGGAAGGCGTGCCAGTCGAAGGCCTTGGCGGTGAAGCGGCCGGTATGGGCCTTCAGGTCCTGCGCAAGCGCAGATGTGGGGGTGTCGTGCATGGTCATTCGCGTTTCCTCCTGTGTCGAGTCGGCCGGGGCGGCCGTGGTGATCGAGAGGCAGGGTAGGCAAGGGTTGTTTTGCTGACGAGAAATCGTTTTATTGGCAAAACGCTCGAGGAGAGGAGCCACCATGACCCCAAATCCGCTTCCCGACACCGGAGAGGACCGCTACCTCGTGCCCGGCCTCGTGCGCGGGCTGAAGGCGCTGCAATGTTTCACGCCCGAGACGCCGAACCTCGGCTTGTCCGAGATCGCGGCGAAGCTGGGGGTCACCCGATCCGCGGCCTTCCGCACTGTCTACACGCTGTCGCAGATGGGCTGCCTCCTGCACGACGCTCGCGCGAACAGCTATGCGCTGGGACCCGGCGTGCTGCGGCTTGGCTACGGCTACCTTGCGACGCGCGAGACGGTGGAACTGGCCCAGCCTGAGCTGGAGCGCCTGCGCGACCGCACGGGCTGGTCGGCGCACATGGGGGTGATGGACGGAACCTCGGTGCTTTACGTCCTGCGCGTTCCCGCGCGCAACGCGGACACCAGCATCGTCCATGTCGGCAGCCGCCTTCCGGTGCAGACCACGACGATGGGCCGTGTCTTTCTTGCCGACATGACAGACGCCGAACTGACCGACCTCTTCCGCCGAGACCGATTGCAGGGCGGGCGGCTGTCGGCGGGCGGTCTCGACGCCTGGCTGGCGCATGCGCGGCAAGGGCGCGGTGCTGCCGCCATCGTCCATGCCGGCGATTTCGAGGCAGGGATCGCCTCGGCCGCGGCGCCGCTGCGTGACATGACCGGGCGGGTCGCGGCGGCCATCAACATAACCGCACCGATGACCGACGGCCGCATCGCTGGACTGGATGGCGGTGCCCGTGCCGAACTGGTCGAATCGGCCCGCCGCATCTCTGTCCTGCTTGGCTGGAGCGGCTGAGCGCGCGAAGACGTTCGTATCTTCCACGCCCCGCAGCCTGCCCGTGTCGCGGGGGATTCCTGCCCCTGTTTCCATCACTTGGCGCCACACTTTCGCCGACCGGCGGGGGGCGAGGGATTTGGTTGACAACCCGGCTGCCGTTCGGCCATGATTATATATGAACAGAGTGTTCAAATAAGAACACTAAGGACGCAAGGAGGCCCAGATGACCACGACGACTCAGACGGACGCATTCAAGGATCGCCTATCCCAGCGTGCCCTCGACACCAGCCGTCCCGCCCTCGCGCATCAATCGCTGGGCCGACAGATCACCGAAGCGGAGGCCGCGCTGGCCGAAGCGCTGAGCGAGATCTACGCCACCGGCACCCATGATTTCGGAGACGTCGCGGCGGCGCTGGCCGAGAAGCGCGTGACCGCGCCAATCTCGGGTCGCACCGACTGGACCGAGGCGCTGCTGGCCGAGGAATTGGCCGCGATCAACGCCGACCTCGACGCCGCTTACCAGGAACACGGCTATGGCGCTTGAGTTCCGCTCCGTCACCAAGCAGTTCGGCACCGGCGACGGGGGGGCACTGACTGCGGTCTCCGACATAAGCTTCCGGGTCGACGAAGGCGAATTCGTCTCGGTTGTCGGTCCCTCGGGCTGCGGCAAGTCCACGCTTCTTAGCATGACCGCCGGACTCTACCAGCCGACCTCGGGCGAAGTGCTGGTGTCGAACGAGCCGGTGACCGGATCCAACGCGCATGTCGGTTTCATGCTGCAGAAGGACCTGCTGCTGCCGTGGCGCAGTATTCTTCAGAACATCGAGTTCGGGCTTGAATCTCGCGGGGTCTCGAAGGCGGATCGCCGCGACCGCGCCTTGAAGGAACTCGCGCACTGCCACCTGGAGGGGTTCGAGAACCACTATCCCTACCAGCTTTCCGGCGGGATGCGGCAGCGCGCGGCACTGGCGCGCACCCTGGCGATCGACCCCCAGATCATCCTTCTGGACGAACCCTTCTCGGCGCTCGACGCCCAGACCAAGCTTCTGTTGCAGAACAGTTTCGCCCGCACCATCGCGGAAAGCGGCAAGACCACCCTGCTGATCACCCACGACCTCGCCGAGGCCGTGTTGATGTCGGACCGCATCATCGTTCTGTCCGAACGCCCGGGCAGCGTGGTGGCCGAGATCAGGGTCGACCTGCCGCACCGCGAGGAACCGCTGAAACGCCGGATCATGCCCGAGGTGGGCGATTACGCGGCGCAACTCTTCAAGCATCTGAAACTCGAAGAAAAAGCGGCCTGAGCGCCGCTTCGCTCAAACAGGGAGCCATCATGAAACGCACGATCCTGAACCTCGCCGCTGCCGCCGCGCTGACGCTCGCGGCCGGCGCCGCCTTCGCCGCCGAGAAGGTCACCTACCTGTTCCCGGCGCCTGACTTCCTGCCCGCTTTCGCGCCGTTCCAGCTCGCGCTGCACAAGGGCTACTTCAAGGATGCCGGCCTCGACGTCACCTTCCGCGTAGGCAAGGGCGGAGCCGATGTCGCGACCCAGGTCGCCGTCGGCAATGCCGACCTTGGCGGCGGGATCGGCGATACGCCGATCATCGTGCGCGCGAACGGGTTGAAGGTGCGCGGTGTGGCCCTTCTGGGCGGGCGCGGCCTGACCCAGATCGCCTGGCGCGAGGACAGCGGCATCAAGACCATGAAGGACCTCAAGGGCAAGTCGATCGGCGTTCTCAGCTTCCAGGACACGACCTATTACAACTTGCTGGGTGTGCTCGCCTCGGCCGGGCTGACCAAGCAGGACGTCAGCATCGAGGCGGTCGGCCCCGGCGGTATCATCCAGCTGATGATCGCGGGCAAGCTGCAGGCGATGTCGGGCGTGCCCGAATGGATCGCCGCGGTGCGCGGCGCCGGCGTAAAGGTCGACGAGATGCCCGTGGACAAGGTGTTCCCGGCGATGGCGCAGGCGATCATCGCCTCGGACGCGACGATCAAGGATCACCCCAAGATGGTGAAAGGCTTCGTCGGTGCCGTGCTGCACGCCGTGCGCGACATCGAGGCGGATCCGGCAAAAGCGGCCGCGCAATACGTCTCGTTCATGCCGCAGCACAAGGGCAAGGAAAAGCAGATCGAGGCGATCATGCGCGCCTATGCGACCACGGTCTATCCGGCCGAGGCGGGGGTTCCCCTGGGCGCCTTCGATCCCAAGCGCATCGCCGCCGTGCAGAAGTTCTACGTCGACAGCGGCATCGTCCGCACGGCCGTGCCGGTGGACGAACTTTACACCAACGAGTTCGTCAAATGAGTGGCGCGGTCGCTACCAAAGCCGGGGCGGCGCACGCGCCCGCCCGGGCCAAACCCGCGGGAGGGCCGATCATGACCTCGCAACGCGCCGTTCTTCTTGCCAGCCTCGTGCTTCTGGCGCTGGTGCTTGCGGCTTGGCAGTTCCTGCCGACCGCGCTGGGCGTGCCGGTCTACATCATCCCGACGCTGTCCGACTGCCTGGCCGAGCTGGCCCGCATGTGGCAGGTCGAGGGGCTGCTGGGTCACTTCCTGTCGACCACGCTCTACACGATCCTCGGTTTCCTGATCGGGTCCGCTCTGGGCGCGGTGCTTGGCTACCTTCTGGGCATGTCCGAGTTCTGGGAAAAGGTGCTCTCACCCTACATCCTGGCGCTGCAGATCGCGCCCAAGGTCGCCTTCGCGCCACTGTTCATCATGTGGTTCGGCTACAACGCGATGCCGAAACTTCTGGTGACGGTGCTGATCGTCTTCTTCCCGGTGCTGGTCAACGTGCTGCAGGCGATGAAGACGGTGGACCGCGACCTGGTGAACCTTGCGCGGGCCTACAACCTCTCGCGGCTCGGGGTGTTCTTCAAGGTCGAGATGCCCTCGACCCTGCCCAACCTGATGGCCGGGCTGCGCATCGCCTCCACCCTCGCCGTGATCGGCGTGACCGTGGGCGAGATGGTCGGCGGCAACACCGGGCTTGGCTATCTGATTTCCTACGGCAGCGGGCAGGCCAACGCGGCCATGGTCTTCGACGCGATCGTGCTGCTGACCGTGATCGGCTTCCTCCTTTATTCGGCGCTGGTCCGGATAGAGGCGCGCGTCCTTCATTACCTGCCCAAGGCACACGGCTGAACGGGGCAGGGCCGGCATGACGGCCCACCCAGGGACAACGGGTGCCGGGCATCCATTCGAGACGGGAGAGATAGACATGACGGCGATCGACAAGAAGGCGCTGATCGAAGAGCGGGTGAACATGGGTCTTCTGGGCCAGTGGTACCCCGTGGCCAAGTCCGTCGAGGTGAAGGGCACCCGCCCTCATGGCGTGAAGGCTCTTGGCCAGAAGCTGGTGCTCTGGCGCGACGGGTCCGGCAAGATCCGCTGCATCGAGGATTTCTGCCCCCATCGCGGCGCGCCCCTGTCCTACGGCGAGGTCCACGAGGGCAACATCGGCTGCCGTTATCACGGCGTCATCGTCAACGGCGATGGCGTAGTGGTGCGGGTTCCCGCGATGCCGGAATGTGCGCTTGAAGGTCGTAAGGCGTTGAAGTCCTTCGAGGTCACGGAATCGAACGACGCGGCCTTCGTCTACTTCCCCTCGGCCGAGCGCCCCGAGGCGCCCGAACTGGTGATGCCGAAGGAACTGACTTCGGACGCCTGGGCCGGCTTCCTCTGCACCTCGTTGTGGGAAACCAACTACCGCTATGCGCTCGACAACCTCGCCGACCCGATGCACGGCTGCTACCTGCATTCAGAAAGCTTCACATTGGCTTACGGGTCCAAGCAGGACCTGATGAAGCTCGACAAGACCGAGAACGGCTTCCGGATCGAGCGTGTCGGCCAGACCGGCGAGAACTTCGACTGGACCGAGTTCGTGGTCCACGCGGGGGACATGTTCTGCTTCCTCGACATCCCCTATCCGCCCGCGGCGGGGCCGGGGGGCTTCATGCGGATCGTCGGCTTCGTGCTGCCGGTCGACGCGACCACCTGCAAGGTCTTCTTCTGGCGCATGCGCGAGGTTTCCGGCCTCGCGCGCGACAGCTGGCGCTTCCTTTACCGCGCGCGGCTAGAGGCCAACCACTGGCACGTGCTGGAACAGGACCGGGTGATGCTGGAAGGGATGCCGGACGACGCCCGCAAGCGCGAGATGCTGTACCAGCACGACCTTGGCGTCAGCCGGATCCGGCAGATGCTGACCCGCGCCGCCAAGAGCCAGATCGAGGTTGAACTGGCACAGGCAGAGGCAGCGGAATGATGCTGAAGGGCCGCCATATCCTGGTGACCGGCGCCGCGCGGGGCCTCGGGGCGGAAATCGCCCGCGGCCTCGCCGGGCACGGTGCGCGCCTGATCCTTGCCGATATCGCCGAGGATACGGGCCGCTCCACCGCCGAGGCGCTGGGCGCCAGCTTCCACCGCGTAGATCTGGGCGATCCCGCCTCGATCACCGAGCTGGGCGAGGCGGTCGCGGCGGAAACCGGCGGCGCGTTGCACGGGCTGGTCAACAATGGCGCGATCGCCACCGGCATCGGGGGCATCGGCTTCGAGGATATCGAGATCGACAGTTGGGACCTCGTTCAGCGCGTCAACGTGCGCGGCACTTGGCTGATGACCCGCGCCGCGGCGCCGATGCTGCGTGTCTCGGGTTCGGGCCGCGTGGTGAACGTGGCCTCCGACACCGCGCTCTGGGGTGCGCCGAACCTGCTGTCCTACGTCGCCTCCAAGGGGGCTGCGATCGCGATGACCCGCTCTCTGGCACGCGAACTGGGGCCTGACCGGGTGGGTGTGACGGCGGTCGCGCCGGGTATTCTGACGACCGAAAGCACCGATTACGTCCCCGAGGCCCGTCACCGCCACTATGCCGAGGGCCGCGCCGTTCCTGGGCCACAGCACCCCGGCGAGATCACCGATACCATCGCGTTCCTTCTCTCCGAAGGCGCGCTGACGCTGACCGGGCAGGTTCTGCCCGTCAACAACGGCTTCGTCTTCAACTGAGGGTCAAGATGACGGTCACCGAACATATCGTCGACGGGATCGAGTATCTCGAACGCTCGGGCAAAGGGGGGCCGGTTCTGGTGCTCCTGCACGGGATCGGGTCGAACGCGGGATCGTTCCGGACGCTCCTCCCTGAACTACCCGCGGACTGGCGGGTGATCGCCTGGAACGCGCCGGGTTACGGCAACTCAACGCCGCTCGCGGCCGAATGGCCGCTGGCCTTCGACTATGCCGGGGCGCTGCACCGAATGCTGACCGCCCTGAAACTCGAACGGGTGCTGCTGGCGGGCCACTCCCTTGGCACACTGATCGGGGCGGCCTATGCCGCAGCGCATCGCGACCGGGTGGCGCGGCTGCTGCTTGCCTCGCCAGCGCTGGGGCACGGCATGGCCCGCGGCGTCCTCAGCCCCGCGGCCCGCGCCCGGATCGACGACCTCGAGCGGCTGGGCGGGTCCGCGTTCGCCGCGGCCCGCGCAGCCAGGCTCGTCCATCTTCCCGATGCTCACCCCGAGCTTGTTGCCCGGGTGGAGATTGCGATGGGCCAGGTGAAAAGTCCGGGCTATGGCGCGGCGGCGAGGATGCTGGCGTCTGGCCGGCTGATCGACGATGCACGCCGCCTCTTCGTGCCCACCGACGTGATCGTCGGCGCCGAGGACCTTGTGACGCCTCCCGACGGGGCCGAGCGCGTCTACGAGGCCCTGCGCCCCGAGGCCCGCGGCAGCCTGACCATCGTGCCCGAGGCAGGGCACGCCCTTTATCAACAGGCGCCCGCCGGCTTTGCCGCCGCTCTTGAGGCGCTGCAGGAAACCGCCCGCTGAAGCGGGATAAGGAGGAGATCATGGCAGAGCAAGTGCGCGTGGGCGGCCTGAGGGGCATCATGATGCGCGGCCCCGGCCTGACCCAGACGCTGCCCTTCTACGAGGATATGTGGGGCCTCAGCCTCGCCCATCGCGAGGACGGCACCGCCTACTTGCGCGGCACCGGGACCGAGGCGTTCCTCTACGGCCTCACCGAAGGGCTGGTCTTCGGGATCGACTACGTCCATTTCTCTATGCCCGACCGGGCCGAGATGGACGCGCTGCACGCGCAGGTCACGGCCAAGGGCGCTTGTGTCCTCGGCGCGCCGGCGGAATTCGACGACTGGGCGGGCGGCTACGGCTTCGAGATCCTCGACCCCGACAACCGCCGCTTGCGTTTTCGCACTGAGGCCCGTGAGCTCGATGACCGCAGCGATTGGGCGATGCCGCGCAAAGTCAGCCATGTAGTTCTCAATACCCCCGACATGGAGGGGGTTCAGGAATGGTATGCCGACGTGCTCGGCTTCCGGGTCTCGGACTACTCGGCCGACCAGATGGTCTTCCTGCGCTGCAACTCGAACCACCATTCGATCGCGCTGGTGCGGGCGCATTACCCTTCGGTGAACCACGTAGCTTTCGAGGTGCCGACGATCAACGAGTTCATGCGCGCCATCGGCCGGATGAAGCAGAAGGGCCATGTCCCCAGCTGGGGGCCGGGCCGCCACGGGCCGGGCGACAACCCGTTCGCCTATTTCGTCTCGCCCTCGGGCTTCGTGATCGAGTTTACGACTGAGCTGCAGCAGATCGACGAGGCGCAACACGAGGCCCAGGTCTGGCCGCGTGATGTGCCCGAGAAGATGGACCAGTGGATGACCGCCGGGCCGCCGACGCCGGCGCAGCGCGCGGTGATGCAGGGGCGCCCCGATCCGGGCTGGCCCGAACTGCGCGCAGAGGGGGGCAAGTGATGCATTACGGATACGAGGGCCGCGTGGCGGTGGTAACCGGGGGATCGTCGGGGATCGGGCTGGAATGCGTCCGCACCCTTCTGGCCTCGGGCGCCAAGGTCGCCTTCTGCGCCCGCAACGAGGGTCGGCTGGAGAACGCGGCCGCCGTCATGGCCCGCGATTTCGGCGAGGAGAATGTCCTGACCCGTGCCCTTTCGGTGCTGGATGCCGAGGCCGTGAATGCCTTCGCCAAAGATGTCGAGGCGACTTTCGGCCAATGTGACCTGTTGGTGAACAACGCGGGGCAGGGGCGTCAATCTACCTTCGCCGACACGACTGACGACGACTGGCGCGCGGAATACGAACTGAAGCTGTTCAGTCAGATCTACCCGATCCGTGCCTTCCTGCCGATGCTGAAGGCCGCGCAGGGCTCAATCGTCACCGTCAATTCGCTGCTCGCCTACCAGCCGGAACCGCACATGGTATGCACCTCCTCGGCGCGGGCCGGGGTGCAGAACCTGGTGAAGTCGCTGAGCGTGGAACTCGCCCCCGAGGTGCGGGTGAACTCGATCCTGATCGGCATGGTCGGCTCTGGCCAGTGGACTCGGCGCTTCGCCGAGCGCGAGGACCAGAGCGTCAGCCGCGAGGAATGGTATGGCGCGCTCGCCGCGCGCAAGGGCATTCCGCTGGGCCGCCTCGGCGATCCGGCAGAGGCGGCGGCTGCCGTCGCCTTCCTCGGCTCGCGGGCCGCAAGCTACATCACAGGCGCCCGGCTCGAGGTTTCGGGCGGCCTGTCACGTCATATCTGAGGGGGCCGGCATGAAGCTGGAGACGAAAATGAAAACCGGAACCGTCGGCGATTTCATCGCGCATTACCTGGCCGAGATCGGTGTCACCACCGTCTTCGGGGTAATCTCGATCCACAACATGCCGATCCTCGACGCAATCGCGCGGCAAGGGCGCATCCGCTTCGTTCCGGCGCGCGGCGAGGCAGGGGCGATGAACATGGCTGATGCCTATGCGCGCGTGACCGGAGGACTTGGCGTCTGCTTCACCTCGACCGGCACCGCGGCGGGCAATGCGGCGGGCGCGCAGGCAGAGGCCCTGACCGCCGGGACCCCGGTCCTGCACATCACCAGCCAGGTCGACACCAACCTTGCGGATCGCGACCGCGCCCCGATCCATGACGTGCCGAAACAGCCCGAGATGCTGCGCGGCGTCTCGAAACAAGTGTTCCGCATGTGGGACGCGAACGGCGCGCTGGGCACGCTGGCCGCCGCGGCCTCTGCCGCGATCTCGGCGCCGACAGGACCGGTCAGCCTTGAAATCCCGGTCGACGTGCAGCGCAGCGACATGCGCATCCCGGCGCGGGTTCACCCGCCGGTGCGCGTGGCCCCCACCGCCCCGGACGCCGTAATCGACGAGATCGCCGCGCTGGTCGCCAAGGCGAAACGTCCGCTGCTGTGGCTGGGCGGCGGGGCGCGGGGCGCCTCGGCCGAGGCCACCGAACTGGTGCGCCGCGGCTTCGGCGTCGTCACCTCGACCAACGGCCGCGCAGTGGTGGCCGAGGACATCCCAGCAAACCTCGGCGCCTTCAACATGGTGCCCGAGGCAGCAGAGTTGTTCGCCGGATGCGATCTGATGCTGGTCGTCGGCTCGCGCCTGCGCGGGAACGAGACCCGCAACAACAAGATGGAACTGCCCGCGACCCTGATCCAGATCGACGCGGACGCCTCGCAGGGCGGACGCAACTATCCGGTCGATGTCTTCGCCCATGGTGACGCTGCTGATACGCTGCGTCGCCTGCTCGACCGACTGCCCGTCCAACTGGCAGCCGATCCGAACCTCGCTTTTGACGTTGCTACCGCGCGGGCGCAGGCCGAGGGCAAGCTGCGCGACGTGCTGGGCCCCTATAAGATTGTCGCCGACGCGTTGAGCGAGCGGGTGGCGGCAGGCGCCCATCCGTGGGTGCGCGACGTCACGATCTCGAACTCGACCTTCGGCAACCGCTACGTCCGGGTCGCCGGCCCCCGGCTCGGCGTCCATGCGCTGGGCGGTGGGATCGGGCAGGGCGTCGCGATGGGTGTCGGTGCTGCGCTGGCCTCGGACGGCCCCAAGGCGGTGACCCTGCTGGGTGACGGTGGCACCATGCTGGGGCTGGCCGAGATGATCACTGCTGTCGACGAGGGCGCGCCGCTTGTCTACGTGCTGATGAACGACCAGGCCTATGGGGTGATCGAGAACATCCAGGACGCGCAATACGGGTCGCGCCGTCACTACTCCAAAGTCGCCGTGCCCGAGTTCGCCACCTTCTGCGCCTCGATCGGAATGCCGCATCGCAAGGTGTCCGCGGTCGAGGAGTTCGCCGCAGCCTTCGACGCAGCGATGGCGGCCGAGGGCCCGCAGGTGATCGAGGTCGACATGTGCGCGATTGGTCCATTCGCGCAGGCGTTCGCGGGCCCTCCAGCGGGCGCCGCGGGGAACAAGGAGTAAGCCGATGCGCCTTGGACTGATAGGTTTCGGCAACATCGCGACAACGCTTCTCGGTCTGATGCGGCAGACCGGGCTGTCAGTCGAGGACCTGACCGTCCTGACTTTGCCCGAGTTCGCTGATGAGACCCGCACACGCCTTGGTGCCGACTTCGCGGATGTGGCTAAGGACTGCGGAGTAGTAACCGGGGCGGAGGGGCTTCTGTCCGCCCAGCCCGATCTCGTGATCGAATGCGCGGGCCATGCGGCGGTGACGGCCCATGTGCCGCCGGTGCTGCGCGCAGGCATGGACGTGGTGATCGTCTCGATCGGCGCGCTGGCCGATGCCGCGCTTGAGTCCTCGGTCCGGAACGCCGCTGCCGAGGGCGGCGCGCGGCTGATCCTGCCGGCCGGTGCCGTAGGCGGCATCGATTTGCTGTCCGCGCTGGGTGTGGCGGGGGGGCTGATCGTTCGCTACCGCGGCACCAAGCCCCCGAAGGCCTGGACCGGCACCCCGGCGGAGGGCCTGCTCGACCTGCCCGGCCTCGGCGAACGCACGGTGTTCTTCACCGGCAACGCGCGGCAAGCGGCGACGGACTATCCGAAGAACGCGAACGTCGCGGCGACGCTGGCGCTGGCCGGGGCCGGGTTCGAGGAGACGCAGGTTGAACTGGTGGCCGACCCTGAAGCGACCGGCAACAGCCATGAGTATTCCGTGGAGTCGCCGCTCGCCCGCTACTCGATCCGGATCGAGAACCAGGCCTCGGCCGGGAATGCGAAAACCTCGGTCACCACGGTCTGGAGCGTGCTGCGCGAAATCCGCAACCGTATCGGCCCGGTGGCCGTCTGAGGGAGGAAAGGATGACCGAGATGCCCAAGATCGACTCTGTGGACATCGAACTGCCGGACGGACGGTTGTTCGTCGGCGGCGTCTGGGAAGAAGGGACGGGGGCTGAGATCACCTCGATCTTCCCTGCCGACGGATCGGTGAACCGGGTGCTGAAAGGCGCCTCGCGAGAGGACGGGCTGCGTGCCATCGAACGCGCCAAGGCGGCGCAGGCGGATCCCGCTTGGTGCGGGCTGAAACCGCACGAGCGTGCCCGCCACCTCCACCGGATCGCCGACGGGATCGAGGCAAACGCCGAGCGCATCGCCCGCATCCAGACCCGCGACACCGGCAAGACCCTGCGCGAGACCCGTGCGCTGGCGGCCTCGGCGGCGGGAACCTTCCGCTACTTCGCCGCGGCGCTGGAGACCACCGACGACGCGCTGACCGCACGCCGCGGCGACGCGCTGACGATGTCGGTCTACGAGCCCCTCGGCCTGATCGCGGCGATCACGCCGTGGAATTCGCCGATCGCCTCCGATGCGCAGAAGGTGGCGCCGGCGCTGGCGGCCGGGAACGCGGTGCTTCTCAAACCGGCGTCGTGGTCGCCGCTGGTCAGCCTTGAGCTGGCACGGATCGTTGAGGAGAGCGGGCTGCCCAAGGGGCTCTTCTCGGTCCTGCCCGGTGCGGGGCGTGAGATCGGTAACCTGCTGGTCGAGCATCCCGACATTGCCAAGGTGAGCTTCACCGGCGGAACGGAGACGGGGCGGATGCTGGCACGACAGGCGGCGGAAAAGCTAATGCCGGTGTCGCTCGAACTGGGCGGCAAGTCGCCCACCATCGTCTTCGCTGATGCCGACATCGAGCAGGCGCTGGCCGGCGTCCTTTACGGCATCTTCTCGTCCACCGGGCAAAGCTGCATTGCGGGCTCTCGCCTCTTCGTCGAGCGGTCGATCTACGACGCTTTCGTCACGCGTCTGGTCGCGGCGACCAAGGCGCTGAAGGTCGGCCATCCGCACGCCTCTGAGACGCAGGTCGCGCCGCTGGTTCACCCCAGCCACCGCGACGGAGTGGCCCGCATGGTTTCCGATGCTGTGGCCGCGGGGGCGAAGGTTCTCTGCGGCGGCACGGCGCCGGAGGGCGCGGACTACGAGGGCGGCGCCTACTACCTGCCGACGATTCTTGCAGGCGTCACCAACGATGCGCAGATCTGTCGCGAAGAGGTCTTCGGCCCGGTGCTGGTTGTCCTGCCCTTTGACGGCGAAGAAGATCTGATCGCCCAAGCCAACGACAACGCCTATGGCCTCGCCTGCGGGATCTGGACCCGCGACTTCCCGAAAAGCTGGCGCATCGGCCGGGCGATCACCACCGGCACGGTCTGGGTCAACATCTACAAGCAGTTCTCGATCTCGACCCCTTTCGGCGGTGAGAAGGACAGCGGCACCGGCCGCGAGAAGGGCCGCGAGGGCATCCATGCCTACATGGCGCAGAAATCCTTCTACGTCGATCTGACCGGCGCGCCCCTGCCGTGGGCCGCCGCGCAGGTGGCGTCATGAGCCGCGCTGTCGCCATCGTCGGCGCGGGGCCGTCGGGCTGCTACCTTGCCCAGGCGCTGTTGAAGGCCGAGCCAGACCTGGCAGTGGACCTGATCGACCGGCTGCCGGTGCCCTATGGGCTGGTGCGTTATGGCGTGGCCCCCGATCACCAAGGCACCAAGGCGGTGATCCGTCAGTTCGCGCGGCTGTTCGAACGGCAGGGGGCGCAGTTCTTCGGCAATCTCGCCGTGGACGGGCCGCTGCTGGATGAATTGAGGGCGAATTACGACGCGGTGGTGCTGGCGGCGGGGTTGTCTGCCGACCGCGCGTTGGGCATCCCGGGCGAGGACCTGCCCGGCGTCGTCCGTGCGGGCGCGCTGACCCGCGCGCTTTACGATCACCCCGACGCCGATGCCTTGCCCGATCTTGGCCGCCGCGTCGTGCTCATGGGCAACGGGAACGTGGCGATCGACCTGCTGCGCCTGCTGGCGAAGTCGCCGGACGAACTGGCCGGGTCCGACCTCGGGCTGGCGGCAACCGACTGGCTCGCCACGCAGGAGATCGAAGACATCACCATTGTCGGGCGTTCACCCGCTGCGGCGGCTAAGTTCGACGCGGTGATGGTGAAGGAACTCGGCAAGCTTTCCGGCGTCACGATCGAGGTCGTGGACGCGGGCGAAACCACGGACCCGGAAGGGGCCAAGAAGATCGAGGCGCTGGCCGGGCTGTCAGCGACGCAGGGCGGCTCGACGCACATCACCTTCCGCTTCGGCCTGACACCCATCGCGGCCGAAGGTGACGGGCGGGTCGAGGCGGTCCGCTTCTCTGGACCAAGCGGGGAAGAAACGATCGTCGCCGACAGCCTGCTGACCGCGATCGGCTTCGAGGCGGGCGTGGAACCGCTGAACCGCGACAGGCTGATCACGTCCGCCGCCGAGGCAGGGGCAGGGCTGATCGCACCCGGCCTTTACGCTACCGGCTGGTTTCGACGCGGGCCGCGCGGCACGATCCCGGAAAACCGGGCGGATGCTCAGGCGCTGGCGACCCGGATCCTTGCCGATCTCGCCGTGCTGCCCGACGCGCCGAAGCCCGGCCGCGCGGTGCTGACGGGCCGGGCGGGCATCGTTACCTACGAGGGCTGGCAGAAGATCGACGCCGCCGAAACCGCCGCGGCCAGCGCCGACCGCTGCCGCCGCAAAATCGCGACCCGCGCCGAGATGCTGGCGCTCGCAACCGCAACCAAGGAGCCTGTGGAATGATGATCACAATCCTTTACGGAACCGAGACCGGCAATGCCGAGATGCTGGCCGAGGACATCGCGGCCGAGCTGGAGGCCGACCACGAGGTCACGGTGACCAACCTGTCAGACTTCGCTCCGACCGACTTCGACGCTGGAACCTTCTACCTGATGGTCTGCTCGACCTACGGCGACGGCGAGTTGCCGGCCTCGGCCCAGCCCTTCGCCGAAGCGATGGCGGCGGCGGGCGCCCAGCTTCTTGGCGTCCACTTCGCGGCCTTCGGGCTGGGCGACAGCGAATACGACGACACGTTCAACGGCGGCAGTCAGCGGTTGGTCGACCTGATGGTGACGCACGGCGCCACTCAGATCGGCGCGCGGGTGATCCATGACGCTTCGGGTCCCGACATGGCCGAGGACCTCGCTTTCCCCTGGGCGTCCGAAGTGGTGGCACTGGCATGCGAGACGATGGGCGAGGCCGCGTGATGCAGGCCGAGGAGATCCGCGCGCGGCTGGCCGTTCCTTGGCATCACGGCGATTGCGTCGACCTTGCGGGTGTGCGTTGCGAGGGTGCGCTGGACCTCTCGGGGCTCGACCTGACCGGGGTGGACTTCACCGGCGCAAGCTTTCCCGACGGGTTCGAGGCGAAGGGGGCCAGCTTCCTTGGCCTCAGCTGGTTCCGCGGTGCGATCTTCGCCTCGGCGGATTTCACGGGTGTGCGGTTCCTGAACGACGCGCGTTTCGAGGGTGCCATCTTCGACACGCCGGCGCGCCTCGCCGGGGCAGAGTTCCGCGGTATCGGTCGGTTCGACGATGTGCGGCTTGCCGCGGGCGGTGATTTCTCGGGCTCGGTCGCCCATGGCAATTTCTCGATCGCCGGGCTGGGTGGTTCGGGCCCGCTGACTTTCGAGGGCGCCGAATGGCTGGGCGGGTTGTGGTGCGATGGCGCGCGGTTGCCGGAGGGTACCAATTTCACTCGCACGCAGGTGCACGGGCGGTTGTGGCTGCGCGGAGCGCGCATCGGCAACGCCAAGTTGGGGGTCGGGGCCTTTGGCATGTCCTTCGGCTACACCTACGCCTGAACGATAGGAAAGAACTGGATATGACGGGTCTGAAGATTGCGATCGCGGGCGGTGGGATCGGCGGCATGGCTGCAGGGATCGCGCTGCAAAGGCAGGGCAACCACGTGACTGTCTACGAACAGGCCCGTGGCTGGGGCCGTGTCGGCGCCGATGTGAACCTGACACCGAACGCGGTGAAGGCGCTGGATGGGCTGGGCCTTGGCGCGGCGCTCAGGGCCGCCGGGGCGCGGCCGGAATTCCGTATCAGCCGGACATGGGACACCGGCGCCGAGACGTCGCGCTTGCCGATGAGTGCGGCGGCCGAGGCGCGCTATGGCGCCCCACAGCTGACGATCCATCGCGCCGACCTGCTTGAGGCACTGCGCGAGACGCTGGGCGATGCCAAAATCGTGCTGGGCCGCAAGGTCGCCGGAGCCGTCGCCGATCAGGCGGAAGCGGAGCTGCAATTCGACGGTGCGGAGGCGGTGCGTGCAGACCTGGTGATCGGCGCAGATGGCATCCATTCGCCGGTGCGCCATGCCCTGTTCGGTGCCGACGCGCCGCGCTTCACAGGGCTTGTCTCATGGCGTGCGGTGGTACCGCGGACGGCGGTAGAAGGGCTTCCCAACCTCGACAGCTTTACCAAGTGGTGGGGGCCGACGTCGGACCGCCAGATCGTGACCTTCCCGCTGAGCGGCGGACGCGAAGTCTTCGTCTTCGCCACCACGGCGCAGGAGGGCTGGACCGAGGAAGGCTGGACCCTGCCTGGAGACGTCGCCGAACTGCGCGAGGCTTTCGCCGACTTCCACCCCGAGGCTCGTCAGCTGTTGGCCGCCTGCGCCGAGGTGACACGCTCGGCCCTGCACGTTCGCGACCCGATGAAATTCTGGGCAAAGGGGGCAGTGGCGATTCTTGGCGACGCAGCCCATCCGATGGTGCCCTTCATGGCACAGGGCGCTTGCATGGCGATCGAGGACGCGGTCGTGCTGGCGCGCTCGCTCGATGGGGTCTCGGCCGAAGGGGTGCCCGAAGCATTGACCCGCTACCAGGCTGCGCGGATGGCGCGCACGGCACGCGTGCAGAAAGGCTCTCTCGCCAACGACTGGCTCAAGGAGGGCGGCAACGCCGACTGGGTCTATGGCTACGATGCCTGGGCAGTGCCACTGGACGAAGCCGAACCGGTGGCCTGAGACGCGCCTACATCTGGTCCGAGGCCCATCCACGGAATCCCAGCGCCTCGGATATGCGCCCCGCCGTCGCGCGCAGGGCGCGCTCGATCTCGGTAAGCTGGGGATTGTCGGGCTCGAAGACGCTGGCGTGCCCCGTGACGTTGATCGCGGCCACCGCCTGGCCCTGATGGTCGTAGACCGGCACCGCGGCCGAGCCGATCTCGGGCTCGAAGTTCGCCATGCTCCACGCGATCCCGTTGGCCCGATCGGTGGCCAACTGCGCCTCGAGGTCGTCCAGTGTGGTGCGGGTCTTCTCAGTATAGGCGGGCAACTCCACACCTTCGTAAAGCTTGCGAAGCGCGCTGTTGGGAAGTTGGGCGAGAAGAATGCGGCCTATCGTCGTGGCGTGGGCGGGCAGTCGAGTTCCCTCGCGCACGTTGCTGGCGAGATGCGAGTTCGGGGTCTCGCGCACGAGGTAGATGATCTCGCGCCCCTCCAGGACGCCCAGATGCGTCGAGAGCTGTAGTGTGCGGACGAGTTCGGCCAGCAGCGGACGCGCCACCTGCACGACGCCGCGCTCGTTCAACGCCTCGGAAGCGAGCGCGATCAACCCGGTTCCAAGACGGTAGCCGCCCTCGTCGGGAAGCTCCTCGATCATGCCCTCGTCCTTGAGCGTCGCGATCAGTCGGATCAGGGTTGTGCGGTTGATGCCAAGCGCCTTCGACGCGACGCTCATGCTACGGCAGCGATTTCCCGCAGCGACATAGCGCAACACTGCGATAGCCCTGACGACGGGAGGGACAGAATAGCTGGGGCCTGTGGTGTCTGGATCTTCGATCATGGTTTGTTTGCTTTGCCGCGTCAGGCGCTTGTGAACAGCTTGTGCACAATAGAACGAGTGTGGTGGCTTCTACAATGTGACAGCCTCGGTCAGCGTTGCATGTTGCGGGGGAGCAGCAGCCCTCGAAAGGCTCAAGACCTGTAAACCTACTGCTGCCCGAACAGCCTCACTGCCAGCTCCGCGATAGTCCCGACTTTCTCAAATCTGCCGATACCAATCACGCGAATGCCTTCCCGCTCAGCCTTCGTCCCCTCGCTGTTTCCTTTGGTGTGCTTGCCGATCTTCTTTCCGAGCGGGGGCAGGGACTGCCCCGGTTCGCTGCCGAACCAGAGATAGTCGACGGTTTCCAGCGTGGCGGGATCGAAGCGGATCCAGACCACACAGCCGGAGGGGCGGGCGGCGAGCTCGACATTGATCTTCTGGCGGCTGGTCTTGGCGCCATCGTAGCTGGATTTCAGCTGAACATGGCGTTGCAGGCCCTTCGCTTCGAGCAGCACGTCGTAGCCGCTGCGGTCGGTATGGCTGTGCAGCACATCGACGGCTTCGCCCCGACGCCACATCTCCCGGCAGAGATCGGCCAGAAAGCCATACTCGAGATATTGCTCTCTGAGAGACGAGGCGTGCGAATGGATTGTCATTTTGGTCTCCGTCTTTCGATCCGGTGCCGGCACGGTTGCTTCCGGTCCCTGGCAAGTCCAGCAAAAAGAGACTCATAGTCTGTAGATCAAAAGACAGCATCCGTGGCCTCAAATAGCGATGGATGTGCGCAGGCGCGTGGGCGTCAATCTCAGGAAATACCGGACGGCTGCGGGCCTCTCGCAGGAGGGTCTCGCGCTCGAGTGTGGGTTGCACCGGACCTATGTCAGCGGTGTCGAACGGGGCGTGCGCAACCCTACCGTCACCGTACTGGAGAAGATTGCCCTGCCGCTCGGCATTCAGGCCTGGCAGCTGCTGGGACCTCTTGAGAGCGAAGACGGCGCAGCCGCTCATGCCCCGCAAGACTGATCCTCGCGTCGGGGAGCGCACCGACGATATCCCGACCGATTTCGCGGAAGCGCTGGAGATCGGGGAGGACTTTTTTGGGCTGGTCCCGGCGACCATCCCTCCCGGGCGCTTTCCTGATCTCGAGGATGACCTGCGCGAGGTCGTCGGGCGGTTTCTCTGGGCGAAGAAGGCCGGTCCGGGGCGCTATCGGCGCGCCGAGGCGATGGCCGCGCTCGATGAGCTGATTACGCGGGGCGACTTCGGTATCGACGCGCTGTCGGAGCTCAACGAACGGGCGTGGCTCATGCTCTACGACGAACTGGCCGGCAGCGGCGGCGATCTGTTCATGCTCCGGAACCTCCCGGTGAACCCGGTTCCGGATGCGGAGGTGGCCGCGGCGGCGATGCGCGCCCACAGGTATTTCGAGGAGGCAAAGCCCGGCCAGGAGGTGGACTTTGCGCTGAGAGAGCTGGTCGCAGACCTCGGTAAGATCTGGGAGGCCTATTCGGGCCAGGCGCCGACGCTTTCGAACAAGGGTGACCATCTTGCCTACGAGCAGGAGCCCCAATCAGAGGCCGGTCGCTTCATCCTGTCGGTCATCCGTTACTTCTGGCCGGATGTCGTGCCCTCCCGGGTAAGCCGGGAACTGCGCGATTATGTGCGGCGCCGCAACCTCTCGCGGGAATGATCCCGTTCCGGGTACGCAATCGTCGGAACACCGTCGCGCGCTGATGCGCAGAACTGCCTCCCTGACCCGATCATGGAGGTTTTTCTCATGTCCTTACCTGATGACTACAAGATTGTCTGGCAGAGCGCAGATGCTCTGACCCCCTACGCCAACAACCCCCGCACGCATTCGAAGGCCCAGATCCGTCAGATCGCCGACAGCATCCGGGAATTCGGCTGGACGAACCCGGTCCTTGTTGACGGTACGGGTGGGGTGATCGCAGGCCACGGTAGGCTCGCGGCGGCAAAGCTGCTCGACATGGCCGAAGTGCCGACCCTGCGGCTCGAGCACATGAGCGAAGCTCAGAAGCGGGCCTATGTCATCGCCGACAACAAGCTGGCCGAGAATGCCGGCTGGGATGTCGATCTCCTGAGGATCGAGCTGCAGGGGCTCGATGAAATCGATTTCGATCTGAGCCTGATCGGGTTTGAGACGCCCGAACTCGATGGTCTGCTCTTCGGCGATCAGACCGATGAGCCGGATCCTCGCGATACGCTGCCCGAGACCGATCCCGGCGCGACGCCTGTCAGCCAGCCGGGGGATCTCTGGCTGCTCGGCCCCCACCGGCTGTTCTGCGGCGATGCGACGAAGGCAGAAAGCTGGACGCAGCTGATGGCCGGAGAGACGGCGCAGATGGTCTTCACGGATCCGCCGTACAACGTGCCGATCCGGGGTCATGTCTCGGGGCTGGGGCAGGTGCGGCACCGCGAGTTCGCGATGGCGGCCGGCGAGATGAGCGCAACCGAGTTCACGGGGTTCCTGACGACGGTGCTCGGGCAGATGGCAAAGATCAGCAAGGACGGCGCGATCCACTTCGTCTGCATGGACTGGGCACATCTCTTCGAGCTGCTGTCGGCGGGGCAGGGGGTCTACAGCGCGCTGAAGAACATCTGCGTCTGGGCCAAGAGCAACGGCGGCATGGGCTCGCTCTATCGCTCGCAGCACGAGATGGTCGCGGTCTTCAAGGCGGGCAGTGCGCCGCACATCAACAATGTCGAGCTGGGGAAGAACGGCCGCTACCGGACCAATGTCTGGTCCTATGCCGGCATGAACAGCTTCGGTGCGGGGCGCGACGATGCGCTGGCGATGCATCCGACGGTGAAGCCGGTGGCGCTGGTGCGCGACGCGATCCTCGACTGCTCGGAACGCGGCGGGATCGTCGTCGACGCCTTCCTCGGCTCGGGCACGACGCTGATCGCGGCTGAGGCGACGGGACGCCGCTGCTTCGGCATGGAGCTCGACCCGCTCTATGCCGATCTGATCATCCGCCGCTGGCAGGAGCAGACCGGGCAACAGGCCGTGCAGGCGGCCACGGGGCTCGGTTTCGAAGACCTGTGCTGATCATCAGGCCGGTACCGGTTCGTCGGAACACTGCGATTGGCGAGCCGGGCACCATCGGGGTTTCCCACTCTGGATAGGATACGACATGGAAGACGATACCGAAAAGACCCCGTCGCCGAAGAAGCCCGACTACGAGGTCGGCTACGGCAAGCCGCCGAAGTCGGGCCAGTTCAAAAAGGGCCAGTCGGGCAACAGGAAGGGCAGACCGAAGGGGGCGCGGGGCCTGAAGACAGATCTGAAGGCCGAGCTCGGTAAAAGGGTGACGATTACCGAGAATGGCCGCCAACGCATGCTGACCATGCAACAGCTGATGGTCAGGCAGCTGACGACCGGGGCGGGAAAGGGCGACCTTCGCGCAATTGCGCAGATAATGGAACTGATCGTCAGGGTCCTTGGCGTTGAAGGCGAGGTGTCCGCGAAGGCGGTGCTCTCGGCCGAGGACGAGGAGATCCTGGCTGAATTCTTGCGACAGGCCGGAGGCAGCACGCAGGCGGGAGATCAGAATGAACCGTGAGATTGATCCGCAGGCCGCCTTCGACGCGGTGTTGCGAGCGAACTTCATCTTCTTTCTCAGGAAGGCCTTCGGCGTCATCTCTGCCGGCAATCGCTTCTTGCCTAACTGGCATCTCGAAGCGATCGCCTGGCGGCTCGAACAGGTACGGTCCGGCGAGGTCACGCAGCTCGCGGTGACGATGCCGCCGCGCAATCTGAAATCCGTGACGATCTCGGTCGCCTGGGTGGCCTGGATGCTCGGCAAGGATCCGTCGCTGCGCTTCGTCTGTGTCAGCTATTCGGCGGATCTGGCGGCAAAGCACGCGACCGACTGTCGGGCGATCATGCAGAGTGACTGGTATCGCCGGATCTTTCCGAAGACGCGGCTGCGGGGCAGCGGGGGATCGGTGATGGACTTTGCCACGACGAAGGGCGGAGGCCGGCTCTCGACCTCGGTCGGCGGGACGCTGACAGGTCGGGGTGGCGACATCATCGTGATCGACGACCCGATCAAGCCCGACGACGCGAATTCGGAAACCATGCGCGAGAGGGTGCGGAGCTGGTACAGCAACACGCTGGTCTCGCGGCTGAATGACAAGTCGAAAGGCGCTATCATCCTCGTCATGCAACGGGTCCATGAAGAGGATCTGGCGGGCCACCTGCTGAAGGCCGGCGGTCAGACACATCTGAGTCTGCCGGCAATCGCAGAGGCGGACGAAGAGATCCCCGTGGGCGAGGGCAGGGTGCATCGCCGCCGTGAGGGCGAGGCACTGCATCCCGAGCGCGAAAGCCTCGAACGGCTCGTGCAGAACCGCGAAGTCATGGGCTCGGCGGTGTTTTCGGCGCAGTATCAGCAGGCACCGGTGCCGGCCGGTGGCCATGTCGTTCAGCGCGACTGGTTTCGCTACCATGACGAGGAACCCGAACGCCGGCCGGGAGATCAGATCGTTCAGAGCTGGGACACGGCGACGAAAGACGGGGCGCTGAATGACTATTCGGTCTGCATCACGGCGCTGAAGCGGGGGCGGCTGATCTATGTCCTTGATGTCTTCCGCGGCAGGCTGAACTTTCCCGATCTGAAGCGAAAAGTCGTGGGACTGGCGCAATACTGGCAGGCAAACACGCTGCTGATCGAAGACGCGGCGAGCGGGGCGCAGCTGATCCAGCAGCTGCGGGAAGACAACATCGCGGGCATTCCGCGGCCACTGGCGCGGCGGCCCGAGGGGGACAAGATCTCGCGTTTCTCGGGGCAGACGGCCAGGATCGAAGCCGGCGAGATGCTGCTGCCGCGCGATGCGGCATGGCGCGCTGATTTCGAGCGGGAATTGCTGGGGTTTCCGAACACGAAGCATGACGATCAGGTGGATGCGCTGAGCCAGCTGCTCGCCTGGTCTGGTCAGAGCACGGAGCCGAACATCTGCTTCGGCGGCGCTCAGCTCATTGTGTGCAACGACTGATGGCTGCGCGGCGACACAGGTTGCGGTATCTGCAGCCCGGTGGTGGCTCAGCTGTCGAGGCGGGCGAGAAGCGCGGCGGCGGCCTCGAGCTGTTGGCGCAATCGGCGCGCAAGCCGCTGCGCTTCATCCCGCGAAAGGTCAGGGGACTGGCCCTCGGCGGTTAGTTCGGCGCTGTCTTCGAACAGACCGGTCAGTTCGGCGAAGAGCGCCTGAACTGCGTCGGCGCTGTCGGTGTGCGGTTCGCGGGCCAAAGCCGGACTGACGCTTGCCGGCGGGCGCAGGTCAAGACGTTGCTGAGGGGTGGCGGCAAATCCTGGGCGACCAAGAACCTCCCCCCGGAAACCATCAGGGTGAATCTCCCCCGATAGGCCGTCGCCTTCTGAAATCTGGCTACCGAGCCAAGCAGCGATCGCCCGGCACTGCCAGACGCCGGCGTACGGACCGCTCGCCGGGAGCCGCATTGTCCGGCTTCACATATTGCGGCGGGATCAACCGCACCTGGTGGCCATACCCGCTCAGCAGTCGTGCCCAGTGGTGCGAACCACCGTACGCTTCAAGAGCCACTTCGGTTGGAGCCAGTCGACGCGGTCGAGGCTGAGACGGTCCGAACGATCTACAACCTCTACATCGAACTGGGCAGCGTCCGGGAGGTGAAGGCGCAGGCGGACCGGCTTGATCTCCGGTCGCGGCGACGGGAACGGGCCGGGGGCAGGGTGTCGGGCGGCACGCTGATGGACCGCGGTCATATCTATCATCTCCTGAGCAATCCGCTCTATGCCGGTCGTATCCGTCACAAGGGCAAGGTTCACCCGGGGCAGCATCCGGCGATCATCGATCCCGAGCTCTGGGAGCGCGTTCAGGTCCTGTTGCAGGAGGGCGCTGCGAAGGGCAGGGGGCGCCGGACAACATCTCTGCAATCTCCCCTCGCGGGCAAGCTCTTCGATGAGACGGGAGACCGGCTGACGCCGAGCCATAGCCGGAAGCAGGGCAAGCGGCTGCGTTACTATATCTCCCGGCGGCTGGTAACGGATCGCAGCGGGCGGCATCCCGATGCCTGGCGTCTGCCGGCCGACCAGCTGGAGGGGCTGGTTAGGTCGCTGATCGTCAAACAACTGAGTCGCCCCGATGCTGCTGCCCGACTCGTTCAGGAAATCGCGGCCTCCGAGGTCGAGCGGGGAAACGAAACGCTGGCGGGGGCCGCCAACTCTGCAACCTGCTTAGGCCTTGTTCAGCGCATCGATCTGAAGCCTGGTGCGATCCGGGTGCAGCTGGATGCCGGTGTGCTGGCCGCGGCTCTGACCTGCGTGCCCGATCGGCTTCGCGCCGATGCCCTCATCACTGAGGCGCTGTTCCGGATGCGCCGGCGCGGCGTCGAGGTAAAGCTGCATCTCGGGGACGCGCCCGCCGAAGTGGATCGGCGGCTGGTGCAGAACATTGCCAGGGCACGCCGCTGGTTGGATTGCATCTTTGCAGGACAGACCTACTCCGAGATCGCGGAGGCGGAAGGCACCTCGAAGCGTCGGGTTCAGGATATCGTCGATCTCGCCCTGCTGGCGCCGGATGTTCTCAACGCCATCGTGGCTGGCGAACAGCCTGTCGGGCTCACCTCTGACTACCTGATCAAGACGGGTTTCCCCGCGCTCTGGTCGGAACAGCGCGTTCTATTCGGCGCCCTCTGACGCAGCGCGACACCTCACATTCCCCAAACTCGTACCGCCGGAATCGCAAACGGAGACTTGCGCCTGAAATCGGGCGCTGGTCCGCGCGCCGGTGCGTCTCTGTCGGAAAGGGCGGTGCGTAAGTGCCTGGAAACGCGCGGCTATTGCGCGTGACTGTGGGCCGGCGGTGAATTCGGGAAGTGTCTGGCTGGGGCGGTAGGATTCGAACCTACGGTACACGGTACCAAAAACCGATGCCTTACCACTTGGCTACGCCCCAACGTGCGCGGTGTTTATCCAAGCGTCGTGCGCGCCGCAAGAGGGTAAGGGTGACTTTTTTCCGCACCTCCAGGTGCTGCTCTGCCCCGCAATGCCACCGTCGCCACGGTTCGCCCGTTCTTTCCTGCGAAAATCCGCCGCAACTGCTGGGGCTGGCGGCAAGGGGGCAAATCTGCAAACCTCAGGCACTGGCTCTGCCCAATCGACTCGGGGAGGAGGTCTCATGCGTTGCGCCACCGCTTTCTTGCCCGGTCGGAGGATCGGCGCGTTGGTTCTGGCGGCCTGGGTCGCCTCTGGTTTCGCGGGGATGGCTGCCGGCGCCGGGGCGACACCCATGTCCGCCCAGGCGTTCGCGTCCTATGTGGCGGGCAAGACGCTCTATTATGAAATCGGCAAGACGCCCTACGGGGCCGAACGCTACCTGTCCAGCCATCAGGTCGTCTGGGCCTTTCTGGGCCAGCCTTGCCGTCGGGGGCACTGGTTCCCGGCCTCGAACGGGCGGATCTGCTTTCTCTATCAAGGCAGTGGCGCGGCGCCCGATTGCTGGCATTTCTACCGCGAGCCGGGCGGGCTGCGGGCGCAATTCCTGGGCACCGTCGGCAAAAACGCCTTGCCGACCCCGGGCGGCGGGCAGGCGGGCGGCACCGGAGCCATCGAAGTGCGCGATAGTCCCAAGCCGCTGCAATGCCCGGGGAACACCGCCGGGGTGTAGGCGCGCCGCGGGCGGGCGCCGCCCGTCAACTGCGGTCAGCGCCTCGGTTTGCCCCGCCGCCGCGCCATGGCTGCCAATTTTCGCGGATTTTTCTATCAAATGCCGCGTTTCGCACGCCGGTTCGGCCCGTCTGATGGGGCAGAGCGTTGTGCATTATTTCCCGAAAGGCTATATATGATACTGTCGAGCAGACAAAAACGGCGCAGAACCGAAATCAGGCACACAGAAACGCATGTCATACGAAGGTAAAACGAACATCCCCGCGCAAAAGGCGCGGAAGGCGATCGCAGTGGCTGCCGGAGACGGCGAAGCCGGCGATTTCACGCCGCGGACCCAATACGGTGCGCTGTGCTGGCGCCGCGCGCACGGCACGGCCGAGATCGAGGTGCTTTTGGTCACCAGCCGCGAGACCGGGCGCTGGATCATTCCCAAGGGGTGGCCGATCAAGGGCCTCGGCCCCAGCGAGACCGCCCTTCAGGAGGCTTATGAAGAGGCGGGCGTTAACGGCAAGGTCAGCGAAGCCTGTGCCGGTCTCTATTCCTACATCAAGCTGCTTGGTCCGCAGCGGGCCAACGAAGTGCCCTGCGTGGTCGCCGTCTATCCGATCCGGGTGAGCAAGCTGGTCGACGACTTCCCCGAACGCGAAGAACGCCGGCGCCGCTGGTTCAGCCCAAAGAAGGCGGCCCAGAAAGTTGATGAGCCCGAGTTGCGCGCGCTTTTGCGCGAGTTTCCCGAAGTGCTGGGGAAGACGGGCGAGAAGGCCAGCGGGTCGAAGAAGGCAAGTTGAATTCTGCGCGCCAGGGCTTAAGTTTAGCCCGTCTGACGGAGATGACGGATGATCCGCTACGCGCTGAAATGTGCGAACGACCACGGCTTTGAAAGCTGGTTCGCCTCGGCCGAGGCGTATGATGCGCTGTTGCGTACCGGCAGGATCGCCTGCCCCGAATGCGGCATCTCAAAGGTCGACAAGATGCTGATGGCGCCCTCGGTCCGGCCCGGCAGGGCCGCGGCGGCGGAGGTGCCCAAGCCTGATGACGCCGGTTCGCGGCCGCTCTCGGTGACGTCTCATCCGATGGAAGCCGCGCTGAAGGCATTGCGCAAGCATCTGGCCGAGAATTCCGAATATGTGGGCGCGCGCTTTGCCAGCGAAGCCCGCGCGATCCATGGCGGCGAGGCGCCAGACCGCATCATCCATGGCGAGGCGCGGCTCGACGAGGTCAAGGAGCTTTTGGAAGAGGGCCTGCAGGTCACGCCCTTGCCGATCGCGCCCGGGCGCAAGACCAACTAGGTCATGGGCGGACGCGTTGGTCAGGCCCCCGGCGGGCAACCCCTTAGTAGATATAGCGGATCTGATCGGCCCAGTAGCGTTCCATCAGCTTCAGCGCCGAATTGAAGCGGTCAATCCCGTCCAGCCCCATCACCCCGCGCGCATCCAGTCCGACGGCCTGGCGCTGGAACAGTTCGGTCACCACGCGGCGGATTTCCTGGCCCTGCGAAGTCAGCCGCACACGGACCGAACGGCGATCCACTTCCGAGCGCTGGTGATGCATATAGCCCAGCTCGACCAGCTTCTTCAGGTTGTAGCTGACGTTCGAGCCCTGGTAATAGCCGCGGGATTTCAGCTCCCCCGCGGTCACCTCATTGTCGCCGATGTTGAACAAGAGCAGCGCCTGGACTGCGTTGATTTCCAACAGGCCCAAACGCTCGAACTCGTCCTTGATGACGTCCAGCAAAAGCCGGTGCAGACGTTCGATCAATGACAGGCTTTCAAGATAGCCCTCCATGAACCCCAGTCGGGGGTCATGCACCCCCTGTGCATGCATACTCATCGCGCCAACTCCGTCCGCTCTCACCGCACAAGGCTGACGGCAAAACGGAAAGATTGGGTTAAATGATCTGCTGTCCGGGGCCGTTTCCCGCCCCGGGGGCCGCGGATGGCGTCAGACGGTGGGCCGCAGCCGGGCGCGGGCGAAGGTGCCGATCTCGGCCAGAAGCGGGGCAAGCCGCTCCGGCGGCGCGGTCTGGCCGCTGATCCAGGGGTAAAGATCCTGATCGTTTTCCTCCAGCAGCACCTCGTAAAGGTCCAGCCGTGCGGCCTCCATCCCGGCCAGATGAGCATCGGCATAGGGGCCGAGGATCATGTCCATCTCTTTCGTGCCGCGCCGCCAGGAACGCATTTTCAGCCGTTTCAGGCGGGACTCAACGGGGTCCGTCATGCCGTGGTTTCCTTCAAAAGGCTGCGCAGGCGTTTTTCCAGCAGCCCCATGCGGTCCGACAGCGCGCGCGCCTCGGTGCGTGCGGCGCGCAGATCGGCCAGCAGGCGTTCGGCGCTGGGGGGCAGGGATTCGGGGTCGGCCGGGGCATCCAGCCCTTCGCCGCGGCCGGTCAGCAGCCACATGATCGAGACGTTCAGCATCCCGGCAAGCATCTGTAGCTTGTTGGCGCGCGGTTCGCGCAGGTCGTTTTCCCAGCCCGCGACGGTCTTCAGCTTGACCCCCAGACGGTGCGACAGCTGGCTCTGACTCATGCCCGCGGCCTCACGCGCGCCGGCGAGGCGGTCGCCGAAGGTGGCGGCCTCTTCGCTGTACCAGCCGGACGGGTCGCCTCCGGGCTCTTGGAATTCGTCTGCCATCACGCCTCTCCTCTCGATATCGCTTGATCGGCCTCGGGCCGCAACCTATGACAGGTCCCCGGCAACATCAAACCGGAGTTTCCCCATGTCGTTCCTGTCTACGTCACTCGATCGCGTGAAACCGTCATCGACGATCGCGGTGACCACCAAGGCGGCCGAGCTAAAGGCCGCTGGGCGCGACATCATCGGCCTGGGCGCCGGAGAGCCCGATTTCGACACGCCAGACAACATCAAGGACGCCGCGATCGCCGCGATCCGGGCGGGCAAGACGAAATACACCGCCGTCGACGGCCTGCCCGAACTGAAGCGCGCGATCTGCGACAAGTTCGCGCGAGAGAACGGGCTGACCTATCAGCCGAACCAGATCTCTGTGGGCACCGGCGGCAAGCAAACCCTGTTCAACGCGCTTCTGGCGACGCTGAACCCGGGCGATGAGGTCATCATCCCCGCGCCCTATTGGGTCAGCTACCCCGACATGGTGCTGCTGGCGGGCGGAGAGCCGGTGACCGTGCCCTGCCCGATGGAGGACGCCTACAAGCTGACCCCCGCGGCGCTGGAGGCGGCGATCACGCCGCGCACCAAGTGGTTCATCTTCAACTCGCCCTCGAACCCCACCGGCGCGGGCTATTCGCGGACCGAGCTGAAGGCGCTGACCGATGTGCTGATGCGCCACCCCCATGTCTGGGTGCTGACCGACGACATGTATGAACATCTCGTCTTCGACGATTTCGAATTCTGCACGCCGGCGCAGGTGGAGCCCGGCCTTTATGAGCGCACGCTCACCTGCAACGGCGTCTCGAAGGCCTATGCAATGACCGGCTGGCGGATCGGCTATGCCGCGGGGCCGGTGCCGCTGATCAAGGCGATGGCCAAGATCCAGTCGCAAAGCACCTCGAACCCCTGCACGATCAGCCAATGGGCGGCGGTCGAGGCGCTGAACGGCCCGCAGGATTACGTCCGCGAAAGCCGCATTGTGTTCCAGCGTCGCCGCGATCTGGTGGTGTCGATGCTGAACGCGGCGCCCGGTGTCACCTGCCCGGTGCCGGAAGGCGCCTTCTACGTCTATCCCGACATCTCGGGCTGCATCGGCAAGACCAGCGCGGGCGGCGCGAAGATCGCGACCGACGAGGATTTCGCCACCGCGCTTCTGGAAGAGACCGGGGTGGCCGTGGTTTTCGGCGCCGCCTTCGGGCTTTCGCCGGCCTTCCGGGTCAGCTACGCTACTTCTGACGCGGCGCTGACCGAGGCATGTTCGCGAATTCAGGCCTTCTGCAAGGGCCTCAACCAGGGGAACGGATGACCGGGGATCTGCCGGAAATCTACTTTCGGATCCGCGAGAACGGCGCGGCGGTGTTTCGGGTCGATACCGAGAACCGCCAGCGCCGGATCGAGATGGACCAGATTGCGGTCGTCAACATCCGCAACGGCGAGATCAAGCCCCAGGGCGGGCGGTCGCTGACCGAGGCCGAACTGGCGGCGATCCGCGACTGGATGGCGTCGCGCCAGGCGGTTCTGGCGGCGCGCGAGATCGACGATATCCACCGTGCCGTGGATCATCTGAACCTGACGACGCAATGGGCGCAGTCGAAGGCCAGCGATGCACAGCTGGAAGCGCTGACAGATGTGCTCTTGCTGGCGATGCATGACCTGCGCGGCGTTTTGGTGCGCAAAAAGGCCGAGCGGATCCTGGGCAAGGCTGAGGGCGACAAGGCGGGTTGAACGGCCTCGGGTAGTCCGGCCCCGGTGTCGCCCCGCTACGCGCCCTGCTCGGTCCGCGCTTCAGGGCAGCGGCGCCGCCTCGGGGCGGGGGGCCAGGCGCCAGAACCGGCGCATCATCAGGATGGCCGCCACCGTCAGGCCCACGACCAGCCCGAACCAGACGCCCACCGCGCCCAGACCCAGCGGGAAGGCCAGCAGATAGCCCGCGGGCATCCCGATCAGCCAATAGCTGACCCCGGCCTGAAGCATCGGCACCCTGGTGTCGCGGATCCCGCGCAGCAGCCCCAGCGCCATCACCTGCGCCGCATCCGCCATCTGGAACAACGCCGCCACCATCAAAAGCTGCGTTCCCACCATCATCATCTGCGGCTTCAGCGGATCGGTGGGATTGATGAACAGCCCCAGCAATTGATGCGGGATCAGCACGATCACCGTGACCGAGATCAGCCCGAATACCCCCGAAAGCAGCACCGCCGCCGCCGCGCCCAGCCGCAGCGCCCGCGCGTCGCGGCGCCCCTGGGCGCGACCGGCGCGCACCGTGGCCGCGCTCGACAGGCCGACATGCACCATGAAGGTCAGCGAGACGATCTCCAGCGCGATCCCGTGCGCGGCCAGCGCCAGCGTTCCGATCCAGCCCATCATCAGCGCCGAGGCGCTGAAAAGCCCGCCTTCGGCGAGGCTCGTCAATCCGATCGGCAGTCCCAGCCGGAAGACCTGCGCCAGCGCCCACCAGTCGGGCCGCCAGAAGCGCACGAACAGCTGATAGGGGCGCATCTCGCGCGGCAGGGTGGCAAAGCCCGCGACGACCAGGAAGATCAGCGTCTGCGTGGTGACCGAGGCAATGGCGGCGCCTTGCAGCCCCAGCGCGGGCAGGCCGAACTTGCCGAAGATCAGCGTGTAATCCAGCCCCGCGTTCACGATCGCGCCGGCGAGGCTGGTCCAAAGCACCCTTTGGGCGCGCTCCATCGCGGCGAGGAAGCTGATCAGCACCTGCACCAGCAGCGCCGGCAGCATGGTGAAGCCGAAGATCCGCAGATAGTCCTGCGTCAGCGCCGCCAGCTTCGGCTGCTGCCCCATCGCCAGCAGGATCGGCCCCGAGAACCAGGTCACCGGGATCGCCAGCGCGACGAAGCCGAGCGACAGCCACAGCCCCATGCGGGTGACCCGCCGCGCCTCGGTCTCGTCGCCGCCAGAGGCCGCCTGGGCGACCATCGGCATCACCGCGGCAGAGAAGCCCTTGCCCAGAATGAACAGCAGAAAATAGAAGGAAAACCCCAGCGTGCTGGCGGCCAGGGCCGGTACCGAATACCAGCCCAGCATCACCGTGTCGGTGATCCCCAGCGCCATCGTCGCCAAGTTTGCCCCGACCAGCGGCAGACCCAGCGAAAGGGTCGCCCGCATCTCGGCCCGGAATGTCCGTTCCTGCGCCATGTCCGGCCTTTAGCCGAGCGGCAGGGGGCCGTCCAGCATCCTTGGGCCGGCGGCGCGGCGCGCCTAGGGCTTGCGGCCGATGAAATCGACCAGTGCCGAGCGGCCGGAATGGCCCTTGCCCTCGTCGACATCGGCCTCATAGGCCTCTAGCCGCTCGATGGTCAGGCCGGGCAGTTCGGCACGCAGCTGTTCGGGCGTGTAGAGGTTTTCCAGCACCTTCGGCCCGCCGGTGCCGAATTCCAGCTGCTTCGGCGTGTAGCCGTGTAGCAGCAGCAGCCCGCCGGGCTTCAGCGTCCGGGTGATGCCTTCGAAGATCTGGCGCCGCGCTTCGGGGCCGACGAACTGGATGAAGATCGCGGCCACCGCGTCATAGCTGTCGGGCGCCCAATCCCAGGTGGTGATGTCGGCAACCTCGAAACTGGCGGATACGCCGCGCTCGGCGGCCAGCTTGCGGGCCTTTTCGACCGCGTTGGCCGCGCCGTCCATGGCGCGCACGTCATGGCCAAGACCGGCAAGGTGGACGGAATTGCGCCCCTCGCCATCGGCCACGGCCAGCACCCGCGATTTCGGGGTCAGGCGCCCGGCCTCGCGCTTCAGGAAGGCGGCGGGTTCGGTTCCGAAAAGATAGTCCTGGCTGGCGTAACGCTCATTCCACATCGCTGATCTCCCTGCTACGGCTTGGCCCTGAGGTAGGGCGTCCGCCGTGCCGGGACAAGCGCCAAAGCCCTGGCCAAGCGCCGTCAGGACGCCTGGTCGATCACCCTGTCGCGAGGCTGCCGGTCGCATCAGGCAACACGGCCCGGATCACATACCGAGCCGCGTACCGGGATGCACGCTGGCCCGCAGACTGGTCCGCAGATTGGGCCTGACCCGGCATCGCATCGGCACCCCGTCCGCCACGGTTTCGCGTCGGACGGGATGTCGACGGGGTTCAGAGCAGCTTGAGGTCGCCCGCCGAAGAGCGTCCGTCGCGCCCGGCCTGCAATTCGTAGCCGATTTTCTGGTTGTCATTCAGGCCCTGGAGCCCCGCGCGTTCGACGGCGGAGATGTGGACGAACACGTCCTTGCCGCCATCGTCGGGCGCGATGAAACCAAAACCCTTGGTGCTGTTGAACCACTTCACGGTGCCTGTTGGCATAGCCTCACTCCATCTCTCGTTTCCCCCGGCGGTATTGCCGTGGGCCGTGCAGCCAGGTCCTTCGGGTCTTCCGGCTGCCTGAAACAGGAGGCGGTCGCGCAGAAAGTCTGTTGTCACAGGAAAAATCATGCCAAAAGCGCAACGAAAATCAAGAAAACATTGAATGACATCGCGACAGGTCGCCGGAAGGGCTTTGCCCGGGCCGTGCACGCGCCTATATCGGCGTGACACATCGTGGAGGGCGCCGGATGCGCAATGCGGCTTTGATCCTTGGGATCATCGGAGGGATCTGGGGAATGATCGTCGGATTCTTCGGCTACGGCTACACGGTGTTCATCGACATGTTCGGCAATGATGTCGGCGATCTTGCGCACCAGGTGAACAATCCTCAACTAATACGGGTCGTTAGCCTTCTTGCCCCGATCCTGGCGATTGCCGGGGGCGCGATGGCACGGTCGCGCAACATGATGGCCGGGGGGCTGCTTCTGGTCTCGGCGGTGGGGATGTTCTACGGCTTTGGCTTCAACGTCTTCACCATGTTCCCGATCGCGATGTGCGGGCTGGGCGGGATCCTGGCGATCGCCGCTCAGCAGCCCGATCCGCATTAGTCCCGGCGCCGCGAAAACAGGCGGTCCAGGGAAAAGGGCCCACCGCCGCGCAGCACCAGAAGAACCAGCAAAAGCAACCATAAGGCGCGCTGATCCAGGATCGGCGCCGTCGAATCACCATCGAACCAATGCCCCACCGTCTGGGCGTCGACCATGTGTCCGGTGATGTCGACAAAGCTTTGCACGGCGATGAAGCCGATCATCCCCAGCGCCGCAAGCCGGGTGAAAAGACCCAGCACGATCAGCGCGGGCAGCAGGAATTCCGCGCAGGTTCCGGCGACCGCGATCGCCCAATGCAGGACCGACAACTGGCCGGTATCGTAGCCCACGGCCTCGAACGCGCCCGGGAAGATCTGCGCATAGGCCCCGGCCGAGGGCTGCAGGAAGCCCAGTGGCCCTTCGCCCAGCTTGGTGGCCGCCGAGGACCAGAAATAGACCAGCAGCACGCCGGCGAAGATCAGCCGCGCCAGGGTGGGCAGCAGCCAGGGGGAAAGCGTGGCCTCGGCCCTGGCGAAGCTGCGCTGATGCAGGGTGATGAGGCGGTTCATGGGCTTTCTCCGGTGGTGAGTGCGATGATGGCGCCTTCGGCCAGAAGCAGCCTTAGGAGCGCGCCCAGGTCGAAGCCGTCGGGGGCGGCCTCGGCCGCCTGACCCAGCGGCTGGCCCGCGATCAATGCGGCTACGAAGGCGCCGCCGCCCGCCGGCAGGTGATGGAAATGGGGATCATATGCGGGGCGGGTGATCAGCGCGGCCTCGGGGCCCTTTGCGGGGCTTTGGGCGGGGCTCTGGGCGTTGGTCGGGGATGCGGCCTGATGCGCCTGCCAGATCGTGGCGACGGGCCAGTCTGAACGGATCAGCCGCAGCGCCGGCGCCAGCGTCAGCCGCGCGCCAAGGAAGGCCACCGGGTCGATCCGGGCCAGCGCCTCGGGCGCCACCGGCGCGGCATCGGCGGCGTGATAGGTGGCACAAAGCGCCAGCTCCAGCCGCGCGACATCGGGCAGATAGGGCAGCCCCGCGACCGGGGCGAAATCTTCCAGAAACCCCGGCATTGCATCGCCGTAGCGCGACAGGACCGGCGTCTGCGGCGGGTGGGCGCGCAGGAACACACCGGCCATTGCAGCGAAGAATTCCGACCCCACCAGGGCGCGCAGCACCGGGAAGGTGGCTTCCAGCGCCTCGGTCAGGCTGACGGCGACGTTGTTGCGGTAGATGGCAAAGCGGCGCCCGGCGGGGCGGCCGTGGGGCGCGACCAGCCCGGCGGGGACCGGCGCGTCGGGCGCCAGCATCGCGGCGCGAAAGGCGGATTGCGTGTTCATGCCGGTACTTCCCGCGCGGTGGCGGCGGCGAGGATCTGCGCGGCCTGTCCCGCTTCGGCGGCCAGTTCCGGCCAGGGCGGGATCTCGGCGTCGCGTTCGATCAGCGTGGGCCGCGCGCCACCCTGCGCGATGGTGTAGGCATAGAGCGCCCAGACCGGATCGGCCACCTCCGCGTCATGGCTGTCGATCAGCAGCGCATCGCCGGCGTCGTCCGTCTCGGCCTGATGGCCACCCAGGTGGATCTCGGCCACCCGGTCCAGGGGGAAGGCGTCGATATAGGCATGCGCGCCGGTTTGCTGATTTGTGGCCGAGACATGGACATTGTTCACGTCCAGCAGCAGGCCGCAGCCGGTGCGGCGGGCGATCTCGGTCAGGAAGGCGACCTCGTCCATCTCGGTTTCGGCGAAGGCGAGGTAGGTCGAGGGGTTTTCCAGCAGCATCCGGCGGCCCAGGGCTTCCTGCACCTGATCGATATGGCGGCAGACCCGGGTCAGCGTGGCGGCGGTGTAGGGCAGCGGCAGCAGGTCGTTGAAGAAGGCGCCCTCATGCGTCGACCAGGCCAGATGTTCAGAGAAACTGGCCGGCTGCAGCCAGCCAAGCAGATGCTTCAGCCGCGCCAGATGGTCGGGATCGAGCGGTGCCTCGCCGCCGATCGACAGGCCCACGCCATGCACCGAGATCGGAAACCGCGCGGCCAGCGCACGCAGTTGGGCCAGCGGCCGGCCGCCAGCGCCCATGTAGTTCTCGGCATGGATTTCCAGCCAGGCGACGGGGCCGGGATCGGCCAGGATCTGGGCGTAATGCTGCGGCTTGTAGCCGACGCCGGCAAGTGCTGGCAGACCGGAACGGGGGGCATCGAACATGGCGTGTCTCCTGCCGAAATGGGAAAGTGTCGGGCCCCCGGCTTGGGCGGGGGCCCGGCGGTGTTAGGCGGGAATGTCGCGCTTCAGCTCGGTGAGCGAACCGGCCCGATCGCCCGGCAGCATCATCTTGGTGCAAGTGCCCGCGGGGACCAGCTTGAAGGCATTGCCCTGGTAATCGACCTTCGAAGTGCCCGCGCAGGTGGTTCCGGCGCCGGCCTTGCAATCGTTCTGCCCGGCCAGGGAGACACCATAGCATTTCTCCTTGCCCGCGGCGGCGGCGGGGGTCGCGAGATGGGCGGACAGCGCACTGGCGACAGCACCGGCGATGGCGAGGGTCTTGATGTGTTGAGACATGAGTTTACTTCCCTTGTTGACGGATCAGATGGATCGCGACTGCGATGGGCTCATGGTAGCGGTCACGGCTTCTCACGAACCATTCACGCGTTCGTGCATGACGAAGGCGTCAGGGAGTGAAACATATCTCGCGGATGCAGCATGCGGGGGGCGGGAACGGATCGGTGCGCCGTCAAACCTATACGTTCGTATATTCTCGATACGAAAGAATAGGTTGCTGCGCTCTGCATCGCTGGCGCGGGGGGGCGGGACGCCCGGCTGGCCGCGCCGGGGCCGCGCCGCCTTGCCGGGAACTTATTGTAACATTTGAGCGACCTGAAGCGGATCTGGCGCGCCGAGGGTGTGACGCCGCGCCTTGCGTGAACGGGGTTTGCGCCGAATCCCGGCGAAGCCCGGCCTTGTGGGACAGCGTGGAATTCCACCCGATTGCCAGGGAAACAGCTTGTGCATCAGCCCCGCGTATCCTGGCTGCGCCTCAGCCAAGAGGCGACGGGCGGTGCCCACGAAACCCAGATGGGCGCGGCGTTGCAATCTGCGCCGCCCTTGTGCCTTGCCTGCGCCGCCCGCCCCGGTCAGGGCTTGGCGGTCACGGGCGCCGGGCCGGGCATTGCGCCGGGTGCGGCGGCGCCGGTCTCGGGCGGGGGGGCCGAAGGGCCGGGGCGACGGTGGTGCTTTTCATGCCGGGCGAGGGCTGCCTCCAGCCGATTGGCGAAGGCAAGGCGCTGCCGCGCGTCCATTGCCTCGACGCGTTGCATCAGCAGTTTCTGCCCCAGCGCCAGGCGCTGGGCCATGTGCTGCTCTTGCTGAGACATCAATCCCCGGAATTCTTGGGCGTCGAACGGGGTCTGGCGCAGTACCTGCAAGAGCTTGCCGAAGGTCTCATGCGCCATCCGACGTTCGGCCCGGAAGCCGCCAGTTTCGCGCGCGAAGGACCGCATCAGTGCCACCCGGTCGGCATGGTTGAGCGCCGCGCCATAGGGGCCGAAGCCCAGATCGCGCACCACCACCCGGCCGTGGCCGCGCCATTCGCCAAACATCGCCCCGCCGATCGCGCCCAGAACCAGAAGGTTCAGCCCAAGCGAGGCGACGATCAGGATCCGCCAGCCGCGGCTGAGCGCGGGCCGGGGGTCGGCTCTGGATTCGGGCGGGGATTGGGACTCGGATTGGGACCCGGACTGGGGGGGCGGGCTGTCAGGGCTCATCTCATTCTCCCGTATCTGCGACGAGATAGGTGTCGAGGGCGGGGATCAGGTCGATCTGCTCCAGCATCGCCGACTGGCCGGTGACCCGACTGGCGAGTCCGGCCAGCGGGGCGGGTTGCAGAAAGCCGATCCATGCCCCCGCGACGGCGGCGCAGGCCAGCCCGGCGACCACGCCGGGGCCGCCCAGCGCCGGCAGGAACCGCCGCCGCAGCCCGAGCCAGCCAGCCCGGGCCCGTGCTGCCGGGGCCCAGATTGGGGCCGGGGTCGGGGCCGGGACCGCAGCCCACGCCGGGGCCTTGGGTTGCGCCGTTGCCGCATCCGCCAGGATCCGCGCCATCAGATCCTCGGACGGGACCGGCGCCGCAGCCCTGGCCGCGCGGAAGAAGCTGTCCAGCTCTGCCATCGCTTCAGATCGATCGGTCATCGTCATACCCCAATTCCTCTCGCCGGCCCGCCAGATCGGCGGTCAGCGCCCGCTTGCCCCGCGCCGTCAGGCTTTCCACCGCCTCGACGCTGATCTCCATCACCTCGGCGATCTCGGGGTTCGTCAGCCCCTCGATATGCCGCAGCACCACCGCTTCGCGCTGCCGGTCCGGAAGCCGAGACAGCGCCCGGTCCAGCGCCTTCGCCCGTTCCGCGGCCTGCAGGCGGGCCACGGCGCCGGGGCGATCGTCTTCCACCTCTGGTGCGGCGTCCAGCCCCAGCGGGCGCTTGCGCCGCAGCCGGTCGGTGCACAGGTTGCGCGCCACCCGGTAAAGCCAGGTCGACACCTGCGCCTCGCCCCGGCGCCAGTCGGGCGCGATCCGCCACAGACGCAGCAGCGCCTCTTGCGTGACGTCCTCGGCCTCGGCCGGGTCCGACAGCATGCGCGCCGCGAACCGCAAGACCCGCGGCGCCAGGCGTTCGGTCAGTACGCGCGCCGCGGCGCCGTCGCCATTGGCGTAGAGCGCCAGCAACGCGTCGTCCGGGGCCTCGGTCATGGCGTCATAGGGCATGGTCATCCTGCCGTTGGCGTATCCCGAAACCCGGCCTCACTCAATGCGCCGCGCCCGGGCTGAACCCTCGGGCGCGGCGGGTTCCCTAGTTGTTGTCCTGGGTCGTGCCCTGGCTGCCGCCCTCGGTCGCGGGCGCAGTCTGGCCGCCCATCTGGCCGCCCGCGTGGCCTTCGGCCCGGTCCACATGCCGGCGCTTCGCCGCGTGTTCGCCGCCGTGGTGACCACGGTGGCCCTGCATCCCCTCGCCGCGCATCCGTTCCATGCGCTTGACGAACTTGGCCCGGGCGGCGTCGAATTCCGCCTGGGTGACCTTGCCGTCATGGTTGACATCGGCCATCTGGAACATCCGGTCGGCCATCATGTCGCGCGGGGCCATCATCATTTCCGCAGCGCTGATCTTGCCGTCGCCGTTCACGTCGACCTGCTTGAACATCCGTGCCACCCGCGCCTTGATCCGGGTCTCGGCCTTCTTCATCTCGAAGTTGACGATCTCCTGCTCGGTCAGCGAACCGTCCTTGTTGGCGTCGAGTTCGTCGACCTGCTTGGCCTCCCAGGCTTTCAGCTCGTCCCGAGAGATCGTGCCGTCGCCGTTCGTGTCGATCGCCTTGAAATCTATCTTGGGGCCCATGTGGTGCATGCCGGGGCCACCCATGGGCCCGCCCATCTCGCCGCCCATGGTCTGGGCGCTGATCGCGGTCGACAGGCCGGCTGCGGTCACGGCGGCCAGGGTAAGAGCGGTGAGCGTTGCCTTGCGTTTCATAGGTCTCTCCTCTGGGCGCGGGGCGAGATTGCCGCGCGTCATACCCCTTCAACGCGCCAGGCAGGCATTTCCGTCGTGGTCAGGACGATTTCTCTGCCGGGATCGGCGGGATCATGCCGGGAGAGGCGGCGCCCCTGCCGGTTCTTTCCGGCGAAAATATCCCACAGGGTCGCCGTCGTTGCGCCATCGGTCCGAGCGACGCTGACGCCGGGACATGCCCCCGGCGCCAAAGCCCGCGACGGCGCGGGATCAGACCAGCAAGCCCTCGGCGCTGATCCGGGTCTTGCCGCCCAGATAGGGATGCAGCGCCTCGGGCAGCTCGACCGAGCCGTCCTCTTGCTGGCCATTCTCCAGCACCGCGATCAGCGCCCGGCCCACGGCCAGCCCCGAGCCGTTCAGCGTATGCACGAACTCGGGCTTGCCGCCGCCTTCGGGGCGGAAGCGGGCGTTCATCCTGCGGGCCTGAAAATCGCCGCAGACCGAGACCGAGGAGATCTCGCGGTAGGTGTTCTGGCCCGGCAGCCAGACCTCCAGATCATGGGTCTTGCGCGCCCCGAACCCCATATCGCCGGCGCACAGCACCATGACACGGTAGGGCAGGCCCAGCTTTTGCAGGATCGCCTCGGCGCAGCCGGTCATGCGCTCATGCTCGGCAAGGCTGGTCTCGGAGTGGGTGATCGAGACCATCTCGACCTTCTCGAACTGGTGCTGGCGCAGCATGCCCGAGGTGTCCTTGCCCGCGCTGCCGGCTTCCGAGCGGAAGCACTGGGAATGGGCGGTCAGGCGGATCGGCAGGGCGCCGGCCTCAAGGATATCCCCGGCCACGGTGTTGGTCAGCGTCACTTCCGAGGTCGGGATCAGCCACCAGCCGTTCGTCGTCTGATAGCTGTCCTCGGCGAATTTCGGCAATTGGCCGGTGCCGACCATCGCGTCGTTCTTGACCAGAACCGGGGTCCAGGTTTCGGCCAGACCGTGCTCGTCGACATGGGTGTCGATCATGAACTGCGCCAGCGCCCGGTGGATGCGGACCACCGCGCCGCGCAGCACCACGAAACGCGACCCGGAAAGTTTGGCGGCAGTCTCGAAATCCATTCCCGGCTTCACGCCCGCGATCTCGAAATGCTCTTTCGGGGCGAAGGCGAAGTCGCGCGGGCTGCCCCAGCGGCGCAGCTCGACATTGTCGGCCTCGTCGGCGCCGTCGGGCACCTCGGCCAGCGGCGGGTTGGGCAGGCCCATCAGCAGATCACGCAGGGCGGCATCCTCGGCCGCAGCCTCTTCCTGACGGCGGGCGATTTCGGATTTCTTCTCGGCCACAAGGGCGCGGAGGCGTTCGAATTCGGCCTCGTCACCGCGCGCCTTGGCGGCGCCGACCTGTTTCGAGGCCGCATTCTGCGCCGCCTGAGCGGTTTCGGCGGCAAGGATCTTGGCGCGCCGCGCCTCGTCGATGGCCAGGATCCGCGACGACATCGGCGGCATCCCCCGGCGGCCGAGATCGGCGTCGAACTGGGCGGGATTTTCACGGATGGCGCGGATGTCGTGCATGTCTTTCAACCTTCTCTGAGGCGCCCGGGCAGGCGGCGCGGGCGCGCCAGAGGCCTAGCAGATCACGGCGAGGCGGAAAAGATGGCGATACGCCCCGCGCGCCGGTCTGTGCAGCGGTCTGTGCAGCGGTCGGGGCGGCTGTCAGCGCGGCGGCCGGTGCAGTGGTCAGCGCGGCGGTCAGCGGCCCGGTCAGCGCGGGGTGAAGCGCAGGCTGAGGCAGGACATCCCGCCGTCAAGCTTGGCGCATTCCGAATTGCCGATCTCGCGCAGGTCGTAGCCCGCCTTGACCAGCGCGTCACGGGTGCGGGGAAAGCCCGCGGGCATCAGCACCAGATCGTTGAAGCGGATGGTGTTGGCTGCGGCGTCCTCGCCCTCGGCGGTGTGGATCACGCGGTAATCGTGGAAACAGCCCGAGGCCGCCAGGCGCCGGGTCGACAGGATCGTCTCGGCATCCAGAAGCGAGCAATCGGTCTTGAAATGCAGCACGCCGGGCGGGGTTTCGACGATCCGCACCGAATAGCCCCAGGGCGCAGTCAGCGCGGTCAGCTGCTCGACGCCGGCGCGGTTGGTGCGTTCGGACAGACCCACGAGGATCTCGCGCTCGGTCACCAGAATATCGCCGCCCTCGATATGGCCCGGCGCGGTGATCTCATGCACCTCGGAATAGAGGACGCGCAGCATCGGCGCGATCTCGGCCGCCTCGCCCAGACGCGAGGGCGCGCCGGGGCGCATGATGATCGCGCCCTCGGGCAGGCAAAGCGCGGTGTCCTCGACGAAGACCGAATCCGGATAGGCATCTTGCGGCGCAAGGGTGATCACCTCGGCCCCGGTCGAGCGCAGCGCGGCGATGTAGTCGCGGTGATTGGCCAGCATCACCGACAGATCCGGCGTGCCGGTATCGACGGCGCGCAGGCCGCGGCTGATCGAGGGCGCCGGCTCGCGGGTGATCGCATGGCTGAAGCGGAAGGAGCGCTCGCTCATGTCCGCACCCCCGCGAAACGGGTCTGCCAATCTTCGCGTTCCTCGTCGGTGATCTTGCGAAACATCACCTCCGGCACGGTGAAGGCGTGGCCGGGGGCAAGGGCCGCCAGCGCGCCAGCCACATCCTCGGGCCAGCTCCAGTCGTCGCAGCCCATCGCCGCCATCGTCGCGGCGGCGGCGTCGGGGATGAAGGGCCGCGACAGGACCGCGTAAAGCCGGATCAGGTTCAGCCCCAGCCGCACCTGCGCCGCGGCCTGTTCGGGATCGGTCTTGAAGGTGGCCCAGGGGGCGGCGGATTGCAGATATTCGTTGCCCGCGACCCAGATCGCGCGCAGCTCGGCCGCCGATTTGCGCAGCTCCATCGCGTCCATGTTAGCCTCATAGGCGCGGATGCGGGTGGTGAGTTCGGCGATCAGGGTGTCTTCGGCGGGGCCATGGTGGCCGCCCTCGGGCACCACCTCGCCGAATTTCGAGCGGCAGAACTTGGTGATGCGGCTGACGAAATTGCCCAGCACATCGGCCAGATCCTTGTTCGCCGAGGTTTGGAAATTCTCCCAGGTGAATTCGGAATCGCTGCTTTCGGGGGCGTGCGACAGCAGCCACCAGCGCCAGTAATCGGCGGGCAGGATCGACAGCGCCTGATCCATGAACACGCCGCGCCCCTGAGTGGTGCTGAACTGGCCGCCGTCGTAGTTCAGGTAGTTGAACGACTTGATGTAATCCACCAGCTTCCACGGCTCGCCCGAACCCATGATCGTCGCCGGGAAGCTGAGCGTGTGGAACGGGACGTTGTCCTTGCCCATGAACTGGACGTAGCGCACGTCGTCCGCGCCCTCATCCGTGCGCCACCAGCGGCGCCAGGCGGACGCGTCCAGGCCCTGGGCTTCGGCCCATTCGGCGGTGGCGGCGATATATTCGATCGGCGCGTCGAACCAGACGTAGAAGACCTTGCCTTCCATCCCGGGCCAATCTTCCGTGCCTTTCCTGACCGGGATCCCCCAGTCCAGATCGCGTGTGATGCCGCGATCCTGCAGCCCGTCGCCGTCGTTCAGCCATTTCTTCGCGATCGAGGTGGTCAGCACCGGCCAGTCGGTCTTCTGGTCGATCCAGGCCGTAAGCTGATCGCGCATCGCGGATTGGCGCAGGAAGAGGTGCTTGGTCTCGCGCACCTCCAGATCGGTCGAGCCGGAGATCGCCGAGCGCGGGTTGATCAGGTCGGTCGGGTCAAGCTGCTTGGTGCAGTTCTCGCATTGGTCGCCGCGGGCACGGTCGTAGCCGCAATTGGGGCAGGTGCCCTCAATGTAGCGGTCGGGCAGGAAGCGGCCGTCGGCGTTGGAATACATCTGCTTCTCGACGACGTCCTCGATCAGCCCGGCCTCGGCCAGGCGGCCGGCGAAATGCTGGGTCAGCTGGCGGTTCTGCGGGCTGGACGAGCGGCCGAAATGGTCGAAGGACAGCCCGAAGCCGCGCGCGATCCCGGCCTGGACCTCATGTAATTCGGCGCAATACTCGGCCACCGGCTTGCCGGCCTTGGCGGCGGCCAGCTCGGCGGGCGTGCCGTGTTCGTCGGTGGCGCAGATGAACATCACCTCATTGCCGCGACCGCGCTGGTAGCGGGCATAAAGGTCGGCGGGCAGCTGGCTGCCGACCAGATTGCCCAGATGCTTGATCCCGTTGATGTAGGGCAGGGCGGAAGTGATGAGAAACCGAGCCATGTGAAGCGCCTTTGTCCGTGTCGGCGCCCGTTTAGCCCAAGCCGGGGTCTAGCGCCAGAGGTGGGCGTGGCTGGCGAAGAGGCCTTGCAGCTTGGCCAGCGCCCGCATGGCCGGGCCGGGCCGGGGCAGGGGGCCGTGGGCGAGGCGCTCTGCCACCACTTCGGGCGGGCAGGGCCGGCCGCTGACGGGGTCGAAATAGCGCGGATAGGCGATCAGCGCGGCATGGGCCAGTGCCGCCACATCGGGCCGCGCCCGGCGCCGGTCGGGCAGGGGGCCGAGGTCCGTCGTCAGCCCCCAGCCGGCGTAGAACGGTGCGCCGAGGCAGGTGACCGGCTTGCCGCGCACGAGCGCCTCGAACCCCATCAGCGAGGTCATGGTCCAGACCTCGTCGCAGGTCTCGATCAGCGCGATCGGGTCGGCGGCGCGGGCGGTGACGGTGGCCAGATGGGCCAGATCCTCCTCGGGGACCGTGCCGGGACGCAGGCCGGCCTCGACATCGGGATGCGGCTTGTAGACGATCACCGCCCCGGGGTGATTGCTGTGGACAGATCGCAAAAGGTCAAGGTTGGTGCGGATCTTTCCGGCGCCTTTTTCTATGGAAGCGTCGTCTTCCACTTGACCCGGCACCAGAATCCGGCGCCCGGGGGGCAGATCGGGCAGCGCGCCGCCGATGTTGTATTTTGAAAGGCGGTCGCGGCGCAGGGTGCGGATCAGCCGCTCGGCCCGCGCGGCGCCGCCGGGGGGCGGGCCGGCTGCAATCAGCCGTTCCAGCGCGCTCTCGCGGCCAGGGTCGTAATAGATGCCGCTGTCGTCGGTGACCAAGGACAGCGGCGGGATCAGCGCGGCGCCGAGGCCGCGCGAGCGCAGAAAGCCGTCCTCCACCCGGATCAGGGCGGGGGCGGCGGGGGCCAGCGCCTCTTTCCCGGCCCAGACCATCAGGCGGCGGCCGGTCTTTGCGGCGCGGGCGGCGGCGCGGGCGGGATCGTCGTCGAAGATCATGCGCCGTTCGCGGCCAAAGACCTTTTGCAAGGGCCCGCGCTTCCACAGCCGCATGCCCATCGCGACATGGCCGTGGCGATCCTCGCGCCAGGCGCGCACCTCGGCCTCCAGCTGATCCACGGCCTCCTCGAAACTGCACAGCCGGTCGCGGCAGGGATCGTACCAGGTGGGGTAGAGCAGCATCGCCCCGGCGAAAAGCTGCGCCCGGGTCAGTGTGCGGCTGCGCCGGGGCACCGGGGCCTCGTCCTGGGTCAGCCCCCAGCCGCCGTAGAAGGGCTTGCCGAAGACGCGCGGGCGGTGGCCGGCCAGGATTGCCTCAAACCCCAGCTGCGACGACACGGTATAGACCCCGACCGCGCCTTCGAGCAGCTTCCAGGGCGAGACCGGATCGGTGAACAGCTGGACGCGGTCGCTGGTGTCTTGCGGGCCGAAATGGCCGGGGCGGTGGCCGGATTGGGTTTCGGGATGGGTCTTGATCAGCACCCGGGCGCCGGGATGTTCGATCCGGGCATAGGCCAGCATCTCGCGAAACACGCCCTCGGCCACGCCGCCATGGCGGATCGAGGCGTCGCCCTTCACCTGATCGACGACCAGAACATAGCCCGGATCGGGGGCGGGCAGCGTGGGGTCGTGGATGTTGTATTTTGAAAGGTATGCCGCCTGCAGTCGGCCGATGCCGTCACGCGCACGTTGCAAAAGGGCGGAATCGTCGAAGGGATGCGTGGCCAGAAGATGCTCCAGATCCGACGGGACGGAGGGGTCGAAATGCACCCCACGCCGGTCGATCAGCAGGCCCAGTGGCGCATCGCCCGCGCGCCCGGGTCGGACCGAGCGCAGGAAGGCATCCTCGATCCGGATCAGCGGGCTGGCGTGGCGGGCTGCCATCCGCTCGGCGCGCGCGGCCAGCGGGCTGCGGCCCCAGACGCCGACGGGATCTTCGGGCCCGGGCAGGCCCAGCACCGGGCGCAGTCCGGCCAGGGTAAGGATGCGGCGGATGCGGCCCGGGCGCAGCAACCCGCCCGCGTAAACATGAAGCCGCCGAGAGGTTTCCCCCCCGGCGGCCTGAGTCCTGGGCCGGTCGGGCCCTGTCATGGTCAGAGGCCGGTGGCCGTCTTGACCTGGGCGACGGTGCCGATCGTGCCGGTGAAGGCCGACAGAACCTTTTGCCACTGCGCGAAGGGCGCCTGCGTGACATAGAGTGTATCGCCGTTGCGGATCAGGAAGTCACGAGCCTCGAACATGCCCATGGGCTTGGTCAGATCCAGCACATAGATCATCCGCTGCGGGCCCACCAGATCATGCCGGCCAAGCACCGCATTGGCGATCGCCGCGGGTTCGTTGCGGTAGATGAAGACGCCGGTGGGATCCGCCAGCATCGGATTCAACCCGCCGACCTGTGCAATTGCCTCGATCGCTGACATCGTGTTGCTGGTAAAGGGCACACGGGTCTGCACTCCGGTCGCGCCGAGGGCGGTGAAGGCGCGGCTGTCCTTGGTCACCGTGATCCGGTCGCCGGGACGCAGCGCGATGTCGAGGCTGGGGTTTTCGTAAAGGTCGGTCAACCAGATCTCGCCCACCTTGTCGCCCCGCGTCACACTGACCAGAGCCACGTCGTTGGGGATGTTGACCCCGCCCGCCTTCGCGATCATCGCGGCCAGCGTCCGGGTCGAGCGGTCGATCGGATAGACGCCCTGAACCGTCACGCTGCCCTCGACGGTGATGGTGGCGCCATCACCCGGCGAGCGGATGACCGAGACCTGCGGATCCGGCGTCTGGGTGTCCAGCTTGCGGGTGATCGCCTGTCTCAGGGCCTCGACCGTCAGGCCCGCGGCCTTCACGCGGCCAGCGTAGGGCACGAAGATATAGCCCGCACCGTCGACCTTGATCTCGGCCAGTTGCGACACCTTCTGCCCCGGCGCCCCGAGCAGCGGGTCGCTTACGTTTTCATAGACCGACACGCCCAGCTTGTCGCCCGCGTGAATGATGTCAGACCCGACAAGCCCGGCATCCTTGAAGGATCTCGAGAAGCCCAGCGCTGGGGTGACAGACGTGGCGCGGGTGACCCGGTCGTTCACCGCGACGATGAAGGCATCGCCCTGGCGCTGCACGGAGCCTGCGTAGATTTCGGCCTTGTCCGGGCCCGGACGCGGCATGGCGCAACTTGCCAAGACAGTCACAAGCGCGAAAAGGGCCAGCACGCGGGCCCCACTCAGATTAACGATTTTCACTGCCCGGTCTCCTTGACCTGGATTTCTGCCTTAACTTTTTTATGCAAAGGTACATAAAGCCGACACAAAAAGCCAGAGCGTCGTGGGGCGTCTACTTCAGCAGCCGCAACTGTTGCCTGGGCGCCGCGTTGCCCGATTGCAGCGCGTCATAGGGGTCTTCCGGGGTCAGCATCATGTCGACCACCTGGCGCAAAAGCTCGCGCCGGCCGCCGGCGGAATAGAAGCCCCCGGGCACCTGCGAGGTTTCCAGCAGATAGTGGCGATAATCGCGGTAGGCGCGGCTGTCGGGGCGCGTGGCGCGGGCGAAGAAATCGGCAAGCGGCTGGTCCGAGACGAATTCGGGCTTGGCATAGACGGCCGCGCCGAAGACCTTCAGCGGCAGCCCGCGCCACAGCACCTGCTGCGCCGCGGTCGAATTCACCGTCACCGCAGAGCGGGCCTGGTTCAGCAGGCCCGCCAGCTTGCCGCCGCGCACGAAATGCACCCGCTTCGCGACCCCGTGTTCCGCCGCCAGACGGCGGATTTCCCGCGCCATGGGGACGCGGCCATCCTCTAGCGGGTGGGCCTTGAAGACCAGGTGGTGATGCGGCGGCGCGCCGCGGGCGAAGCCCTCGACGCAGAGCGCCAGGAACTCGGTCATCGTCGAGAACGGCGAATGCATGACGAAGCTGGAATCATGTTCCAGTTGCAGCAGCACCAGATGATAGGGAAAGCCGCCGTGCTTGATCCGCCGGGTTGCGGCGATGCGTTCCACCGCATGCGCGGGCATCAGCAGAAGCCGCCGTAAATACAGGCGAAATTCCTGGGTTACGCTCAGCGCGCGATGCGGGCGGAAGGCCCGATAGGCCTGGTTCCGGGTCATCACCAGGAAATGGTAAAGCGCGCCGTAGAAGATGTGGTGGCGCATGTCGCCCCAGCGCGCGGGGGCGTCGGGCAGGTCCATGTCCAGCTGGGCCAGCGCCTGCTGCATTTGGGCGATCGACATGTCCATCAGCTTGGAATGACCATTGGCGCCGTCGCGCTCGTAGGTGATCCAATAGGGGCGCAGATAGCCTTCTTCAAACACATGGATGGTCAGCTTCAGCGCCCGGGCGGCGGCGATCGCTTCGGCATGGATCGGCCGGGTGTCGCCGTAAAGCACCAGATCGGTGATCCCCTGCGCGGCCACGATGTCGCGGAAGCTGTCGGGCCAGTCTTCCGGGGTTCCCCGATAGGGGATGTATCCGGGCGCGTCGAACCAGAAGGCCTGATCGCCGCGGTTGAAGCCGACGCGGTGGACGGTGCCGCCGGCGGCGCGCAGCATGACGGCGAGGCGGTGGAAGAAGGGCCCATGCGGACCCTGCAGGAACAGGAAGCGACGCCCGCTTCCCGAAATGCCTGCCGCCGGGTGTCGGCCCGTCCTGATCTGAGCCCCGTGTCTTGCCATGTCCCGTCCCATCCCGCGCCGCGGGCTTGCTGTTCTGTGCCCTCTGAGGGCGCTCTTGTCACGCAGATTTGTACAAACCCGTCCAAGGCTGGCATGGCCCTACGGCGGAACTTTGGCCCTGACGGGGCGCCCGGATGGCGGCGGGTGGCAGGAAAGTGGGGAGGGCGCCCATGAAAAAGCCGCCGCGCATCCGGGGATGGCGGCGGCAGGCGGCTGTCTCGCGCGGGTGCGACGGCGCGGATGTGGGGACATCCGGCGGACGGTCAGGCAGGACCAGGCAGCATCAATTGGGGATGAGATGCGGGCCGTCGCGTACGAGAGAGCGGGCAGATCAGAGCACGGCCGGCAGGAACAACCCCACAATCAGCATCACGACAAGCGCTGTGGCACCGGCCGCATCTTCGATGAGCGTGGGGGCCGAGCGCGAGAAGGCAGCCTTCAGATCGTCAAGCATGGGGTGTCTCCTGTTTCGTGTTGCCTCTTTGTTCTCATATCATTAACGCTGTGTAAAGAACTTTTGCGGAACAAATGAGAACAAAGCAAGTCAATTTTCGCGAAAGTTCCGTTAACCCACGGAAATCAAACGAATTGCCCGGTCCTGTTCCATCAGCCACAGCAGCACGCGGGCGGCCTTTCCGCGCGGGGAGGCGAGGGTGGGATCCTCGGCCAGCAGCTTGCGGGCGTCGGATTGGGCCACTGCCATCAGTGCCGACTGACGTTCCAGATCGGCGATACGGAATCGCGGCACGCCCGATTGCGCGGTGCCGATCAGATCGCCGGCGCCGCGCATCGCCAGATCCTCTTCGGCGATGCGAAAGCCGTCCTCGGTGTCGCGCAGAACCTGCAGGCGGCGCGCGCCGGTCTCGCTTAGCGGCGGCTGGTAGAGCAGCAGACAGGTCGACTCGGCGGCGCCCCGGCCAACCCGGCCGCGCAGCTGGTGCAACTGGGCCAGACCGAAGGCCTCGGCCCGCTCAATCACCATGATCGAGGCGTTGGGCACGTCGACGCCGACCTCGATCACCGTGGTCGCCACCAGCACCCGGCTGCGGGCGGCGATGAAATCGGCCATCGCCGCGTCCTTCTCGGCCGGCGGCATCTGGCCGTGGACCAGACCCACGACGTCTTCGCCCAAGGTCGCGCGCAGGTGGCGAAACCGTTCCTCTGCCGCCGTCAGGTCGGTCAGCTCGCTTTCGTCGACCAGCGGGCAGACCCAATAGCATTGCCGGCCCTCGGCGACCGCGCGGCGCAGATGTTCGACCACCTCGTCGATCCGGCCCGACGAGATCAGCGCCGTGGTCACCGGCTTGCGCCCGGCGGGCTTTTCGTCAAGTAGCGAGACATCCATGTCGCCATATTGCGCAAGGCTGAGCGAGCGCGGGATCGGCGTCGCCGTCATCACCAGCACATCCGCGTGGCGGCCCTTGGTGCCCAATTCCATCCGCTGGGCGACGCCAAAGCGGTGCTGTTCGTCGATCACCACGAGGCGCAGATCGGCGAAGGCCACGTCTTTCTGAAAGACGGCATGGGTGCCGACCAGCACCGAAATCTCGCCGGTGGCCAGTGCCGCCAGCTTGGCCGCGCGCTCCGCCCCCTTGTCGCGGCCGGTCAGAACCTCCAACCGCAGGCCAGCGATCTTGGCCAGCGGCGCCAGGTTGGCCAGATGCTGGCGGGCGAGGATCTCGGTCGGGGCCATCATCACGCCCTGGCCACCGGATTCGACCGCGATCAGCAGCGAGAGAAAAGCGACCAGCGTCTTGCCAGCGCCGACGTCGCCCTGCAAAAGCCGGTTCATCCGGGTCTCGGCCGCCAAGTCCGTGGCGATCTCGGCCAGGCAACGGGTCTGTGCGTTCGTCGGGGAATAAGGAAGCGAGTCCAATACCTTGCGTTGCAGGGCGCCGGTGCCTTGGCTGGCGCGACCCTTGGCCTTGCGCAGGCTCCGACGGGCCAGTGCCAGTGTCAGCTGATGCGCCAGCAGTTCGTCATAGGCCAGACGCTGGCGGGCGGGGGCGCTGGGCGACAGATCCGCAGCACCCTGCGGCGCATGCACGGATCGAAGCGCCGCCTGCCAATCAGGCCAGGCCTCGCGCGCCTTCAGGCCGGGGTCGATCCATTCCTCAGTCTCCGGCACCCGGGTCAGCGCGCCGGCCATCGCCTTGGCCAGCGTGCGCTGGGTAAGGCCGGCGGTCAGCGGGTAGATCGGCTCATAGCTGGGCAGATCGGCGGCATCCTCGGGGGGCAGGATGTAGTCGGGATGCGGCATCTGGCCGATGCCGTCGAACATTTCCAGCTTGCCCGAAACCACCCGGCGCTGGCCGGTGGGCAGCTGTTTCAGCAGATACTCGGGGCGGGCGTGGAAGAAGACCAGCTGGAATTCGGTCTCGGCGTCATGTACCTGCACCCGGTAGGGGCGGCCCTTGGTGCGCGGCGGCAGATGGGCGCCGATCGTGACCTCGACCGTCACCACGCCGGGGATCTCGGCGCCGCGAATGCTGGGCCGCAGGCGGCGGTCGATGCTGGAATGGGGCAGGGTCAGCAGCAGGTCGCGCGGGCGGGTGATGTCCAGCGCTTCCAGATGTTCGGCCACCCGCGGCCCGACGCCGGGAAGCGTCTCGATCCCGGCGAACAGCGGGAACAGGATCTCGGGGCGACCGGCCACCTAGGCGGCCCCGATCAGGGCAAGCCAGGCATCTTCGTCGATCGTCTCGACGCCCAGTTCCGTGGCCTTCTTTGCCTTCGATCCCGCCCCGGGGCCCGCGACCAGCAGATCGGTCTTGGCCGAGACCGAGCCCGCCACCTTGGCGCCCAGTGCCTCGGCCCGCGCCTTGGCCTCGGCGCGGGTCATCTTTTCCAGCGTGCCGGTGAAGACCACGGTCTTGCCGGCGACGAGGCTGCCGTCGGTCGCGGGGCGGCTGACCTCTTCGATCCGCAGATGCGCGGCGAGGCGGTCGATCGAGGCGCGCTCGGCCGGCTGATGGAAGGCCGAGATCAGCGAAACGGCCAGGGTGGCGCCGATCCCGTCGATGCCGATCAGATCGTTCCAGGCCTCGATCGCGGGCTGGGGCAGGGGGGGATCCGCTTCCCACACGGCATTGCGGGTCTCGGTGATGCGGGCGCGGCGGCCTTCGTTCTGGGCGGTCTGGCGCTCTGCCCGCAGGGCGGTCTCGGCCTGTTCGTGGCGCTGTTCGGCGGGGCGGGCGGCGTCGATGGCGGCGGTCAGGGCGGCCCAGTTGCCGTAGTGGCGGGCCAGATCCTGCGCGGCGACCTCGCCGACATGGCGGATGCCGAGGGCAAAGATCACCCGGTTCAGCGGGATCTGCCGCTTCTCGTCGATCGCGCGGAACAGGTTGGTGGCGGAGGTTTCGCCCCAGCCATCGCGATTCTTCAGCTTCTGCAAGGGGTTGGCCGCGTCGCGGGCCTCAAGCGTGAAGATGTCGGCGGGTTCGCGGATCGGCAGAAGATCGTCGACGAAGAACATCTCGACCTGTTTCGCGCCGAGCCCCTCGATGTCGAAAGCGGCGCGCGAGACGAAATGCTTCAGCTTCTCGACCGCCTGCGCCGGGCAGATCAGCCCGCCGGAGCAGCGGCGCACGGAATCGCCTTCCTCGCGGATCGCGTCCGAGCCGCATTCCGGGCATTTTGTCGGAAAGTCATAGGGTTGGGAGGAGTCTGGGCGGCGGCTCAGATCCACATTGGCGATCTTGGGGATGACGTCGCCGGCGCGGTAGACCTGCACCCAATCGCCGATCCGGATGTCCTTGGCGTCGCGGATCTCGGCGCCCTTGGAATCGCGCCCGGCGATGTAGTCTTCATTGTGCAGCGTCGCGTTCGACACCACGACGCCGCCCACCGTCACCGGATGCAACCGCGCCACGGGGCTGAGCGCGCCGGTGCGGCCGACCTGGATCTCGATCTTCTCGAGCCGGGTCCAGGCGAGTTCGGCGGGGAACTTGTGGGCGATGGCCCAGCGCGGCGTGGTCGCGCGGAACCCCAGCCGCGCCTGCAGGGCCAGATCGTCGACCTTGTAGACCACGCCGTCGATATCATAGCCGAGGTCGGCGCGCTGGGTCTCGATCCGGGCGTAGGTTTCCAGCATCTCGTCCGGGGTGTTGCACAGCGTCGTCAGCGGGTTGGTCGAGAACCCGAGGTCGGCCAGCCGCGCCACCGCGCCCATCTGTGTGGTGGCCAGCGGCTCGGAGGTTTCGCCCCAGGCATAGGCGAAGAATTTCAACGGCCGGGCGGCGGTGATCGTCGCGTCGAGCTGGCGCAGCGATCCGGCGGCGGCATTGCGCGGGTTGGCGAAGGTCTTGGCGCCGGCCTCGGCCTGGCGGACGTTCAGCGCCTCGAAATCGGCGTGGCTCATGTAGACCTCGCCGCGCACTTCCAAAATCTCGGGCGCGCTGGTCAGGCGCTGGGGGATGTCGGCGATGGTGCGGGCGTTTTGCGTCACATTCTCGCCGGTTTCGCCGTCACCGCGGGTCACGGCCTGGATCAGGTCGCCGTTCTCGTAGCGCAGGCTGAGCGAGAGCCCGTCGATCTTCGGCTCGGCCGTATAGGCAAGGGGGGCGTCGGCGGGCAGGTTCAGGAAGCTGCGGATGCGGGCGTCGAAATCGGTCACGTCCGCGTCGTCGAAGGCATTGGCGAGGCTGAGCATCCGCACCGCGTGGCGGAGCTTGGCGAAGGTTTCCGACGGCGTCGCGCCGATCTGGTCCGAGGGGCTGTCGGCACGTTTCAGCCGCGGAAAGCGCGACTCGATCGCCGCGTTGCGCCGCTTTAGCGCGTCATAGGCGGCATCCGAGATCTCGGGAGCATCTTCGGTGTGATAGGTGCGGTTGGCGCGCGCGATCGCGTTTGCCAGCCGCGCCAGTTCGGCCCGGGCCTGGCCCTCGGTCAACTCTTCTACGGCGATGTTTTCGGCCGGGCGCATCCTGTCCTCCCCGGGGGTCTGTTGGCCGGGAAAGTGATAGGAGGCGCAGGGGCCGAGGTCCAGCCGCGAATGGTGCCGGAGCGGAAGTGGACGGCGGCGCGGCGTTCAGGCGCCGATGGCCAGCTGCGGCCCGGTTTCAGCCGACAGGACCGGGGCGGGATCGCGCAGCACATAGCCGCGGCCCCAGACGGTTTCGATGTAATTCTCGCCGCCCGTCGCCTCCGACAATTTCTTGCGCAGCTTGCAGATGAAGACGTCGATGATCTTCAATTCAGGCTCATCCATGCCGCCGTAGAGGTGGTTGAGGAACATCTCTTTCGTCAGCGTCGTGCCCTTGCGCAGGGACAGCAATTCCAGCATCTGATATTCCTTACCGGTCAGATGCACCGATTTCCCTTCGACCTCGACAGTCTTCGCGTCAAGGTTCACCGTCACCGGCCCGGTGCGGATCACCGATTGCGCATGGCCCTTGGAGCGGCGGATGATCGCATGAATGCGCGCCACCAGCTCCTCGCGATGGAAGGGTTTCGTCAGGTAATCGTCGGCGCCGAAGCCGAAGCCCTTGATCTTGCTTTCAGTTGCGTCGTCGCCCGTAAGGATCAAGATCGGCGTTTCGATCCGCGAGAGTCGCAGCTGGCGCAGGACCTCATGCCCCGACATGTCGGGCAGGTTCAGATCCAGCAAGATCAGGTCGTAATCGTAAAGCTTGGCAAGATCGATGCCTTCTTCGCCCAGGTCGGTACAATAGACGTTGAGGTTCGCATGGGTCAGCATCAATTCGATGCTGCGCGAGGTGGTTGGGTCATCTTCCACGAACAGGATACGCATCGCAATCTCTCCGCCAGGGCAATCGCATTTGGCTTCAGTCGACCTTCAAGCCATTGAGTATGCTTCGTAAAAATGCTTCGTCCCAGCCAGCGCGCTTGAGCTTGATGGAGAGGGAACCCTTGGAAGTGTCCCTGCGGACGA